>NZ_CP162822.1:4920000-5605000 GCF_054681355.1 Pseudomonas sp. H1_G08
TTTAAAGAAAGCGTAATAGCTCACTAGTCGAGTCGGCCTGCGCGGAAGATGTAACGGGGCTCAAACCATACACCGAAGCTACGGGTATCATCTTCGGATGATGCGGTAGAGGAGCGTTCTGTAAGCCTGTGAAGGTGAGTTGAGAAGCTTGCTGGAGGTATCAGAAGTGCGAATGCTGACATGAGTAACGACAATGGGTGTGAAAAACACCCACGCCGAAAGACCAAGGTTTCCTGCGCAACGTTAATCGACGCAGGGTTAGTCGGTCCCTAAGGCGAGGCTGAAAAGCGTAGTCGATGGAAAACAGGTTAATATTCCTGTACTTCTGGTTATTGCGATGGAGGGACGGAGAAGGCTAGGCCAGCTTGGCGTTGGTTGTCCAAGTTTAAGGTGGTAGGCTGAGATCTTAGGTAAATCCGGGATCTTAAGGCCGAGAGCTGATGACGAGTGTTCTTTTAGAACACGAAGTGGTTGATGCCATGCTTCCAAGAAAAGCTTCTAAGCTTCAGGTAACCAGGAACCGTACCCCAAACCGACACAGGTGGTTGGGTAGAGAATACCAAGGCGCTTGAGAGAACTCGGGTGAAGGAACTAGGCAAAATGGCACCGTAACTTCGGGAGAAGGTGCGCCGGTGAGGGTGAAGGACTTGCTCCGTAAGCTCATGCCGGTCGAAGATACCAGGCCGCTGCGACTGTTTATTAAAAACACAGCACTCTGCAAACACGAAAGTGGACGTATAGGGTGTGACGCCTGCCCGGTGCCGGAAGGTTAATTGATGGGGTTAGCTAACGCGAAGCTCTTGATCGAAGCCCCGGTAAACGGCGGCCGTAACTATAACGGTCCTAAGGTAGCGAAATTCCTTGTCGGGTAAGTTCCGACCTGCACGAATGGCGTAACGATGGCGGCGCTGTCTCCACCCGAGACTCAGTGAAATTGAAATCGCTGTGAAGATGCAGTGTATCCGCGGCTAGACGGAAAGACCCCGTGAACCTTTACTATAGCTTTGCACTGGACTTTGAATTTGCTTGTGTAGGATAGGTGGGAGGCTTTGAAGCGTGGACGCCAGTTCGCGTGGAGCCATCCTTGAAATACCACCCTGGCAACTTTGAGGTTCTAACTCAGGTCCGTTATCCGGATCGAGGACAGTGTATGGTGGGTAGTTTGACTGGGGCGGTCTCCTCCTAAAGAGTAACGGAGGAGTACGAAGGTGCGCTCAGACCGGTCGGAAATCGGTCGTAGAGTATAAAGGCAAAAGCGCGCTTGACTGCGAGACAGACACGTCGAGCAGGTACGAAAGTAGGTCTTAGTGATCCGGTGGTTCTGTATGGAAGGGCCATCGCTCAACGGATAAAAGGTACTCCGGGGATAACAGGCTGATACCGCCCAAGAGTTCATATCGACGGCGGTGTTTGGCACCTCGATGTCGGCTCATCACATCCTGGGGCTGAAGCCGGTCCCAAGGGTATGGCTGTTCGCCATTTAAAGTGGTACGCGAGCTGGGTTTAGAACGTCGTGAGACAGTTCGGTCCCTATCTGCCGTGGACGTTTGAGATTTGAGAGGGGCTGCTCCTAGTACGAGAGGACCGGAGTGGACGAACCTCTGGTGTTCCGGTTGTCACGCCAGTGGCATTGCCGGGTAGCTATGTTCGGGAAAGATAACCGCTGAAAGCATCTAAGCGGGAAACTTGCCTCAAGATGAGATCTCACTGGAACCTTGAGTTCCCTGAAGGGCCGTCGAAGACTACGACGTTGATAGGTTGGGTGTGTAAGCGCTGTGAGGCGTTGAGCTAACCAATACTAATTGCCCGTGAGGCTTGACCATATAACACCCAAGCAATTTGCTGACCTGAAAAGGCACCAGATTGCGGTGTGTGAAGACGAAACGAACCGAAAGTTCGAAGTTCACAAACACCTAGCTGTCACATACCCAATTTGCTGAAGCGAGGCCATCTGGTCCCGAGTCAGTACCCGAATTTCTTGACGACCATAGAGCGTTGGAACCACCTGATCCCATCCCGAACTCAGCAGTGAAACGATGCATCGCCGATGGTAGTGTGGGGTTTCCCCATGTGAGAGTAGGTCATCGTCAAGATTAAATTCCGAAACCCCAATTGCGAAAGCAGTTGGGGTTTTGTTTTAGTAGAAGTTCCTGTTTTTGCTGGTTTGTTACCGTGTTGACGGGCCAGATAAAGAATTTCTTGACGACCATAGAACATTGGAACCACCTGATCCCATCCCGAACTCAGCAGTGAAACGATGTATCGCCGATGGTAGTGTGGGGTTTCCCCATGTGAGAGTAGGTCATCGTCAAGATTGAATTCCGAAACCCCTGTCTGCTAACGCAGACAGGGGTTTTGTCATTTAAGCGTGTACGAAAGATCATGCCGTTCTGCGAGTCTTGCTGCTGCGTCTTGCCCGCCACTTGCGCCACCAGATATAAACGCCCGTCCCTGACAACCCCGCAATCAACACACCCAGTACCGCGATCATTACCTGCCCTGTCACCCCGATGATCCGTCCCCCATGTATGGGCAACTGGAGTCGATAGAACTGCTCTCCAAGCGTGCCCTGTCCCGCGACCTCCTGTCCCAATAATCGGCCATCGGTACCGTGAAAGAACAACCAGGATTTACCGTGAGCGTCCGTATCGTGCTGTCCAAATCCTGCGCCGTAGAAGTTGTACTCAAAGCTGTAATACAACTCGCCGATCGCGGCCGTCAGTCCTAATCGTTCCCCTTCCTGCAATGCCCTTTCGTACGCCTGTTGATAGCTCAACTGTGTCGTCCCCAGTTGATTGGCGGGCATTCGTCCTCTGGCTTCATAAACGCTCGGCTCGATGGGCGAAAACAAAGAAACCGCAGGCTTGAACACTTGGCTCGGCAAGTTCATTGCTACGCTGCTGACGGCGATCGGTAACAGCAGTAGCCACAACCACAATCCTCCGGCGCGATGCAGGTCGAAGTTCAAGCGGTAGGCATGCCCGCCTTTGACCTTCCAAGCAGTCGCCCACTTCTTCCAGAAGGGCTTGCCCCGCGGCAAGGTCAGGAACAATGCGACAAAGCAGTCGATCACCCACGCGATCGCCACCCCACCCATCAACAGCAATCCCCAGTTACCGGGCAATGTCAGGTTGTAATGAAACTCCAGAATGAACGGGATGAAGTTCTCTCGTTGAAAACAGCATTCACCCCAGTAGCGCGCGCCTTTTTGCTCCGCGCTGATCGGGTCCAGATAGAACACCTGATTGCGCTCATCGAACGGCTGGCCCGTCGCCGGATCTTTACGCGGAACGGCCGCCAGCAGCGCCGTATGCCCCGCCTCCTGCGGATACTCCATGTACCAGACTTGCAGTTTCGGATGTGCAGTTTGCACCGCCTCTACCAACGCGCCGGGCGGCAGGCGCTCACCCACTGACGTCGCTTTATAGAATTGCGGATTCAGCCATTCATCCAGTTCATGATTGTACGCCAGCACACTGCCTGTAAGGCCCGCCAGCAATAGAAACACCGCAATGGCCAGGCCGATATATCGATGCAATAAAACCAGAAACGCACGCATACAGAACACCCCCGAAGAAACGACAAAGCCAGCCCCTGATATCAGGGGCTGGCTTTTTATGCACAGGACACGGCTTTAGAACTGATAGCTGACGGTCGCCGCTACGTTGCGTTCTTCGCCCATGTAGCAGAAGTTCAGACTGGCGCAGGACGCGACATAGGATTCATTGGTCAGGTTGTTCGCGTTGAGCCGTACATCAACACCCTTCAAACCAATCTTGCCCAGGTCATAACCAATCGAGGCGTCGAACAACGTGTAAGACGGCACCCTCATCGTGTTTTCCGCATCGGCCCAGCTGTAGCCGACATATCGCACGCCGCCACCCAGGCGAAGACCATCAAGTGCGGCGCTGTCGAATTTGTAGTCAGCCCATAGCGAGGCCATGTGGCGCGGCGCTTGAGTCGGCGAGTTGCCCTTGTTTTCGATTACATCGCTCGGCGTACTCAAAGTGCTGATCATCGATTTTGAATATTCGATATCAGTGAAGGTGTAACTGCCGAGTACTTTGAAGTTGTCGGTCAGTTGCATGTGCGCCTCCACCTCCAGACCTTGCGAGCGCACAGCGCCGACTGCGCGATAGAAGTTTTCCTGCGGCAGTTTGGTCGCGAGGTTTTCCTGGTCGATGCGGAACAGCGAGGCGGTGAACAGGTTATCGGTGCCCGGCGGCTGATACTTCAAACCGACTTCCCACTGTGTGCCATCGGTAGGGGCGAGTGGATTACCGGCGCTGTCGGCATAGGAGTTCGGGTTAAACGACTCGGAGTAGCTGATGTATGGCGCCAGACCGTTATCGAACAGGTATAACGCGCCGGCGCGGCCAGTGAGTTTCGTGCGCCGATCATTGATTTCTGTACCAACCGGACGCCCCGCTTCGGCGATGCGGTTTTCATCGGATGTCTCGACCCAGTCCTGACGCAGGCCCAGCGAGAAGCGCCACTTGTCCATCTCGATCAGGTCTTGCAGGTACACACCGGTCTGTTCGAGGCGACGCAGATAGCTGGTGTCGCCGTACATTTCGATCGCCGAGTTGCCGTATACCGGATTGAACGCATTGATCGGCGCCAGCCCACCACTGGTCCAGTCGACCACGGTTTTGCGCCGTTGATAATCCGCGCCCATCAGGACTGTGTGCTTGGTCGCGCCGGTGAAGAATTCGGCCTGCAGCATGTTGTCGACGATAAACGCATGCAGGCGCTCATCACCGCCGGTGTAATAACGGTTCAGTTCATTGCTGGTCGGAGTGGTCCAGCCATAGGCGTAGACCTGATCCATGTTCACTTTGGAATCGAGATAACGGAAATTCTGCCGCGCCGTGAAGACATCGTTGAAGCGATGTTCGAACTGATAGCCAAACGACTGCTGGTCACGGGAGTAGCCATCGATCCCCGGCTCGCCCTCGAAGAAGCGCGGTGAGATGCGCTCGCCATTGTGCTGATGGATTGTGCCGTCCGCCGGAACGCCGCCGTGATAGCCGCCGTCCGGATCGTGCTGCAGATAGGCTTGCAGAGTCAGCGAGGTGTCTTCGCTGAAATCGATGCTCAACGTCGGCGCAAGGGCGAAGCGTTTTTCCTTGTTATGGTCGAATTGCGTGTCGGACTGATCGCTTAGTCCGGTCAGACGATAGGCAATGCGCTTGTCGTCATCGACCGGACCGCTGAAGTCAAAACCAACCCCACGCTGGCCTTGCGTCCCCACCGTGGCTTGCACCTGATGGTAGGCCTCATACAACGGCTTTTTGCTGGTCAATGCGACCAGGCCTCCGGGCGAACTGCGGCCGTACAGCACGGACGACGGGCCTTTGAGAATGTCCACACGCTCAAGGAAATACGGATCGACCTGCATGGTGCTGTAGGTGCCGCTGTCGCCCATCGACTTGAGGCCGTCGAGGTAGATGTTGTCCACCGAGCCGTCGTTGAAACCGCGCATCGCCACGTAGTCGTAACGGTGCGTAGCGCCATACGGGTTGGTCAGCACGCCCGGGGCGTAGCGCATCGCTTGCGAGACGGTCTGCGAGCCTTGGTCATCCATTTGCTCGCGCGTGACCACCGATACGCTTTGCGAGGTTTCCAGCAATGCGGTACTGGTCTTGGTGGCGATCTGGCTGTGCGTGGCGTTGTAGCCGGCCATGCTGCCCAGCGCGTTGCCGAGGGCAAAACCTTTGATATCAGTGGTCGGCAAGGCCAGAGCTTCGCTTTCAGCGAGTGGGCGCAGAATGTAGCTGCTGCCGTCCTGGCTGACGGCTTCCAACCCTGAGCTGCCGAGCAAATGGCTCAAGGCCTGGTCGGTCGAATATTCACCCTGCACGCCGGGTGATTGCTGACCTTGAGTCTGTTGCGGTGTCATCGCCAGGGTGATACCGGCCTGCCGGGCAAACTGATTCAACGCCTCGCCCAATGGCCCGGCAGCAATGTTGTAGCGGTGGCTGATCTCGGTGCCGGTGTTGGCGGCCAGACTCAGGCTCGGTAACACGCTGACGCCCAGCGCGGTGGTCAGCAGTGCGGCCCGAACCGCATGGCGCAGCAGTGTCGATTCTGCAGTGAAATTCAGAGGGTTCTTACAAGTGGCGCGGACAGTCATTGTGGATTTCCGTAGGCAGTCGCGGGGGCTGAGTTGAAGTGCTTACTGACTAAGCCGGACTGCCTGCGAAAACCCGCCAAAAAATGTTCAGACCGCACGCTCCAGAGTCACCCACCAACGGGTGCGATAACGCAATTGCACCGGCAGCGTCTGCGGCAGGACCGCCAGCAGCCTGTCGGTGTCCTCCAGACGGAACACCCCAGAGAGGCGCAAGTCTGCGATATCCGCCGCGCAACTCAGAAACCCCGGGCGATAACGGGCGACTTCAGCAAGAAAATCACCCAGGCGCATATTGCGCGTGACGATCAAACCGTCGAGCCAGGCGCCCGCATCCATATCCGGCGTAGGCGCTGCGCGCAAACCGCTTTGGTTGACCAGAAAACTTTGCCCGGCGAGCGCTTCGAGGGAATGACCGCCAGCGCGAACCAACACTCGGCCGCGGGTAACGCTGAGCCGCGTGCACTGATCGTCCTGCCGCAAAATGAAACGCCCATCGACCGGCGCATAACTGCCGTGGCGGTTCTCTACGCGCAGCGGTCGATCGGATGCCGCGCCTTCGTCAGAGCCGCCGCAGGTAACGATGATCTCGCCACGGGTCAGTTTGATCAGGCGCTGCTGCGCGGTGTAATCCAGGTCCACGGCGCTGGCGGTGTTGAGTTCGATCCGCGTGCCGTCGGGTAACTGGAAACCGCGCCGTTCGCCGGTCGCCGTCGCGTAGTCGGCGCGCCATTGCTGCCAGGCGGCGCTGTCCTTGGCCAGCCATGCGGCGGAGCCCATCAACAGCGCGCCCGACAACAACTTCAAAGCCTGGCGTCGGCCCAATCCCTGCGCACTGTTTTCCAAGGTATTGAAAGCGACCTGCGCGCCCGGCACGGCGCGCAGACTGGAACTCAATTCGGCTTGCAGCGACTGCACCCGCTGCCAGGCGATTTCATGTTCGTGATGCTCGGCGCGCCACTGCTCGCATTGGCGAGTCAGACGCGAATTGCCGTGGTTATTGCGCAGCCGCAGCAGCCAGTGAATCGCTTGCTTGACCACGTGGTGACGCGGTTCGACGCGGCGACCGAGTGAGAGATTATCCACAGGCATCAGCTTTCATATCGCAACACATAGCAGTGATACAGCGCATCGGCGACGTATCGTTCCACTGAACGTACCGACACGCCCAACTGCTCGGCGATCTGTTTGTGAGTCAAACCCTCGCACTGCGCCAGGAGAAACGCCTGACGCACTTTCGGCTTCAAACCCTCAAGCATGCGCGCAATGCTTTCCAGCAGTTCCAGCACCAACGCGCGCGATTCGGCGTCAGGTACTTCGCCTTCAGGCAAATGAGCAATGGTTTCCAGATAGGCCCGCTCGATTTCCTCGCGACGCCAATGATCGATCACCAGGCCGCGCGCGATGGTCCGCAGGAAAGCGCGAGGCGCTTTGAGTTCGAGGCGTTCAGTACGTTGCAGCAGGCGCAGGAAAGTGTCCTGAGCCAGATCCGCCGCATCCGCTGCGTTGCCCAGCCGCGCGCGCAACCAGGCATTGAGCCAGCCGTGATGACTACCGTAAAGCGCCTGTACGACCAACTCAGGTGAAGACATGACACGCCAGCCCGAACGTCACAAATGATAATTAGTCGCATTGTCATCAAGGGTTACAGATTTTGCAACCGTCGTCCCTATGGCGGTTGTGAAAAATTCCCTCGCAGCCGCTCTGGCACGCCGTTCGGCGGGAATCCTGTCCTAAAACCGTCCATTTCTCACGCGGCCCTAAGATTTCTCCGCCGTTGGCCGACAGACTGGTGAGAAATGCGTGCACCAAAGTAGAGCGGCCAGAAGAACGCTGCCTGCGCTGTACATGGAATGTTGCAACCGGAACGCATCCCCACTTTTGGCATAAGAAGTCCCATGAAATGAATCTCAAGTTCAGCCATAAAATCCTCCTGGCCGCTTCGGGCGTCGTCGTCCTGGCGTTCGCGCTGTTCACGCTCTACAACGATTACTTGCAGCGAAACACCATTCGCCAGAACCTGCAGTCTTCCGTGCAGCAGGCCGGTGACCTCACCGCCAGCAGCGTGCAGAACTGGATGAGCGGACGGATTCTGGTGCTGGAAAACCTCGCGCAGAACGTTGCCCATCAAGGCAGGAATGCCGACTTGCCGGGTCTTGTCGATCAGCCGGCCTTCACGTCGAACTTCCAGTTCACTTACGTCGGCCAGGCCAACGGTGTCTTCACCCAGCGCCCTGATGCGAAGATGCCGGACGGTTACGATCCGCGTCAGCGGCCTTGGTACAAGCAGGCCGTGGCCGCCGACAAAACCATGCTGACCCCGCCGTACATGGCGGCCGTCGGTGGCCTGGTGGTGACCATCGCCATGCCGGTGAAAAAGGACGGTGAATTGCTCGGTGTGGTCGGTGGTGACCTGAGCCTGGAAACCCTGGTCAAGATCATCAACTCGGTGGACTTCGGTGGCCTCGGCCATGCGTTTCTGGTCAGTGCTGACGGTCAGGTGATCGTCAGCCCGGACAAAGACCAAGTGATGAAAAACCTCAAGGACATCTACCCGAACACCAGTGTGCGCATCGAGAAGGGCAACCAGAACGTCGTGCTCAACGGCCAGGAACGCATTCTCTCGTTCACCCCGGTCAGCGATCTGCCGAATGCGCAGTGGTACATCGGTCTGTCGATCGATCGCGACAAGGCCTACGCCGCACTCAGCCAATTCCGCACTTCGGCGTTGATCGCCATGTTTGTCGCGGTCGCGGCGATTGCTTTGCTGCTGAGCCTGTTGATCAATGTGTTGATGCGTCCGCTGACCACCATGGGCCGCGCGATGAAAGACATTGCCCAGGGCGAGGGCGATCTGACCCGGCGTCTGGTGGTCGAGAGCAAAGACGAGTTCGGTGAACTGGGCAGCGCGTTCAACCAGTTCGTCGAGCGCATTCACGCTTCGATTTCCGAAGTGTCGTCGGCGACTCGTCACGTTCACGACTTGTCGCAACGGGTGATGGCGTCGTCCAACGCTTCGATCGTCGGTTCCGACGAGCAAAGTGCGCGCACCAACAGCGTGGCGGCGGCGATCAATCAGCTGGGCGCCGCTACTCAGGAGATCGCGCGCAACGCGGCGGATGCTTCGCAGCACGCCAGTGGCGCCAGCGAGCAAGCTGACGACGGTCGTCAGGTGGTCGAGCAAACCATTCAGGCGATGACCGAGCTGTCGCAGAAAATCAGCCTGTCGTGCACACAGATCGAAACCCTGAACGCCAGCACCGACAACATTGGCCACATTCTCGATGTGATCAAAGGCATCTCGCAGCAGACCAACCTGCTGGCGCTCAATGCCGCCATCGAAGCCGCGCGTGCCGGTGAAGCCGGGCGCGGTTTTGCCGTGGTTGCCGATGAGGTGCGCAACCTTGCGCATCGCACCCAGGAATCGGCGGAAGAGATCCACAAGATGATTACCTCGCTGCAGGTCGGCTCGCGTGAGGCGGTCAGCACCATGAACGCCAGCCAGGCGTCAAGCGAGCAGAGCGTGGAAGTGGCGAATCAGGCCGGTCTGCGTCTGGTCAGCGTGACCCAGCGTATCGGCGAAATCGACGGTATGAACCAGTCGGTGGCAGCTGCGACTGAAGAGCAGACTGCGGTGGTGGAAACTCTCAACGTCGACGTCAACCAGATAAACCTGTTGAACCAGCAGAGCGTGGCCAACCTCAACGAAACGTTGAAGGATTGTGATGCGTTGTCGCAGCAGGCGAACCGGTTGAAGCAGTTGGTCGACAGCTTCAAGATCTGATTCACAGATCGCAGACCGCGTTATCGTTCTTCGCGAGCAGGCTCGCTCCCACAGGGAAAATGCATTCCAAATGTGGGAGCGAGCCTGCTCGCGAAAGCGGCGGTTCAATCACCGCCAAACCGATGCCTTAAACAAACAACTTCAAGACATTGCCCATCGCATCATCGGCAAACCCCTGCACGAAATCCCTGAATCCCGGCAACGCCTCTTCTCCGCCGGAAGCTGGTTCAGCAATGATCGTCCAGGTCGCTCGCGACTTCCCTTCGCTCAGCGATTCCACCTGCATTGCCGCCCACAGATTCGCCACCCCCAGGGTGTTGTAAATCGTCGTCCAGGTCATGCGCTGTGCCTGTTCATCGCGCGAGTTGAGTTGTTCGACCACGACGTTGCCGTCCTTGAAGATTTTCTTGCGCAGCGAAGACACGCCCTCGCCGGTCATTTCGGTGTGTGACAGCGCCGGAATGAATCGTTCGAAGCCAGCGAAATCACCGACGACCGCCCAGACTTGTGCCGCGTCCGCCGGCACTTCCACCGACGACACAACGTGGCAGCCTTGCGGGTTTTTGATCAGTGTGTCGGGTTGCAGATTGCTCATGGTGTTGCTCCTTTTGGATGAGTCAGATGAAGTTGATTTCTTTCAGGTAGTCGCAGCCGCGACGCAGCAGCGCCGGGGATTTCTGCGGGTAGTGCGCGCCCATCTGCTGCACGCCGGCCTCGGCGTTGGCGTGGCCGATCAGCGAGATGTCACCGATGTCTTCTTCAAAGCCGTTGAGGTAGAAACCGAGCACGCCGAACAGCGCGTTGTCGGCGTCGACCCGGTTCAGTTGCTGCTGCCAGTCGGCGACGCTGACCAGCGCAAACTCGCTGCCGGTTTCGCGGAACGAAGCGACGTAGGCATCCCAGCTCAGCGGCTCGGGATTGTGCAGATTGAACACTGAGCGTTGCGCTGAATAACGGCTGGCATGGAAGGCGATGAAGCGGGCGAGAAAGTCCACCGGCATCAAGTCGAAATTCAATGCAAAGGCCGGCACCTGACCGAGCTGGATCGAGCCTTTGAGCATCAGCATCAAGCGGTTCTTGTGCGGCTGGCAGACGCCGCTCAGGCTGTTGAAGCTGATGTTGCCGGGGCGATACAGATTGACCCGTACACCGCGCTCGCGCGCCCGCTCAAGGATGCGTTCGCCGACCCACTTCGACAGGTTGTAGCCGTTGCGAATGTAGATCGGCGGCGTCGCGGCGGCGGGCAGTTCCAGCACCCGACCGGCATCATCCACGGTGCTGGATGCCGACAGGGTCGAGACGAAGTTGAAGACCTTCTTACTGCGCCCCTCGCACAGCTTCAGCAGGGCGAAGATCGGCTCGACGTTGTCCGCCGCCAGGGACTCGTAATCGAGTACGTGGTTGACGTTGGCGGCGTTGTGTACCAGCGCACCGAACTCGCGGTCCAGGCGCTGATAATCCTCATCGCCCAGGCCCAGTTGCGGGCGACTGATATCAGCTGCGTAAACCCGCACACGGCTGAGATCGAGGTGCTCCAGACGGTTTTCGCGCAGTGCCTGAGCGAAGCGTTGCGTCGCCGTTTGCCCGGCGCTATCACGTACCAGACAGGCGACCTCGCTGGCGCCCCAACCGAGCAGCGCTTCGACGATGTGCACGCCGACAAAACTGTTGGCACCGGTGACGATGACCTTGTGCACATCGCCCATGCGGCTGATCGGCAACGGTTCGATATCAAGCTCGCGCTCGGCGTCGGCCATGGCCTGGGCGCTGAGTACCGCGCTGTCGGCGCTGCCGCGCACCAGCGTCGCCAGTTTGCTGATCGTCGGCTGTTCGATGAAGCGATTGATTGAAATGCTTCGGCCGAATTCCTCACGCAAGCGCAGCAACATCCGCGACAGCAGAATCGAATGACCGCCGAGATTGAAGAAGCTTTCGTCAGTGGAAATGTCGCTGGTCGGCAGCTCCAGCAATTCGGCCCAGATCTCCAGAAGCAGCGCTTCGTCAGCATTGGCCGGCAGGCATTTCGCAGCGCTGTCCTGCACCGTCACCGGCAATGCCAACAGCGCCTTGCGATCGACTTTGCCGTTACTGGCGAACGGCATCTGCGCCAGTTCGGTCCACGCTCCCGGTTGCATGTAGTCCGGCAGAAACTGCCGGGCGTGAGCCTTCAATTCGTCGCGGGCAGCCTCGGTTTGTGGCTGGGCGAGGAACGCCAGAATGCGCCGCTGACTGTCGATGACCACGGCAATCTGCCGATACAAGCGGCTCTCGCGCAGGCAGCGCTCGATCTCTTCCGGCTCGACGCGGAAGCCACGGATTTTCACCTGATTGTCGCGCCGCCCGCACAGCTCGATACCATGCTCGCCCCATTGGGCCATGTCGCCGCTGCGGTAGGCGCGCAGGGTCTCGCCGCCGGGCAATGACAGGCTCAGATAACGCTCGGCGGTCTGCTGCGGATTGTTCAGGTAACCGAGGCAGACACCGGGGCCGACGATGAACAGCTCACCGACGGTTTGATCGGGCACCGGTTGCAGATCGTCGTCGAGAATCAGCACCCGAGTGTTGGCGATCGGCCCTCCCAGCGTGCGGTTGCCGTCCCCGGGTTTGAGCTGGCGCGCGGTGATCAGCACGGTGGCTTCGGTCGGGCCATACAGGTTGTGCAGGGTGCCTTGGCGGGTCAGTTGCTCGATGACGTACGGCTCGCAGACATCACCGCCGGTCATCACCTGCACGCCCTCCAGTTGCTCCAGTGGCAGGATGCTCAACAATGCCGGCGGCAGGAAGGCGTGGGTCAGTTGCCGTCGGCGAATCAGCGCAACCAGCTGCAATGGATCGCGGCGCTGGGTGTCGTCGGGCACGACCAGTTCCGCCCCTGCGAGCAGGCTGGGGAAGATGTCGATCAGCGACGAATCGAAGCTCAGCGATGAGAACTGCAACACCCGACTCTCGGCGTGCAACTGCACGTAGTCGGCGTACCACGCGGTGAAGTGGGCGAGATTGGCCTGGCTGAGCAGCACGCCTTTCGGATGCCCGGTGGTACCCGAGGTGTAGAGCGCCATGCACGGCGCATCGAGCACCGGGCGGTGCTGCATCAGCGGCCGGTCGAGAGCGGCGTTCGGCGCTTCGATGCCACTGACATCCAGCCCCGCCATCGATTCGCTGAGCGCCTGCTGTCCATCGTGAAGCAACAGCACCGCACCAGCGTTTTCCAGGATGTATTGCTGACGCGGCAATGGATGGCTGGGCTCCAGCGGCAAGTACACCGCGCCGCTGCCGAGAGTCGCCAGAATCGAGGCGAACAGTGCCGGGCTTTTGCCTTGGCAGACAGCGACCACCCACGGCTGCGGATGTTGCTCGAGCAAGGGCAGCAGGCGCTGTTGAATCGCGCGGCTGTGGGCGTGAAGCTGCTCGTAGCTGATGGTCTTCCCGCCGACATGCAGCGCCGGTCGTTCGGCATGCTCGATCAGGCTCTGTTGCAGGCGCTCGATCAGCGGGATTTGCGCCTGCTCCAGCAGCGCCGGGTTTGCCGTGTCGTTGAGACGGTGGACATACGCCAGTTTGTCGAGGAACAGCAGGTCTTCCAGGCGTTCGAAATCCGGCGCTTTGAGGGCCGGGGCATGCCTCAAATAATCGGCATCGCGGGAAAAGCGGCTGACCAGCAACGCCACTTCGTCGACCACATGGGCAAGCGCTCGTTGGCGTAGCGACTGACCGTTGCCGGATGGCTCATCGCCAATCGGCACACGGCTGATCAGCGACGAGCCGAGAAAGCACAGCAAGTCGAGGGTCGGCAGGCCGCCATGCTCTTGCGCGGCGACACCCAGGCGCAGGTGCAGATGCGGGATGGCGCAGAAGTCGCCGGCAGCGATAAAGCCATCGTCGATGATCAGATCCACCGCCGTTTGAGCCACGCCGCTGCGGGTCACAGCATGGCCATGCTGTTCGAGCTCCCGGGCCAGGTCGGTCATGGCCTGGCCGGCGCCGGTGAGCAAAATGTCGAGACGTTTCATGTCGGTCTCCTCAAACCAGATAGTCGCGCAGGGCGTGCTGCACGCACGGTGTGTCGAGCAGCGAGCTGTTGTGGAAAAACCTGACGATGTTGCCCACCAGCGGGTGGTGGCGATTGATCGGGAAGGCCAATCCGGCAATTTCTTCGCGCAGTGAATGGCGCGTGGTTTCGCTGACCGGCAGCGCATCGATCAGGCGCAAATCGAAGGACTTCTGGATGTCGTTGGTCAGGTAATGGCCGATGAACACCGGCAGAATCTGCGCGATGGTTTCGCGGTCCGCGTCGCTGGCGGTGTGCCAATAGATGCGCACCATGCGCGCCCAGAAACTCGAGTGGCGACCCTCGTCGAGCAAGTGGTCGGCCATCAGGCCCTTGATTGATGGCTTGACCGAATCGTCGCGGGCGAACGCGGCGACATCACCGGTCACGGTGTTTTCGGCGATCGCCACGCAGATCAATTCCACCGCGCTGCGCAGGTGTTGCGGCGCCAGCGCAACAGCGGCGGGAATCGCCCGGCTCAATTCGATTTCGTCGGGCAACGGAATCGGTTCGATACCGGTCAGTGCCACCGTTTGCTGCATGAAATCCATGGCCACCAGCGCGTGGTAATCCTCATCGACCACCACGGTCATCGCGTCGTAACGACAGGCGAACGGGAACGCCACGGCGAAGCGATTCTTGGCAATGCTGCGGGCGGTCTTGTCGACGATTTCGGTCTCGAAAATCACTACGTCATTGATGAATTTGTACAACGTCTGCACTAGGGCGAAATCACGTTGTTGCGGGCATTCACGCAGGAAGGTTTCGCTGAGCACCAGCGGCTGGCGGCTGAGTGGATAGATCAAGCGCTGATCGTCTTCGAGCAACCGCCGTGGACGGGTGCGGATGGTCGCGCGGCTTTCCCAGGCCTCGGCGAAGGATTGATAGTCGGCAGCGTTCATTGGGCCACCTCGGCAACTTTTGCGCCCATGCTCAAGCGCAGCCCGTCCCACAAGGCGATGCGGCTTTCCACGGCAGCGATGGCGCTGGCGTAAACCTCGGCTGCGCGCTGCGGATCGCCGTCCACCAGACGCTCCAGCAACTGCTCGGCGGCGGGGCCGTGATCTTCGGAATCGACTTCGATATGCCGTTGCAGGTAGTAGCGGAAGGTCGGCGCCTGTTCGATGCCGATGCCCCAATCATCGAGGATGCGCTGGAACATCGTCGGAATAACGCTCTCGCGACCGTGCAGGAACGCCGCAGCGACGCTGTGTCCCGGCGCATCCAGAGCAATGCGCAAGGTATCGCGGACAAACTGCGCGGCCGCCGGGTCGACATCGACGCTTTGCAATGCGACGTCATAACTCACGCCTTCGCGCTGCAACGCGACGAAGCGCTCCACCGCCGAGGTGCTCGCGCCGATTTCGCGCATCGCATCCAGGTACAACTCGAAGTGGCTGTAGTGGCCGGCATCGAGGCGATCGTCCGATTCCTCGCCCAGCACGATCTCGTTGATCAACCGAGCGGCGTGGGGATCGCGCGGCGGCAACCAGGGCAAACGCGTGCAGGTCAGTTCCTGTTGCAGGCGCTTGGTCAGCGACATGAAGTCCCATACGGCAAATACATGGGTTTCCATGAAACGGCGTAATACCGATAACGAAGTAATCTCGGAAAAGATCGGGTGAATACTCAGTTCGGCTTTCTTCAGGGCGAGTTGCTGCTTAGTGGGCATCATGATGTCCTTTATCATTGATTGAAGTGCACGGTTCTTTTCAGTCGCTGTAAGCGGTCGAGCAAGTTGGATAGCAAATTAATCGGGCAAATATTGATTACGCTGTGGCGCCGTTGCGGCGCCACGGTTGCTGCATCTGCTGCGTAAGGTATGCCGCGCTGAACGGCGAAGTTCAAACCTGGCGAGAGAAAAACTAATACAGGGCAAACGTAATTAACAAGTTTATTTTCAATTAATTTAAGTGAGCTGTTTTTTGAATATGAAAGTTGCCGATAAAACTTTCGGATCAAGTTTTATTTGGGCGTAGTTACTCCTTTCGGCTAATAACGGCCAAAATCGATAACAAGAGTGAATGCCTCACTCGAAGCAACTTTTTAAACAAGGGAAGTTTATGAATTCAAAGGGGGCGAAAGTTGGCCGGGACCGGCGCCATGACTTCCTGTTTCCCGTGACAAGGCTCCTTCCGTAGGTTCCTGTTGCGGGGACTGTGCCGTCAGGGCGGCGCGTCCCCGTTCTGTAGGGGTGGCGCTGGAAGAGTGCGGGTAAATTGCCGTCAGGGCTATTACCGATTGGTCATCGGCGGGCAGCGGAAACGCGTCGGCAGGGTCGGGGCGGTCGCCAGCGGGCACGCCGATCCGCTGCCAGACCCGGCAGCAGAGCGGTCGCGAAGATTTGTAAGGGGATTATTCGACGTACGAGATATCAGCGTGCGGTGTGGCGCTTCTGTGCGGCGGGAGTCGCGAGGTAGCGGGTGATGACCTCGACGCCACGGTTGAGGTGCTGCTCCAGCATTTCGAGCGAGCGCGGGATGTCCCGCTCGATCACGGCCTGGAGCATGGCGCGATGGTCATCCTGGGACAGCTTGCCCAGGCCCATGGCTTCCAGATTGAAACGCAGAAAACGTTCTTCTTCATTCAGACCGTCTTCCACCAGACGCAGCAGTCGCTGATTGGGCGCCTTGCTGTACAGGGCCATGTGGAACAGACGGTTGAGGCGGCCGATCTCGTTGTAGTCGTGCTGCGCTTCCAGTTCTTCGATGTAGCCGGCGGCGAGTTGATGCTCGGCCTCAGTCAGCAGCGGAATGGACTGCCGCAATGCCTCCGATTCGAGCAAAATGCGCAACTCGTAGGTTTCAGCGGCATCGCCCTGGATCAGTGGCGCGACTACGGCGCCTTTGTGCGTGGTGACGCTGAGCAGCTCTTGCGCTTCGAGCTGACGCAAGGCTTCGCGCACCGGCATGCGGCTGACCCCGAACAGATCGGCCAGATCCTGCTGGCGCAGCGCAGTGCCACAGGGCAGGCGGCCATCGAGAATGGCCGAGCGCAGGGTCTCTTCAATCACCGACCGGGCCAGATGCGCAGGAATCGGTCCTTCGACTTTGATGCTGTGCAGCGGTTTGGGCTTCTGAGTCACGACAACACACCCTGTAGGTCGCAATATTTGGATCCAAATGACACTAGTGATTGCTCTACAGGTTGTCAAACCTTGTAAAACGTTGCGCGGCAATCTCAAGTCTAGCGGGTCTTCGATGATCTCACGGTGCCATTGTTTTTTGCCGGGCTAAGCTTCACCATCAAACGCTTCCTTTCTGTCCTTCTGGAAACCTGCAGTGGCGGTACGTTTCGCGATCCCTCGGACCTTGCGCTGGCTTGGCTGCGCATTGCTGCTGGCCGGCGTCATGCTGGGCGGTCTGCACGCCGATTGGGATTTTTCCGCGATCAGCCGCAAGGCCACTGCTCTTTATGGGCCACTGGGCGCCGGGCAGCAGCGCATCGATGCCTGGCAGAATCTGCTGGCGACGCAGAAGCAGGCCAGTGAGATGGATAAGCTCAAAGTGGTGAACCTGTTCTTCAACAAGCAGGTGCGTTACGTCGAAGACATCGATCTGTGGCGCGAAGTGGATTACTGGGAAACCCCGATCGAAGCGCTGTGGAAGGGCGCCGGCGACTGTGAAGACTATGCCATCGCCAAGTATTTCAGCCTGCGCCATCTCGGCGTTTCCAGTGACAAGCTGCGCATCACCTACGTCAAGGCGCTGCGCCAGAACCGCGCGCACATGGTGTTGACGTACTATGCGACCCCCGATGCCATGCCGCTGGTGCTCGACAGCCTGATCGATCCGATCCAGCCGGCGGCGCAGCGAACCGATTTGCTGCCGGTCTACTCTTTCAATGCCGAAGGTTTGTATCTGCCAGGCGCCAAGGGCAATAAAAAGGTCGGCGACACCAAACGCCTGTCACGCTGGCAGGATGTGCTGAAAAAAATGCAGGCCGAAGGTTTCCCGGTCGAGACGACTAACTAGGAGCACGCGCTCAGATGTCTTTGTTCAAACAGCTGTTGATCGCTATCTGTCTGTTCCTGGTCGTGGCCTTCACCGGCAGCTTCATGGTCAGCCTGGAGAGCTCGCGCACCCAGTACGTCAACCAGTTGCGCTCCCACGCACAGGACGCGGCGACGGCGCTGGCGTTGTCGCTGACGCCGAATATCGACGACCCGGCGATGGTCGAGCTGTTGGTCAGTTCGATTTTCGACAGCGGTTATTACGCGAGCATCCGCGTGGTCGACGTGAAGACCGACCAGACCATTGTCGAGCGTAGCGGTACCCCGGCGGTGAGCAACGTGCCGGACTGGTTCGTCAAATTGATCGGCCTCGAACCGGCTGGTGGCGATGCACTGGTCAGTCGTGGCTGGGAGCAGGCGGCGCGGGTCGAAGTCGTCAGCCATCCGATGTTCGCCGTGGCCAAGCTGTGGCAGAGCGCACTGGGCAGCCTTGGCTGGTTGCTGATCTGCGGTGCATTGAGTGCGGTGCTCGGCGCGCTGTTGCTGCGTCGGCAGTTGAAGCCCCTCGATTACATGGTTCAGCAGTCCCATGCGATTGCCCGCCGCGAGTTTCTCAGCCTGCCGGATCTGCCGCGCACGCCTGAATTGCGTCGCGTGGTGCAGGCGATGAATCAGATGGTCGAGAAGCTCAAGACGCTGTTTCAGGAGCAGGCCGAGCGCAGTGAAAAACTGCGTACCGAGTCCTATCAGGACAACCTCACCGGCCTGGCCAACCGCCGCTATTTCGAAATGCAACTGAACAACCGTGTGAGCAACCCGGAGCAGGCCAGTTCCGGTTATTTGCTGCTGTTGCGGGTCAAGGATCTGGCCGGGCTCAACCAGCGTCTCGGCGGCCAGCGTACCGACCAATTGCTCAAGGCTGTCGGTGAGCAACTGACCCGCGAGTGCGCCAGATATCCACAAACCCAGGACTTGGTCACGCGTATTCGCGGCGGTGAATTCGCCGTGCTGGCGCCGGGGCTGGTGCGTGAGGAAGCGCTGCAGTTGGCGCAGAATCTCGACAATGCCCTGAGCAGCCTGCATGCCACTGGCGCGACCGATGTGCCGGCGGTGGCTTCGATCGGGCTGGCGCCCTTCGCTCACGGCGACTCCCCGCAAGCGGTGCTGACACTGGGCGATCAGGCACTCGCGCAGGCCGAAGGGCAGGGCGAGCAGAATTGGGCGTGCATCGATCAGAGTCTGGTGGCGGAGGTCGGTGACGACCATCACGCTTGGCATCGACTGCTGGATCAGGCTTTGAGTCAGCAGCGTTTCGAGTTGTATTTCCAACCGGTGGTCGCCGCGCAGGACACGCAACTGGTGCTGCATTACAAGGTCCTGTCGCGCTTGCTCGACGAGCAGGGCCAGACCATTCCCGCCGGGCGCTTTCTGCCGTGGCTGGAGCGCTTCGGCTGGACCGCGCGACTCGATCGGCTGATGCTCGAACGCGTGCTTGATCAGATGAAAGGGCACGAGGATTCGCTGGCGCTGAACCTGTCCTCGGCGACGCTGGCCGACCCGCAGGCGCTGAACAAGGTCTTCGAGATTCTGCGCGCGCATTCCAATCTCGGCGCGCGTCTGACTCTGGAAATTGGCGAGGAGCAATTGCCTGAACAGGCGGTGCTGGAGCAGTTGACCCGACGCCTGCGCGAGCTCGGTTTCTCGCTGAGCCTGCAACGCTTCGGCGGGCGCTTCAGCATGATCGGCAACCTGGCGCGGTTGGGTCTGGCGTACTTGAAGATCGATGGCAGCTACATTCGGGCGATCGATCAGGAGAGCGACAAGCGCCTGTTCATCGAAGCGATCCAGCGCGCAGCGCACAGCATCGACCTGCCGCTGATTGCCGAGCGGGTCGAGACTGAAGGGGAGTTGTCAGTGATTCGCGAGATGGGCTTGTATGGCGTGCAGGGGCAGTTGCTCGGTGAGCCGAAGCCTTGGGGGTGAGCCAAGAAGCGCCCTCACCCTAACCCTCTCCCAGAGGGAGAGGGGACTGGCCGTGGGATATTTACGAGATACGCCGACGTGCAAGAGCTCCACTGAATCCAGAATCGACTCGATCTCTCAGGTCGATGGATAGCGCAAGACACCTCGATCGGCCCCCTCTCCCTCCGGGAGAGGGCTGGGGTGAGGGTAAGCTTTGGATCCTGGGAGGATCAGATCAACCCGCCCTCATCCTCATCGATCAACTGGCTCAACCCGCCCAGCGCTTCACGTGCCTGGGTACGGTCCATCAGTTTGGCCTGGGCCGCCGCTGGCAGGTCGGTGACGCGGATCACGCCTTTCTGGGTCAGCACCTGAATCAGGTCGTCGAGTACCCGAATCATTTCAAAGTCGCTCTGCTTGAGCTGTTTGAGGCTGTTTTCCACGGCTTCGTTGGCGTACCACGCCTGAATTTCATGGTTATCGGCGGGCAGCGTTTCCGTGGCCTCGGCGTACGCCGCAGCTTCCACGCGAATCAACTGGCCCTGCGCATCGCGTTGCACGTAAAACATTGAGCATCCCTCACAAATGAACAGCGTCATGCTGTCAGCAGCATAGCCAACTGCGCGCCAGTATGCGGGGCGACGATCAAATCGTCACCGCTGCATTGCCCGCAAACGCGACGGCCGCCCCACAGGAGGCGGCCGTCGTTGTTTCAGCCTCAGCTGTTGTTGTGATCGACCTTGATGGTCGGGTCGCTGCCGGCAATCAGGTTGTGCAGGTTGGCGCTCGCCCAGTTGTTGCCTTCCAGTTTGATCGTCACGTCCGGCGTGGCCGCAGCGGCATCGCCCGAGTTGAATTTGCCCGCCGAGCTGACTTGCAGCGACGACGTGCCATCCACCGTGGTGATCTTCAGGAAGTTGTCGATCGTGCTGCCGGTCTCGCCCTGCAACAGGTCGCGCAGGTCGATGCGGTCGCCTTCGCTGGCTTTGAAATCCTTGATCACGTCGTTACCGGTGTCGCCCGATTTCCAGACGAAGGTGTCGCCACCGGAACCGCCGATGAGGATGTCGTTGCCCTGACCGCCGATCAGCGTGTCGTTGCCGGTGCCGCCGAGCAGGATGTCATTGCCTTTGCCGCCGTCGAGCAGGTCGTTGCCGCCCGAGCCGAACAGGATGTCATTGCCCGCGCCACCGAGCAGCGTGTCGTTGCCATCGTGCGCGCCGGATACATCGAACGCCTGATAGTGCTCGGTGATGTACTGGTGCACGTTGCTGGTGCTGACTTTGCTGACGTCGACGCCGGTCTCTTTGGCAACGAACGCCTGCATCGCCTGGTAACCCTCGCCGGCAATGCCGTTGAAGCTGACCAGATCGCCGAACAGGATGTCGTTGCCTTCGCCACCGTTGACGGTGTCGTTACCCGGCATCGTCGCTTCGGTATGGCCGATGATCGAGTTGGCCAGGTCCTTCGGATCGATGTTGGTTTGCGGCGTTTTGTCCGAATCGTACGGCTTGAGGTCGTTGAGGCTGACGTCGTTGTTCAGACCAATGGCTTCGACGCTCGACAACCCGCTCAACAAGGCAAAGCCGCTGGTCGAGTTGCTGGTCGTCGACGAGTTGGTGCTGTTGCCGGTACCCGCGAGGTTCGACAATTCATAAGTACCGTCGCCCTGCGCATGAATCGTGCCCAGGGTCTCGCTGCTCCAGCCCCACCACGAGTTGTAGGTTTGCAGCACAACGCTGCCGGCACTGTTGATGGTCAGGTAGTGCGAGTTGTCGATGTAGGTGCTGAACGTGTCGCCCTGCTTGTAGTTGCTGGTGTTTACCACGCTGTCGAGTTTCACGTTGCCATACAGCGTCGGGTTGGTCTGCTCGCCGGTCTGGTAGTAAGTCGGCTGGCCATCGGTGATGAAGTACGTGAGGTTCTTCGCCCCGGTGTTGGCCACTGCGTCGGCGCTCTGGAACCAGTTGGCCGTGGTCTTGAACACGTCCTCATAGTTGGTACCGCCGCCAGAGCCCATCGAGTTGAGTACGGCTTTGAGCATCGTCAGCGCGTTCGGGTCGTTGAGATTCACCGACACCGATTTGTTGACCTGGGTATCGAAGTCCACCAGGAATATGTTCACCGTGCCCGAGTTGCTGCCGCCCAGGCTTTGCTTGAGGCTGTTGAACACCGAGGTCAGCGAGTCTTTCGCGGCGTTCAGCGACGAAGTGCTCATGCTGCCCGAGCTGTCGACCATAAACGCAATGTTGTAGTTGGTGCCCGGCACCACGGTCAGGCCGCCGATGTCAGCGACGATGATGTCGTTGGCGTCGGTGCCGATGACGTTGTCATCACCCGAGGTGGCGGTGACCGCGTTGTACACCGCAGGCACTACCGTGACCGGAATGGTCGCGGTGCTGCTTGCCGAGCCGCCGACCTGTTCGGTGGACGTCGAGGTCACGGTCAGGTTGAACTGGCCGTTGTAGTAGGTCGGCGGAGTCACGGTCAGAGAGCCGAGGTTCCAGCCGGTGACGTTGGCTTCGCCATTGCTCGCGGTAACGGTGAAGGTATGCCCCGCGCCATCGCTGAGCACCGAACCGACCGGTGCGCCGCTGATCTTCACGCTCAGGGTTTCCGAGCCGTCGGTGTCGGTCAGCGCGGTGCTGATTGCCGACAGTTTCACCGTGGTGCCTTCAGCGCCGGTGTTGAGCTTGTAGCCGTCGTAATAACCTTCGCCGTTGGTGCCGTGCAGATCGGAGACGGTCACGCCCGAGTTGATCAGGTCCTGCACACCGGTGTAGATCGGCACGCCGGCGTTGCTCAGATCGATTGGCGTGCCGCCGTTGACCGACAGGTTGACGTCGTAGCTGCCCGGGCCGCTCTGATTGTGGTGGTAGATGTCGAGCGTGTAGTAACCGCTGGTGGTCGGGGTGAACGAGCCGTTGATCGCACCGCCCGCGCCCCAGGTACCCGACGCCACGTTCTTGCCGCCGATGGTGATCAGCAGGCTGTCATCGGCCACGCCGCTGAAGCTGTAGGTCTTGCCGGCTTCCAGGTAGATCAGGCCCGAGGTCTTCGACGCCGTACCGGCGGCGACACTGCCGTCAGACTGCACGTTGGTGACGTTGCCGCTGGAGTTCGGTTTGCCGGCGGCGTCGATCACGTTTTTCAGGGTGGTCGAGTTCGCGCCGCTGCCGTCAGTGCCCAGCCCCGCGAGACCGGTCCAGACTTCCTTGATCAGGCCAGTGGATTTCACGCTGTTGTCAGCCACGGCTACGGTCGGCGCATCCGCCACTGGCGTGATGTCGATCTTCACCGTGCCGGTGCTGCCCAGCGTCTGGCCATCGGTAGGCTGGAACTTGATCTGCGCGTAGTCCGCCTGATTGTTGCCCAGGCCGGTGCCGCCATAACCGTTGGTGCCCGACTCGTTGGCATCCGGCAGGAAGCGCAGCTTGCCGGCGTCGATGTCGGCCTTGCTGAAGGTCTGGTTGTTGGCAACATCCTTCCAGGTCGAGCCGTCCAGATACTGCAGTTTGCCCTCGCCCGGCAGTTGCGTGATCTTGATACCGAGGCTGCTCGCCGGGCTGTCGACATCGCTGACGCCGAAGGTCGACCAGCCGAGTACCAGCGGCGTGTCTTCGTTGCCGGTGACATTGCTCGGCGCAGCAACCGGTGCATCGTTGACCGCCACCACGTTGACCGTGGTCGTCGCGGTGTTGGAGTAATTGCCGCCATCAGTCACCGTCACGGTGATGACGCGCGGCACGGTGCTCGGGTTTTCGCTGCTGTTGGTGAAACTGATGTTCTTGATGGCCTGCATGTAGTCGGCCAGGGTCGCGTTACCCGAGAGGGTCAGGGTCACCGTGCCGTTGGTGCTGTTGGCATTGATGGTGATGCCGTTGACGCTATTGCCCAGATTCAGCGCATCGCCGTCCTGACGGTTGGTCAGTACCACAGTGGCGCCGGTCAGCATCGTGCTGTCCGGGTCGGTGATGCTGATGTCGGTGTCAGCGATCGAAACGCCGGCGCCCGGGGTGTTCTCGGTGAACGTCACTTTGTAATCGGCACCGGTCGCACCGCTGGAGTTGTTGGCGTCCAGATTGAGCACCGGTGGCGCATCGTTGTCGATGATCGAGGTGCTGACGCTGTCATTGGTGCTGCTGACCGCTAGGTTCTCGAAGTTGCCGCCGGTAGCCGAATCGATCTTGACCACGAAGTTCTCGGTGCCTTCGGTGATCTTGTCATCGAGGGTAGCGACGTTGAACTGCGCGCTGCTGGCGCCCGCCGGGATCTTCACGGTGTACACGCCGGTGAAGTCCGAACCGTCGGCGGCGGTGCCGCTGTAGACGATTTTCAGGGTCACTTCGGTCTGCGCCGGGTGATTGAGGCTGACGGTGTAGCTGGCGGTCTGACCTTCGGTCACCGAGCTGCTGCCAGTGATGCTGACGGTGGTGGTGTCGACGGTGTCGGTGACGCTGGTCACCGCTGGCGTCGTGCTCGGTACCAGTTTTTCGAAGTTGCCACCGGTGGCGCTGCTGATGGTCGCCTGCACGGTGCCGGCGTCTTTGTAGACGTCGTCAGCTGGCGCTGGAACGTTCACGGTGCCGGTGGTTTCGCCCGCTTTGATGGTGATCACGGCACCGTTCGACAGGGTCACGGTCACTGGCGAGCCAGCGGCGTTGGTCAGGGTCGCGGTGTAAGTGATCTGGCCACCTTCAGCCACCGAACCGGTCGCCGACAGGGACAGGTTGGTGGTGTCGACGGTGTCGGTCACGGTGGTGCTGACCGGAGTCTTGTCGGCGACGAGATTTTCGAAGTTACCGCCGCTGACGTTGGTAATCGAGTTGGTCAGCGGCGCGTTGCCGTTCAGCGCATCGTTCGGTGCGACGGCAGTTACGGTGCCGGTAGTCTGGCCGACCGCGATGGTGATGTTCTGGCCGTTGGCCAAAGTGACCACCACTGGCGAACCGGTGACTGGCGCGCCGACGGTCGCGGTGTAGACGACGTTGCCGCCTTCTGCCGCTGTGGCGGTTGCGCTCAGTTTTACGGTGGTGGTGTCGATGGTGTCGGTGACGCTGGTCACGGCTGGCGTGGTGCTCGGTACCAGGTTTTCGAAGTTGCCACCGGTAGCGCTAGTGATCGTTGCCTGGACGGAACCGGCGTCTTTGTAGACGTCATCGGACGGGGCCGGAACGGTTGCGGTGCCGGTGGTTTCGCCAGCCTTGATGGTGATCACAGCGCCGTTCGACAAGGTCACGGTCACTGGCGAACCAGCGGCGTTGGTCAGGGTCGCGGTGTAGGTGATCTGGCCACCTTCGGCCACCGAGTTGGTGGCGCTGAGCGACAGATTTGTAGTGTCGGTAACGTCGGTGACAGAAGTCGAAACCGGAGTTTTGTCGGCGACTAGATCTTCGAAGTTGCCGCCGGTTACGCCAGTGATCGAGTTGGTGATCGGAGCGTTGCCAGTCAGCGCATCGTTCGCAGCAACAGCGGTTGCGGTGCCAGTGGTCTGGCCGACGCCGATGGTGATGGTCTGGCCGTTGGCCAGAGTCACGACGACAGGCGAACCGGTTACCGGCGCGCCGACGGTGGCGGTGTAAGTCACGGTGCCGCCTTCAGCCACCGAAGTATCGGCGGTCAGTTTGACGGTCGACGTGTCGATGGTGTCAGTGACTGTCGTCACCGCTGGAGCAGTGCTCGGAACGAGGTTCTCGAAATTGCCGCCGGTGGCACTGGTGATCGTCGCCTGCACGGAGCCGGCGTCTTTGTAGACGTCATCGGACGGTGCCGGAACGGTCACATTACCGCTGGTTTCGCCAGCCTTGATGGTGATCACAGCACCGTTCGACAGGGTCACGGTCACTGGCGAGCCAGCGGCGTTGGTCAGCGTAGCGGTGTAAACGATCGAGCCACCTTCAGCCACAGAACCGGTCGCCGAGAGCGACAGGTTGGTGGTGTCGGTAACGTCCGTGACAGAAGTCGAAACTGGAGTTTTGTCTGCAACCAGATCTTCGAAATTGCCGCCAGTTACGCCTGTGATCGAGTTGGTGATCGGGGCGTTGCCGGTCAGCGCATCGTTCGCAGCAACAGCAGTTGCAGTGCCAGTAGTCTGGCCGACGCCAATGGTGATGGTCTGGCCGTTGGCCAATGTCACGACGACAGGAGAACCGGTAACTGGCGCACCGACGGTTGCGGTGTAAGTCACGGTGCCGCCTTCAGCCACCGAAGTATCAGCCGTCAGTTTGACGGTCGAAGTATCGATGGTGTCAGTGACCTGAGTGATCGCTGGAGTGGTGCTCGGCACGAGATTTTCGAAGTTACCACCGGTGGCACTGGTGATCGTCGCCTGGACGGAACCGGCGTCTTTGTAGACGTCATCGGACGGTGCAGGAACGGTTGCGGTGCCGGTGGTTTCACCAGCCTTGATGGTGATCACGGCGCCGTTCGACAAGGTCACGGTCACTGGCGAGCCAGCGGCGTTGGTCAAGGTCGCGGTGTAGGTGATCTGGCCACCTTCAGCCACCGAGTTGCTGGCGCTGAGCGACAGATTGGTGGTGTCGTTGACATCCGTAACAGTGGTCGAAACCGGTGTTTTATCCGCCACCAGATCTTCGAAGTTGCCGCCGGTTACGCCAGTGATGGAGTTGGTGATCGGCGCGTTGCCGGTCAGCGCATCGTTCGCAGCAACAGCGGTTGCAGTGCCAGTAGTCTGACCGACGCCAATGGTGATGGTCTGGCCGTTGGCCAATGTCACGACGACAGGAGAACCGGTAACTGGCGCACCGACGGTTGCGGTGTAAGTCACGGTGCCGCCTTCAGCCACCGAAGTATCAGCCGTCAGTTTGACGGTCGAAGTATCGATGGTGTCAGTGACCTGAGTGATCGCTGGAGTGGTGCTCGGCACGAGATTTTCGAAGTTACCACCGGTGGCACTGGTGATCGTCGCCTGGACGGAACCGGCGTCTTTGTAGACGTCATCGGACGGTGCAGGAACGGTTGCGGTGCCGGTGGTTTCACCAGCCTTGATGGTGATCACGGCGCCGTTCGACAAGGTCACGGTCACTGGCGAGCCAGCGGCGTTGGTCAAGGTCGCGGTGTAGGTGATCTGGCCACCTTCAGCCACCGAGTTGGTGGCGCTCAAGGACAGATTTGTAGTGTCGGTAACGTCGGTGACAGAAGTTGAAACTGGAGTTTTGTCCGCCACCAGATCTTCGAAATTGCCGCCAGTTACGCCAGTGATCGAGTTGGTGATCGGAGCATTACCGGCCAACGCATCGTTCGCAGCAACAGCAGTTGCAGTGCCAGTAGTCTGGCCGACGCCGATGGTGATGGTCTGACCGTTGGCCAGAGTCACGACCACAGGCGAGCCGGTGACTGGCGCGCCGACGGTGGCGGTGTAAGTCACGGTGCCGCCTTCAGCCACCGATGTATCGGCGGTCAATTTGACGGTCGACGTATCGATGGTGTCGGTGACAGTCGTCACGGCTGGAGCAGTGCTCGGTACCAGGTTCTCGAAGTTGCCACCGGTAGCGCTAGTGATCGTTGCCTGGACGGAACCGGCGTCTTTGTAAACGTCGTCGGACGGTGCAGGAACAGTTGCGGTGCCGGTGGTTTCGCCAGCCTTGATGGTGATCACGGCGCCGTTCGACAGGGTCACGGTCACTGGCGAGCCAGCGGCGTTGGTCAGGGTCGCGGTGTAGGTGATCTGGCCACCTTCGGCCACCGAGTTGGTGGCGCTCAAAGACAGATTGGTGGTGTCGACGGTGTCGGTCACGGTGGTGCTGACCGGGGTCTTGTCGGCGACGAGATTCTCGAAATTGCCGCCGCTGACGTTGGTGATGGCGTTGGTGATCGGGGCGTTGCCGGTCAGCGCATCGTTCGCAGCAACAGCGGTTGCAGTGCCAGTAGTCTGGCCGACACCGATGGTGATGGTCTGGCCGTTGGCCAGAGTTACCACAACTGGCGAGCCGGTGACCGGAGCGCCGACTGTGGCGGTGTAGGTCACGGTGCCGCCTTCAGCCACCGAAGTGTCGGCGGTCAGTTTGACTGTCGAGGTATCGATGGTGTCGGTGACAGCCGTCACGGCCGGAGCTGTGCTCGGTACCAGATTCTCGAAGTTGCCACCGGTAGCGCTAGTGATCGTTGCCTGGACGGAACCGGCATCTTTGTAGACGTCATCGGACGGTGCCGGAACGGTCACATTACCGCTGGTTTCGCCAGCCTTGATGGTGATCACAGCACCGTTCGACAGGGTCACGGTCACTGGCGAGCCAGCGGCGTTGGTCAGCGTAGCGGTGTAAACGATCGAGCCACCTTCGGCCACGGAACCGGTCGCACTCAGCGACAGGTTGGTGGTGTCGGTAACGTCCGTGACAGAAGTCGAAACTGGAGTTTTGTCTGCAACCAGATCTTCGAAATTGCCGCCAGTTACGCCTGTGATCGAGTTGGTGATCGGGGCGTTGCCGGTCAGCGCATCGTTCGCAGCAACAGCAGTTGCAGTGCCAGTAGTCTGGCCAATGCCGATGGTGATGGTCTGACCGTTGGCCAGAGTTACCACAACTGGCGAGCCGGTGACCGGAGCGCCGACTGTGGCGGTGTAAGTCACGGTGCCGCCTTCAGCGACCGAAGTATCGGCGGTCAGTTTGACGGTCGAGGTATCGATGGTGTCGGTGACTGTCGTCACGGCCGGAGCAGTGCTTGGTACCAGGTTTTCGAAGTTGCCGCCGGTGGCGCTGGTGATCGTCGCCTGGACGGAACCGGCGTCTTTGTAAACGTCATCGGACGGTGCCGCAACGGTCACATTGCCGGTGGTTTCGCCTGCTTTGATGGTGATGACAGCGCCGTTCGACAAGGTCACGGTCACTGGCGAGCCAGCGGCGTTGGTCAGCGTAGCGGTGTAAACGATCGAGCCACCTTCGGCCACGGAACCGGTCGCACTCAGCGACAGGTTGGTGGTGTCGGTAACGTCCGTGACAGAAGTCGAAACTGGAGTTTTGTCTGCAACCAGATCTTCGAAATTGCCGCCAGTTACGCCAGTGATCGAGTTGGTGATCGGGGCGTTGCCGGTCAGCGCATCGTTCGCAGCAACAGCGGTTGCAGTGCCAGTAGTCTGGCCGACACCGATGGTGATGGTCTGGCCGTTGGCCAGAGTCACGACCACAGGCGAGCCGGTGACCGGAGCATCCACAGTGGCGGTGTAGGTGACCGTGCCGCCTTCAGCGACCGAGGTATCGGCGGTCAGTTTGACCGTCGAAGTGTCGATGGTATCGGTGACATTCGTCACCGCTGGAACCGCGCTTGGCACCAGGTTCTCGAAGTTGCCGCCGGTCGCACCCTCGATGGTCACTTCGACTTTGCCGGCATCTTTATAGACGTCATCTTTAGGTGCGTCGACGGTCACGGTGCCGGTGGTTTTGCCTGCATCGATAGTGATGGTGGCGCCGTTCGACAGGGTCACGGTCACCGGTGTGCCGGCCGGGTTGGTCAGGGTTGCGGTGTAGGTGATCTGGCCGCCTTCGGCGACCGAGTCGCTGGCGCTCAGGTTCAGATTGGTGGTGTCGGTAGTGTCGGAAACCACGGTGTCTGCGGACTTGCCGTCGACCACCAGTTTTTCGTAATTGCCACCCGTGGCGCCATCAATGGTCACGCTCAACGAGCTGCCGCCCGCCAGCGGGCTGTTCGGCGCGACGTAGTTGACGCTGCCGGTGGTTTCGCCAACGGCGATGGTGATGGTCTGGCCGTTGGACAGGCTGACGGTGACCGGCGAACCGGTCACTGGCGCGCCCACGGTCGCGGTGTAGACCACGGTTTCGCCTTCAGCGACGTTCGCAGTGGCGCTCAGCGACACGGTGGTGGTGTCGATGGTGTCGTTGACCGTGGTCACCGCCGGCGCTGTGCTGGTGACGAGGTTTTCGAAGTTGCCGCCGGTTGCGCTCTGGATGGTCGCTTCAACGCTGCCGGCGTCTTTGTAGACGTCATCTTTCGGTGCATCGACGGTCACGGTGCCGGTGGATTTGCCGGCCTCGATGAGGATTGTCGCACCGTTCGACAGGGTCACGGTGACCGGTGTGCCGGCGGCGTTGCTCAGGGTTGCGGTGTAGGTAATCTGGCCGCCTTCGTTCACCGCGCCGGTCGCGCTGAGCGACAGGTTGGTGGTGTCGACGGTGTCGGTCACGGTGGTGCTGACCGGGGTCTGGTCGGCGACAAGATTTTCGAAATTACCGCCGCTGACGTTGGTGATCGAGTTGGTCAGCGGCGCGTGGCCGGCGAGGACGTCGTTCGGCGCGGTGGTGCTCACGCTGCCGCTGGTCTTGCCGACTTCGATAGTGATGTTCTGACCATTGGCCAGGGTGACGACCACAGGCGAACCGGTGACCGGCGCGCCGACGGTGGCGGTGTAGGTGACGGTGCCACCTTCGGCCGCGGTTTCGGTGGCGGTCAGTTTGACCGTCGAGGTGTCGACGGTGTCGGTGACATCGGTGACCGCTGGCGTGGTGCTTGGCACCAGGTTTTCGAAGTTGCCGCCGGTGGCGTCCTTGATCGTGACTTCAACTTTGCCAGCGTCTTTATAGACGTCGTCGGCAGGTGCCGGAACGGTGACGCTGCCGGTGGATTTGCCGGCCTCGATGGTGATCACCGCGCCGTTGCTCAGATTAACGGTCACCGGGGTACCGGCCGGGTTGCTCAGGGTCGCGGTGTAGACAATCGAACCGCCCTCGGCCACGGAGCCGGTCGCGGACAGCGACAGGTTGGTGGTGTCGGCGACGTCGGTTACCGAGGTCACCGCCGGGGTTTGGTCGGCGACGAGATTTTCGTAATTGCCACCGCTGGCGCCGTCGATTTTCACACTCAGGGTGTTGCCGCCGGCCTGTGCGTCGTTCGGCGCGGTGAAGTTGACGCTGGCGCTGCTGGCGCCGACCGGAATGGTGATGGTCTGGCCGTTGGACAGGGTCACCAGCACTGGCGAACCGGTGACCGGGGCGGTCACGGACGCGGTGTAGACAACCACACCGCCTTCTACCGCGCTGGCGCTGGCGGTCAGCGAAACCGTGCTGTTGTCGATGGTGTCGGTGACATCAGTTACCGCAGGCGTCTTGTCGATCACCAGGTTTTCAAAGTTGCCGCCGCTGGTCTTGGTGATGCTCGCATCGACCTTGCCGGCGTCCTTGTACACGTCATCGGCGGGGGCGGCGACGGTTGCGCTGCCGGTGCTCGCGCCTTTGGCAATGTTGATCACCGCGCCGTTGCTCAGGGTCACGCTCATGGCGGTGCCGGCCGGATTGCTCAGGGTGGCGGTGTAGACGATCGAGCCGCCCTCGGCAACGCTGCCGGTGGCGCTCAGGCTGATGTTGGTGGTGTCGACGGCGTCGGTGACTTTGGTCACCACAGCCGAACGATCGGCCTCAACGCGCTCGAAATTGCCGCCGCTGTGGCTGGCGATCGCCGTCCGCACGTTGCTGCCATCGATGTACGGGGTGTTGGCGGGCGCCGGGAAATTCACCGAGCCGCTGGTCGCGCCAGCGGCAATGTTGATCACCGCGCCGTTGGCCAGGGTCACGGTCATCGCAGTGCCGGCCGGATTGCTCAGGGTCGCGGTGTAGGTGATCTGGCCACCTTCGCTGACGGTATCGCTGGCAGTCAGGGTCAGTGCGGTTGTGTCGACGGTGTCGTTGACCGTGGTGCTGACCGGGGTCTTGCTGACGTCGAGTTTCTCGAAGTTGCCGCCGCTGGCATCGGTCATGGTTACGGTGAGCTTGCTGACGTCCTTGTAGACGTCATCGCTCGGTGCGGCAATCGTCACCGAACCGCTGGTCTTGCCGGCTTCGATGGTGATGGTCTGGCCATTGCTCAGGTTGACGGTCACCGGCGTCTGCGCGGCGTTGGTCAGCGTTGCGGTGTAAGTGATCGTAGAGCCTTCGAGCACATAGCTTTCTGCGCTGAGGGTCAGGTGCGTGGTGTTGACCGTGTCGGCAACATTGGTCACCGCAGGCGTAGTATCCGGCACCAGATTTTCGAAGTTGCCACCGGTGGCGTCCTTGATGGTCACTTCGACTTTGCCGGCGTCTTTGTAGACGTCATCGGCAGGTGCCGGAACGGTCACGGTGCCGGTGGTCTTGCCGGCTTCAATGGTGATGACCGAGCCGTTGCTCAGATTCACGGTCACAGGCGCGCCGGCCGGGTTGCTCAGCGTCGCGGTGTAGGTGATCTGCCCGCCTTCGTTGACGTTGCCGGTGGCAGTCAGCGCGACGCTGGTGGTGTCGACGGTGTCGGTCACAGTGGTGCTGACCGGGGTCTTGTCGGCGACCAGATTCTCGTAGTTGCCACCGCTGACGTTGGTGATCGAGTTGGTCAGCGGTGCGTGACCGATCTGCACGTCATTCGATACCGGGGCGGTAACGCTGCCGGTGGTCTGGCCGACGGCGATGGTGATGTTCTGGCCGTTGGCCAGGGTCACGACAACTGGCGAGCCGGTGACGGGCGCGCCGACAGTGGCGGTGTAGGTGACGGTGCCGCCTTCAGCGACCGAGGTGTCGGCGGTCAATTTGACCGTCGAGGTATCGATGGTGTCGGTGACTTGAGTGACCGCTGGCGTGGTACTCGGAACGAGGTTCTCGAAGTCGCCGCCGGTGGCGCTGGTGATGGTGGCCTGCACGGAGCCGGCGTCTTTGTAGACGTCGTCGGACGGAGCCGGGAAGCTCACATTACCGCTGGTTTCGCCTGCCTTGATGGTGATGACGGCGCCGTTCGACAAGGTCACGGTCACTGGCGAGCCAGCAGCATTGGTCAAGGTTGCGGTGTAAGTGATCTGGCCGCCTTCAGCCACGGAAGCGGTCGCGCTCAGCGACAGATTGGTGGTGTCGGCCACGTCGGTGACGGTGGTCGAAACTGGAGTTTTGTCCGCCACCAGATCTTCGTAGTTGCCACCGCTTACGCCAGTGATCGAGTTGGTCAGCGGAGCGTTGCCGGTCAAGGCATCGTTCGGTGCGGTGTAGGTGATGGAGCCGGTGGTCTGGCCGACGGCGATGGTGATGTTCTGACCATTGGCCAACGTCACGACCACAGGCGAGCCGGTGACTGGCGCGCCGACGGTGGCGGTGTAAGTCACGGTGCCGCCTTCGGCAACCGAGGTGTCTGCGCTCAGCTTCACCGTCGAGGTATCGACGGTGTCAGTGATTTCGGTCACAGCCGGCGTAGTGTTCGGCACCAGATTTTCGAAGTTGCCGCCGGTGGCGTCCTTGATGCTGACTTCGACCTGGCCGGCGTCTTTGTAGACGTCATCGGCCGGCGCTGGAACGCTAACGGTGCCGGTGGTTTTGCCGGCATCAATGGTGATCACCGAGCCGTTGCTCAGGGTCACGGTTACCGGGGTGCCGGCCGGATTCGTCAGCGTGGCGGTGTAGGTGATCTGGCCACCCTCGGCCACGGAACCGGTGGCGCTGAGGCTCAGGCCAGTGTCATCCACCGAATCGGTAATCGTGGTGACCGCAGGCGTGTTGCTTGGCACCAGATTTTCGAAATTGCCACCGGTTGCACCAGTGATCGTGGTGCTGACGGTGCCGCCATTGTTGTAGACGTCGTTGGCTGCAGTCGGCACGTTGACGGTGCCGACGGTTTCGCCCGCAGCAATGGTGATGGTCGAACCGTTCGACAGAGTGACGGTTACCGGGGTTTGCGCCGGGTTGGTCAGTGTCGCGGTGTAAGTGATCTGACCGCCTTCAACGATGTTGTTGGTCGCGGTCAGAGTCAGGCCAGTGTCATCGACCGAGTCGGTGATGGTGGTCACGGCTGGTGTGGTGTTTGGCACCAGATTTTCGAAATTGCCACCGGTAGCGCCAGTGATCGTGGTGCTGACGGTGCTGCCATTGTTGTAGACGTCATTGGCCGCAGTCGGCACGTTGACGGTGCCAACGGTTTCGCCAGCCGCAATGGTGATGGTCGAACCGTTCGACAGAGTGACGGTTACCGGGGTTTGTGCCGGATTGGTCAGTGTCGCGGTGTAAGTGATCTGACCGCCTTCAACGATGTTATTGGTCGCAGTCAGGGTCAGGCCGGTGTTGTCGACCGAATCGGTGATGGTGGTCACCGCCGGCGTGTTGCTTGGCACCAGGTTTTCGAAATTGCCACCGGTAGTGCCAGTGATGGTGGTGCTGACAGTGCTGCCATTGTTGTAGACGTCATTGGCCGCTGTGGGCACGTTGACGGTGCCGACGGTCTCGCCGGCAGCAATGGTGATGGTCGAGCCGTTGGACAGAGTGACAGTTACCGGGGTTTGCGCCGGGTTGGTCAGGGTGGCGGTGTAAGTGATCTGACCGCCTTCAACGATATTGTTGGTCGCAGTCAGGGTCAGGCCGGTGTTGTCGACAGAATCGGTGATCGTGGTAACGGCTGGCGTGGTGTTTGGCGCCAGGTTTTCAAAGTTGCCGCCGGTAGCCCCGGTGATCGTCGTCGTAACGGTGCTGCCATTGTTGTAAACGTCATTGGCCGCTGTTGGCACGTTGACGGTGCCAACGGTTTCGCCGGCAGCAATGGTGATGGTCGAGCCGTTGGACAGGGTGACGGTTACCGGGGTTTGCGCCGGGTTGGTCAGGGTCGCGGTGTAGGTGATCTGACCGCCTTCGACGATGTTGTTGGTCGCGGTCAGGGTCAGGCCAGTGTCATCGACCGAATCGGTGATGGTGGTGACCGCAGGCGTGTTGCTTGGCACCAGGTTTTCGAAATTGCCGCCGGTAGCCCCACTGATCGTGGTGCTGACGGTGCTGCCATTGTTGTAAACGTCATTGGCCGCAGTCGGCACGTTGACGGTGCCCACGGTTTCGCCAGCAGCAATGGTGATGGTCGAACCGTTGGACAAAGTGACAGTTACCGGGGTTTGCGCCGGATTGGTCAGTGTCGCGGTGTAAGTGATCTGACCGCCTTCAACGATGTTATTGGTCGCAGTCAGGGTCAGGCCGGTGTTGTCGACCGAATCGGTGATCGTCGTGACCGCAGGCGTGTTGCTTGGCACCAGGTTTTCGAAGTTGCCACCGGTAGCGCCAGTGATCGTGGTGCTGACGGTGCCGCCATTGTTGTAGACGTCGTTGGCCGCAGTCGGCACGTTGACGGTGCCCACGGTTTCGCCAGCAGCAATGGTGATGGTCGAACCGTTGGACAGGGTGACGGTTACCGGCGTTTGCGCTGGATTAGTCAGTGTCGCTGTGTAGGTGATCTGGCCGCCTTCGACGATGTTGTTGGTCGCGGTCAGCGTGAGGCCGGTGTTATCAACCGAGTCTGTGATGGTGGTAACGGCTGGTGTCGGGTTCGGCACCAGATTTTCGAAGTTGCCGCCGGTAGCCCCGGTGATCGTGGTCGTAACGGTGCTGCCATTGTTGTAAACGTCATTGGCTGGGGTCGGCACGTTGACGGTGCCGGTAGTCTGGCCAGCGCCAATGGTAATGGTCGAGCCATTCGACAGCGTGACGGTGACCGGAGTTTGCGCCGGGTTAGTCAGCGTCGCGGTGTAGGTAATCTGGCCGCCTTCGGTCACGCTCGAACCAGCCGTCAACGTGACGGTAGTGGTGTCGACGGTGTCGGTGACTTGCGTGGTCGCCGGGATAGTCGGCGGGGTCACGGTGATGCCGTTGCCGCCGCTGGTGCCAGTGACGGTCACGTCGATCTGGCTCGGGTCGTTGTAGACCGTGTCGTTCGGTGCCAGCGGCACGTTGACGGTGCCGGTGGTGGCGCCGGCGGGAATGACGATGACTGCGCCGTTGGACAGGGTGATAGTCAGGTCGGTCAGCGGCGCCTGGGTCAGGGTCGCGGTGTACACCAGCACGCCGCCGGCTTCGGTGATGGTCGGCGTGGCGCTGAGGCTCAGGGTCGAGTCACGCAGTGCGTTGGTGGTGGTGTCGGTGGTCAGGCCGCCCGTGGTGTCCTGCGCGACTTGCCCGGCAGAATTGATGCCCGCCGTGGGGAAGCCAATGGTCGGATCGACGCGGCCAGCGGTGGCGTCGAGCATGACGAAGCTGTGACCACCACCGGCCGCACCGCCGGTACCTGCGGCGGTCGGGCCGGCCGCGGTGGACTCGAGTGCGGTGGTCGGGTCGACACCGGCGGCGATGGCTTGCTGCAGTTCTTCTACAGAAGGCGCGGCCTGCGCCGTGGCTTCGGCCAGGTCAGTGCTGGAGTCAGGCGAGCTGGCGCTCCACTGGGTGTCACGGCCCAGATCGAGCATGCGGCCATCGGCCAGTTCCAGCGACACCGCGCCGGACAGACCGGTATCGATCTGGTCGCCGACATATAGGCGATCGCCTTCAACGAGTACGCGACGCACGCCCTCTGGGGACACCACGAAAACCTGACCGACAATGCTTTTGACGACGGCAACAACACTGCTCATTGAAGACTCTCCGGGGTGTCACATTCAGTTGACTTCCATGGACCTGACGGGCGTCGGCGCCACTTCAGTCTGGACGTACTTTCTATAAATGGATAACTTATTGACGCTGTATTTCCGTCAATAATCTGGCTATAAATTATCGCGATTAACTTTATGCCAAACTATTGACCTTCTGGGAGCCATCCTAAACAATCGCCCCACTAATGTCACATTGATATTTCCGCGGCGACCTGTCCTTCAGCCTGTCATCCAGTTCCTGTTTTGAACTTTCCGACATACGGTCTTTCGGGTTGCCATCATCCGACGCAGCACCACGTTTCTGCTGTGATTCAAGACAAGAAGTTCCGGGAAAATTCCAACCATGCGTTCGCTTTTGCTCCTTGCCGCTCCCTTCGCTCTCGCCGCCTCTTTTGTACAAGCACAATCCTTACCAGAAGCCATGCAACAGGCGCTGGATGTCCATCCGGAGATTCAGGCGGGGGTCAATAGTCGATTGGCGGCGGATTATCAGTTAAAGGCTGCGAAAGGGGGATACCTGCCCAAGGTCGATCTGCTGGGCGGTTATGGCCGTGAAGGCACTGACAGTGTGACCACGAGAGCGAACGGTGGAAGCAATCACTGGGAGACGTTGAACCGCAGCGAGTCAAGTTTACGTCTCTCGCAAATGGTTTTTGACGGTTTCGCGACGTCTAACGAAGTTGCGCGTCAACAAGCCAACGTCAGCTCCCGTGCTTACTCGCTGCTGGGTACTTCCGAGCGTACTGCACTGACCGTCGCCCAGGTGTATCTGGACGTGCTGACCCGTCGCGAATTCGTGCGTCTGGCCGAGGAGAACCTCAAGAGCCACCAGCGCATCTACGACCAGATCCAGTTGCGCACCCAGCGCGGCGTCGGCAGCGGTGCCGACCTTGATCAGGCCGAAGCGCGCATGGCCCAGGCCCGCAACAATCTGATCACCGAGCAGACCAACCTCGCCGATGCGGAAACCAACTTCCTCAGCGCCGTCGGTCAGATGCCCGATCAGCTCGAGCGCCCGGCGCCGTTCATGGCGATGATGCCGGCCAACCTCAATGAAGCCCGCGCGCAAATGCTGGAAAACAGCCCGATCCTGCGTTCCGCCGAGTCGGACATCGCCGCTGCCGAGAAGCAGTTCGCCACCGCCAAATCGACCTTCTACCCGCGTTTCGACGCCGAACTGGGCCGCTCCGCCGACAACGATCTCGATGGTCAGAACGGCCACAACAATGAATGGCAGGCCATGCTGCGCATGCGTTTTAACCTGTATTCCGGCGGCAGCAACAAGGCCGATCTGGAATCCAAGTCGTACCTGGCCAACCAGGCGCTGGACATCCGCAACAACGCCCTGCGTCAGTTGAATGAAGAGCTCGGCCTCGCCTGGAACGCGCTGAACAATGCCAACGCCCAAGTGCCGATCGCCCAGCAATACGTCGATCGCAGCACCTCGGTGCGTACCGCCTACCAGCGTCAATTCAGCCTCGGCGAACGCACCCTGCTGGATTTGCTCGACAGCGAAAACGAACTGTTTACCGCCTCGCGGCGTCTGGCGGAAATCAAGAACATTCAGTTATTTACTCAGTACCGAATCAAGGCGACCATGGGCCAATTGCTCAAAAGCCAGGGAGTGGTCGCGCCGTTGGCATCCGTTGTGCAGAACGACGTGAAGCCCAAGGTCCAGCTGCCTGGGATGAACTGAGTTATCCCTTTCAACTGTTAAAGAGTGTCGAGCGTGGAATCAGAAGTCAGTCGAGTTCAACTCAGCCATGATCCACGCGCGTTGCATGACGATCCGTTGCTGGATGGTCTGCTCGCCCTGTGCATGCTGCACCAGAAGCCTGCCAGCGCGGCGATGCTGACCACCGGCCTGCCGCTGCCCAAACAACGTTTGAGTGTCGAGTTGCTGCCGCGCGCAGCAGCTCGCGCCGGCCTGCAGGGGCGGGTGTTGCAGCGCAAGCTCGAAGAAATTCCGGCGATCGCCATGCCCGCGCTGTTGCTGCTCAAGGATGGCCGCAGCGCCGTCCTGCTCGGCTGGCAGGGCGACGACGAAGCACGCGTGCTGCTCAGCGAAAGCGATGGCGGCGAATCGGTGGTCAGCCGCGAACTGCTGAGCGACGATTACACCGGCAAAGTGTTCTTCGCCCAGCCGCAGCACAAATTCGACGTCAACCACGGCACGCTGATCCCGCGCGCACGCTCGTGGTTCCGTGACACCCTCAAGCGTTCGCGCTGGCTGTACGCCGATGCGATCGCCGCCAGTTTCCTGATCAACATCATCGCCATGGCCGCGCCGCTGTTCGTGATGAATGTCTACGACCGCGTGGTGCCGAACCAGGCCGAAGCAACCCTTTGGGTGCTGGCGCTGGGCATCACCGGCGCTTACATCTTCGACTTGATCCTCAAGAGCCTGCGCAGCCTGTGCCTGGATCTGGCCGGGAAGAAAACCGACCTGATCATCTCCGCCACGCTGTTCGAGCGCATCGTCGGCATGGCGATGAAATACCGCCCGGCGCGGGTCGGCAGCTTTGCGCAGAACATCCATGAGTTTCAGAGCCTGCGCGACTTTCTCGCCTCGCTGACCCTGACCAGTCTGATCGACCTGCCGTTTACCATTCTGATTTTCATCGTCATCGCCATTCTCGGCGGGCATCTGGTGTGGATTCCGGTGCTGGCGTTCCCGATTGCCCTGTTGATCGGCTACGCCTTGCAGAAGCCGTTGATCGCGACCATGGAGCGCACCATGGCGCTGGGCGCCGAGCGCCAGTCGAGCCTGATCGAAACCCTCGCCGGCCTGGATGCGGTCAAGGTCAACAACGCCGAAAGCGAGCGCCAGTATCAGTGGGAGCAGACCATCGGCACCCTCAGCCGTCTCGAGCTGCGAGTGAAAATGCTCTCCGGCCTGGCGATGAACATCACCTTGCTGATCCAGCAACTGGCCGGGGTGATCATGATCGTCTTCGGCGTGTACCAGATCATCGCCGGCAACCTGAGCATGGGCGGGCTAATTGCCTGCTACATGCTCAGTGGCCGCGCCCTCAGCCCGCTGGCGTCGCTGTCCGGCCTGCTCACGCGCTATCAACAGGCGCGGGTGACCATGACTTCGGTCGACCAGATGATGGAGCTGCCTCAGGAGCGCAACTTCGAGGAGCGCCCGCTGAGCCGCAAGGTTCTGCAGGGTGCGATCGAATGCCGTCAGCTCAGCTTCACCTATCCGGACCAGCAGAACCCGGCGCTGAAGAACATCAACCTGGTGATCCGTCCCGGCGAGAAGATCGGCATCATTGGCCGCAGCGGCTCGGGCAAGAGTTCGCTGGCGAAACTGCTGGTGGGCCTGTACCAACCGGACGACGGTGCCTTGCTGGTCGACGGCGTGGACATCCGCCAGATCGACGTCAGCGAACTGCGCTACAACATCGGCTACGTACCGCAGGACATCCAGCTGCTGTCCGGCACCCTGCGTGACAACCTGGTGTCCGGCGCGCGTTACGTCGAAGACGAGCTGGTGCTGCAAGCCGCCGAACTGGCCGGCGTCCACGAATTCGCCCGTCTGCACCCGCAAGGCTACGAGCTGCAAGTCGGCGAGCGTGGGCAAAACCTCTCCGGCGGTCAGCGGCAGAACGTCGCCCTGGCCCGGGCGCTGTTGCTCAATCCACCGATTTTGTTGATGGATGAGCCAACCAGTGCGATGGACAACACCGGCGAAGAACGCCTCAAGCAACGCCTCGCAGCAGTGATTGAAAACAAAACCGTGGTGCTGGTCACGCATCGGGCATCGCTGTTGTCGCTGGTCGATCGCCTGCTGGTGATCGATCGCGGGCAGATTCTCGCCGACGGCCCGAAAGCCGCCGTGATGGAAGCGTTGAAGAAGGGGCAGATCAGTGTTGCTTAAGTCCGGTGTCAAGGAGTCGATCCGTCGCTACTTCAAGGGCTCTGCCTCGCTGCAGGGCCAGCCGCTGCCAGAGGTCAACAAGGCGCTGATCGAAGACGCCCCGCGCGTCGTGCGCCTGACCATCTGGGCGATCATCGGCTTTTTCGTGTTCCTCATGCTCTGGGCCAACTTCGCCGTGATCGACGAGGTGACCAAGGGCGACGGCAAGGCGATTCCGTCGTCGAAGATTCAGAAAATCCAGAACCTGGAGGGCGGTATCGTCTCCGAGCTGTTCGTCAAGGAAGGCCAGATCGTCGAGGCCGGCGCGCCGCTGATTCGTCTCGACGACACGCGTTTTGCCTCCAACGTTGGCGAAACCGAGGCTGATCGCCTGTCGATGCTGCTGCGGGTCGAGCGTCTGAGCGCGGAAGTCGATGATCGTCCGCTGAATTTTCCCGAGGACGTGCTCAAAGCCGTGCCGGGTCAGGCGAAAAGCGAAGAGTCGCTGTACATCAGCCGCCGTCAGCAATTACACGATGAAATCGGCGGCTTGCAGGAGCAGTTGATCCAGCGTCAGCAGGAGCTGCGTGAGTTCAGCTCCAAGCAGGCGCAGTACCGTCAGCAACTCGGCTTGCAGCGTCAGGAAATCAACATGTCCGAGCCGCTGGTGGCGCAGGGCGCGGTCTCCCCGGTGGAAGTGTTGCGCCTCAAGCGTGCCGAAGTGGAAACCCGTGGCCAGCTCGATGCGACCACGCTGGCCATCCCCCGCGCGGAATCGGCGATCAAGGAAGTGCAGCGCAAGATCGACGAAACCCGCGGCAAATTCCGCAGCGAAGCGCTGACCCAACTCAACGAAGCGCGCACCGATCTGAACAAGGCCCAGGCCACCGGCAAGGCGCTGGAAGACCGCGTCAGCCGTACGCTGGTTACCTCACCCGTGCGGGGTATCGTCAACAAGTTGCTGGTCAACACTATCGGCGGTGTGATCCAGCCGGGCAGCGACATGGTCGAAATCGTGCCGCTGGATGACACCCTGCTGGTCGAAGCCAAGATCCGCCCGCAGGACATCGCGTTCCTGCATCCGGGTCAGGAAGCGATCGTCAAATTCACCGCCTATGACTACACGATTTACGGCGGCCTGAAGGCACAGCTGGAGCAGATCGGTGCGGATACCATCACCGACGAAGACAAGAAAACCACTTATTACGTGATCAAGGTGCGTACCGAGCGCAGCCACTTGGGCACGGATGAAAAGCCTTTGCTGATCATTCCCGGGATGGTCGCTTCGGTGGATATCATCACTGGCAAGAAGTCGGTGTTGAGCTATTTGCTCAAGCCGATCATTCGGGCGCGGGCTGAGGCGTTGCACGAGCGCTAGATCTTCGGCGCTGGTGACGGCCTATTCGCGAGCAGGCTCGCTCCCACAGGAGATTGCATTCCAACTGTGGGAGCGAGCCTGCTCGCGAAGGCGTCCTCCGAAGCGCTACATATCCGTCGGTAAGTGACACAAATGGTCACCCACCCCCTCACCATTCGCCATATCGTTATTCATTAACGGTATTTAATCTCCAGTTCTTATAGCTATAAAGTCACCCACCTGCGTACCTGCCGACCAATCGGCGCGCCGCACGACCTGAACCGACACGCAATCCAGCGTGAGTGTCTGATCGACGAGCGCGTCCGTGAGCGCGCCGTGCGTGGGAGATGATTGATGTCCGCCGCTACTGCCACCGAAAGCGCCGCAACTGCCGCGCCGCAAATCTTCGAAATTCGCCCCTTCAGCGGTGCCGTCGGCGCCGAGATCGTTGGCCTCGACCTGCGCCGGCCGGTCAATGATCAGGACTTCGCGCGGATTCACCGCGCGCACCTGGATTTCCACGTCGTGGTCTTCCGCGATCAGCAGATTACCCCGCAACAGCAAATCGATTTCAGCCGCCGCTTCGGCGTGTTGCAGATCCACGTGCTCAAGCAGTTCCTGCTGGCCAATCACCCGGAAATTCTCATCGTTTCCAACATCATTGAGAACGGCCAGAACATCGGTCTCGGAGACGCCGGCAAGTTCTGGCATTCCGATCTCTCCTATAAAGAGCTGCCAAGTCTCGGCTCGATGCTGCACGCCCAAGAGCTGCCCGCCGAGGGCGGCGACACGCTGTTTGCCGACATGCACAAAGCCTGGGACAACCTGCCGGCTGCGTTGCGTAATGCGGTCGAAGGCCGCTTTGCCGCGCATTCCTACACCGCGCGCTACAGCGAAAGCAAATTCGAGGGCAACTGGCGCCCGACCCTGACCCCAGAGCAACTGGCCCAAGTCGCCGAAGTGGTGCACCCAGTGGTGCGCACCCATCCGGAAAACGGCCGCAAAGCCTTGTTCGTCAGCGAAGGCTTCACCACGCGCATCGTCGGTCTGCCGGAAGACGAAAGTCGTCAGCTGCTCGGCGAACTCTTCGCTCACAGCGTGCTGCCGCAAAACATCTACCGCCATCAATGGGAGCCGCATGATCTGGTGTTCTGGGACAACCGCTCGCTGATCCATCTCGCCGCCGGCTGCCCCGCGCATCTGCGCCGCAAGCTGTATCGCACGACCATTCAGGGCGATGCGCCTTTCTGATTTGCCGGAGATCGACCATGAACGCCCCTTTGCCAGGCCACGCGGCCAGCAACCCGATCGCCCACAGCGAAGCGTTGCTGGCCGTCGATCACGTCAGCCTCGAATACCGCACGCCGCAGCGCGTGGTGCGCGCTACCCATCAAGTCAGTTTCGCCGTCGACCCGGCTGATCGTTTCGTCCTGCTCGGCCCGTCCGGGTGCGGGAAATCGACCTTGCTCAAAGCGGTCGCCGGATTCATCCAGCCCTGCGAAGGCGAGATCCGCCTGCAAGGCCAGCGCGTCGATGCGCCGGGGCCGGACCGCATTGTGGTGTTTCAGGAATTCGACCAGTTGCCGCCTTGGAAAACCGTGAAGCAGAACGTGATGTTCCCGCTGCTGGCCTCGCGCACCTTGAACAAGAAAGAAGCCGAAGAGCGTGCGTTGCATTATCTGGAAAAGGTCGGCCTCGCAGCGTTCGCCGACGCCTATCCACACACTTTGTCCGGCGGCATGAAAGCGCGGGTGGCGATCGCCCGGGCGTTGGCCATGCAACCAAAAATTCTTTTGATGGACGAACCCTTCGCTGCACTCGATGCGTTGACCCGCCGCAAGATGCAGGAGGAGTTGCTGCTGCTCTGGGAAGAGGTGCGCTTCACCTTGTTGTTCGTCACCCATTCGATTGAAGAAGCCCTGGTGGTGGGGAATCGCATCCTCTTGTTGTCGCCACATCCGGGCCGGGTGCGCGCCGAAGTGCACAGCCATCAATACGACCTGCACAGCCTCGGCGGCGTGGCGTTTCAGGCGTCGGCGCGGCGCATTCATCGTCTGCTGTTCGATGAGGGCCAGACGCCGGAGACCCAACGTGATCACGACTTCAACGACATTCGCATCGCCTATTGAGCGGCCAGGAGGACTACCCGATGAGCCATTCATCATCCGTGCGTGAAGAATTCGAAACCGTGCTCGAGCCGCTGACCGCAGTGCCGGTCGAGCGCGAGTTGCCGCTTGGCACGCGCCTGTGGCAACAGGGCTGGTTGCGCAAAAGCCTGATCCTGATTGTGCTGGCGATCATCTGGGAGGTGGTCGCGCGGATTCAGAACAACGACCTGATGCTGCCGAGTTTTCTGCAAACCGCGCAGGCCCTGTTCGACGGGCTGCTCAGTGGTGAGCTGCTGGCCAAGGTGTGGATCTCGCTGGTGGTGCTGATCAAAGGCTACCTGATCGGCATCGTCCTTGCCTTTGCCCTGACGACATTGGCGGTCTCGACCCAGTTGGGACGTGATCTGCTCAGCACCATGACTTCGATGTTCAATCCGTTGCCGGCGATTGCCCTGCTGCCGCTGGCGCTGCTCTGGTTCGGCTTGGGCCAGAACAGTCTGATTTTCGTGCTGGTGCATTCAGTGTTGTGGGCGTTGGCGCTGAACACCTATGCCGGATTTCTCGGTGTGTCCGAGACGCTGCGCATGGCCGGGCGCAACTATGGCCTCAAGGGTTTGCGCCTTGTGTTGTTCATCCTGATCCCGGCGGCACTGCCGTCGATTCTCGCCGGTTTGAAGATTGGCTGGGCGTTTGCCTGGCGTACGTTGATCGCGGCCGAATTGGTGTTTGGCGCGACCAGCGGCAAGGGCGGGCTGGGCTGGTACATCTTCCAGAATCGCAATGAGCTGTACACCGACAAGGTGTTTGCCGGGTTGGCGGTGGTGATCCTGATTGGCCTGTTGGTGGAAAATCTGGTGTTTGCCACCCTCGAGCGCGTGACCGTCAAGCGCTGGGGTATGCAGCGCTGAGGTCTTCGTTGGCTGGGCCGGCCTCTTCGCGAGCAGGCTCGCTCCCACATGAGAACGCATTCCAGGGTGGGAGCGAGCCTGCTCGCGAAGAGGCCAGCGCTGGCATCGTCACTCTTTAGGGATGTTTGTTAGCATTGTGCCCGGATCAATCCAGATCGGCCAAGAGTGCTCAGCATGCAACTCCCGGACATGAACCTTTTGGTCGCCCTCGATGCCTTGCTCGACGAGGGCAGTGTGGTCGGCGCGGCGCGGCGGATGAACCTCAGCCCGGCGGCCATGAGCCGCACGCTGACGCGGATTCGCGAAGCCATCGGCGATCCGATTCTGGTGCGCGCCGGGCGTGGCCTGGTGCCGACCCCCAAAGCCCTCGAACTGCGCGAACAGGTGCGCGACGTGGTCGAGCAGGCGGCGCTGCTGTTTCGTTCCGCCGACAGCGTCGAGCTAGGCACCTTGCGTCGACGTTTCAGCATTCGCGCCAATGATTTCTTCGTCGGCGTTTACGGCGGCAAGCTGTTCGACACCCTCGACCAACTCGCCCCGCATTGCGAATTGCGCTTCGTCCCGGAAGGCGATGGCGACGATGAAGCGCTGCGCGAAGGGCGCATCGATCTGAGCGTCAGCAATACCCGTCCGCTCACGCCGGAAGTGAAAGTGCAGAACCTGTTCTCCACGCATTTCGTCGGCCTGGTGCGCGAGAACCATCCTTTGCTCGACGGCGAAATCACTGCCGAGCGCTACGCCGGTTTTTCCCATATCAGCATGTCGCGCCGTGGCATCGCTCGCGGCCCGATCGACACGGTGTTGAATGCGTTGGGGCTGGAGCGTCGAGTGGCGGTGATCGCGCCGAGTTTCCATGCGGCGATGTTTGCCCTGCCGGACTCCGACCTGATCCTGCCGGTGCCTAAAGAAGCCCTGCTCAGCGTGCGGCGGCTGGGCCTGAAACTGCGTTCATTCGACCTGCCGATTCCGCTGCCCATGCTGATGCTGACCCAAGCCTGGCACCCGCGCTTCGACAAGGACCCGGCCCACCGCTGGCTGCGCGAAACCCTCAAGACCTGCTGCGATGAAACGTGGCTGGCGGCACAGCCGTAAATCATCAGACACCATCGAATCCCTGTGGGAGCGAGCCTGCTCGCGAAGGCGTCGAGTCAGTCACCTCAATGGCGGCTGGTCCACCGCTTTCGCGAGCAGGCTCGCTCCCACATAGGCATTCACCGTTGTGTCTGATGCACTTATAACCTGCCAATAAGTCAATTTTCGTCAGCATCAAGCCCCACTAAAATGCTCCGGTATTTCACCCCCGGAGCTTTTCATTCATGACATCCCTGACGGTCACGGCGCCCCTCGCCGCGACCAGCCCGGCGACGGCGGCTGCGCCACCGGTGTTCGGGGCGCGGATCATCATTGGTCTGGTCGGCGTGCTGTTGGCCGTGCTGGTCTCGGGCCTCAACGAGATGGTCACCAAAGTCGCACTCGCCGACATTCGCGGCGCGCTGCACATTGGCTACGACGAAGGCACCTGGCTGGTCGCCAGCTACACGGCCACGTCGGTCGCGGCCATGGCCTTTGCGCCGTGGTGCTCGGTGACCTTCTCGCTGCGCCGCTTCACCCTCTGCGCGATCGGCCTGTTTACCTTGCTCGGCGTGCTGTGCCCGTTCGCGCCTAATTACGAAAGCCTGTTGTTGATGCGCATCCTCCAAGGTCTCGCCGGCGGTGCATTGCCGCCGATGCTGATGACCGTCGCGCTGCGCTTTCTCCCGGCGAACATCAAACTGTACGGACTGGCCGGCTACGCACTGACCGCGACTTTCGGCCCGGGACTCGGCACGCCGCTGGCCGGTCTGTGGACTGAATACGTCGGCTGGCAATGGACCTTCTGGCAGATCATCGTGCCGTGCCTGATCGCCATGGCCGCAGTGGCTTACGGATTGCCCCAGGATCCGCTGCGCTTGGAGCGTCTCAAGTCGTTCAACTGGAAAGGCCTGCTGCTGGGCTTTCCAGCGATCTGCATGCTGGTGATCGGTCTGTTGCAGGGCAATCGACTGGACTGGTTCGAGTCGAATCTGATCTGTGGATTACTCGGTGCCGGTTCGCTGCTGCTGGTGGCTTTTATGATCAATGAATGGTCGCAGCCGATTCCGTTTTTCAAGCTGCAGATGCTCGGCATCCGCAACCTGCTGTTCGCCCTGATCACCCTCGCCGGGGTGTTGATCGTGCTGTTGGCGGTGGTGCTGATTCCGTCGAGTTATCTGGCCCAGGTGCAGGGTTATCGTCCGGCGCAAACCGCGCCGATCATGCTCATTGCTGCGCTGCCGCAGCTGATTGCGCTGCCATTGGTGGCGGCGCTATGCAACTTGCGCTGGGTCGATTGCCGCTGGGTGCTTGGCATTGGTCTGAGCATGCTCGCGCTGTCCTGCCTCGGCGGTTCACACCTGACTTCGGCGTGGATTCGCGATGACTTCTACGTCCTGCAATGGCTGCAGATTTTCGGCCAGCCGATGGCGGTGTTGCCGCTGCTGATGTTGTCGACCGGCAGTATCACGCCGATGGAAGGCCCGTTCGCGTCGGCGTGGTTCAACACCGTCAAAGGTCTCGCCGCAGTGGTCGCCACCGGCGTGATCGAAGCGCTGACCACCGCGCGCCTGCATTTCCATTCGACCATGTTGGTCGACAGCCTGGGCAATTCGCCGCTGGCCGATCACAGCGATCCGGGCCTCGCTCACCGCGTGCACGAGCAGGCGGTGGTGCTGACTTCGGCCGATCTCTACGTGTGCATGGCCGGCGTCGCCGTGGCGTTGATCCTGCTGATTTTCTGGCTGCCGACGCGGATTTATCCGCCGCGCGCGCCGACCTGATCGCTGTACTGAAACTGAAGGTTTTTTATGACTCAATCCAAGCAAAAACTCGCGGTGGCCGTGGCTGCCGCGCTGGCGGTGGGCGTGCTGGTGTACCTGGCGATGCCCGGGTTGTTCGGCCAACGCACCGAGCAAACCACCAATGACGCCTTCGTCTCCGCCGACTACACGCTGGTGGTGCCGCGCGTGGCCGGGTTCATCAAGCAGGTGCTGGTCGAAGACAACCAGCAGGTCAAGGCCGGGCAATTGTTGGCGCTGATCGATGACCGTGATTTGCGCGCAGCGGCGGAAGCGGCGGACGCGCAAACCCTGGTCGCGCGGGCGCAATTGCAGAACGCCAATGCGACCCTTGAGCGGCAGGCGTCGCTGATCGCTCAGGCGCAGGCCACCGTGGTCTCGGCCAAAGCGCAAATGGCTTTTGCGCAGCAGGAACTGAACCGCTACAACCATCTCGCCGGAGTCGGTGCCGGCACCGTGCAGAACGCGCAGCAGGCGCGCACGCGCATTGATCAGGCTTCGGCGCGTCTCGACACCGCGACGGCGAAACTGGCGGCCGAACGCAAACAAGTCGAAATCCTCACTGCCCAGCGCAACGCCGCTGAAGGCAATCTGAAACACGCGCAGGCGGCACTGGAAATCGCCAGTTTCAACCTCTCTTACACGCGCATCATCGCGCCGCAGGACGGCATGATCGGCGAGCGCGCGGTGCGTGTCGGTGCCTACGTCACCCCGGGCAGCAAATTGTTGGCGGTGGTGCCGTTGCAGCAGGCTTATGTGGTCGCCAATTTTCAGGAAACCCAGTTGACCGACGTGCAGCCGGGTCAGGATGTGCAAGTGCGGGTCGACAGCTTGGGCGGCGAAGCCCTGACCGGCCGCGTCGAGAGCATTGCGCCAGCGACCGGCGTGACCTTTGCTGCGGTGAAACCGGATAACGCCACCGGTAACTTCACCAAAGTGGTGCAGCGGATTCCGGTGAAGATCATGCTGGAACCGGGCCAGCCACTGGCCGAGCGCTTGCGGGTGGGGATGTCGGTCGAGGCGAGTATTGATACCGCCAGCTCGAAGGCGTCCGGGCGCGAGGTGACGCAGCGATGATCGGTGTTGAATCGGTTGGCCTCATCGCTGGCAAGCCAGCTCCCACAGGGGTCATTGGCAGGCTGAACCATTTTGCACAACCTGCACAATCCTTGTGGGAGCTGGCTTGCCAGCGATGGGGGCATAGGCAGCAGCTCACCCTGAGTGCCTTGCTTGCAGTCAGCCTCAGTGCTTGTACCGTCGGCCCGGACTTCCAGAAACCCGAAGCCACCCAACCTGCCGACTGGGCCAAACCGGCGCGGTCCGCCCCAAGCCAGGCCGTCAGCGAACCCTTGAACGAACGCTGGTGGGAAACCTTCCAGGACCCGCAGCTGTCCGCGCTCACCCAGCGCGCGCTGAACAGCAACCTCGACCTGCAACTGGCCAGCAGCCGCCTGCAACAAAGCCGCGCCGCGCGCCAGGTGATCACCGCCGAGCGTTATCCGAACAGCACCGCCAGCGGCAGCTACGCACGTAAACGCAACAGCGGCGAAGGCTTGAACGATCCATCGGGAAATAACGGCGACGAGGCTTTCAACCTGTGGGATGCCGGTTTCTCGGCGTCATGGGAACTGGACTTCTGGGGCCGCGTGCGCCGTGAAACCGAAGCCGCTGATGCCAATCTCGAAGTGGCAGAAAACGACCGTCGTGACGTACTGCTGACCGTGCTCGCCGACACCGCGCAAAACTACATTCAGCTGCGCGGCGTGCAGAACACCCGCGCCGTCACCGAGCAGAACCTCGACGTCGCCCGCCACAGCCTGAAACTCTCGCAGCTACGGCTGGCCGATGGCGTGGCGACCGATCTGGACGTCGCCGAAGCCGCCGCGCAAGTCGCCGCCATCGAGGCACGGCTGCCGGCGCTCGAGCAGCGTCAGGCGCAACTGATCAACGCGATCAGTCTGTTGATGGGCGAGCCACCGCAAGCTCTCGCTCAAACGTTATCCACAGACGCGGCAGTGCCGCAGTCGCCACTGCAAGTCGCCATCGGCCTGCCGTCGCAATTGGCCGAACGCCGCCCCGATATCCGCCAGGCCGAAGCGCGTCTGCACGCCGCCACCGCCAACATCGGCGTGGCCAAGGGCGATTTCTATCCGCGCATCACCCTGTCCGGCAACCTCGGTTCCCAGGCCATGCAGCTGAGCGATTTCGGTTCATGGGGCTCGCGTGCCTTTGCCATCGGCCCGCAATTCAGCTTGCCGTTGTTCGACGGCGGTCGCCTTCGCGGCATGCTGCAACTGCGCGAAGCCCAGCAACAAGAAGCGGCCATCGCCTACCAGCAGACTGTGCTGCGTGCCTGGCATGAAATCGACGACCAGCTGACCGCCTACAACGCCAGCCAGCGCCGGCGCGACAGCCTCGCCGAAGCCGTGCGTCAGAACCAGATCGCCCTGCGCACCGCGCAACAGCAATACGTCGAAGGCGTGGTCGATTTCGTCAACGTCCTCACCGTGCAGAGCGCCTTGCTCGCCACGCAGGAGCAATGGGTAGAAAGCTCGACCGGGGTGTCACTGGCGATGGTCGGTTTGTACAAGGCGCTTGGCGGTGGATGGCAGTCGGTCTATCCGGCAGCGCAACTGGCCGCAGGCTCACCTGACGTCGCCAGACCCTGAACCCGCAGCGCCAGCTATGATCAACTCCATTGCAGCAAACGGCGCAACGCCGGACCTGAATTGCAGAGGAGTTGCATCATGGAAAATCCGCAGCACAGCCTACCGGCCCTGTTCAAACAACTCGGCCTCGATGACGATCCGACTGGCATCGACAAATTCATCGCCAGCCATTCGCCGCTCAAACCGGAATTGCATCTGGCTGACGCGTTTTTCTGGACGGAAAGTCAGGCGCAGTTTCTGCGCGAGGAGATTCTGGATGATGCGGATTGGGCGGAGGTGGTGGATCAGTTGAATGTGATGTTGCGCAAGGGGCGGGCTGATTACTTCGGCTGAGGCCAAGTCCGTGCCGTATGCACCAGCGCCATGATCCAGACGGCATCTCTCTCCGTTTGATAGACAAGACGGTAACTGGGATGCGGAATCAGCTCACGCGTACCGGCAATGATGCCGGCACGGCCAATCAACGGATTGTCGGAAAGGCGATGAACCGCTTCGCTGAAGCGCAGATCCATTTCGATGGCCGCTCTTGGGTTGGCGGCCTGCAAGTAGTCCCAAATGTCTGCACGATCCTGTGCGGCGGCTGGCGTCCATATGATTTTCATAGGTGATCTTCTGCCTGCCTGCGCTTTGCCGCGAACGCTGCTTCTACGTCTTCGTTGTTCAATCCGTCTCCGGCACGTACGGATTCCCGAGCGATTTCAACCTTGCGTTGCAGGAACGCTTCATATTCGCGGGCCTCTCGCTGGGTTTGAACATACTGACGCATCATGTCTCGCATGATTTGCGACGCCGGCCGGTGTGCCGCTTCGGCTTCCGCCATGAACTCCTCCCGCAGTTCCGGCTCCAGTTTCATTGTGAAAACGGCTTGTTTTGACATGTTGGGCTCCTGAATTTGGTGATGACAACATATATACCTTGTCAGTATCGAAGGAGATAGCTTTGAGTCAGATAGGGCGACTAACGGAGAGATTTGTTTCAAAACTTGACTGAAATTCCCATCCAGTGCGATATTGATAGTTAGCAAACTAACAGTGTCCGTTATCCCGTGTCCGATTCCCTCGACAGTCTCCAGATGAACATCAGCAGCGCCATGGTGGTGGCCGCCCGGCATTGGCGGAAGATCTGCCAGACCACGCTGGTCAATTACGGAATTTCCGAAGCCTGCGCCGTGCCCTTGTTGATGATCGGGCGTTTGGGCGAGGGCGTGCGTCAGGTGCAAGTCGCCCAGGCTGCGGGGATGGAGAGTCCTTCACTGGTGCGTTTGCTCGATCAGCTGTGCCACGCCGGTTACGTCTGTCGCACCGAAGATGCCCAGGATCGCCGCGCCAAGTGCCTGAGCCTGACCGATACCGGTCGCGAGCTGGTGCAGGCGGTGGAGGCTGAGCTGGTGCGCTTGCGTCATGAGGTGCTGGAAGGCATCGAGCGCAGTGATCTGGAAGCTACGCTTCGGGTACTGAGGGCTTTTGAGGCGGCGAGTTCGCCTGTGGTGGTCAATTCTTGAACGGTTTTTTCACTGGCATGCCGCCGGCCCGTGACTGGTTTTACGGGGTTCGTACCTTTGCAGCGTCGATGATTGCGCTGTACATCGCGTTGCTCATGCAAATGCCGCGTCCGTATTGGGCGATGGCCACGGTGTATATCGTCTCCAGCCCGTTTCTCGGCCCGACCAGCTCCAAAGCGCTGTACCGCGCGGCGGGCACTTTCCTGGGCGCGGCGGCGGCGGTGCTGTTCGTGCCGATGTTCGTGCAGAGCCCGTATGTGCTGGTGGTGGTGATTGCCTTGTGGACGGGGATCTTGTTGTTCATGTCCCTGCATCTGCGCACCGCCAACAGTTATGCGCTGATGCTGGCCGGTTACACCTTGCCGCTGATTGCCCTGCCGGTGGTCGATAATCCGCTGGCGGTGTGGGACGTGGCCGAGGCGCGTACCGAAGAGATTTTCCTTGGCATCGCCGTCGCTGCGGTGGTCGGTGCGATGTTCTGGCCGCGACGGCTGGCGCCGGTGTTCAATGATGCCGTGAGCAAGTGGTTCGCCGATGCGACGAGCTACAGCCTGAAGTTTCTCAGCCGCGATGTGCAGCCGGAAGAAGTCACCGCGCTGCGCATGGCCATGGTCGCCAATTTCAACAGCCTCGAGTTGATGATCGGCCAGTTGCCCCACGAAGGCGCGCGGCCACAAACCGTGCGTAACACCAAGGAACTGCGCGGCCGGATGATTCACCTGTTGCCAGTGATCGATGCCCTAGAGGATTCGCTGTACGCCCTCGAACGCCGCACCCCGGAACTGGTGGAAAAATTCCAGCCATTGCTGACTGCGACCCGGGAATGGCTGGACCACGCAGACGCCAATCTCGAGCGCTGGCAAGCACTCAGAGATCAACTCGACGCGTTGCAACCGAGCGCCGAAGCGCTGGAGGAGCGCAAACAGTTGCTGTTCTCCAATGCGATTTACCGCCTCGGTGAATTCATCGATCTGTGGCAGGACTGCCGCAGCCTGCAGGATGCGATTCTTTGCGAGCTCCAGGACAGCTGGCGCGCGGTGTACCGGCACTGGCGCCTGGGCCGGTTGACGCCGTTCATCGATCGCGGGCTGATGCTCTACTCGGTGACCTCGACCATTCTGGCGATCATCGTTGCTTCGGTGCTGTGGATCCTGCTCGGCTGGCCGGACGGTGGCAGCGCGGTGATTCTGGCGGCGGTAGCGTGCAGCTTCTTTGCCTCGATGGACGACCCGGCGCCGCAGATTTACCGGTTCTTTTTCTGGACCGGGATGTCGGTGCTGTTTGCCAGTCTTTACCTGTTTCTGATTCTGCCCAACCTGCACGATTTCCCGATGCTCGTGCTGGCGTTTGCCGTGCCGTTCATTTGCATCGGTACGCTGACCGTGCAGCCGCGTTTCTACCTCGGCATGCTGCTGACGCTGGTCAATACCTCGTCGTTCATCAGTATTCAGGGTGCCTACGACGCGGACTTTTTCGCCTTCGCCAACTCCAATCTGGCTGGACCGCTGGGGCTGTTGTTCGCCTTCATCTGGACGCTGGTGGCGCGGCCATTCGGTGCCGAACTGGCAGCCAAGCGTCTGACCCGATTCAGCTGGAAAGACATCGTCAGCATGACCGAACCGGCCAGCCTCGCCGAGCATCGGCAGTTGGGCGTGCAGTTGCTCGATCGGCTGATGCAGCACCTGCCGCGTCTGGCCCTGACCGGTCAGGACACCGGCATCGCGATGCGTGAAGTGCGTGTCGGTCTGAACATGCTCGATCTGCTTGCCTACACCCCGCGTGTCACCGGCGTGCCAAACGCCCTGCTGCGACAAGTGGTGGGGGAGGTCGGCGAGTATTTTCGCGCCTGCCTCAAAGCCGACGAACGCCTGCCGGCACCGAGCGGTCTGCTGATGACCCTCGATCGCGCGCGCCGTGCGCTCAACGGCCAGGGTGACGATGAAACCCGTCTGCACCTGTTGCACGCCTTGAGCGGTCTGCGTCTGGCCTTGCTGCCCGGCGTCGAGTTCGTCTCCAGCGCCGAGCCCGAAGAACCGCTGCCCGATGGAGCGCCCCTATGATCGGTGATCTGGATATCAGCGGCATCTTCCTGCCGACCCTGCTGGTGCTGATGGGCATCACTTACGTGCTGTTTTTGTTGGTGCATGGCGTGCTGCAACGCCTGCATTTTTACCGTCTGGTCTGGCACCGGGCATTGTTCAACGTGGCGCTCTACGCCGTGCTGCTGTACGGCGTGGACTCACTCAGTCGATACCTGATGACATGAAAAAACCGTTTCTGACCATCGGTCGCGTGGTTCTGACCCTGCTGATCGTGACTTTTGCCGTTGTCCTCGTCTGGCGCATGGTGATGTATTACATGTTCGCGCCGTGGACCCGAGACGGCCACATTCGTGCCGACATCATTCAGATCGCCCCGGACGTGTCCGGGCTGATCCAGCAGGTCGAGGTAAAGGACAACCAGTTGATCAAGCGTGGTCAGGTGCTGTTCAGCATCGACCAGGATCGCTTCAAACTGGCTCTGCGCCAGGCCAAGGCCGCCGTTGCCGATCGCGAAGAAACCCTCGCCCAGGCGCAGCGTGAAGCCAAGCGTAACCGTGGCCTCGGTAACCTGGTGCCGGCCGAACAACTGGAAGAAAGCCAGTCGCGCGTCGCCCGTGCGCAGTCGGCATTGGCCGAAGCCTTGGTGGCGGTCGACAGTGCACAGCTCAACCTCGATCGCTCGGTGATCCGCAGCCCGGTCGACGGTTACGTCAACGACCGCGCGCCGCGTCCGCAGGAGTTCGTCACCGCCGGGCGCCCGGTGTTATCGGTGGTCGACAGCAATTCATTCCACATCGACGGCTATTTTGAAGAAACCAAACTCGACGGCATTCACGTCGGGCAATCGGTGGATATTCGCGTGATCGGTGACCGCGCCAGGTTGCGCGGGCATGTCGAAAGCATCGTCGCCGGCATCGAAGACCGCGACCGCACCAGCGGCAGCAACCTGCTGCCCAACGTCAACCCGGCGTTCAGTTGGGTGCGCCTGGCGCAGCGGATTCCGGTGCGCATCGCATTCGATGATGTACCGGCCGACTTCCGCATGATTGCCGGGCGTACCGCCACTGTGTCGATCATCGACGATCAGCATGAGGAGCCGCAGCCATGAGCAGGGCCTGGTTGATCGCCGGGTTGGGCATGATGCTCTCGGCCTGTCAGATGGTCGGCCCGGATTATCAGGTGCCCGCCGACGCGGCGGTGCAGCGCAAGGATATTCAGGGTGAGCTGGCAGTCGCCGGCAAACCGGTAATCTCGGAGCCGGTGCCGGCGGACTGGTGGCGGCTGTATAAAGACCCGCGCCTCGATCAACTGGTACAGCAGGCCATGGCTTCCAACACCGACCTGCGCGTGGCGGCGGCGAACCTGTCGCGGGCACGTGCTCAGGTGGATGAAGCCGAGTCCGCTGGCGGCTGGAGCGGCGGGGTGAAAATGGGTGCGCAACGTTTGCAGGAATCCGGTCAGGCGTTCCTGCTGCCGGAAAAAGTCCCGGTGGCCAACATCGCCGATATCGGTATCAGCGCTTCGTACCAGTTCGACCTGTGGGGCACCTTGCAGCGCGGTATCGAAGCGGCCAAAGCCAATGCCGATGCGACTCAGGCCGCAGCCGACACTGCGCGTATCACCTTGGTGGCGGACGTGGTTCGCGCCTATACGCAAGTCTGCGCAGCCAATGAAGAGCGGGAAATCGCCGAGCATTCTCTCGACCTGCAATCGCAAAGCACCACGCTGATCCAGCGTCTGCGCGATGCCGGGCGTGGCGACGAGACCCAGGTCACCCGTTCGCAGACCCAATTCAAATCCCTGCGCGCCGACTTGCCGCGCTATGAAGCAGCGCGTCAGGCCGGGCTGTTCCGTCTGTCGATGCTGCTGGCCAAACCGGTCGAGCAGTTGCCGGCAGGTACCGCCAGTTGCGCCGAGTTGCCGAAGATCGCGCAACTGGTGCCGGTTGGTGACGGCGCTGCGCTGCTCAAGCGCCGCCCGGATATTCGTCAGGCCGAGCGGCGTCTTGCTGCGGCAACCGCCGGCATCGGCATCGCCACCGGTGAGCTGTACCCGGACATCAGCATCGGCGCGACCATCGGCACCGTCGGCATCATTGATGACCTCGGCGACCCGTCGACCAACCGCTGGGGCTTCGGCCCGTCGCTGAGCTGGAAAGTACCGACCAACGGCGCCCGCGCGCGCATCCGTGAAGCCGAGGCCAACACTCAAGGCGCGCTGGCGCATTTCGACGGCGTGGTGCTCAACGCCATCCGCGAGACCCAGACCGGTCTGGCCCAGTACAGCGCGCTGCTGCAACGCCGCGATGCGCTGGCCGAAGCCGAGCAGTCGGCGAAGCTCGCCGCCGAGCAGACGCACCGCTTCTTCCAGGCCGGCCGCGAGTCGTTCCTCGCCGACCTGCAAGCAACCCGCACCTACACCGATGTCACCGCGCAACTGGCCGCCGCCAACACCCAGGTCGCAATGAGCCAGATTGATTTGTTCCTCGCCCTGGGCGGTGGCTGGGAAAGCGGACGAACGAACACCTCGAGCGCCAGCAAACCCTGAGGCCGTTGCTATGCTTTGAAGTGTTGGAGGGGCGCCCCATGCCAAGCGCTCCTGCAATGCACATTGCTCGTGCTGGCCCAGGGGAAACCAATAATGAAAAACCCTTACGCTCTCGGCTTCTGGTGCGCTCTGGTGGCGCTGGTGCTGCTCTCGGCCACGTATTTCTACGGGATCATGCTGGCCCACCAGATCGACACGGCAATGGTTTTCCTCGACAGCGCCGTTGCGTTGATCGCGGTGATGGCGATCGTCGTCGTCGCGTGGACCTCGATTCAGCTGCAACGGGTCAAGAAGCGCCAGCTCGAGCGCGGCAAGATGCTCGTGCTGATCTGGGACACCAAAGTCGCCCTGCGCCGGGTTGAAACCGTGTTCGACCGCTACTTCTGGGGCAGTTACTGGCAGCCCGGGCGAACCTTCGCCGAGGTCATGGGCGAGCTCACCGGCACGCCGCTGGAAAAAAGCCTCGAAGGGCTGAAGAAGCAATGCCTGGAACTCGACAAGCAGATCGCCGATGACGGCTGGCACTGGCTGAGCAACGCCCGCGAGCTGTCCGACGTCGCCACGGCCATGGCTCGTGAACGCTATCAGCTGGATTTCTGCGATGTGCGGGCGGATACCACCGGCGGAGCGGTGATCGATCGTGACTTCGAAGTGCTGGTGTATACCTGGACCGCGCGGCTGAAGAGCTTTGATCATCAGCTGGATGAAATCGAGGTTCAGTATTCCTGAAATCAAAAGATCGCAGCCTTCGGCAGCTCCTACAGGACAATCGGATTGCAAATGTAGGAGCTGCCGAAGGCTGCGATCTTTTTGCTCTCCCAAGTGTCCATAGACACTCTTTAACCTTTAAACATTGGGCCGTCGTCCGCGCCCGGTGCTAATCTCCACCGCTTAATTGCGCACAGTCGAGCCGCGACCCGATCCCGGGTTCAAGGAAGACGACTTCATCCACAGCCACGGAAACCGATCAGGTCATTCATGAATAAATCAGCAGGCGTGCTTCTCGGAATTGTTGTTGCCATCGGCGCGATCAGCGCAGGCGGGGCCTGGTACACCGGGACCAAGATCGAAGGCGTACTGAACAACGCCGTCAGCAACGCCAACAAAGAGCTGCAGACCGCCATGGCCGGCTCCAACGGCACCGCGTCGCTGGAACTGGTGTCGCTGGAACGCCACACCTTCACCAGCACCGCGCACTATCGCCTCAAGGGCGAGGGCGAGATGTTCGGCGATGCCCCGGTCGAGTTGCTGTTCGTCGACCACATCGAACACGGCCCGCTGCCGTTCTCGCGTCTGGTCTCGCTGAAGTGGCTGCCGGTCATGGCCACCAGCAACTACGAGCTGGAAAAGAGCCCGTCCACGGAAAAATGGTTCGCCGCCACCAACGGCGCCGCGCCGCTCAAGGGCGTGACCAACATCGGCTACGACGAATCGACCACCAGCACCCTCAACCTGGTGCCGTTCGAAACCGCGCTGGATGAGCAGTCGAGCCTGAAGTTTTCCGGTCTGAGCATGGACATCGCCGCCAGCGCCCAGGCGCAGAAGGTCAAGGCCGACGGCTACATGGACAACCTGAAACTGGTCACCGTGTCGCAAGACCAGGCGCCGGTGCAGGTCGAGCTCAACGGTCTGACCCTGGCCAGCAACCTCACCAAGAGCAGCTACGGCTACTACACCGGGGAAAACACCCTGGAAGTGACCAGCAGCAAAACCACCTTCGGTGCCAAGCCGATGGTGCTGGGCGTGAAGAACTTCGAAATGAAGAACCGCACCGAAGAAAGCGGCAGCAACGCCTCGGGGCGTGCCGACTACAAAATCGGCGAAGTGACGCTCAACGACAAGAAAGTCGGTTCGGCGGCCATGGCCATGAGCCTGAAGAACCTCGACATTCCGTCGACCATGTCGCTGATGCAGATCTACCAGACCAAATTGCAGCCATACGAAAAAGCTGCCGCCGAGGCCGCCGCGCAGGGTTTGCCGGCACCGGAGCTGAATCTGACCGAAGCGGAAAACGCCCAGGTCAAAGCCGATCTGCAGAAGTTGCTGGCGGCCGGCCCGCAACTGGCGCTGGAGAACCTGTCGTTCAACACCGCCAACGGTGAAAGCCGCGCCAATCTGGTGATCGACCTGACCAAGCCGCAATCGATGGATCTGCCGCCGGATCAACTCGGCAAGCAACTGATCGCGCTGCTCGACCTGAACATTCAGGTATCCAAGCCGATGCTGGTCGATCTGCTCAGCGTGCAGGCGCAACTCGATGGCCAGACTGACGCCAAAGCCATCGTCGACCAGTCCAAGGAAGCGGCGGACATGTTCGCCGGCATGGCGGTCGGCTCGCAACTGGCTGTCGCCGACGGCACCAACGTGGTGACCAAACTGCATTACGCGGCCAATCAGGTCGAATTCAACGGCCAGAAGATGACCGTCGAGCAGTTCATCGGTTTCCTCATGAGCAAGTTTGCCGGCGTCACCCAAGAGCAATAAACCCAACCGCGCCCCCCCCCAGACGCCCGGCCCCTGTGTGAACAGGCGCTGGGCGTTTTGCTGTACAGATTTTGTACAGATGGACCGATTCTGAACAAATATTGCGTTGTGAAAATTCGCTCTCGCTTGCGTGCAGACTGCCTCACCAAGCTTGGCCGAAGGCTGTTTTTGTCGGCCACCGTTACGAATGGGCAAGGAGGGCATTGCGACCCGGCTGGCCATGTAAGGATGCTGACAAATGCCGCGTATTGATGGCCCTGTATTACATCGTGGTTTACGCCCTTTGTTCCGATTCGCCCTGTGCAGCCAGTTGCTCTGGCCGCTGCTGGCGTTGGCCGACACACCCTACGACGAGATGGTGCGCGATGCCCGGGCCGGGCATTACACGCCTGCGTTGACCGTGCTGCGTCAGGTGCCGCCTGGCCAGGCCAGCGACGGCCAGGTCAGCGATCATCTGCAAATCGCCAGTTGGGCCGGGCTCGATGCCGAAGTGGTCAAGGTCTATGAAACCCAAGGCCGTGACCGCGTTCTGCCGGTGCAGGCGCTGACTGCCGTTGCGCGTGCCTATCGCAACCTCAAGCGCTGGGATCAGGCCATCCAGGTGTACAACAAGGCGCTGGCGCTGGAGCCGGACAACGCCGACCTGCAACTGGGTCTCGCGCTGACCCAGGCCGATTCCGGCAAACCCGATCAGGCCGTCACCCGCGCCCAGGCGCTGGTCGCCGCCAAACCCGACGATCCGTCACGCCGTCTCGCCTTGGGCTACGCACTCGGTCGCGCCGGCAAACAGTACGACGCACTCTTCGAATACGATCAGGCCTTCATCCGCGCCGGCAACAAGCCGGAAGTTGCCCGCGAGTACGTGGTCGCCCTGCAAAAGGCCCGCCTGCCAGAACCGGCGCTGCGGCTGGCCAGTCAACGTCCCGGCCTGATTGATCCGGTGACCTTGCGCCGCCTGGAAGGCGATCTCGCCGCCGAACGCGTGCGCCTCGCCGAACTGGCCACCCGCAGCGAGAAGGAACGCTACGTCATCGCCGACCGCGCGCTGGCCGATTACGACAAATTGCTCGCAACCTGGACCCCTGACGCCACTGCTCACGATGACGTGACGCGCTGGCGCATCGACCGCATGGGCGCGCTCAAGGCGCGGGCGCGCACCGCCGACGTCATCAGCGAATATCAAAAGCTGCAAGCCGAAGGCGTGGAGATTCAGACCTATGCCCTGCGCTGGGTGGCAGCGTCTTATCTCGATCAGCGTGAGCCCGAGACTGCCACCGATCTGTATCGCCAGGTGCTTTCGGCGCCGGACGCCGATGTCGGTGATCGTCTTGAGGACAGCACTGCGCTGTATTACTCCTTGCTAGAAAGCGACCGCGCCGATGAAGCGCGCAAGGTCGCTGAAGACGCAGCGAAAGCCCAGCGTCCGCGCGTCGAGCTCAAAGGTCTGCCCATCGGCAACCCCAACGATGAATGGATGGACGCCCAGCAACTCGCCGCCCAGGCCGGCACCTATGGTTCCGACCTGCCTCACGGTGAAGAGCGTTTGCAGACGCTGGTCGATCAGGCGCCGGGCAACCTTGGCTTGCGTCTGGCCCAGGCCGATCTTTACCTCGCCCGACAGTGGCCGCGCCGCGCGGAAAATCAGCTCAAGGAAACCGAAAGCATGGCCCCGCGCGATGCCGGCCTGGAGGTCGCTCAGGCACGCACCGCGATGGAGTTGCAGGAGTGGCGGCAGAACGATGCGCTGGTCGACGACGTGGTCGCGCGCTATCCGGACAACCGCCAGGTGCAGCGTCTGGCTCGCGAACGGGAAGTCCATGACATGGCCGAACTGCGCGTCGAAGCCTACGGCGGCAAGGCCAACGGTGGCGGCAGCGGCGATGCCGGTGCGGTCAGCGGCAGCCGTGATTTCGGTATCCAGAGCACGCTGTACAGTCCGCCGATCAACGAAGACTGGCGTGTCTTCGCCGGGGCCGGTTATGCCACCGGTGATTTCGCCGAAGGCACCGGCCACCATCGCTTCCAGCGTGTCGGCCTGGAACGGCGCACCCGTGACATGACCCTCGAAGCCGAGGTGTCGAATCACGATTACGGCTTCGGTGACAAACAAGGCGCACGCCTGGCGATAGCCCGCGACATCAACGATCACTGGCAGTACGGCGGCAGCCTCGAATACCTCTCGGCGGAAACGCCGCTGCGCGCGCTCAACAGCGACATCAAGGCCAATGGCGGCAGTGCGTTCCTGCGCTGGCGCGCCAACGAAAGTCGCGAGTGGCGCGTGTCGGTCAGCCCGTCGCACTTCAGCGATGGCAACAACCGCGTCGAAGCCTTGGTGACCGGGCGCGAGGGTATCTACACCGCGCCGAACATCCAGGTCGACGCTGGTCTGGAAGTCGGCACCAGCCACAACTCGAAATCCGACGACGTGCCCTACTTCAACCCGAAGTCGGACTTCAGCGTGATGCCGCTGGTCAACGTCAACCACGTGCTCTACCACCGCTACGAGACTTCCTGGAGCCAGCAATTCCAGGCCGGCGCGGGCACTTACAGTCAGCGCGACCACGGCACCGGCGGCATGGCATTGCTCGGTTACGGCCAACGGTACGCCTGGAACGACGTGTTCGATGTGGGCGGCATGTTCAGTGTGATCAACCGGCCTTATGACGGTGATCGGGAAACTGATCTGCGTCTGCTTGTCGACCTCACTTTCCGCTTCTAGAAGAGTTTGAAGATGCCTTTTATCTCGCGTTTCATCCTTCTGCTGGGAGCGCTGCTGGTCAGCGCCTGCGCCCAGCAAGCCCCGGCCTTCGCGCCGCCCTCCGAGCGCCCGGTCGCGGCCAGTGAACAACCGTGGCCAAAAAACCACGTGCTCGGCATCGCCTATCACGATGTCGAAGACCGTGATCCTGATCAGGCCGTGGTGGCGGTGCGCACCGAGCGCATGATCGAGCAGCTCGCCTGGCTGCGCGAGAACGGCTACAAACCAGTGACCGTCGACCAGATCATGGCCGCACGCAATGGCGGCCCGGAGCTGCCGGCGAGAGCGGTGCTGCTCAGCTTCGACGACGGTTACGCCAGCTTCTATACCCGCGTGCTGCCAGTGCTGCGCGCCTACAACTGGCCAGCCTTGCTGGCGCCGGTTGGCACCTGGATCGACACGCCGCTCAATCAACCGGTGGATTTCGCCGGCACGCCGCGTAACCGTGAGAACTTCCTGACCTGGCAGCAGATCCGCGAAATTTCCAGGTCCGGGTTGGTAGAGATCGCCGCTCACACCGATGCCAACCACAAAGGCATCCTTGGCAACCCGCAGGGCAACCTGCAGCCGGCCGCCGCGACCCGGCGTTATGACCCGGTGACCAAACGCTACGAATCCGAAGCCGATTTCCAGGCGCGCATTCGCACCGACGTGAAAAACATTTCCGAGAAGATCCGCAAGGCCACCGGTTACAAACCACGCGTCTGGGTCTGGCCGTACGGCACCGCCGACGGTACGTCGCTGACCGTGGTTGGCGAGGAGGGCTACGAAATGGCCCTGACCCTGGACGACGGCCTCGACACCCTCGATAACCTGATGAGCGGGCCGCGCTTTCTCGTCGCGTCCGATCCTGATGGCGAGCATTTCGCCAACAGCATCGTCTCGGTGCAGGCCGAAGCGCCGATGCGCGTGGTGCATGTCGATCTCGACAACGTCTACGACCCGGACCCGGCCCAGCAGGACATCAACCTCGGCAAACTGGTGCAGCGCATGGCTGACCTGGGCGCCAGCACGGTGTTTCTGCAAGCCTTCGCCGATCCCAAGGGCGATGGTCTGGTGCATTCACTGTACTTCCCCAACCGTCACTTGCCGATGCGCGCGGACCTGTTCGACCGCGTCGCCTGGCAACTGCGCACCCGTGCCCATGTGAAAGTCTTTGCATGGATGCCGGTGCTGAGTTTCGAACTGGATTCGAAGCTGCCGCGTGTAACCCGCTGGGACCCGAAAACCGCCATCACCTCGGTCGACCCGAAGCAGTACAAACGGCTGTCACCGTTCAATCCCGAAGTGCGCAAGATCATCGGTGAAATCTATGAAGATGTGGCGCGGCTGACCTCGGTCGACGGCATTCTCTACCACGACGATGCGGTGCTCTCGGATTTCGAGGACGCCAGCCCGGATGCCCTGAAGGCCTATGCCGCTCAAGGTCTGCCGGGTTCGATTGCTGCGCTGCGCGATGATCCGGCGGCGATGCAACGCTGGACGCGTTTCAAGAGCCGCTACCTGATCGACTTCACCAACGAACTGACCGCGAAAGTCCGTGCGATTCGCGGCCCGCAAGTGCTGACGGCACGCAACATCTTCGCCGAACCGATGCTCAATCCGGAGAGCGAAGCGTGGTTCGCGCAGAACCTCGACGACTTCCTCGCCACCTACGACTGGACGGCGCCAATGGCCATGCCGTTGATGGAAAAACAGACGCTGGCCGAGTCCGGCCCGTGGCTGGAAGAACTGGTCGCCACGGTGAAGAAACGTCCCGGCGCGCTCAACCGCACCGTGTTCGAATTGCAGGCGCGTGACTGGAACCAGAAGGATCAGGCCGATATCGACGCCGTGCATCTGGCGGACTGGATGGGCCGGCTCAAGCGTCAAGGCGCAACCAGCTTCGGTTACTACCCGGACAACTTTCTCGACAACCTGCCAGACCTGAAAACCGTAAGGCCTGCACTCTCCAACAAATGGAATCCATAACATGCTGGATAGACTGTTAGCCCTGCTTGTTCTGGCGATTGTCCTTGGCGTTCCGCTGGGGCTGATCTTCCTCGTGACCGGCCAGTTCCTGATGTCGTTCGTGTTCTTCTACCCACTGTTCATGTCCGGGTTGTGGATCGCCGGCGGCCTGTATTTCTGGCTGCACTGGGAGCGCCACTGGCCATGGCAGGACGACACGCTGCCGCCACCGCTGGAAGGCGAGCCGCTGATTTCGATTCTGATTCCTTGCTACAACGAAGGCGATAACGCTGCCGATACCATTTACGCGGCGCTGGCCCAGCACTACCCGAACATCGAAGTGATCGCGATCAACGACGGCTCCAAGGACAACACCGCCGAAGTGCTCGATGCGCTGGCCAAGGAAGATCCGCGACTGCGGGTTCTGCATCTGGCGGAAAACCAGGGCAAGGCTGTAGCCCTGCGCATGGGCGCGATCGCTGCGCGCAGCGAGTATCTGGTGTGCATCGACGGCGACGCCTTGCTCGCGCCGAACACGGCGGCTTACCTGGTCGCACCGATGCTGGATAACGCACGTCTTGGCGCAGTGACCGGCAACCCGCGCATCCGCACGCGTTCGACCTTGATCGGGCGGGTGCAGGTCGGCGAGTTCTCCTCGATCATCGGCCTGATCAAACGTACGCAACGGGTCTTCGGGCGCATCTTTACCGTCTCCGGGGTGATCGTCGCGTTCCGCCGCACCGCGCTGAACCGGGTCGGCTACTGGAGCCCGGACATGATCACCGAAGACATCGACATCAGCTGGAAGCTGCAACTCGATCACTGGAGCATCTTCTACGAACCGCGCGCCCTGTGCTGGATCCTCATGCCGGAAACCCTCGGTGGCCTGTGGAAGCAGCGTCTGCGCTGGGCTCAGGGCGGCGCCGAAGTGCTGTTCAAGAACATTCGCGGCATCTGGCAGTACCGCCATCGCTACCTGTGGCCGCTGCTGTTCGAATACTGCCTGTCCACCGGTTGGGCCTTCACTTTCCTGCTGTCGGTGATTTTCTGGGGCATGGGCAAGTTCATGGTCATGCCCGACGCGATCGCCGTGGATCACCTGATGCCACCGGCCTTCACCGGTCTGTTGCTGGCGTTTGTCTGCCTGGTGCAGTTTGCCGTCAGCATCGTCATTGACCGGCGGTATGAGCCGGGTCTGGGCAAGACCATGTTCTGGGTGGTCTGGTATCCGTTGGTGTTCTGGCTCGTCAGTCTGCTGACCACCCTGGTCAGTTTCCCCAAAGTGTTGTTCAGCCAACACAAAAAACGCGCGCGCTGGGTCAGTCCTGATCGGGGCATTCGCCCGCTGGGCGACGACCAGGAGGAAGTCATCAAATGAAAATTATCCGCACTCGCCAGCGGCCCTTTCTGGTGGTGATCGACGTGATCCTCACCGTCCTGGCCTGGGTTGGCCTGCTGTTCCTGCTGGTACGCGGGTTATGGCCGTTGATCGAAACCACCGGCGGCCCGCGCATCGATCATTCGGCGTTCGACGCCTTGGGCACTTTGCAGGTTTATATGTGGGTGGCGCTGGTCAACGCGGTGATCCTGATCGGTTGGGCGCGTTACCAGCAACGCAAAAGCCGCAGCTTCGCCCAGCGCCGTTTGCCGTCGCCGGTAATTGGTGATGAAGGTCTGAGCAAGAGTTTCAAGTTGTGCGACGAGCGTTTCCAGAAACTGCGCACGCCGGGGGTGATGACCATTCATAACGATCAGGACGGCGACATCAGCCATGTGGAAACGCATTTCTGGCCGTTACAGCAGCAGGCCTTGCCCGCGCCGCTGGGGCAACAGCGGGTGATCTTTCTGCATGCCGATGGCGATGATCAACGCGAGCCGGTAAACCGCCTGACGTGACCTCCACTGTAGGAGCTGCCGAAGGCTGCGATCTTTTGATTTTGCTTATGTAAAAACAAGATCAAGAGATCGCAGCCTCGTTGCACTCGTCAGCTCCTACAGGACCGGTGTCAGGCCTGAATCAGCGTCCAGGCCTCTTTGATCCGCAGAGGTTGCTTCATCCGCTCGGCCAGCAGCGCCATTGCGCGTTGCTTGTCGCAGGCCACCGCCGCAACGACGATGCCGTCTTTTGCAAACAGGCCAATGAACGGCGGCTGTTCCGGCTCACCGCTGAACTCGACCTCGTCCCATTCCTGCGCGTGGCCGAGATAGTCGTAGTTCTTGCCAAAGTGGTAGGTCCAGAAAAACGGCACATCCAGATAATGTTCCTCGCCACCGAGCATGTTGGCCGCAGCGATGCGCGCGTGTTGCTGGGCCAGGCGCCAATGCTCAATGCGGGTTGGCTGGCCGTTCAACGGAAACGTGGCGATATCACCGATGGCCCACAGGCCATCGCTGACGCGCATGCCGTCATCGACACGCAAGGATTGGTCTTCTTCCTTGGGCAATGATTCGAAAGGTTCAGTGGCCGGGTGAACGCCGACGCCGGCGAGAACCAGATCTGCCGCCAGCTTCAAGCCATTATCGAGCAGCACGCCCTCGACCTTGTCCTCGCCAAAGATCTCCGTAGCCTCGTGTTCGCTGATGAACTTCACCCCGTGCTCTTCGTGCAGGGCGCGAATCGCCTTGCCCACGGCCTCGCCGAATTGCTTGGCAAACGGGATTGCATGGCGTGCCAGCACGGTGACGTCGAGGCCGAACTCGCGCAGGGCTGAGGCGCATTCGAGAGCAATAAAACTGTCGCCGATGATCACCGCGCGCTGGCCCGGTTGAGCGGCGTTGATGATCTGTTCAGCCTGTGCTTTCGAACGCAGGACGAAGACGTTGGCCAACTCGGCACCAGGCAACTGCAATGGATTGGGCGCGCCACCGGTGGCGAGTACAGCGGCGTCGTAGCGCAGGATGCCGCCGTTGTTCAGATGCAGCGTTTTGCCTGGGGCGTCGAGTGAAGTTACTTCGCCTTGCACGCGCTCAATCCGTTGCGCTTGATAGAACGCCTCATCGCGTAGCGGCGGCACTTCTTTCGGCGACATCTCCCCGGCGAGAACAAATTTGCTCAACACCGTGCGGTCGTAGCCGGCATCCGGTTCGCCATCGACCAGCACGATGCGTCCGCCGAAACCCTTCTCCCGTAGCGCCGCCGCGCAAGCCGTGCCCGCCGCCCCGGCGCCGACCACCACGAACGTTCTTGGGTCGTCAGCGGGCGGGGTGTGCGGGTCGGGCAGGGGCTGGTCATCGACCCAGACTTCATCGCCGCGCAACTCCAGCGGATAGCGCTTGAGACTGTCCAGCGATGGCGGCTCGCACAGGCCACCGTCCTCGGCGCGGTACGCGGCCTTGTGCCAGGGGCAGATCAACCTGCCGTGACACATCGCCCCCTCGGCCAACGGTGCGCCGGCATGTGGACACAGGCCCTGAAACGCCCGCAACTCGCCGTTGGCACGCAGCAGGACGATCTTGCAGTCGCCGATTTCGACTTGCAGGCCACGGTCTTGCGGGACATCGGCGAAACGGGCGACACGGTGCAGGGACATTTTCGGCTTCCTCGCAGGCATTTCTCTTGTGAGTTGGCGGCGCCGCGCGAGGTTCAGCCATTTGCTACTGCCAAGGCACGAACGGTACAGCTATAGTTTGCGGGCCGACGACGGCCTCACTGCACAAGGTGCTCCCGGAATGACCCGATTGACCTCTCTCAACCCATGGCTGGCGGCCATCGCCGTGACCCTTTGCGTGCAGTTCCCGGCACAGGCCCAGGAGCGCTTCACCCTGAGCATCCCCGGCGTGTCGGATAACCGTCTGTTCACCTCGGCAGCAGCAAGTGACGCACCCGGTTGCGGCGGCAAGAACCAGTCGCCGGCGCTGAGCTGGAACGCCGGCCCGGCCGGGACCCAGAGTTACGCCATCGTCATGCACGACCCGGATGGCCAGAAAGGCCTGGGCGTCGATCACTGGATTCACTACGGCATCAAACCCACCACCCACCAGATCGCGGCCGGCGTCGGTGCCAAATCCGCCCTCGAAGGCGTCGGCGGCACCAACAGCAAAGGCAACACCCATTACATGGGCCCATGCCCGCCAGTGGGCGATAGCGCGCACCACTACATCATCCAGATCTACGCCCTCGACCTCGCCCCGGACGCCCTGCCGGCTGGCCTGACCCGCGCCGAGCTGATGGAGAAAATCAAAGGCCATGTGCTGCGCAACAGCAGCGCGGTGCGGCGTTATCACCGCTGAGGCTCGGCCGCTCACGGGCGGCTGACTGCCCTGATTCCCCAGCCATTTGGCATTGCCCTGCGAAAACGCGCACTATCGAGCCATTGCCAATGCGCTGGAGGACACCGTGGCAGCAAAAATCGACCGCATCGCCCAGCTACTCAACTGCCCGGAAAAGGGCGAACAAATGCGGCGTGCAGTAACCGAGACACGTAAGGAATTTCTGCTGAATCAACCGGAAGAAGACCTCGTTGAAGAAGACGAGGTATTTGACGAGGCTGAGGAGGAGGGGGATGACGACGATGAATATGACGAGTTTGACTGGACGACGGAGTGACGGCGTTCCAGCGATCTTGTCATCGCCCACAAAAAAGCCCCGGACCATCATAGTCCGGGGCTTTCTCGTTTGATTCATGGTGCACCAGGCGGGATTCGAACCCACGACCCCTGCCTTCGGAGTCCTAAAAGCCGACGTTTAGAATCAATACGTTAGCGCGGATTAGCTGGGAAATCAAAGGGTTGTATTAGCTTGGGTTAGCAGGTTTTCGCCTCGTTTAGCTGGGCGAGTGTGGCAAATTTGTGGCATTCCGGTCAGTGGTTAAGCCTCTCCGGACATCTATTGACTGGACTCATCCAAAGTAGCCAGTTGTGAAGCGCATTAGGCGGCCAAAAGCGAACTGATTAACTTCTGCTAGGTATGAAGCTCGAGGTTATCTAAGGAAGCAGGGGGCGATTCACCCCCATTTTTCATGATGCGCTGTCCACCATCTGGCTAAGCGTTGCACAGTGGATTGGCAAGTCAGCCAACCGCTTGTTAGAGAGCCCAATAGAGATGGCAGGAGCGCAGATTGCTATTTTCTGACGTCATCTTTCTAGTTTCAGCAGCCTAAGTATTTCGGCAGGCTTATCCCATTCACCGTATGGGAACCAGATGGGTGTAATTCCGTGATCTGCCATATACCGGTCTCTTTCAATTCGTTCATCTGCATCGTTGGGCGCCACCATAATCGCAAAATGCTCTGGCAAGAACTCCGGCGCGGAGTCATGAGCTTCTTTCAAAACAGTAAGGTATCGATCAGAGATAAGGCTGCATCCAACGAAAAGAACGGTAAAGCTCCCGAAAATCCTCTTTAGAGCATTAGGTATGGGGAGAGTGTAATCAATTACTTCATTACCGTATCCGAGGTTATACTCGGCCCGCGTCAGTATGCGATCCCGCTGCTCATCGATATTCCCATGCAGCTTTAGGAGGTACTTATCGCTTCGGTATATGGCTTTCAAGAATCTTCCAGTGCTATCCCTGCCGACGACCTTCTCCTCAAATGGGTGTTTTTCAGCGTGGCACTTTTCTAAGACACGATCAAAGTTTGTGGTTATGTAGCAGCCATCAAATAGGCCCATTAGCTCTAGAGAGGGGCTTAGAGATGGGCTTATGCGGCCGCCCTCAAATTGAGTCGTGAAATCCCTTTGGAAAACGTTGATGCTTAAGCGTGTTATAACTTCGTCCATGAGCTGTTCGTGTTGCCCGTTTCTTAATCGCGCCTTTACATCAGCTTCATCAAATCCAGAGCGGATCGCTTGACTAATTATGTAGTCGGACCACGCAGGGCAGCCCGCGGATACCGAAAATCCCGCGCCAACAAAAGGAACTACAGTTGCTCGATGCCTCACCAAATTGAGGAGCTTGTCATACGCACCATCGTTAGTTGGGAAGTCGCCAAGCATTAATACTTCGTGGCGCTTGATAGCGATGTCATCCTTAACTAACTGCCGGTACGTTGGGAGGTCCGAGACAAATAGTGCGGCGCTCACTGGGGAAATTGGTTGTTCTTCGCCGTCGGGTTTTCGAAGGATAAGTTCATATCCTTCGATGTCTCCATCATCTAAACGTCTGTTAAAGTCATCATTTAACTCAAATTCTTGGCTCTCGGTTGCGTGCTCGGCATAGTGGAAAAGTAAATCCCTAAGATTCATTGTGCTACCCCGATCTTAAACACCGCATCTGTAAGGTCTAGCTGGGTTGTCTTAGCAAGGCTGAGGCTGGCCTTGAGATGGTCGCACAGGGTCACCAGCTCATCGACTTTTTTGGTGATGCGTTGTTGCTCAAGCGTAGGGCTCAAAGGAACTAATAACTCTTCCCACTTCGAACGGTTTATGATCGGTGTTGCCGATCCCGTTGACTTCCGAATGATCGAATCATAAAAAATATCGGTTGATACAGCAGCGAAAAGATATTTTGATGAAACAAAAATTGGCCTTATTGAGTTTATTTGCTGATTGAATGCCAGTCTTTTGTCCACAATCGCCGCCTTCCCAATGGAGCCTCCAATGCAAACCATGAGAATGTCATTTGGCACGGCCTCCATGCTTTCAAACAAGCCTTCTTCTGAGACTGATTTCTCAGAAAGAAGCAGCTTGCCCTGAGGTGAGATCTGGCCCGGTCCAATAAATGGAATATTTCCCTCGAAAAACTCTGGCTGACTTGTGCTAGGTGTCTTCCCGGTTGAGCATATGCCAACTTGACCAAGTCTTACCCACTCCCATCCCTTAGGCAAAGCAAAGGGCTTTTCCTCTTCGCTAATCGGTGGCTGGGGTTTTTCCTTCTTGATTTTGCGCTCCTTTACCAGCTTCGCTTTTTCGGCGGCGATTTTCTTCAGAAGCTCACTGGCGGGTTCTTCGTTGGGGTCTTGCAGGACGAGTTTTCCCATCACGGCCAGTTGCAGAATGGTCTGCTTGAGCCGGTCGATGCTCTGTTCGGTGGTGAACAGGGTGTTGAAGTGGGAGGCGATGCGTTGCCAGGCGCTGGTGACTTGGGCGTTGTTATTCGCTTGAGTGAGACCAATAAGCAGGGCTTCTACCAGCGTTTGGTGGGCAGTACGACTGCTTTCAGTCTGCTGCTCCAGCTGATCACACAGCGCCATTAGTTCGTCGACTTTGGCGACAATGCGGTGTTGTTCGGCTAACGGGGGTAGCGGGATCGTTATCGCATCGACATCACTCAAGCGAAAACTATTCTTTACTCCTCGCTGTGGTTCATTAAATTGAAAAGATGCAAGTGGGGAACGCAATACTTCAGGGAAATACCGACCTCTGCACAATGGAAGAAATCTAACTAGGCACGTGTGTTGATTTATGTAAGCTTCACCAAAGTCTTCGGGAATCCTGCCCAAATTTCCTACTTCGCCGGTTATCGAGATAAGCAGGTCGTGCGCTTCTAGCCGTGTTCGATTTCCTTCACCGTTTTGAGGAGGATTCACGAATCTTAGGTTATCTAGTCGAAGCTCATAGCTGCCCTTTGATAGGTTCCCCATAGTTACGAATATGGCGCCATCATCAGAAAGGTACTGGGCCCAATCACGAGATCCAGATGTTATGAGCTGAGAGACGTTCGAAATTCTCGCCCACTCCCACCCCGCCGGCAACGCAAACGGCTTTTGCTCTTCACTAATTGGGGGAAGCGGCTTTTCCTTCTTTATTTTGCCTTCCTTTACTAGCTTCGCTTTTTCTGCAGCGATCCTCCTTAATAACTCACTGGCAGGCTCGTCGCTCGGATCTTGAGGCACCAGCAGGCCGCGCACGGCAAGCTCCAGAATCAGTTCGCGAAGTTTCTTGATGCCGTAAAGTTCGATCTTGTTGGAGGAGCCCCTGCCAGCGGCAGATTTGCGCTTGATGGTAGAGGTCCATAGGTCCAGATGTTGGGTAACGAGTTGCTCAACAGCCACCATGTTCATTTCTCTCCAGCCAAAGCAGCTGCCAGAATTGCCCTGAGTTGATCGCGTAGGCTCTGGATTTCCGCCTGCTGGGCCTCAAATTGGGCCAACAGCTCTTCTGGGTCGTGGCTAATCTGCTCGCCCACATGCGGATTCTTGATATCGAGGTTGTAGCTGCGGGCGGTAATGTCCTCGATACTCACCTTCCAGGCCTGCTGGGTTTCTATGCGGGTCTTGAAGCTATCGGCCTCGCTGCCCCACCATGCACGCTCGGTCTCGAACTCTTCAAACTGCATGGGACGGGACTTGTTGTAGCTGCTCACGCCTTCCGGGTAGGGGTGCTCGTAGAACCACACTTCCTTGGTGGCTGGCCACTCGCTTTCCGGCTTCTTGGTGAAGAAGAGGATATTGGTTTTGATGCCTGTGTAGGGATTGAACACGCCATTAGGCAGGCGAACGATAGTGTGAAGGTGGCACTGTTCCAGCAGTATCTGTTTCAGGCGGGTTTTCATTCCCTCCCCAAACAGGAAACCATCCGGAAGCACCACGGCAGCTCGGCCATTATTCTTCAGCAGCTTTACCACCAGGGCCATAAACAGGTCCGCGGTTTCGCGGGTGCGCAGTGTGGCAGGGAACTGGTTTTCCACGCCGTCTTCTTCCATGCCGCCAAAGGGGGGGTTGGTGACAATTACGTTCACCCGGTCGGCCTCGCCGTAATCCTTATAGGCACGGCGACTGAGCATGTTGTCGTGCTCGATCTGGGTGGGTGTATCAATTCCGTGGAGAATCATGTTGGTGGTGCACAGCATGTGTGGCAGGGCCTTTTTCTCCACACCGTGAATGCTGCCGACCATCACGGCTTCGTCATCGTTGTTTTTTACATACTTTGCGCGCTTGTGTTCGATGGTGCAGGCGAGAAAACCGCCGGTACCGCAGGCCGGGTCCAGTACGCTTTCAGCCAGTAACGGGTCCACCCGATCCACAATGAACTTAGTGACGGCACGCGGAGTGTAGAACTCGCCGGCATTGCCCGCGCTTTGCAGGTCTTTGAGGATCTGCTCGTAAATGCTGCCGAAGGTGTGGCGGTCCTGTGTGTTGTTGAAGTCGATCTCGCAGATCTTGTTGATGACCTGTCGCATCAGTGTGCCCGACTTCATGTAGTTGTAGGCATCTTCAAAAACATTGCGAACCACCAGTGCCCGTGCACCGGTTTCGCCGCTAACGTTTAGCTTGGTTTTCAGGGTGGGGAAGAGTTGCAAGTTGATGAAGTCGCTGAGCTCGTCGCCGGTCATGCCCTCAGGATCAACTGCCCAGTTGCGCCAGCGCAAGTGCTCGGGAAGGGGGGATTTGTAGTCATCTTCCAGCAGTTCAATTTCGGCTTCGCGGTCATCATAGATTTTCAGGAAGAACATCCATACCAGCTGGCTGATGCGCTGCGCGTCGCCATCCACGCCGACGTCCTTGCGCATGATGTCCTGAGTGGATTTGATAATACCGCTGACGTTACTCATTTAATTTCCTGAGGTCTTTAAGGGGGCTGTCTGGATCAGTTGGCTTGTTTGAAAAGCTCGTTTTCCAGCGCCTGAACTGCTTGTTCGTAATTAGCTTTGCCGCCGAACACACCGTTGATGATTTCCATCGGAGTGCCGATCCGCTTGAAGGGGTCGAGCTTGAGCACATTATTGTTTTCAATGCTGGCGACGCCTTCGTCGGCATATTTGTCCAATAGAGCCTCCAGTACGGCGCGGGCTTGCTCACCATACTCGATGAAGTAGTTGCGCTTTTTCACGTTGCTGGCGCGTTCACGGCGGGTTAGCGGCGGCTGGTCGAAGGCAATGTGGCAGATCAGGTCGAAATCGCCGTAATCATTGCCCACTTCCTGCGCCAGCTTTGGCAGCTCAATGCCGTATTCGGCCAGCGCCTCGATAATTGCCGCCTTCTTTTTGGCACCGCTCCACTTCTGCAGAAAATCATCCAGCGAGGTGAACTCCTTGCGAATATTCTTACGGCTGTAGTCGCGGTAGCTTTCGGTGACCATCTGGCCGTCTTCGCCTAGGAATTCCACCCGCTCGTTGAGGATACGGACCTCTACGCCGCTTACATGGAATTTCCTGACACCCTCGTCCTCCTCGCCGTCATCGCCTTCGTCCTCTTCATCCGGCATCGGATCCGGCGGTACCGGGTCATCACCATCATCCGGTTCGTAGATCACCACGGGCTCGCCATCAAAGTCTGGGTCTTTGAACAGTTCAGTGGCGCGCTTAAAATCCATGATGGTGAAGAAATACTTGTTCTTTGACTCCTCGATGCGGGTGCCACGACCGACGATCTGCTTGAAAGTGGTCATGGAGTTCACGGTTTTGTCCAGTACGATGAGCTTGCAGGTCTTGGCATCCACCCCGGTGGTGAGCAGTTCCGAGGTAGTGACAATCACCGGGTATTTGCTTTCCGGATCTATGAAATTATCCAGCTCGGCCTTGCCCTCTACGCTGTCACCGGTGATGCGCATCACGTACTTGCTGTTTTTCTTGGCCAGCGGCCCAGCGGCATTGACAATGGCCTTGCGCATGCGCTCGGCGTGGTCGATGTCTTCACAGAAGATAATGGTTTTCTGGTAAGGATCCGTGGCGAGCATAAGCTTCATCACCCGCTCGGCCACTAGCTTGGTGCGCTTGTTCAGCACCAGTATGCGGTCCATGTCGACCTGGTTGTATTCGCGCTGCTCGATCTCATTGCCGAGGTCATCCTTCATACCGGGCGGTGGTGTCCAGCCGCGGATGTCCTTGTCGATGTCGATGCGCACCACCTTGTAGGGGGCGAGAAAACCGTCCTGGATACCCTGCTTCAGCGAGTAGGTGTAGATCGGCTCTCCAAAATAGGTGATGTTGGAAGCGTATTTGGTTTCCTTCGGTGTGGCGGTCAGACCGAGCTGGATCGCGCCGTCAAAGTACTCAAGGATCTCCTTCCACGCGGAATCCTCGTTGGCGCTGCCGCGGTGGCACTCGTCAATCACGATGAGATCGAAGAAATCCCGCGAGACGGTTTTGAAGATCTTGTCTTCCTCATACGGGCCGGTGAGCGCCTGATACAGCCCCAGATATACTTGGTAGGAGGGGTCTATCTTGCGGCTCTTGATCTTGGTCATCACCGGGCCAAAGGGCTTGAAGTCGTTGACCAGGGTCTGGTCGGCGAGAATATTGCGGTCCACCAGAAACAGGATGTGCCGTGCTTTCTTGGCCTTCCATAGCCGGTAGATGATTTGGAAAGTGGTGTAAGTCTTGCCGGTGCCGGTGGCCATGACGAGCAAGAGGCGTTTTTTACCCTGCGCTACCTTTTCCACAACACGGTTGATGGCTTCGGCCTGGTAGTAACGCGGCTCCTTGTTGGAGCCATCGTCGTGATAGGGCTCGGTGACCAGTGCTTCCTGTTCGTCTTCAATTCCGCGAAAGAGCTTGTAGCGCGCCCAAAGCTCGTCCGGTGAGGGGAAGCCTTCCAGCGCAAATTCGATTTCTATGTCTTCGCCTGGAGCCGCGGACTTGTTGTGGCTGGCAAAGCCGTCTCCATTGGAACTGAAAGCGCAGGGCACCTCTAGGATATCGGCATAACCCAACGCCTGCTGAAGTCCATGGCTGACAGTGAAGGTATTGTCTTTGGCCTCCACCACCGCCACCGGTACGCCCTTCTCCTTCTGTAGGACGTAATCCGCAAACTTCTTCTTCTTCTTGTTGCGAGAGGACAAGTTGCCACGCACCACCACCGGGCCAGGTGTGAGGGTGACTTCTCGACGGATCTGCGTCATTTCATCCCAGCCGGCCTTGGAAAGGGCTGGGGTAATGAACTTGGCTTTGATGTCCGCTTCGCTGAGCTCTTTCTTTTCTTTGCTATCCATTGCTTTCTCATTCGACTGACAGCACCTGTGCGCTTAAACACGGCCGTATTGATTAATCCGGTAAAGTTTACCGAGTTGCTACGTACTTTCTAGCCTCGCTCGATGCCAAATCGACAGCTACAGAAGGCAGGGGTGACGTGGTCGTCGCTCAGTACCTATCGGTTTGTTTGGCGCATTTGCATTTCTCCACGCATGCGATGATTTCCGGAGATGCCAACAGCTGGATAAGGGGAAGCAGGTGACGCCTACTGCTGGGCCTTCCATCCGGCTCGGAGAATTATTCAAAACAGGCCAAAGCTCGTCGCTAGCTTGGGGGGAGTGAATAGGGCCTGCCTCGTTGGAGAACTCAATGCCTCATAGTTAGGCCAGTATCGTTTGGTGGGATTCGTTTGCTTTTGGCCGATTTCTGCCAGCATGCCGCATGCAAGTGGGATTGGATGCATACATTATCCCTTGGAAAGTGCTTGCTCATACGTTTTTGAAAAGCTTGAGAGATCAGTCTTAAGGACGAGACAAAGATCGCGGAGCTGAACAATATCGAGCCTTCTGACTCCTCGTTCCACATCACTCATAAATGACTGCGGTCTTCCCAGGGCTGCGGAGCACTGTGCTTGAGTCATACCGGACTCGACGCGCATACGTTTCAATACTTGAAGAAAAACTTCGTGCTCACGTCGATAGATCGCTTTGGTCATGGCCGCGTATCTGTAGGGGCGGCCTGCCAAGCTATATCTGCTTTTAAGATATCTGATTATCGGATATTTTATTATTGAGCATTTGCAATGAGGACAAGTGATGAGGCAGATTTGGGAGCTACTTCGAGTGCTTTGGATTGTTGGAGGCCTACCGGTTGGTGGGTTGCTGCTGGTTGTGGTGGTTTTGTGCGGTTTCAACCTACCGTTCTTTTTGGGATTTTCTGACGGTGCTGATCCGGCCATTCGATGGTTATTCTGGGCTCTGGCTTTATACTTCGTCGGAGGGGGCTGGTTGTTTTGGCGTGTTAACCAACGATATGCGGATAAGCTGAAGCAACTGGTTGCAAGTTTCCGTAATGCAGGTTTTCAACCGCAGCTCGAAGTATTCGCAAAAATTAACGATGCCTACCTCGGTATCGATGGTTCTGCACGCAGGCTGCTGGCCTATCCAGTCAAAGGCGCAGAGCATTTCTTTAGGTTCGATGAAATTAATTCTTGGCGGATCGTCCCGGTAGGGAAACACAATCATCGGTTGGAGGTGCTGACCAGCAATCTTGATGTTCCTGTGTTCAGCCTCGTTTTGAGGCCGACAGAGGTACTCGATACTGAGGCTAGACTCGATACCTTGCTTGGCACCTAGTGGCGGCGCTGGACTACCGTTCCTGAGAGTCAGTTCATCATTCAGTAGGAGCAATCTATGAGCAATCCCGTCAGAAGCACTCCTGTGCTGACAGATATCATTCGACTGGAGCAGGCGAATGCGGTGATGCGCTCGGCTAATCTGGCCCTTGCACGCGATGATGTCGCCACCCTTTCTGCTCTCGGATTCTCTGTTCAGCACATCGGAGAGCTTAAGAAAAAAGGTGGATTCCGCTCTTCCTCGATGGCACAAAACACAAGAATGATTACACGCCTTCGTAAGATGGGAGACTCGTATGCTCAGTAACAGCACGCCGTTATCTATCGCTGCCAATGTGTTGGCGCGTGCGACCCTTGAATCTGTTCTGCGCTCTCCGTCTTATCACGCCCGTGGCTGGCAAATACTTGATCGTTGGGCGTTTGACTGTCCAGAGCAGCTTCGTAAGCTGGAGGCGGACGGAGAGGTCATCTTGTTGGGAAGATTGTTGGAGCAACAGGAAATCGAGCATCAAGTGCTCAGCTCGATGGCAGGGTTGGAGCAGTGCAGTCATGGTCTAGCAGAGTACGAAGTCCTCGCATTGCGTGACATAAACACGGAGCTGTGAATCAGTAGAGTGCCAACTATTTTTTCAACACCCGATACGCTTAATGGCTTCGGTGATCTCAACCAAGATATTTGCGTACTCCTTGGAAAGCGCGCCGTTGCCCTCTGTGAACAGATGCTTCTGAAGGCCACCTAGGCGCCGCAATTCATTGATTACGTGGGAGTCAATTTTGCTTCTGGTCTGTCGCTTCAATGCGGCGGCCAGCACGAACTGACCAACACTCATTCCGCTGTCGTGGGCTTTCTCGCGTACCAGTGCTTCTTCTTCCTCGAAACAACGAATTGCCGGCAGCCATCCTGTGCGTCGGCGTTGTTCGCTAAGGCTCATGAGCTTTCCTTTTCCAGGTGTTGGGGTCTCGGGGCTTGCCCTGAGTAGGGAAGGTAGGCAAGCAAAGGGAGTGTAACGACTGGTGCGCGCCGATTGTGAGTCGCCAGGAACTGGCGGTATCACAAACCCTACCTTGTCCTAGTCTTTCCTCTCAAAACTCAGATGATCTTTGCACTAACCGGTTAAGTCCGGGATGCAAGAGGCGTTGGCATTTAGGAGACACTACAGGTACGGAAAAAAGGCGAATTTAAAACGATTACATAAGCAAAGAATGCATTAGCCATAAGGGCTGAAGATGCGACGATTGGATGGCGAGAAAGACGCTAGAGCGACAGATAGGATTTACCGAATTGCCCCTGGCCTTGAGTGACTTTCTGATACCGAGGGCGGGTATAAACAGCATGCGTGCACGCTTGACGTTGATGAGCGTGAGACGATTTTGGGACGGTTGTGGTGATGCGGAGGCACAAAGGCTACAGTGATGAATCTGAGGTGGCTATTTGACACTGGTGTGTAGATCTCAGGTAATTCTCTCGAGATACTTTGGAGATAGTTATGGAACAGTCCAGTGATTCCGAAAGTAGCTTCGCCGAGATTATGGATCTGAAGCGCTCCAATCGTGAGCGGTTGATCCGTGCTATCCAGAACGCCTCCCCCGAAGAGCTCGAGATTTCTGCTCAGCGCATCAAGGAAGTTCTGCTTGACTCTGTTAATCCAAGCCAGCGCCGACAGCGCATTGCCCCGCCAGCGTTCGCTAAGAGCTAATAGCTCCTCACGTAGCGAAAGATTCTTGCGAGAGTGGCGGCATGCGGGTCGTCGTTTTCATTGCGGAGTTCGCAGGTTTCACAGAGTAGTGCGAGATCATTATCAATTAATGATCAGGCTGGCTGCGACTGCTCAGGCTCTGCATGGGCGGTCGTAGGCAGCAGCTGTCTTTTGAATTCACTCCACGATCATCAGGCACAGACCTCAAACATAATTTTCCAAACTCCGGATAACATGCGGCTTACCACATTTGCCCACGCTGGCAACCTTGCGAAGGGAATCCTGATGTCCGTTCCTACATACGACAAATTCATTGAGCCGATCTTGCGCTACCTGGCGGCGAATCCGGAAGGCGCGACAGCACGCGACGCGCATGAAGCTGCTGCCCAGGCTTTGAATTTATCTGAATCACAGCTTCAAGAGCTGATTGCGAGTGGGCAAGCGACCTATAAGAACCGCGCTGGATGGGCTCACGACCGTCTCAAGCGCGCAGGGTTATCCTCCAGCGCCAAACGAGGCTATTGGAGGCTCACCGAAGCTGGCACTGCTTATTCTACACAGCACCCGTCACCGCTCACGGCGGATCAGGTTGAACAACTCGCCATCCGCTTCATGGACGTGAAGCTTAGGAGCCCCACAGATGCCGTCCCACTAGATGGGCTAGAGCAGGGTGCAGATACACCGATATCAGCAACTGTGAGCCCGGACGATCGGTTGGAACAGGCTCTGCGTGAGCTACGCGATGCAACAGCAGCGGATCTACTGGATAACTTGCTACAAGTCAGTCCCAACCGCTTCGAAGTTATTGTGCTCGACGTGTTGCACAGCCTTGGCTACGGGGCTAGCCGAAACGATTTGCAGCGTGTTGGTGGTAGCGGAGATGGCGGAATTGACGGGATAATTTCGCTTGATAAGCTCGGGCTGGAAAAAGTCTATGTCCAAGCAAAACGCTGGCAAGGCACTGTAGGCCGTCCTGAGTTGCAAGCTTTCTATGGAGCACTTGCCGGGCAAAAGGCCAAGCGAGGGGTATTTATCACTACGTCGGGTTTCACTGCCCAAGGCATCGACTTTGTCCGCTCAGTGGAAGGCATGGTGCTGGTGGATGGCATCCGACTGGTCAATCTGATGATGGATCACGAGGTTGGGGTAACGTCCCGGCTTCTAAAACTACCGAAACTGGATAGCGATTACTTCGACGAGGAATGAGGATTTTGGACCTCGTCATAGTTTCTCGGCACCGGGGGCGGCGCTAGTAAACGAGCACTGGACACTAGTGCTCCGATGATCAAAAAACCATTATCAATCAGACTCCAGCTCGGTGCTTAGGTGGATGCCCATCACCTTTGACTTGCGATATTTCAGCGGCTCCGCATTGATCTCCAGGGCGACAAGTCGACTTGCAGCGATGACTAAGCTGTTGAAGCGGTCATTGTGAACGGCGACATATACGATGAGTTTTTTGCCAGTCGCCTGCATGGAACCGATGCAGCGAGGAACCGACTTGTCGCTTAGGAGTAATGGGTCAACGTATAGGTAGCATTCTAGGGCTGGGTATTTAAATGCTTCAGGGTATCGGACGGAGCCGTAAAGCTTGATCGCAGTATGCTCTGAATAATGGTGACCGATTGGCCTGGTATCGGTCGGCGTGGCCATGCTGAACGACCAGGACATATCCCACCCCCATATCCGAGCTTGGCAAATTATCCGCTCAACGGTGGTACGACTCCGGTTAGCCATAGCATTCATCTTCCGCGTTTGAGCCGGCTGCGGACATTCCCTCTACTGCTCGTTAGGGGCTGAACTTCCGTCCGAGATCCGATTATTACTGATTAGGTTCAGATTAGTTTTAGAGGGGCACATGCTGCGGCCTTTGTGCTGTCAGGCTGACAGGCACTATTGACTGTGGATAGCCTACCTTTTGGAACGGGCTACGCTACCCGCCGTAACGGTAAGCGTTACCTGCCAGAACGGTATTCTCTACCCGCTAGAACGGCACGCATCATTTTTGTTCTTTCCACCTTCATGAGATGTCGGAACTGTGTCTGGCTTTCCTGTCTTTGGACGTGTACCAAATCGCCTCGAATGGCGTACTCGAATGATTTACCGTGTTTGTTGTAGGCAGCGCTCAAAGCGTCGAACGCGCGACATAACGTTTGGGTAAATTTCCAGATTTCGCGGGCTTCGCTTCCACAGAGCTGGTGCAGCGTGCTTACTTTTAGTCCGTAAGCTTTTGCATGGCTCGAATAAAATCCATGAAGCCATTGGGCGAGTGGCTGGCCATCCAATGCAGACCGAATACTCCAATCGATGTAACTGAAGCCAGACTTGGAGAACAGTGCGTTTAGCCTGGCGTCAAGGATTACGACGTATTCCAAGCTATTCTCGTCCTTATAGAAGTGCTTGATCAGGCTGCCGGTGTAGGAAATATCACCCTGCACTACCTCAACGGTGCACGCTGCCAATCGCAGCACGCGATCGTGCAGCAGTTTCCTATTCTTACCCGTGTCGGTCTTTTTCATGAGTTTAAGCACGCCGTAAGCCTTGTAGCGGAGCTCCTGGCCTAGCCTTTGCCGTCGAGAGAGGTGCAACACGCTTAGCCATACGGAAAGGTCAATCTGGTCGAGACGCGTTCCTGTATAAGAAATCTGCACGCCCCCGATTGAGTTAATCGCCACCATTTTTAGATCAGTCCGACTGCCCTTCCTTACTGCTCCGAAAAGGGCCGACCGCAAGAACGCATTCGGTACGCCGCGAACCTCATCCGGCCATGTTCTCAGCGTTGGGGTTGTAATCGCAGGCTTTGGCTTGAGCTGCGCCTTGTTAGCAGCTCTTGCTCGAGCTTCAAGTTTGGCGAGTTGTGCAAGACGCCTGCTCCCTGAATTCGTGATGTCATTCGTACGGAGCTCTGGCGGCATTAGCGGCTCGTTTATAAACGAAGTGACCACTGCTTAATTTTGAATGGAGGCAGGTGTGCGAGTGCTCATTTTCTAGCCTCTACTTGCTCTTTTTTTGTAGGGCGGCCAACTCGATTTTCTGGCGTAGTTTTTAACACTGCCTTGACTGGCGAAGCCGAAGCGCATTCGGGACCATGGCGCATCCACTGGCGAAGATCGCCGAGACGCCAGCGTAGCCGCGATAGTCCCGGAAGGGGATCAAGCCCCGGCAGTTTGCGCTGACGCACGGTTAACACGCTGAATCCTGTTAGCGCCGCGACCTCGGCTACGCCTATCAGCACGTCATCTGAAAGCTTCTGGATTTTTTGAATGGTTTCGTAATCGACGCTCATCACTACTGTCGCTCGGTTGCTATGGAGTACGTGCAGCTTTCGCCAATCGAGGACCGATCAACTAGGACACCTTTTTGACAGATGCGGCTGTTAGCCAAAGAATGGGTACATGCAGCCATCATCCTTTGAATCCGATATCAATCCCGAAGAAGTCTTTCAGCTCGTTTTCCGTGAGATAGAAAATCACCAGGAAACCGGTCGGAAAAACTTTGTTGTCCGTGTTCCGGTGGATCTGGTGGAGTACCTGTTCTCCGGGATATTGCAGAAGTCTGGTATGTCGAAGGTCGCGCTTGAGCGATTGCTTACGGACCTCGGGATTTACGGTTTCAAGGACGCAGATGGGCGGATTCTGCGGCGGTATCTGAGTGGCCAAACGCGCATGGCTTGGGATACCTACCAGCGGCTGTTGTTTTGGGCTTTATCGAAGGCGTGGGTCAGCGATTGGGTTTTTCGTGACTTGCTGCTGAGGACGTATCTGCGGGAGGCGGCTCAGCTCAGTGCGCGCAATATTCTGAACACTCTAAAGCGCCGGGTATCGATCTCGGACTTAACCCGTGAGCAGGTTATCGAGTGTTTCAACGAGGTCTATCTGCTTAAGCAGAGGGAGCGCGAGGAGATCGCGCTAAACCGTGTTCGAACGGATTCAGAGCTCAGGGAGCTAGCGCGCTCCCTGAGGCTTGAGATTATCGACTGACTGTCAGGCTGGCTTCGCCGTGAGTTCTTCTGCGGTGATGTTGTAGTGCTGCTTCAGCATGGTTACTTCACTGTAGCCCGTCAGGAACTCAAATTAGATTGGTCAATGGATAGGCTCCAGCAGCTCGGAAACATTTTTAAGCGCTCTAAGCCATTCACGATCAATGAGCGCCTTCAGTTCTTCCTGCAATTTTTGACGAGACTCATTATCGAACCATTCGCGGTTATGGATGGCTACGCGAGATTTGTATCCTGGTCCCAATCCCCATTCGTGCATGCAAGCCTGCCAGAAAGCGGGGTCGTCTTTTAATGCGTCTTTGAATACTGTTTGACCCATTAGTTGGGTTTTGCGCAAGAGATCTTCATAGCTTGTGATCAGAACCCGTTCTGCTTGTGTAATAAGTTCTTTTGCCTCTGTGTAGCGGGGGGTTGCAGCCAGCAACCTGCAGTGCCCCGTGAATTGCTCTACGATCTTGCTAAGGGCGACAACGGCAATACGGCGGGCGCCGTAACCGATGTGGTGAGAATAGCTAAGTTGAGCCCATTCCCCTTCTCGTCGAACAGCGGCTCTTACTGTGGCCGCATAAGCGATTTGTATCTGGGCCAGCAAGCTTTCTTCGACCTGGGCATTTACTGTGGGTACAGAATCATTGGCGTTTATCCAGGTATGTAACGTTTCGCTGGCATCTCGAAGTACTGCTCGAACTCGCTCTTCGCCATGATTTTTCAATACCTCGCGTGCGCCATTCGTGGCGGCCAAAGTCCGCGCTCTGAACGCTCTTCGAGCTTCAGTTAACCTTGAAATTAAAAAATCTTGAGCTTGATTGGCCGTATCCTCATTCGCGTTATAGAAGCCAATGGCCAAGTCGTGCAAGCCGAGGGGCTCGAGAGCCAAAGAAGCCTGCTCCGCTTTCAAGTCATAGCCTTCATCGGCGGATTCCACCGGAGTTCCGGTCGCGTCATCTTTCATCGCCATTGCTTCGCTTGGGCGCGGAAGCACTAGCAGGGCAGCATTAATGTCTAAGTGCCTCACTCCAGCGTCTTTCGCACGTTCGAGCAAGAGCCTGGCCTCGGCAGACGGAGCGTTGTTGAATGGTGAGCAAAGCACGGCGAGAGTATGCGGGTCATCCAAATGAACCTCGATATCCTCTCGCGCAGCAGTCCGGTCAATACCCTTGGTATCGATGATGCGAACTGTCAAATCAGTAGTGTTGAGCAGGCGGTCAGGAACAACTACTTCAATGCGCTTTGGAAGGGTGACTTCTGGATGTCTTCCGTTGTTAATCGCAGAGAACGTGTCCCTTAGCCATACCTTGGGTGACTTTCCAGATGCGCTGTCATACCAAATGTCCCGGCGGTCTCGGCGATGGAGCTCCATGCGGCTCAGAACTTCAACGAGAAACTCGCGAGGTGTCTTGTATATCTCTGCTAGCTCCTTTGCCGGGTCTTTGAGGATGCGTTTTCCATCTGCACCTTTTAGGCGCTGCACGGCCAAGCCAGCCATGTTGCGCAAAGCTCGGGCAACTTCCTTTGAAATGCCTTGCGACTCAGCCGCACCGTCATCGTCCTGATGCGCATTACTTTTCAGAATGTGGTCTACAAGATCGCTTACGTCCTGCCGGATTTCATCATCGCTTCTGGGTTCAATTAGAAGGCCATAGTCTGGGCCTGTACGCAGATGGACTTCGCATACGGTGATCCCGCCACCGCCTACCTCAAGAATCGGAGTAGGTGATCCGTCTTCTTTTGGGAACACTAAGCCAGTCATTTGGCAGATTGCTGTGGATTTACCCACGCCGATACTGCCGATAAAGGCTATCTGGTGGTCACGCTTTAGGAGGAGGCCTGCGCAGCGATTTAACTCTTCAATGTATTCAGAAAGACGGCTTTCAAACGCATGAGGTGTGTCGGGACGATTGCGAAGCTCAACGAGCTCTGCAGCGACCAGTTCTGCTTCCCATAAAATCTCCTGCTCGGGATGATCAAGGGGAGGGCGTGGTAGCACAATCCAATTCCTTTGGAGTGCTTGTGCAAGGTCGGTAGCCTCAGGTGTGCCGATTTGCATCAGGATGTCCTGAGCTTCCGCGGCTGTAATAGAGCGCTCACCACTTTCTATACGTGATAAGACAGCGGGGCTCAAAGAGACGCGTTTTGCTAGCTCTCCTTGTTTGAGGCCGGCTCTGTCTCGAACCTGCATGAGATGTCTTCCGACTTCAGCAGATCCTGCGGAGGTTTCTTGCTCGTTCATGGGCACACCTATGAAATGTTGTTAGCTGATTGTGGCAACATTTCATTTTTAATCAATTAAATTATGAAAAATTTCTTAAGGCGTAAATTGCTCTCGGTTGGCTTCATAGGTGTATGGGGTAGCTGGCTGTGCAAAATTCTGTCCGTCCTCAATTCGCGGAATCGCCCTTGGGATGCAGATCGTGAGTAGGTTATCGAATGTCTTAAAGTGGTCACGAGCTAGCTTCAACTGCTCGAACGATGAGCAAAGCAGCGAGCGGGCACACTCCCAAGGCTTGAATGATTTTCAAGCAAGTTTCGCCGCGAGTTCCTCTGCTGTGATGTTGTAGTAGCGCTTTAGCATGTTCACCTCGCGGTGTCCCGTCACGCTGGCAAGCTCGATCAAATTGGGAAGTTTGGTGGCCAGCCGGCAGGTGGCCTCATGGCGTAGGTCGTGGAAACGCAGGTCGAGCAGAAAGTCTTCCTGGGGCGTTACCAGGGCGCGTTCGCAATCTCCTAAGTATTTCGTCCTTGCTCGCTCCAAACCGCGTGTGAAGGCCTTCTTGAGGGCGTCTGCGGTGGTGGGGAAGACTCTGCCGCAAAGTGAACGCGGCAAATCCTTTAGCAGCTGAATAGCTCTCGGGGAGAGTGGGACGGTTCTTGGTAGCCCGTTCTTGGTCGCTGGAAGATGTGCGGTTTTACGATCCAAATTCACATGCTTCCAGCGCAACTCGAATAGCTCGCCACGGCGCATGGCTGTCTCAATTGCGAGTTGCACGATCGACCGTATCCAAGGATTGTGCGAAGCATCTGCATAGGTGCCATCTGCACGGCGCTCCCGAAGCTCCAAAGCGCCTAGGATGTACTGCTCCTCAATCGGGTCCAGGCGTCGCGAGCGTTCGTCGTTATAGCTAGGGCGGCTGACCATCCGCACCGGGTTCTCAGCGAGGTGAATTCCCCATTCCCGGCGAGCGACTTCAATCACGCACTGAAACAAAGCCAGCTCACGTTTTACCGTATTGCCCTTCCGGATCTTCAGGCGTTCGTCACGGTAGCGGGCAAAGTCGGAGGAGGTGAGGGTGGCGACGATGCGTGTCGCCAGCGGGTGGCGCTTAAGCGCTTCCAAGCGTTTGATTTCCGAGTAGGCACCTTTGTGCTTCGGAGCGATTTCGGAGATGTAGCGATCAATGAGTTGATGAAAGGCGGTGCGTTCAGCCTCGACGCGAGAGACAAAAATGCCTCGGTCGATTTCGCTTTCGATCATGCGCGCCCAGGCTTGGGCATCGGCTTTGGTTTCGAAGGTTTTTCTTTGGGCTGGATAGCCCTTACGACGGATTTGCGCTTCCCACTGATACTCGCCGCGATTCCTGATTGTTGCCATTTCGACCATTCCCGCCACGTTCAAGTGTGGCAAATTTGTGGCAAAAACGACTTTCAGGACTAGGACAGGTTTCTGTCAGGAGCGCTATCCCCTTGTAATACAAGGGAAAGAAGATGGTGCACCAGGCGGGATTCGAACCCACGACCCCTGCCTTCGGAGGGCAGTACTCTATCCAGCTGAGCTACTGGTGCGGCGGGCGACATCATACCTAGGTCGGCTCGGGGCGTCCATGCCGGGTTTGGCGGGTTTTGTCAGTGTGCGTGTCGGCGCAAAATCGCTGCATTCCTTAAAGCGGTAACGTCCTGCAAAACCCTCGCTTGGCGCTTTGGCGGGGTTGATCTAAGGTTTTTCCTGCGGCACGGGTTTTCAGTACGTTGATCTGAAAAGCGGCATTTTTGTTCTTTTTTTCGAACGACCTATTGTCCTTTACCCCCTTTGAACCTACGATCCGTTTGAGATTTCAAACGCTCTTTGGCGGGATGTTGCAGCGCAAGTGCGCCCGGTCGTGCACTGTTGATGCGCCACAATCCGCTCACTGATTTCCCTGACGGCAGCCTTGCGAGGCGCCTTTCTACAATCATAATTTGCTCCGCGCAGGCCGCGGTGCTGTTAAGGAAAGCCGACATGCAGCTTAAAGACACCCAGTTGTTCCGCCAGCAAGCCTTCATCGATGGCGCTTGGGTCGATGCCGACAACGGTCAGACGATCAAGGTCAACAACCCGGCCACCGGCGAAATCCTCGGCACCGTGCCGAAGATGGGCGCCGCTGAAACCCGCCGTGCCATTGAAGCTGCTGACAAAGCGCTGCCGGCCTGGCGTGCGCTGACCGCCAAAGAGCGTGCCGGCAAGCTGCGTCGCTGGTTCGAACTGATGATCGAGAACCAGGACGACCTCGCGCGCCTGATGACCCTCGAGCAAGGCAAGCCGCTGGCCGAAGCCAAGGGCGAAATCGTTTACGCCGCATCGTTCATCGAGTGGTTCGCCGAAGAAGCCAAGCGCATCTACGGTGATGTGATTCCGGGCCATCAGCCGGACAAGCGCCTGATCGTCATCAAACAACCGATCGGCGTCACCGCCGCGATCACCCCGTGGAACTTCCCGGCGGCGATGATCACTCGTAAGGCCGGCCCGGCGCTGGCCGCCGGTTGCACCATGGTGCTCAAGCCAGCATCGCAAACTCCATTTTCCGCTTTCGCCCTGGCCGAACTGGCTCAGCGCGCGGGCATTCCTGCGGGCGTGTTCAGCGTGGTCTCCGGCAGCGCTGGCGACATCGGCAGCGAGCTGACCAGCAACCCGATCGTGCGCAAACTGTCCTTCACCGGCTCGACCGAAATCGGTCGCCAGTTGATGGCCGAATGCGCCAAGGACATCAAGAAAGTCTCGCTGGAACTGGGCGGCAACGCGCCGTTCATCGTGTTCGACGACGCCGATCTGGATAAGGCCGTCGAAGGCGCGATCATTTCCAAGTACCGCAACAACGGCCAGACCTGCGTCTGCGCCAACCGTCTGTACATTCAGGACGCGGTCTACGATGCGTTCGCCGAGAAGCTGAAAGTGGCTGTGGCCAAACTGAAGATCGGCAACGGTCTGGAAGACGGCACCACCACCGGCCCGCTGATCGACGAAAAAGCCGTGGCCAAGGTTCAGGAACACATCGCTGACGCCGTAAGCAAAGGCGCCACCGTACTGGCGGGCGGCAAGGCGATGGAAGGCAACTTCTTCGAGCCGACGATCCTGACCAACGTGCCCAAAAACGCGGCCGTGGCCAAGGAAGAAACCTTCGGTCCGCTGGCGCCGCTGTTCCGCTTCAAAGACGAAGCCGAAGTGATCGCCATGTCCAACGACACCGAATTCGGTCTGGCTTCTTACTTCTACGCGCGTGACCTCGGCCGTGTGTTCCGTGTCGCCGAAGCGCTGGAATACGGCATGGTCGGCGTCAACACCGGGCTGATCTCCAACGAAGTCGCGCCGTTTGGCGGCATCAAGGCTTCGGGCCTGGGTCGTGAAGGCTCCAAGTACGGCATCGAAGACTACCTGGAAATCAAATACCTCTGCCTGGGCATCTAAGCCGGGAAAGGGATCGCTGCAAACGCAAAGGGCACGAGAGCGCTGTCCCTTTGCGTCGTTTCAAACAGGAATTTTCTCTGCGGCCAGGAACGCCGTGGCAGTCGATCATCGCATGCTGCTACCGCCGATTTCTCCCGCTTCATCCTTGAACCACGCCGCCCGATGAGCGGCGAATGAGGACTGTAATGAGCAAGACTAACGCTGAACTGATGGCCCGCCGCACCAATGCCGTACCTCGTGGTGTTGGCCAGATTCACCCGATCTTCGCCGAGTCGGCAAAGAACGCCACCGTGACCGACGTTGAAGGTCGTGAGTTCATCGACTTCGCCGGCGGTATCGCTGTACTGAACACCGGCCACGTGCACCCGAAAATCATCGCCGCCGTGACTGAACAGCTGAACAAGCTGACCCACACCTGCTTCCAGGTGCTGGCTTACGAGCCCTACGTTGAGCTGTGCGAAAAAATCAACGCCAAGGTGCCGGGTGATTTCGCCAAGAAAACCCTGCTGGTTACCACGGGCTCCGAAGCCGTCGAAAACGCCGTGAAGATCGCCCGTGCTGCTACTGGCCGTGCCGGCGTGATCGCGTTCACCGGCGCTTACCACGGTCGTACCATGATGACTTTGGGTCTGACCGGTAAAGTCGTGCCGTACTCGGCGGGCATGGGCCTGATGCCAGGCGGCATCTTCCGCGCGCTGTATCCGAACGAACTGCACGGCGTGAGCATTGACGATTCGATCGCTTCCATCGAGCGCATCTTCAAGAACGACGCCGAGCCGAAAGACATCGCTGCAATCATCATCGAGCCGGTGCAGGGCGAAGGCGGTTTCTACGTCGCGCCGAAGGAATTCATGAAGCGTCTGCGCGCTTTGTGCGACCAGCACGGCATCCTGCTGATCGCTGACGAAGTGCAGACTGGCGCTGGCCGTACCGGCACCTTCTTCGCCATGGAACAGATGGGCGTTGCCGCCGATCTGACCACTTTCGCCAAGTCCATCGCTGGCGGCTTCCCGCTGGCCGGCGTGTGCGGCAAGGCCGAATACATGGACGCCATTGCTCCGGGCGGCCTGGGCGGCACCTACGCCGGTAGCCCGATCGCTTGCGCCGCTGCGCTGGCAGTCATGGAAGTGTTTGAAGAAGAGCAACTGCTGGACCGCTGCAAGGCTGTCGGCGAGCGCCTGGTCACCGGTTTGAAGGCGATTCAGGCCAAGTACCCGGTCATCGGTGAAGTGCGTGCGCTGGGCGCAATGATCGCGGTCGAGCTGTTCGAAAACGGCGACAGCCACAAGCCGAACCCGACTGCCGTGGCTGCCGTGGTGGCCAAGGCGCGTGACAAGGGCCTGATCCTGCTGTCCTGCGGCACTTACGGTAACGTGCTGCGTGTGCTGGTTCCGCTGACGTCGCCAGACGAGCAACTGGACAAAGGCCTGGCGATCATCGAAGAGTGCTTCTCTGAACTCTGATCCGCTCGCGTGACCCGCTCGACAAAAACCCGCTTCGGCGGGTTTTTTTCGCTCCTTGAAACACATCGGACGGGTTTGCGCTGTATCGAATCGCCAGCATTGGCTAAGGTTCAGACATTGCAAGGAGAGCGCGCATGACTGCCGTTGATTTACCCGCCGTACCCCGGGTGTTGATTGCCGAGGCCGATCCCTGGTCCCGTGACCTGCTCAAACAAGTGCTGCTCAATGTGCGCTGCGATGCGCGCCTGGATTTGTGTGCCGATGGCCAGCAGGCAATGTCGTTGCTCAGCGAGGTGCCCTATGACCTGGCCATCGTCGATTGGGAGCTGCCTGGCATCGACGGATTGCATGTGCTGCGCAGCGTCCGCCAGCGCAAACGCAATCCGCCGTTGCCGTTCATTCTGATGAGCAGCCGCAACGACAGCGCCAGCGTGCGCGAAGCGATTCCGCTCGCGCCGACGGCGTACCTGACCAAACCGTTGAACATGGAAGGCCTGACCGAACGCTTGCAGGGGTTGCTGCTCAACGCTGGCGAAGCAGTGGTTTGCGAAGTGCCGGCACTGGCGCCGGGCATGACCCTGTCGGTGTTCCTTGAACGGCGTCGCGAGCAGGCCGATGGCGCGCCGTTGATGACCGACGTGCAAGTGGCGGTCAAGCGCAGCCTCAATCCCGAGGGGCTGGACCTCAAACTGCTGGAAGAAGAGGTCCGCACCGATCCGCAGATTACCGCCGTGCTGATCGCAGCCGCCAACAGTGCCGCGCAACACTACGGCGCGCCGGTGCAAACCCTGGCCCAGGCGCTGCACCGACTCGGCACCGGGCAAAGCATGAACCTGATTCTCGGGCTGGCGCTCAAACGCAGCGCGCGGCTCAGCGATCCATGCCTGGCGGATTACGCCGAGCGCTATTGGGGGCTGTCACTGCACACGGCGGAATACGCCCGCACGCTGGCGCGCCTGCTCGATCTCGATCAGGAGCGCTGCTATTGCGCGGGCATGCTGCATCGGCTCGGCGATCTGGCGCTGCTGCGCTGCCTGCAGGAATGGCAGCAGGCCGGCGGCGAGCTGGACGAGTTGGAGGAGGTCGGTGAAGCGTTGGCGAAGTTTGGCGCCTCTTATGGCTCGGCATTGCGCACCCGCTGGCGTCTGCCGCTGGAGTTGCGCGAATTGATTGCTTCGGCCTACCAGCTCGGTGGTGGCGTTTACAGTCGCGAGGCGCTGGTGATGCACATGGCTGCGCAGATGGCGCGGCTGACCGAGCACGAAGGCGTAGAGGAGCTGGCGAAGAGCCGGACGGCGCGGTTGCTCAAGATCGGGCTGCCGGAGTTGATGCGGATGCGCAAATGACAGATCACCACATTCCAATGTGGGAGCGAGCCTGCTCGCGAAGGCGCCAGCGCAGGCAACATTTTTGTTGAAGGTGCAGGCCTCATCGCGGGCAAGCCCGCTCCCACAGGAATTGCGGCAGCCACAAAATACGGATCAGGCCGCAATGATCCGGTTCTTGCCCTGCCGTTTCGCCTCGTACATCGCGGCATCCGCGCGGGCGAACAGGCTGTCCAGGCTCTTGTCTTCGTCGGTGAGGTTGGTCAGGCCCTGGCTAACTGTGATGCTGAATGCTTGGCCGTCGTGGTTGAAGCGCAGTCGCTGGATCTCCTGTTGCAGGCGCTCCGCCACTTGCACGGCCATCTCCGGCGCGCAGCCGGGAAACACCGCGGCGAACTCCTCACCGCCAATCCGCCCGAACAGGTCGCCACGGCGCAATGAGCCGCGCCCGCATTCGGCGATCCGTTGCAGCACATTGTCGCCTTCGGGGTGGCCGTAGCTGTCGTTGATCACTTTGAAATCGTCGATGTCCAGCAGCAGGAAGGCCAGCGGCGTGCCTTGGCGGCGCGCCTCGGCGAACTCGCGGTGGGCGCATTCGAAGAAGTGGCGGCGGTTGCTGCTTTGCGTCAGCACATCGGTGGTGGCCAAGCGTTGCAGCTCGGTTTCCATATGTTTTTTGTCGGTGATGTCTTCGGCGATGCCGACGATGATCACCGGCTGCCCGGGCTCGTCCTGGCGATTTATAAAGCATTTGTCGCTGAGCCAGCGCACCTGGCCATCGGCCGCGATGATGCGGTACTCGCGATCTTCCACCGCACCTCGGTGCAGGACTTCGGCGAGGCTCTGCTCGGCGTACTCCAGATCATCGGGGTAAATGCTGTCGCGCCATTGGTTGTAGTCCGCCAGCAACAACGCGGCGGAACGGCCGAAGATCCGTTCATAGGCCGGACTGACGTACAGCACCTGGCGGGTTTCCCAGTTGAAAGCCCAGAGTACGGCGTTGACGCTGACCAGCAGCGAACTGATCAATTGTTCGCGCTCGCTCAGGCGCGCAACTTCGCCTTGCGCGTGCATCAGCGCCATCAGCGTTTGCGCGGCCTCGGGCCATTGGGTGAAGGATGTGTCTTTCTGGTTGTTGTTGACCATCGGCACAAATCTCAAAGGGCGCGCCGCAATGTCGACAACGGCCACAGGACAACCCGCCGGAATGGCGAAGTGTCTTTGAGATAGAGGATTTTCGGCGAAGTTCCCGGCCATTACCGAGTCCCGCCGGGCGGCGGGGTTAAGGAGGCGACGTGTGCAACGAGGCTGCGATCTTCGAGATCACAGCCTCGTTGCAGGTCAGGCAGTCGCAGGACGCAGCGAGTAGGTTTTCAGCTGATCAGCAAAGTCACGCAACGACTGGATGCCACTGGCCTCGGCCTCGTGAATCCATTCCTTGATGGCGGCCAGCATGTCGTGGCCATTGGAACTGGTCTTGACCCAGATCTGCTGCAAAGCCAGGCGTTTTTCGTAGATCACTTTCAACGCCTGGCTGTGTTCGAGCATGGTCTGGATGCGCAGGTGATGACGGTCTTCCAGCAGGCTGGTTTCCCGCGACAGCAGGCGTTTTGCCCGGTGGAACTGGTGACGCACCGAATGATCGACCTTGGCCAGCTCTTGCTTGACCAGCGGACCGATCACCAATTTGCGGTATTGGGCCATGATCTGGAAGCGGTTGTTGAGGATCGCCATGGCGGTGTCCATGTCCAGGCTGCCCTTGCCTTCGACGCGGTGGGCAATCGGTGCGACCCGCTGCACCTTGGCCAGGCGCAGGAAGCAGAAGACCTTGATCCACGCCCAGCCGAGGTCGAACTCCCACTTCTTCACCGACAGCTTGGCCGAGTTGGGGTAGGTGTGATGGTTGTTGTGCAGCTCTTCGCCGCCGATCAGGATGCCCCACGGCACCAGATTGGTTGCCGCGTCACGGCATTCGAAGTTGCGGTAGCCGACGGCATGGCCCAGACCGTTGATCACGCCGGCGGCCCACACCGGAATCCACATCATCTGGATCGCCCAGATGGTGATGCCGATGGTGCCGAACAGCAGCAGGTCGATTACGCCCATGATCGCCACGCCCAGCAGCGGATAGCGGCTGTAGACGTTGCGTTCAATCCAGTCTTCCGGGCAGTTCTTGCCGTAGATGCGCAGGGTTTCCGGGTTCTGCGCTTCGCTGCGATACAGCTCGGCGCCGGTGCGCAGCACCGTGGACAGGCCCTTGATGACCGGGCTGTGCGGGTCATCTTCGGTTTCGCATTTGGCGTGGTGTTTACGGTGGATGGCGGTCCACTCGCGGGTGTTCTGCGCCGTGGTCAGCCACAGCCAGAAACGGAAAAAGTGCTTGAGACCCGCATTCAGCTCGAGCGAGCGGTGGGCCGAGTAACGGTGCAGATAGACCGTGACGGCAACAATCGTCACATGGGTCATCAGCAGGGTGACCGCGACCAGTGACCAGGCCGACAAGCCAAGAAAACCTTCGTACCACATAGGCTATAGGGCCCTCGATAAAGATAAAAACAGCCGTTGCATTATCACTAAGCACACAGATAAAACCAGTCGCCCTTTCAGATAAGAAGTCGCTGAATGTTTCTTCACCTATAATTCCAACCTTTTTGTAGGGACATGGACGGCCGAATGTCTGCGACTTACCGCGATGCCTTGCGTGCAGCGCTGCTCTACCTCGTACTCGCCGCCGTGTGGCTGCAGGTTTCCGATCATTTATTAAGCAGATTCTTCGATGACTCCAGTGCGCTGGCCCGCTGGCAACTGATCAACGGTTATTTGCTGGCAGCGGTCAGCGCCGGGCTGATTTTTCTGGCGCGGGCGCGGCTGTGTCGGTTTCTCGGCATCGGTGCCCGCCTGCGCGAGCGCCACAGCGACCGGGAGCGCCTGCGTCAGGCGGCCGCCGTGTTCGATTGCACCCGCGAAGGCGTGCTGGTAACCGATCACCGTGGTCTGATCGTTCACGTCAACCGCGCCTTTATCGAGATCACCGGTTATCGGCGCGACGAAGTCATCGGCCAGCAGCCGAGTCTGTTCAAGTCCGGCCATCATCCGCCGGGCTTCTATCAGGCGATGTTCGCCACCCTAGAGGCTGAAGGTGAATGGAGCGGCGAGATCTGGAACCGGCGCAAGACCGGCGAGATTTATCCACAGTGGCAGACCATTCGGGTGATTCACGATGATTTCGGCCGGCTCAGCCATTACGTGGCGGTGTTTTCCGACATCAGTGCGATCAAGGATTCCGAGTCCGAGCTCAAACACTTGGCGCATCACGATCCGTTGACCGATCTGCCCAATCGCCTGCTGTTCAGCGACCGCGCCGAGCAGGCGCTGGCGTCGGCACAGACACACAAGCGTGGCTGCGCGCTGCTGATGCTCGATCTGGATCATTTCAAGATGATCAACGACAGCCTCGGGCATAACGTCGGCGATCGGTTGCTAAAAGCGGTGGCGACGCGTTTGCAGGAACTGTTCGGCCACGGCATTACCTTGGCGCGGCTCGGCGGTGACGAGTTCGCGGTGCTCGCGGAAAGTTGTCCACAGCCGGCCCAGGCCGCCGCGCTGGCGCAACGGACTCTGGACGCGTTGAAGGAGCCGGTGCTGGTAGATGGCGATCAACTGTTCATCAACGCGAGCATCGGCATCAGCCTGTTTCCCAGCGATGCCCTCAGCGCCGAGCAGTTGTTACGCAATGCCGACAGTGCGTTGTTCAAGGCCAAAAGCAGCGGGCGCAATGGCTACGCGCTGTACACCGAAGAACTGACCGCCCATGCCCAGCAACGGGTCGAAATCGCCTTCGAGCTGCGCCGCGCACTGGAGCAGGAGGAACTGCGCGTCTACTACCAACCGGTGCATGACCTGCAAAGCGGCCGTCTGGTCGGCGTCGAAGCACTGGTGCGCTGGCAGCATCCGCAGCGCGGGCTGGTGTCGCCGGCGGAATTCATTCCGATTGCCGAGCGCACCGGGCTGATCGCCGAGATCGATGGCTGGGTGATGCAGCAGGCCTGCCGACAGATGTGCCAATGGCAGCAGAGCGGTGTAGTGCTGGCGTTCGTCGCGGTGAATGTCTCCTCGCGGCTGTTTGCCCGACGTGAGCTTTTCCAGCAGGTAGCGCAGGTGCTGCACGACACGGGGCTGGATCCGGCGTATCTGGAACTGGAAGTTACCGAAAGCGCGGTGATGGATGATCCGGAAGTGGCGCTGGAACAGATGCATCGCTTGCGCGAGCTGGGTGTGCGTCTGGCCATCGATGATTTCGGCACCGGCTATTCGTCGTTGCTGCGGCTCAAGCGCCTGCCGGTGCAGAAACTCAAGATCGATCAGGGCTTCGTCGCCGGGTTGCCGTGGGATGAGGATGACGTGGCGATTGTCCGGGTGATCATCGCGCTGGCGCGGAGCATGGGTATGCAGGTGCATGCCGAGGGGATCGAGCAGGCTGAGCAAGCGACATTTCTGTTGGCGCAGGAATGCGATCTGGGGCAGGGCTACTGGTTTGGGCGGCCGGTGTCTGCGGATCGGCTTGATTGGGCGAAAACGCCATTGATTGGCTGAAAAGGCCTATATGGCTATCACCGACCTTGTGGTGAGGGGATTTATCCCCGTTGGGTCGCGTAGCGGCCCCAAGAAATGGGACTGCTACGCAGTCCAACGGGGATAAATCCCCTCGCCACAAGTTCTTTTGACGACTTCAAATCAGCGCAAACCCCTTGCCCACTCTCATATTGTTTTCTGGTTATATAAACATTCTTAAATAGTCTTTTTAAGAATATCCGTGCCTCTCTTATATTGCTCCCACGCCGAACGCAGTGCCGCCCACTGCCAGGCAAATCCCCTTCAAAGGAGCAGCACCATGAGCGCATCCCTTCGCAGCGTTGACGGTCAGGACGAAGCCACGATCTTGCGTGAAATCCAGAGTGCCCTGCGCGATCTGCGGTTCGGCGCAGTGGAGATCACTGTGCACAACGCGCAAGTCGTACAGATCGAACGCAAAGAGAAATTCCGTTTGCAGCAACCCGGTAAGCAACCGGGCTGAGCTGAAGATCAAAAGATCGCAGCCTTCGGCGGCTCCTACAGGGGGCTGTGTGCAGGAGCTGGCCAAGGCGGCGATCTTTGAAACGGGACCGATTCCAGCAATACATAAGAACAAGCCACCACCAGGAATTCCAGGAGCTTTCACCATGTCGTCGATTCGCCGTTATGCTTTGGCCGCGCTGGCCAGTGCCGTGTTTGCCGGTTCCGCCGTTGCCAAGGATTACGAGCTGCTCAACGTGTCGTATGACCCGACGCGCGAGCTGTATCAGGAATACAACGCCGAATTCATCAAGTTCTGGCAGCAGGATCATGCCGGCGACACGGTGAAAATCCAGCAGTCCCATGGCGGTTCGGGCAAGCAGGGCCGTGCGGTGATCGACGGTCTGCGTGCTGACGTGGTGACCCTGGCCCTGGCCGGTGACATCGATGAAATCGCCAAGCTCGGCAAGAGCCTGCCCGCCGACTGGCAGAAGCGTCTGCCGGAGGCGAGCACGCCGTACACCTCGACCATTGTGTTCCTGGTGCGCAAGGGCAACCCGAAAGGCATCAAGGACTGGGGCGATCTGGTCAAGAACGATGTCTCGGTGATCACACCAAACCCGAAAACCTCGGGTGGCGCGCGCTGGAACTTCCTCGCCGCGTGGGCCTATGGCTTGAAAGCCAACGGCGGAGATGAAGCCAAGGCCAAGGAATACGTACAGACCCTGTTCAAGCACGTGCCGATCCTTGACACCGGCGCCCGTGGTTCGACCATCACCTTCGTCAACAACGGTCAGGGTGACGTATTGCTAGCCTGGGAAAACGAAGCGTTTCTGGCGCTGAAAGAAGACGGCGGCGCAGACAAGTTCGACATCGTCGTGCCGTCGCTGTCGATCCTCGCCGAACCACCCGTGGCGGTGGTCGACAAGAATGCCGAGAAGAAGGGTAACGCGCAGATCGCCGAAGCCTACCTCAAACATCTGTACAGCCCGGCCGGCCAGGAAATCGCCGCGAAAAACTTCTATCGTCCACGTGACAAGGACGTAGCGGCCAAGTACGCCCAGCAGTTCCCGAAACTGGAACTGGTGACCATCGACAAGGACTTCGGCGGGTGGAAATCCGCGCAGCCGAAATTCTTCAACGACGGCGGCGTGTTCGACCAGATTTATCAGGCGCAGTAATCTCGCCTTCAACCGGCCTGATGTCTGGGCACATGACATGTGGGACTGAGCTTTTGTGGTGAGGGGATAAGTCCCCTCACCACAGGGCTCACTCCCACATTGATGCGTTTTCAACCAGGGACTTTTATGTCGCGTCGTATCTCCCCCGTCATACCCGGCTTCGGGCTGACGCTGGGTTACACCTTGGTGTACCTCAGCCTGATTGTGCTTATCCCGCTGGCGGCGATGTTCGTCCACGCCGCCCAGCTGACCTGGGATCAGTTCTGGACGATCATCTCCGCACCGCGGGTGCTGGCGGCGTTGAAGCTGAGCTTCGGTACCGCGCTGTGTGCGGCGATCATCAACGGCATCATCGGCACGTTGCTGGCCTGGGTGCTGGTGCGCTACACCTTCCCCGGGCGCAAGGTGATCGATGCGATGATCGATCTGCCGTTCGCCCTGCCGACCGCTGTGGCCGGTATCGCGCTGACCGCGCTGTACGCGCCGGCCGGGCTGGTCGGGCAGTTCGCTGCCGATCTCGGTTTCAAAATCGCCTACACCCCACTGGGCATCACCCTCGCACTGACCTTCGTCACGCTGCCGTTCGTGGTGCGCACGGTGCAACCGGTGCTGGCCGATATTCCCCGTGAAGTCGAGGAAGCGGCGGCGTGCCTGGGTGCGAAGCCATGGCAGGTATTTCGCCACATTCTGGTTCCGGCACTGCTGCCCGCCTGGCTGACCGGTTTTGCGCTGGCGTTCGCGCGTGGCGTCGGCGAGTACGGTTCGGTGATTTTCATCGCCGGCAACATGCCGATGAAAACCGAGATCCTGCCGCTGCTGATCATGGTCAAACTCGACCAATACGATTACACCGGCGCTACCGCCATCGGCGTATTGATGCTGGTGGTTTCCTTCATCCTGTTGCTGCTGATCAACTTGCTGCAGCGGCGCATCGAAACCCCATAAGGAGGCGCGAACATGTCCCAATCGTCCATTGCGGCCGCCTCTTCGGCCAACGCAGCGCGGCGTGGCAGCGCCACTTCGCGCAGAGTCCTGATCGGTCTTGGCTGGCTGATCTTTTTCCTGTTTCTGCTGCTGCCATTGTTCATCGTGGTGTCGCAGGGTTTGAAGAATGGCCTCGGTGCGTTCTTCACCGCGATCTTTGAGCCGGACGCGCTTTCGGCACTGAAACTCACCGTATTCGCGGTGCTGATTTCGGTGCCGCTGAACCTGGTGTTCGGCGTCAGCGCGGCGTGGTGCGTGAGCAAATACTCGTTCCGTGGCAAGAGCATGCTGGTGACGCTGATCGACCTGCCGTTCTCGGTGTCGCCGGTGATCGCCGGTCTGGTCTACGTGCTGATGTTCGGTGCGCAGGGCCTGTTCGGGCCGTGGCTGCAGGATCACGACATCCAGATCGTCTTCGCCCTGCCGGGCATTGTGCTGGCGACGATTTTCGTCACCGTGCCGTTCGTGGCCCGTGAACTGATTCCGCTGATGCAGGAACAAGGCACCCAAGAGGAGGAAGCCGCGCGCCTGCTCGGTGCCAATGGCTGGCAGATGTTCTGGCACGTCACCGTGCCGAACATCAAGTGGGGCCTGATTTATGGCGTGGTGCTGTGTACCGCGCGGGCCATGGGCGAGTTCGGTGCGGTGTCGGTGGTTTCCGGGCACATTCGCGGGGTGACCAACACCTTGCCGCTGCACGTCGAGATCCTCTACAACGAATACAACCACGTGGCCGCGTTCGCCGTGGCGAGCCTGTTGCTGATCCTGGCGCTCTTCATCCTGCTGCTCAAGCAGTGGAGCGAAAACCGTATCAACCGCCTGCGCGCCAGCGCCGCGGAGGAATAATTCATGTCGATCGAAGTGCGTAACGTCAGCAAGAATTTCAACGCGTTCAAGGCGCTGGACAACATCAGCCTGGATATCCACAGCGGTGAACTGGTCGCGCTGCTTGGCCCGTCGGGCTGCGGCAAAACCACCTTGCTGCGCATTATTGCCGGTCTGGAAACCCCGGATCAGGGCAACATCGTTTTTCACGGCGAGGACGTTTCCGGCCACGATGTGCGTGATCGTAACGTCGGTTTCGTGTTCCAGCATTACGCCTTGTTCCGCCACATGACGGTGTTCGACAACGTCGCGTTCGGCCTGCGGATGAAACCGAAAAACCAGCGCCCGAGCGAAAGCCAGATCGCCACCAAGGTTCACGAACTGCTGAACATGGTGCAACTGGACTGGTTGTCGGATCGCTACCCGGAGCAGTTGTCCGGTGGCCAGCGTCAGCGCATCGCGTTGGCCCGTGCCCTGGCGGTGGAACCTAAAGTGCTGCTGCTCGACGAACCGTTCGGCGCCCTCGACGCCAAGGTGCGCAAGGAACTGCGGCGCTGGCTGGCGCGGTTGCACGAAGACATCAACCTGACTTCGGTGTTCGTGACCCACGACCAGGAAGAAGCGATGGAAGTCGCCGACCGCATCGTGGTGATGAACAAGGGTGTGATCGAGCAGATCGGCTCACCGGGCGACGTCTACGAAAACCCGGCCAGCGATTTCGTCTATCACTTCCTCGGCGATTCGAACCGCTTGCTGTTGAGCGACGACAACCACGTGCTGTTCCGCCCGCATGAAGTGTCGTTGTCCAAGCATGAGCTGGAAGATCACCATGCCGCTGAAGTGCGCGATATCCGGCCGTTGGGCGCGACCACGCGGGTGACGTTGAAGGTTGAGGGGCAGACGGATTTGATCGAGGCCGAAGTGGTGAAAGACCACGACAGCCTGATCGGGTTGGCCAAGGGTGAAACCCTGTTCTTCAAGCCGAAGGTCTGGCAGAAAGTCGCCAATATTTAAAGGCAAAAGCTTCGCGAGCAGGCTCGCTCCCACAGGGAAAACTCATTCCAAATGTGGGAGCGAGCCTGCTCGCGAATACGATCTAGACAGCAGCGCGATTCGGATTGACCCGCACCACCCCCGCCCGCAACTCGATCTCTTGTTTCAATTCCTGCCGCATCCCCAGCAGAAACGCCAACTCAGCCACAACGAACAACGGCCCGACAATCAGCCCGCTGATGTCATCGACAAACGCCGGTTTGCGCCCCTCATAGTGATGCCCGACAAACTGGATCACCCAGCCGATCACGAACATCGCCAGGCCGCTGCTCAGCCAGACCATGGTGCTCTGCTGCGCCAGTGCATGCCCGGCCCACACCGACAGCCCCATCAGTACTGTCATCAACACGCCAAGCTTCAACTCCAGACGCAGGTAAAACCACGCCGAGGCCAGCGCCACCACAACGGCTGGAGATATCCACAGCCCGCCCAGCTCCCACTGCGGCCGTGACAGCAGGACAGCCACCGCCACCACGATCAGCGGAATGCCGATAAAGTGGCTGGCAATGTTGCGCGGGTCGCGGTGGTAGGCGGCGTATTGACTGAGGTGGTCGACGAGGCTTTTCATTGTTGTTCCTCCAGTGGGGTTGAATGCATCATCCCTCGGGATCCGCGTTCGCTCTGTCGGGCAGGCGACACTCCAGGAGTGGTTATGCAAATTCGTGCACGGTTGCTCAGCGGCCAGTGGTTCAGCCATTTGCCTGCATCTTTTCAGGATAGCCTGCTGGCGCTGGCCCGGGAGCGGCGGCTGACGGCGGGACAACGACTGTTCCAGCGTGGCGATGCGCCGTGCGGTCTGTATGCAGTGCTCGATGGCGCAGTGCGCATTGGCGCGGTCAGCGAGCAGGGCAAGGAGGCCTTGCTGAGTCTGGTGGAAGCGCCGCACTGGTTCGGCGAAATCTGCCTGTTCGATGGCCAGCCTCGCACTCACGATGCCTATGCAGTCGGGTCGTGCACCTTGCTGAATGTTCCGCAAGCGGCATTGCTCAAATTGCTCGACGAACAGCCGCAGCATTGGCGGCATCTGGCGCTGCTGATGAGCCACAAATTGCGCTTGGCCTTCATCAATCTCGAACAGCTGAGCCTGCTGCCAGCCCCGGCGCGTCTCGCCCATCGGCTGCTGATGATTGCCGAAGGCTACGGCGAACTCGACGCACCACGCCGGACGCTGCAACTACCGCAGGAGCAGTTGGCGGCGATGCTGTCGCTGTCGCGGCAGACCACCAATCAGATCCTCAAGGATCTGCAGGGGCAGGGGATTATCGGGCTCGCATACGGCGAAATCGAAATTCTCGATGCGGTGAGATTGCGTGCCTTGGCCACGATCTGAAAACTGAAACCGATCCAATGTCGGAACTGGCACCTGTGGCGAGGGGATTTATCCCCGCTGGGGCGCGAAGCGGCCCTGAAAAAAGGCACTGCTGCGCACTCCAGCGGGGATAAATCCCCTCACCACAAAGGCTCACTCCTACGAAGGATCTGCGTTTGGATTACGAACCGCGATAGGTCGAGAAACCGTACGGGCTCAGCAGCAGCGGGATGTGGTAGTGCTGATCGGTCTGCTTGACCTGGAAGATCACCGGAATTTCCGGGAAGAACGTCTCGTGCTTGATCTTCTGGTAGTACTCGCCGGTCTTGAACACCACGCGGTATTCACCGGCTTCGAATGGCTGTTTGGCCGGGAACAGTTCGGCGATCCGCCCTTGTTCGTTGGTGGTACCTTGGGCCAGTGGCTGCCAGTTTTCGCCGACGTGTTTTTCCAGGGTGACGTTGATGCCCGGTGACGGCAGGCCGTTTTCCAGGTTGAGCACGTGCACGCTCAGCGGATTGCCGGCGGCCATCGTCAGGCTGGAAACAGCACTCAGGCCGAGGGCGGCGAGAGTCATGCGCAGGGTGGTCATGGTGGATCTCCTTAGTGGGAACGGGTGATGGTCAGGCCGGCTTTGTCGGCGGCGGCGCGGGCGCAGTTTTCGTCTTGCTCACCGCCGCCGGAACCGGCCACGCCCATGGCGCCGACCAGTTCGCTGCCGGCGAACAACGGAATGCCGCCGCCGAGCAAAAGCAATTCATCGAGGGTGTTGAGGTTGGCGGTTTCCGGGTTGCTGCGGGCGCGCTCGGCGAACAGCCGCGTCGGCGTCTTGGTCGACAGCGCGGTGTAAGCCTTGCGTTGGCTGGCGGCGGTGTTGTGCGGGCCAACGCCGTCACTACGCAGAGTCACCAGCAGGTTGCCGCCACGGTCGAGCACCGACACCGTGCCGGTGCAACTGCTCATCGCCTTGTCCGCCAGCCAGCGTGCGGTTTTCAGGTCGAGATCGGCGTGGCGCGGCAGTTCTGGCGTGGCACTTGCTGCGCCGCTGAGGCCGAGGATCAGGCTGGCGACAAGGTATTTGACGGTCATGTGCAGGCTCCGGTTGGGAAGGTCTGCACCTTAACCGGCGCACTTCGTCAGAACTCCGTCAGGCGGATTACAAGTTTGTAATGGGCAACGGCGCCGAACACGCCTAGCCTGTGTACCTGATCAATCGAGGTGTGCCATGCGTTTGCTGGTCGTAGAAGATGAAGCCAAAACCGCCAATTTCCTCGCCAAGGGCCTGGGCGAGTCGGGTTTCGCCGTGGATGTGGCGCTCAATGGCCTCGACGGCCGCTATTTTATCGAGCAGCAGGAATACGACCTGATCATCCTCGACGTGATGCTGCCCGGCCTCAACGGCTGGCAATTGCTCCAGCTGATTCGCCAGCGCGGCGCCACACCGGTGCTGTTTCTCACCGCCAAGGACGCTATCGAAGACCGTGTGCGTGGTCTTGAGCTGGGCGCAGATGACTACCTGCTCAAACCCTTCGCTTTCGCCGAACTGCTCGCGCGCGTGCGCACGCTGCTGCGGCGCGGGCCGATGCGCGAAGCCGAGTCGTACAGCATCGCCGACCTGGAAATCGACGTATTGCGCCGACGGGTCAGTCGCGGCGGCCAGCGCATTGCCCTGACCAACAAGGAATTCGCCCTCTTGCAACTGCTCGCCAGCCGCCAGGGCGAAGTGCTTTCGCGCACGCTGATCGCCTCGCAAGTGTGGAACCTGAATTTCGACAGCGACACCAACATGGTCGAAGTCGCCGTCCGGCGTCTGCGCGCCAAGGTTGATGATCCGTACATGCCGAAACTTATCCACACCGTGCGCGGCGTCGGTTATCAACTGGAAGCGCCGGACGATGTGGAGTAAGTCGATCGCCTGGCGATTGGCACTGGCCTTCGCCATGGTCTGCGCGCTGGTGCTGAGCGCAATCGGCGTGTTTCTCTACCGCTCGCTGGCCTCGGAATTGGCCTTTCGTGATGACATGGCCTTGCTCGGTCGCCTCGAGCAAGTACGCGCCTTGCTCGCCGACAGCGACAGCCTCGACGCCTTGCAGGCACGGCCACGGTTGTATCAGAACATGCTCGGTAATCTCGACAGTCTGCTGCTGGTGCGTCGGGCCGACGGCTCCAGCGTGATCGCGATCAACCCGCGTCAGCGTGAACTGCCCGCGCTCAATGCATTACCGCGAGAGCAAATGCCGCAGCGCCGTGACGTGCTCACCTGGCAGGCCAGCGACGGCGCCGAATTGGCCTTGCTGTCCGGCCAGGCCCAAGGCCCCAACGGTGAAACCCTCACGGTGATCGCCGGCAAAGTGCTCACCGAGCGTGAGCAGATGCTCGGCAGTTATCGCCTGCGTCTGTACCTGTCCGTCGGCCTCGGCGCGGTGCTCGCGTTTGCTCTGGGCCTGTTATTGCTGCGGCGTGGCTTGCAGCCCTTGCATCAGTTGAGCGAAGCGGTGCGCAGTATCGATCTGCGCAGCCTCGATCGACGCCTGCCTACCGAGGGCACGCCGACCGAACTGCGCGAGCCGGTGCACGCGCTCAACACCATGCTGGCGCGGCTGGACGACAGCGTGCAGCGCCTGTCGCAATTCTCCGCCGACCTCGCCCACGAAATCCGCACCCCTCTGCACACCTTGCTCGCCAGCAACGGCCAGGCCCTGAACCATCCGCGCAGCACGGCCGAATATCAGGAAGTGCTGGCCTCGAACATGGAAGAGTTCGAACGGCTCAAGCGCATGGCCGAGAACCTGATGTTCCTCGCCCGCGCCGAACAGGCCGAACGTGCGCTCAATCTGCATACACTGGACTTGCGCAACGTCGGCGACGAACTCTGCGATTACTTCGAAGCCCTGGCCGATGACCGCGACCTCCAACTGCAAAACCGCATGCACGGCGAATTGCTCGCCGACCAGCAACTGCTGCAACGCGCCCTCGGCAACCTGCTGGCCAACGCCGTACGCCACGCCGACCCCGACAGCCTGATCAGTCTGCAACGCCGCGATGAACCGGGTATGTGCTGGCTGCAAGTGCACAACCACGGCCCGGTCATCGCGCCTGAGTATCTGGGCAAACTGTTCGACCGTTTCTACCGCGTCGATCCTTCACGTGCGGAACCGGGAGATTCGGGTGGGCTGGGTTTGGCGATCGTGCAGTCGATCATGCAGTTGCATGGCGGGCAGGTGCGGGTGAGGAGTGATGTGGGGGGGACGGTGTTTGAGTTAGGGTTTGCGGGGCGGTGTTAAGACGTTAGCGATGGCTGACCATCTACGCTAAGCTCAATTAATTGCATTGCTTATGATGCAGTTAATTTTTTTTAGTGGATTTGCATTGTAAACAATGCATCTGGGGCGGTGATGGAAAAAATTGGCGAGTTGATCAGAAGCTTGCGTAAGGCTGAAAAGCTGTCCCAGCAAGCTTTGGCGCAGCAATACGGCATGAGCCGCGCAACAATCTCGGGGATTGAAAACAACACAATCTCGGAAATCGGTCTGCGTAAAGTCGAAGCGATTCTTAACGGATTCGGCTACGGATTGGCCGCAATCCCCCGCGCCTCTCGACGGCCGACACTCGACACGCTGCGCAAGGTGAACTTCCATGACTGAGGCATTGGACCGCTTGCAGGTCTGCGTCGGCGGCCATGAGGTTGGAAGATTGGGGCGCGGGCACGCAGGTGTCGACAGCGTGTTCAGCTATCGGGACGATGCGATTGATGAAAATGCCGTTTCGCTGACCATGCCGACACGCCTGGAAAGTTATGGTTATGAACGCGGCATTCATCCGATATTCGAGATGAATCTTCCTGAAGGTGCGTTGCGCGATGAGTTGGTCCGGCGTTTCAGCAAAGCCGTGCGCGGCTTCGATGACTTCGCTTTACTAAGTATCGTCGGCCCTCATCAACTCGGGCGTCTTTCGATCGCGAGCGCATCGACAACTGATCGTCCACCTGAAACCTCGCTGGCTGAATTGTTGGTTCATGACGGTGCGCAAGGTTTGTTCGAGGATCTTTTGCAGACTTACGGGCAGTATTCCGGAGTTTCAGGCGTGCAGCCCAAAGTGTTGGTGCGTGACAGTGCCGCTGCAATAGACCGACTGACGCACCGAGGCTCGACTCATCTGGTCAAAGCCTTCCGTGCCGAAGAGTATCCCGAGCTGGCAACCAACGAATATTTCTGCCTGCGCGCTGCGCAACTTTGTGGCCTCGACGTGCCGCATTTCGAACTCAGCGAGCATGGCAAGTTTCTCGTCATCGAGCGTTTTGACTTGAGCGACACCGGAAACCTCGGTTTCGAAGACTTTTGCGTGCTCAACGGCTGGCCGTCGAAGGCCAAATACGATGGCTCTTACGAAGGAGTCGCACGGCAGATCAAGGCGTTTGTTTCGCCCTCATTACTCAAGCACGCACTGGAAGCTTTCTTCAAGATTGTCGCTTTATCGGCGGCATTGAAAAACGGCGATGCCCACCTGAAAAACTTTGGCGTGCTCTATGAGGATTGTGGCGAGCGCGCATTGGTCAGGCTGGCTCCGGCGTACGACATCATCACCACGTCGGTGTACATCAAGAGCGATAGCATGGCACTGCTGTTGGGCGGTTCGAAGGCGTGGCCCAAGCATAAAATGCTTACCAGGTTTGGTCGTACGGCCTGCAATCTAAGTGAAGCGCGTTGCAACCAGTTACTGCAAATGGTCGCGCAGGGTGTACAGCAAGCGCTGGGCGAAATGGCGGAGTACAGCGCAAATCATCCTGCCTTCGCAGAGGTGGGCGCTGCAATGATCGAACAATGGTCGGCCGGTCTGGCGCGCAGCCTGCGCAACAGTTGAAACTCAGCGCAACTGATCGCGAAACTGCCCCGGCGTCATCCCGGTCCAGCGCTTGAACGCGCGGCTGAAGCTGCTGGTGTCGGCGAATCCCAGCAGATAGCTGACTTCACTCAAGGAACACTGCGGGTCACGCAGGTGCAGCAACGCCAGATTCTCGCGGCTTTCGTTGAGCAGGGTATCGAAGCGACAACCCTCATCCGCCAGATGCCGCTGCAGGCTGCGCAGGCTCAGGTGCAAGGCCTGGGCGATGCGCTCGGCGCTCGGTTCGCCTTCGGGCAGTTGTTCTTCAATGGCATCGCGCACCTTGCGCTCCCAGGTCAGCGGTTTGAGCTGGGCGAGGGTGCGTTTGAGTACGGCTTCGTTGTGCTCGGCCAGTTCCGGGTTGGCGTCGTCGAGGTGGCTGTCGAAGTCGCCGAGGGCGAATTCCAGGCGGTCTTCGGTGGCGGAAAAATACACTGGCGCGCGGAAGACTTTGTGCCATTGCTGGGCATCGCTCGGTTCGGGGCGGCGCAAGTACACCGCCAGCGGTGCGTAGTCACGGCCGAGGCGATTGCGGCAGGTGCGTACGTAGATCGCCGCGAAGGCGTCGATGGCTTCGACGGCCGGCGCCGGGTTGCCGGGCGGGATTTTCAGGCGAAATTGATAACGGTCATTGCTACGGCTCAGCTCCAGCTCCAGCGCATCGCTGACCACTGGGTGATAGCGCACGATGCGCTCGAACACTTCGCGCAAGCTGCCGCTGGCCACCAGCGCATAACCGAGCGCGTGGAACGTGGTCGGGCTGACGAAACGCGACACGCGCAAGCCCAGCGCCGGGTCGCCGCTGGCCTGCACGGCGAGTGCCCACAAGCGCGTGGTGCCGGACAGCGGATAGCGCGCGTTTGGGTCGTCCATCAGCGCTGGGTCGAGCCCGGCCTGTAGGCACAAGGCAAGGCTGTCCAGCCCGAGCGCGTCGAGTTGTTTGCGCAAGGCGCGGGTCCAGCTGGCGAGGGAGGTCGGTTCCTTCATGCTGATTGGCGCGTCCGGTCAACAGGTTGGCGTTCTTGGCTAGCGCGGATCGAACCCCGGCAAGGCACGATGCATTCATCTTAGACCCGAGGATGGAAGCATGGACGGTACTTCTGCAAGCCCTGAACGACTGAATGCGGCGCAGCGCTCGGTACATATTCGCCAAGTGGTGTTGGCCAAGGGTGCGCAATTGCGTGAGCGCTACCCGATTCTTCAGCATCAGGACGCCCTCGGTGCGGGGATTCTGGCGTTGGCGCTGGCCGGGATGATCGGCTCGGCGGCGCTGTACATCACTGGCCATATGGCCTGGTGGGTGTGCCTGCTGTTCAATGCTTTTTTCGCCTCGCTGACCCATGAGCTGGAACACGACCTGATCCACAGCATGTACTTCCGCAAGCAGCGCGTGCCGCACAACCTGATGATGGGCCTGGTCTGGCTGGCGCGACCGAGCACGATCAACCCGTGGATCCGTCGTCATCTGCACCTCAACCATCACAAGGTTTCCGGCACTGAAGCCGACATGGAAGAGCGCGCAATCACCAATGGCGAGCCGTGGGGGTTTGCCCGTCTGCTGATGGTTGGCGATAACGTCATGTCGGCGTTTATCCGCCTGCTCCGCGCCAGGACCTGGGCACACAAGTGGAGCATCGCCAAACGCGTGCTCAAGGTCTACGCACCGCTGGCGCTGCTGCATTGGGGCGCGTGGTATGTGTTTCTCGGCTTTCACGCGGCCAATGGCATTGCGCATTTGCTCGGCTCGCCCATCGAATGGTCGGCCACCACGCTGTCGGTGATGCAGGTGATCGATATCGCCGCCGTGGTGATCATCGGCCCCAACGTGCTGCGCACTTTCTGCCTGCACTTCATCAGCTCGAACATGCATTACTACGGCGACGTCGAACCGGGCAATGTGCTGCAGCAATGCCAGGTGCTGAACCCGTGGTGGCTGTGGCCGTTGCAAGCGTTCTGCTTCAACTTCGGCAGCAGTCACGGGATTCATCATTTCGTGGTCAAGGAGCCGTTTTACATTCGTCAGATGACCGTGCCGGTGGCGCACAAGGTGATGCGCGAGATGGGCGTGCGGTTCAATGATTTCGGCACGTTTGGCCGGGCGAACCGGTTTGTGCGCGGAGATGAGGAAGTGGTGTCCGGGGAGGCGGTGGAGGCCTGAAAGATGCCCCTCACCCTAACCCTCTCCCAGGGGAGAGGGGACTGATCTAGCTGTTTATGCTGGATACATCGACCTGAAATTTCGAGCCGACCTCAGGTTGGAAAAGCATGAAGATCTGCTCCCTTTCCCCCTCCCCCTCAGGGAGAGGGCTGGGGGTGAGGGGGGCTTTTGATCTTGGTTCAATCCGGCTGAAACGGCGAAGCACTGAGGATCACCCCGGTCTCTTCTACATACCGCTGCCAATGCCCGATCAGGTCAGTGAGTTTCTGCGGCTGACTCAACGCCAGATCATGAATCTCCCCTGGATCATTCGCCAGATCATAAAGCTGCCAGGTCGCTGGCCCGACCGGCCCGGGGATCCATACCGCTTTCCACGAGCCCTGGCGAATCGCCCGGCGTCCGAACAATTCCCAACCGGTGACCGTATGCTCGTCATGCACCTGCGCGGTCTCGCCGGACAGGAAGCCCAGCCACGACTTGCCGCGCAGTGGCGCCACGGCTTTGCCTTTCCACTGTTTGCCCGGATGCCGCACGCCAGCCAGATCGAGAATGGTCGGGGTGATGTCCATCACCGTGCCGAAACCATGGCTGATCTGCCCTTTCAGCGGCAATTGTGGATAGTGCAGCAGCGCCGGCACGCGGATCCCGCCCTCGGTGGTGAAAGCCTTGAACAAGCGTGACGGCGCGGTTGCCACTTGCGCCCAGTTCGGCCCGTACCAGACGTAGGAATTGGCCCGGCCGATGTTGTCGAGGCTGTTGTCGTAATGCTGGTTGAGGTAGGTCATCAGCTCCGGGCCGAATTTGGGGAACGCTTCCAGCAGCGCGCCTTCGGCACCGTTGTCGGACATGAACAGGATGAAGGTGTTGTCGAGCTGGCCTTGCTGGCGCAGGTAATCGACGACCCGGCCGATGTTCCAGTCCATGCGCTCGACCATCGCCGCGTAGACCTCCATGGCTCGTGCGGAAATCTGCCTTTGTTCATCGCTCATCGCGTCCCACTGCGCGCTGAGCTGAATCAGCGGGTGCGGTTCGACGTCTGCCTCGATCAGACCCAGTGCCTTGAGTTTTTCCAGGCGTTCGAGGCGCAGCACTTGTGGGCCGGCGTCATAGCGGCCACGGTATTTCTCGACGATCTCGGCCGGTGCCTGCAGCGGCCAGTGCGGCGCGGAGAAGGGCAGGTAAGCGAAGAACGGCCGGGTCTGATCGCGTTCCTTGAGGTACTGCAGCAGCTTGTCGCCGAAGGCATCGGAGGAATAGAAATCCTTCGGCAACTCGTCAACAAACTGATCGTCCTCGATGTACAGCGCCGGGGTGGATTTCAGCAGGCCCGGCGTTTGCTCATCGTAGGTCGGCTCGAAACCATAGTGGTTGGCAGCGCCCGGCAACAGTGAAAACGAGCGCTCGAAACCGCGCGCATGGGGCGCCAGTTCAGCCTTCAGACCCAAATGCCATTTGCCGCTCATCAAGGTTTGATAGCCGGCCTCGCGCAGCAGCTCGGGCAGGGCGACGACGCGGTCATTCAGGTAGCCTTCGTAGCCAGGTTTGCCGATCAGTTCCGGGGTCAACGCTTCGGCCATGGTGCCGATGCCGGCGATGTGGTGATCGGTGCCGGTCAGCAGCATCGAGCGCGTCGGCGAGCAGGTCGGTGCGGTGTGGAAATCGGTCAGGCGCAGACCGTTCTCGGCCAGCGCATCGAGGTTCGGCGTAGCGATTTCGCCGCCGAACGCACCGATGTCGGAAAAGCCTAGGTCGTCGGCCAGAATCACTAGAAAGTTGGGACGTTGCGGCATCGCGAAACTCCTGTTCAGCAGGCAATGAACGTCAGCGGCAGATCGCGGATCTGCACCGGTGCGCTCGGTTGGTAATGGTCATCACTGGTCAGCTCGTGCAGCAGTTCTTCGCGCAGCTGATGAAAGTCGTAACTGCTGCGCTGGCGCGGGTGCGGCAGGGCGATGTCGACCACTTGCTTGATCCGCCCCGGACGCGGCTCCATCACCACCACGCGATCGGCCAGAAAAATCGCTTCCTCGACATCGTGGGTCACCAGAATCGTGGTGATCTTTGCTCGTTCGCGGATTGCCAGCAGTTCGTCCTGCATTTGCTGGCGGGTCAGTGCGTCGAGGGCGCCGAAGGGTTCGTCGAGCAACAGGATTCGCGGGCTGGCGACGAGGCCGCGCGCGATCGCCACGCGTTGCGCCATGCCGCCGGAGAGTTGATGCGGATAGGCTTGGGTGAAATCACTGAGGCCGACCAGTTCGATGAAATCCTTGATGCGTTGTTGTTTCTGCGCCCCGCTCAGCGGTTCATTGACCAGGCCCAGGCCGATGTTGTCGGCGACTGTCAGCCACGGAAACAGACGATGTTCCTGAAAGACGATACCGCGCTCGCCGCCGATGCCGCTGACGGCCTTGCCATCGACACTGATGTGCCCGCGAAACTCGGTGTCGAGGCCGACCAGCAAACGCAGCAAAGTGGATTTGCCGCAGCCGCTGGAGCCGACGATGGCGACGAATTCGCCCTCGGCAATGTCCAGGTTGAATTCGCGAATCGCCTCCAGTTCGAAACCGTTGACGGCGAAGGATTTGCCTACGTGGTTGAAGCTGACAATCGGTGCGTTCATGCGTGTCTCCAGCGGGTCGCGCGAATTTCCAGGCGTTGGCCGATCAGGTTGAGCAGGGCGCCGGTGAGGCCGACAAGCAGCATGCCGGCCATGATCAGATCCATGCGCAACAGCTGCTGCGCGCCGATCATCTGGCTGCCGATGCCGCCATTGGACGGCATGAAATATTCAGCGCCGATGGTGCCGAGCCAGGCGTAGATCAGGCTCAATCTGAGCCCTGCGAAAATCCCCGGCGCAGCACCGGGAAGGACCAGTCGACGCAGGCGCTGGCCGAGGCTCAGGCGCAGCACTTGCGCGGCTTCGTTGAGTTGCGGCGAGAGGTTGGCGACGCTGCGCTGGGTGGCGACGAACAGCGGAAAGAAAGCAGCGAGGGCGACAAAGACCCACTTGGCCAGTTCGCCGAGACCGAACCACGCGGTGAGCAGTGGCACCCAGGCGAAAATCGCAATCTGCCGCAGTGCGGCGAGTGTCGGGCCGAGCAGGCGTTCGCTGAAACGCGACAGGCCGAGGAGCAAGCCCAGGGCGAAGCCGAGGCCGCCACCGATCAGCAAGCCGCCCAGGGTGCGGCTCAGGCTCAGCGCCATGCCGTTGACCAGCGTGCCGTCGAGCAGTCCGTCCCATGTCGTGCTCAGCACAGCCGCAGGGCTGATCAGAATATTCGCGTCGACCCACTGCTGATCATTGGCCGTTTGCCAAAGCGCCAACAAGCCCAGCGGCAACAGCCACGGTTGCAGGCGTTGCCAGCCCTGATAGCGCGGGCCGCGAGTGATTTGCGCGGTGGCCGGGTGCGGCCAGTGCACCAGTCTGCGGTCGAGCAGGCCGATGCCGCGATCCATGGCCACACCGATCAGACCGATGACCACGATGCACACGAACACGATGTCGAGCATGAACAGCTGCCGCGCCCAGACCATCAGATAGCCGATGCCTTCACTGGAGGCCAGCAGCTCGACCGCCAGCAACGAGGTCCAGCCGGCGGCGAATGCCAGGCGCACACCGGCCATGAACGCCGGCAACGCCGCTGGGAGCACCAGACGCCGAATCAGCAGAAGCGGCGGCAGGCGCAGCACGGCGGCGGTTTCGCGCAGTTTCGGTTGCGCATCGCGCACGCCAACCAGTGTGTGCAAGGTCACCGGCACCACAATGGCCTTGATCAGCACCACCAGTTTCAGCACTTCGCCGATGCCGAAGAACACCATGAACAGCGGAATCCACGCCAGCGTCGGCACCTGCGCCAATCCGGCGAATGTCGGAAAAACCAGGCGCTCCAGACGTCGACTGAAGCCCAGTGCGGCGCCAAGCACCGCGCCGGTCGAAACGCCTGCCAACAAGCCCCAGAACAACCGTTGCAGGCTGATCCACAAATGACTCCACAACTCGCCTTGGGCCAGTTCCACAGCGCTGCTCCACACCAGCGATGGCGCCGGCAGGATCTGCTCGCTCATCCACTGATTGCGCGCGGCCAGCCACCACAGGACGAACAGGCTGACGGGCAACAGCCAGGGCAACAGGCGTTGATTCAGGCTCGGCCAGGTGCGACGGCTTTTCAGCGGCGGCGCGGCCAGCGGCAGGCTGAGCAGAGATTGACGGGCCATGGGTGACCTCCGTTGTCGGGTTGCATGGCGAACCGCTTTTCATGTGGGAGCGAGCCTGCTCGCGAATGGCTGTTTCAGGCAGCACTGATGTCGGCTGGTATGGCCTATTCGCGAGCAGGCTCGCTCCCACACTGGGTTTCGTCATATATGAAACTGATCTAACAAAGTTGCGTTCGATGCTATCGGGAGATAAGCGAATCCATTTAAGGCTTGCCTGCTTACGCGCATCCAATGCATTCGAAGAATATTTTCGATGCTGTTAATGCATATCGCGCTGCAAACCGCACACGCCCTCGCTTAGCTCATATGGATATAAAAATGTGCATTTATAGTATTTAAGTGAAGGTGTGCATCCGGCCTACTTTCGGCTCCTCAGCGATCAAGGAGCCGCACCCATGAACCTTCCCTTCAAACGAATCATCAGCCTGCTGGCCGCCCCGGCGCTTGCAGGCTTTCTTGCGCTTGGCGCCCAAGCCGAAGAACTCAAGGAAATCCGCATCGCCGTGCCCGACCTCAGCGCCGGCACTCAACACAGCGGCGGCGGCATCGTCGATGTGCTGCGCGATCAGCAGATCTTCGAAAAGGCCTTCGCCGAGCAGGGCATCAAGATCCAGTGGAGTTTCTTCAAGGGCGCCGGGCCGGTGATCAATGAGGCGTTTGCCAATGGGCAGGTCGATCTGGCCTATCTCGGTGATCTGGCCGCGATCATCGGCAAGTCCAACGGTCTGGACACGCGCCTGCTCAGCGCCACGGCGCGTGGGGTCAAGCAATACCTCGGCGTGGTGCCGGGCTCGGGAATCAAGACCTTGCAGGATCTCAAGGGCAAACGCGTGGCGATCTTTCGCGGGACGGCGACGCAGCTGTCGTTCGATGCGGCGCTGGCCAGTCAGGGCCTGAGCGAGAAGGATCTGAAGGTCATCAATCTGGATTTCAACGCGGCGGTTTCGGCACTCGCGGCCAAGCAGATCGATGCCTCGTGGGGCAGCTCCGCGCTGAGTGCCTTGCAAGCCAAAGGCCTGGCGGAATTGCCGCTCAACACCAAGGACCTTGGCGGCGCTGGCAGCGTGCAGGCGGTGCTGCTGGGTAATGGCAAGTTTGTCGACGCCCATCCTGAGGTCATTGCGAAACTGCTCAAGGCGCAGCAGCAAGCGGTCGAGTGGCTGACGCAGGACAGCAACAAGGACGCCTATGTGCAGCTGGTATCAGGGCTGGCCAGTTATCCGCCGGTGATTCTGGCTCAGGATCTGAAGGACCAGAATCTCAGTGAGATTTTCCCGTCGACACTGGATCCGGTGTTCTTGAGCGGCCTGCAGGACAAGGTCGACCTGGCGGCGCAGCAGAAGCTGATTCGCAAGCCGTTCAAGATCAGCGATTGGGTGGCGCCAGAGCTTTCTGCAGCCAGGCTTTAGCTTCCAGATCGTTCCCACGCTCCGCGTGGGAATGCAGCCGAGGACGCTCCGCGTCCTTTGTGACGCAGAGCGTCACGGGATTCATTCCCACGCAGAGCGTGGGAACGATCGGCGTGTGCCACGAAGGTTTTCAGACGGCGACGCTGACGTCCTGCCGATCCAACGCGATCAACGTCTCGATCATTGCCCTCGCTGCTGGTGATAGTCGAAACCCGGTGCGGCTGACGATGCCGCAGCGCGCGTTCATCGTTTCGAGGTTCTGCGGCAGGTTGCGCCAGTGCAGCAGCACCAGCGAGCCCTTGGCGACATCCTCGGCAAACGCCTCCTCGGTACCGACACCTATCGCATTGGATTGCAGCACCACTTTGACCAGTGCCGGAAAGTGCTCGGTCTCGATGGTCGGCGAGAAATCGATGCGCCCGCTGAGATTCGCCAGCAACTTGCGAATGCCCGGCGGGATCAGTGTGGCGGCCAGCGGGTAGTCGAACATGTCGTTGGTCGACAGGCTTTCCTTGGCCAGCAACGGATGCCCCGGCCGGCAGAAAAACACGCCGCGCTTGGGCGTCAGCGGTTGCGTCTGGAAATTCGGGTCGGACTCGAAATGGCGGATGTCGGCGATGAAGAATTCGATCTCTTCGCGGCTCAGCGCACGGCTGAGTTTTTCCCAGTTATCCACTTGAAAACAGGTGCGCACTTTCGGGTGCGCATTGATGAACTGCGCCACCGCATCCGGCACCAGTTTCACTGCCGGCGCCGGGCCGCAGCCGAAGTGCACTTCGCCAGCGTCGAGCTTGGTCATCTGCGTCACTTCGGCGCTGAGCAAAGCTGCGCCCTGCACCAGGCTCAGGGCGTGTTGCAGCACCACCTGGCCTTCGGGCGTAGGGCGCAGATCCTTGTTGCCGCGATCGACCAGCACGCAACCGAATTCCTGCTCCAGCCCCTGAATGCTGCGGCTGAACGCCGGTTGAGTGATGCCCATGGCGTCTGCCGCACGGACAAAACTGCGGTGTTCGTTAAGGGCGATGAAGTAGCGCAACTGGCGAAGATCCATATGCTTTTCCGGCATCCTAAAAATAGCTCGAAGGCATTTGCGACGAGGGTTGCTTGAGGTTTTAAATGCAAGCTCTTATTCCGTCAACGAAGCATGTGATTATCTATTAGATGTAAATGGAATATAGATAGAGCGTTGTTTCGCTGCCGTCAAAACCGCAAGCCGTCGATGAGGGTCTTCCCATGAGCAATGCCGCACTCGCTGTAAAACCCGTTTCTCACGCGCTGGAAATTCACCCGGTGGCCGGTCGTATCGGTGCCGAAATCCGCGGCGTTCACCTGTCCGGTGAGCTGGACGCCGCCACTGTCGAAGCCATCCAGCAAGCCTTGGTCGAATACAAAGTGCTGTTCTTCCGCGAGCAGACGCAACTCGACGATCAGCGTCAGGAAGCCTTTGCCCATCTGCTTGGCGAACCGGTGGCGCACCCGACCGTGCCGGTGCGTGAAGGCACTCGCTACCTTCTGGAGCTGGACGGCGCCGAGGGCCAGCGCGCCAATTCCTGGCACACCGACGTGACCTTCGTTGATGCCTATCCGAAAGCATCGATCCTGCGCTCGGTGGTTGCGCCGGCATTCGGCGGCGATACGCTGTGGGCCAACACCGCGACCGCTTACAGCGGTTTGCCGAGCGAGCTGCGTGAGCTGGCCGACAAACTGACCGCTGTGCACAGCAACGAGTACGACTACGCCGGGGCGAAGCCGGACGTCTCGGCAGAGAAGCTGGAGCGCTATCGCAAAGTCTTCACCTCGACCGTCTACGAAACCGAGCACCCGGTGGTGCGCGTGCACCCGATCAGCGGCGAGAAGAGCTTGCTGCTGGGGCATTTCGTCAAACGCATCAAAGGTTATTCACAGGCCGATTCGGCACACCTGTTCGGCTTGCTGCAGAGCCATGTGATCCGCCAGGAAAACACCGTGCGCTGGCGCTGGCAGGCTGGAGATGTGGCGATCTGGGACAACCGCTCGACGCAGCATTACGCGATTGATGATTACGGCACCCAGGATCGCGTGGTGCGCCGGGTGACGCTCAAGGGCGAGGTGCCGGTGGGGGTGAATGGGCAGCGCAGCCAGACCATCAAAGGTCGTGATTGAAGATCAAGAGCCCCTCACCCCAGCCCTCTCCCAGAGGGAGAGGGAGCCGACCGAGTTATCTCGCGTTATGCATCGACCTGAAAGACCTTATCGATTATGGATTCGGTGAAGCTGGATCAGGTCGGTGCACCTCTGAAATATCCCCCATTCAGTCCCCTCTCCCTCCGGGAGAGGGTTAGGGTGAGGGGCTCTTCCCGCTACCAAACACCAATCTGAACAACCTTCTCGGTTTCCGGTTCGCCATAACGAAACCGCTGCCCGCGCAAATCGATCTCCGGATGGCTGATCGTCGTCCGCCGCTTCAACCCCCTCATCCACTCAAACAGATATCCGGCATGCTCCTCGCGCACCGCCGCGTATGCCGGGTCCTCACCCAGATCATTCAGCTCCTGCGGATCATTCAACAGATCAAACAGCTGCGGTCTAAACCCGTCGTACGCCAGGTATTTCCAGCGCTCGCTGCGCACCATGGTCATGCGGCAACGGTCGATCGGCTGGCCGAGACGTTCCCGCGCCGGGGCCTGGAAGGCGTAGTCGTATTCGCTGATTGCATAGCGGCGCCAATCGGGATTTTCCCCGTGCAGCAACGGGATCAATGAACGCCCTTCAAGCCGATGCTCTGCTGCCGGCAATCCCAGTGCTTGAAGAAATGTCGGCAGCGCATCGATGGTTTCTGCCAAGCGCTCATCGACAGTGCCGCGAGTGACATCCGCCGCCCCCCGAGGATCGCGCACGATCAACGGCACACCCACCGCCTGCTCCAGCAAAAACTCCTTCTCGCCGAGCCAATGATCGCCGAGGAAATCGCCGTGATCGCTGGTGAACACGATCAACGTGTCATCCCAGCGCCCGTTGCTCTGTAGAAAATCGAACAGTCTCCCCAACTGATCATCCACTTGCTTGATCAGGCCCATGTAGGTGGGGATTACATTCAATCGTACTGAATCGCGGGAGAAGTTGCGGCTTTCCTCATGTTGGCGAAAGGCAGTGTATACGGGGTGTTTGCTGGCTTCGGAGAGCGTCGCGCGGATCGGTTGCAGAATCGATTTCGTACTGTACAAGGCGTGGTATGGCGACGGTACGATATATGGCCAATGTGGTTTGATGTACGAGAGGTGTAAACACCAGGATTTCTCGCCTTGCTCAGCGATGAAGTCGATGGCCCGAGTTGTAGTGTAGACAGTCTCTGAGTGTTGCTCGGGAATTCGTGCTGGCAAATTCGCATGACGCATTTTCCAGCCGCTGAGGATTTCACCGTTCTCGCCTTCGGCGGCATTCGCCCAGTCGTGCCAGGGATTCTTGCCATCGAAGCCCTGCGCGCGCAGGTATTGGGTATAGGGCGCGGATTCGCGCTTGTCGTCGAATGACGGATCGTCGGGGTAGATGCCGTCGTGGCGCAGGTACGGTTCGAAGCCGAGCTCATTGAGCAACTCGGCTTGCGCGCTTTGCGGGTTGATCGCCAGCCGCTGCAAGGCGTCGACATTGGCCGTCGCATGGGTCTTGCCGACCAGCGCGGTGCGGATGCCGTGAGGTCGCAGGTAATCGCCGATCGTTAATTCATCCAGCGGCAACGGCACCGAGTTCCAGGCCACTTGATGACTGCTGACATAGCGCCCGGTGTAGGCCGACATCCGCGACGGGCCGCAGATCGTGCCTTGGGTGTAGGCACGGCTGAAACGAACGCCTTCGGCAGCGAGGCGATCGATGTTCGGTGTGTGCAGATACGGGTGTCCGTAGCAGGACAGGTAATCGCGGCGCAGTTGATCGCACATGATGTACAGCACGTTGCGCACGGGGTTGGATGGGGTGGGCATGGAGTTCACCGGTCAGTGGGACAGGTGAGGGTTTTCGCTGTCGGTGAGGGTGTTCGGCAAGTGCATTTGGGGAATGAGTTTTATGCAGGGTATGCATTGGTGCCTGCGCTGCCGCTATCGCCGGCAAGCCAGCTCCCACATGTAATGGGGGGTTCACATTATTTGTGCTCGGCGTGAACCATGTGGGAGCTGGCTTGCCAGCGATAGCGGTGGATCAGACAGCGAGATTCTGCAGCGAACAAACCTCCTCATCATGCTGATCAATCTCTTTGATCTGCTCGATCATCGCTTCGGCTAACGGTGACAACCGATACCCGGCGCGGCTGACAATCCCATAGCGGGTGTACAGCTCCTCCAGATCATCCGCCAGGCCTTCGATCTTCAAACAGACCAGCTCACCCTTGGCCAGATGCAGCGCATCGGAATACGCGCCGACAATTCCGATCGCCTCCGAACGCAGCACCACGCTCAACAGCGTCGAACCGTTTTCGCATTCCACATTCGGGGTGAAATCAGGGCGGCCGCTGAGGTCGACGATGACCTTGCGCAGGTTCGGCGGGCGAATGCTTACGGCCAGTGGATAACTCAGCAACTGCTCGGCGGTGATGCGTTCGAACGCCGTCAGCGGATGCCCGGCGCGGCAGCAGAAATTCCATTTGCGCGCCCGCAGGCGGTGGGTCTGGTAATCCGGGTCGGCCTCGAATTGTCGGGTATCGGCGACGAAAAATTCGAACTCTTCGCTGAGCAGGCGTTTGCTCAGGCTCTGCCAGTCATCGACCTGAAACTGCACCCGTGCTTTCGGGTAGCGACCGATGAACGCGCCGATCGCGCGCGGGATCAATCCGGCCGCCGGCGCCGGCCCGCAACCAAAGCGCAACTCCCCGGCTTCGAGGCCGTTGAACTGGCTGATCTCGTTGGCCATCTGCTGCGCACCACTGACCAGTCGCCGTGCGTGTTCGAGCAGCACATGGCCCTGTTTGGTCGGCGGCAATTCCTTGCGCCCACGGTCGACCAACTGACAGCCGACGCTGTGTTCCAGTGCTTGGATGCTGCGGCTGAATGCCGACTGCGACAGGTTCACCGCCTGCGCGCCAGCGACGAAGCTGCGTTGTTCAGCGAGCGCGATGAAGTGACGAAGTTGGCGCAAGTCGATATGCATTTTTCACATAAAAAATATCCGGGAAATGCATTGGATATGCATTAGGTCGACTCCTTATAAAGGCAATCTCTTATGCAGTAAATATTTGTAAATCCATAAATAAATAACTTAAAAGAATATGCAGCGCTGAAGATGTCTGTGTGTTTTTTGACCAGGAGCCGCGCCATGAGTCCGTTGAACCTTGCGTCCCCCCCATCAACCCGACGGCTCAAACGCCTGCCTTTGGCCCTGTTGCTGGCAGGCAGCGCCAGCTGGACTCACGCTTATGCCGCAGAAACCGAAACACCGGCGCCGGTTCCGGCAGGCACAGCGGCGGCCAATGGTTCACAGCTGGAAACGGTGACCGTCACCACCCGCCGCCGCGAAGAAAGCTCGCAAGACGTGCCGACGCCGATGAGCGTGGTCAGTGGGCAGAATCTGGAGACGCAACGGGTTTACCGGATTCAGGATTTGCAGCAACTGGTGCCCAGCGTCAACGTCGCTTACATGCATGCGCGGCAGTCCAGCGTGTCGATCCGTGGCCTCGGTAACAACCCGGCCAGTGATGGCCTGGAAGGCAGCGTTGGCCTGTACATCGACAACGTTTATCTGGGCCGTCCGGGTATGGCAGTGTTCGACTTGATGGATATCGAGCAGCTTGAGGTCTTGCGCGGGCCGCAGGGCACGCTGTTCGGCAAGAACACCACCGCCGGGGTCATCAATATCAGCACCCGCGCGCCCAGTTTCACGCCTGAGCGCAGCATCGAAACATCGGTCGGCGAGGACGGTTATTTCCAGACCAAGGGCACGATTTCCGGGCCGCTCAATGATGAGTTGGCCGGACGTTTTTCCGCCTATCGCACGCGCAGTGACGGCGACATCAAGAACGAATATGACGGCCACGACCTCAACGGCGGCTCCCGCGAGGGCTTCCGCGCGCAGCTGTTGTTCAAGCCCAATGAAAATTTCAATCTGCGCTGGATCGGCGATTACAACGAAGAAGATTCCAGTGCCGGCACCCGCGTGCTGTACAACACCGGGCCGACCATCAACGGCGTCAATCTGTATGAATCGCGGGCCAGCGCGGCCGGGGCGACGCTGGTCAACGGCCGGCATCGCAAGGTCAATCTCGACAATGACCAGCACGTCACCGTGCATCAGGGCGGCACGTCGGTGGAAGCCAATTGGACGTTGCCGAGCGACTTCACCCTGACCTCGGTCAGTTCGTATCGCTTCTGGAATTTCACCCCGCGCAACGACGATGGCCTCAACGTGCCGGCCAGTTACAACGCTGGCGTGTCGGTGGAAGACAAACAGTATTCGCAGGAATTTCGCCTGGCCTCGCCCAAGGGCGAGTTCTTCGATTACGTGGTCGGCGCCTACTATTTCGGCTCGGACCTGGACAACAAATCCTTCGCCTATTACGGCCCGCAAGCGGATATCTGGAACGGCACGCCGGCAGGCGCCCTGGCCAACGTCAGCAGCGTCGGCAACGGCCATATCAAGACCGACAGTTTCGCCCTGTTTGCCCAAGGCACCTGGCACCTGAGCGAGCGGCTGGATTTCACCGCCGGGGTGCGTGGCACCTACGAGGAGAAAAACGCCTCGGTCGGCCGCAACGCGCCGGTCGGCGGTGTAGCTGTGGCCGGCGCGGCAGCCAATGCGCGTCGCGGCCGTGCCGGCGTCTACGATTCCGGAGACTTGAATCAGTACAGCTCCAGCCCCTCGGGACTGCTCAACCTGAGCTATCGCATCACCGACGATGTGCTCGGTTACGCCACGCTGTCCCACGGCGAGAAATCCGGCGGGGTCAACCTTGCGGTCGGCTCCGCACCTACCGCTGGCGCCGACTCGTTATTGATCGGCACCGAGCGCGCCAACAACGCCGAACTCGGCTTCAAAAGCACCCTGTGGGATCGCCGCCTGCAACTCAACGCCAACGTGTTCTGGACCCAGGTCAACGCTTACCAGACCAACGCCTACGACGCCGCCAACCGCGTGCAATACCTGACCAACGCAGGCTCGGTGCGCTCGCGTGGCATCGAGTTCGAAAGCAGCTTGGTGCCGCTGCGTGGCCTGACCCTGAATTTCAACGGCTCGTACAACGACGTCAGCTACCTCTCGTACAAGGATGCGCCGTGCCCGCCGGAAGTCAGCCAGGCCCCGGGTGCACCGGCCTCGTGCGACCTCAGCGGCCATCAAGTGGTCGGCGCGTCGAAATGGATCGGCAACGCCAACGGCGAATACAAATGGAATCTGGCTAACGGCTTCGAACCCTACGTCACCGGCAGCTATGCGTTTCGCTCCAAAGCGGTGGGCACGGTCGAGGATTCCGATTACGGGCAGATACCCAGTTACGCGGTGGTCAACCTTTCCACCGGCCTGCGCGGCGATTTCAATCAGGGCCAGTGGGATGTCTCGCTGTGGCTGAAGAACGCCTTCGACAAAACCTACTACACGACCCTGTGGACCGGCGGTAACGGCGGCTATGAAGGCCTGCTCGGCACCCCGCGAACCCTCGGCGTTACCGGTCGCTACGACTTTTAATTGAGCTTTCAAGGCGCTGACCTGGACATGGCCGTTCAACCAATCCTCAGCGGCGCCGGCAAGCAGACGCAGCTGATCGACAGTGACGGCGGCAATCGCGCCTAACGTCGGCATTCAGCGAACCAAAACCAGCGTTTTAAGGCGTTAACGGATGCCGTATCCGAATACTTTTCATGCCGCAAAAGCATGAGGTTTTTGGCAGATCGCTGCAGCCCTTGTGGTGCGCGGCTTCGGTGAAAACGGGCGATTTGCATATTCCTTGAAGGCCTATGCATAACGTCAAAGATTACTTTCGGTGATAAGCGACCACAGCCAATGATTGCCCCATCGACTACGCCGTGGGGGCTTCAAGAATGGCGGGTCGATCGCTTTGGCTCGTAGAACGAAAGAGACCGCAGGGAGTTGAACAATGGGCAATGTCCAGACCGCCGCCAGCGCAGGGGAATTGCTGTGGCGGCACACGCCGGGTGGCGAACTGGTCGATCTTGGCCGGCCGCACCGGATGCCGTTGGGACAGTTGCGTTTGCAACGTGCGCCCAAGGGCATTTTGAGTCGGCGCGAAACCCTTCTGCTCGGTGTGCTCGCGTTGATTGTGCACGGTGCGGTGATTTATTGGGTCAGCCAGAAACCGACGCCGGTGCTGCCGGTGGTACCGCCGGAAATTCCGCCGATGACTATCGAGTTTTCTCGCCCGGCTCCGCCCGCGCCGCCGGTTGTTGCGCCGCCACCACCGGCGCCCGTGGTCGAGCCGCCACCGCCAGTGGAGGACGAGTTGGCGGTGAAACCGCCGCCGCCCAAGCCGATCGCCAAACCCAAACCGGTGGTGAAACCGCCGCCCAAACCGGCGCCAAAGGCAGTAGAGCAGCCGCCAGCGCCAGCGCCAGCGAAACCGATAGCGCCCGTCGCCGCACCAGCGCCGGCTGCGCCACCGGCACCGGCGCCCGTTACCCCGGCTTCAGCCAACGCTGCGTATCTGAAAAATCCGGCGCCGGAATACCCGTCGCTGGCCCAGCGGCGCGGTTGGGAAGGCACGGTGTTGTTACGGGTGCATGTGTTGGCCAGCGGTAAACCGGGCGAGATCCAGATTGCCAAAAGCAGTGGCCGGCAGCAGCTCGACGACGCAGCGCTCAACGCTGTAAAGCGCTGGAGTTTCGTTCCGGCCAAGCAGGGTGATGTCGCCCAGGACGGCTGGGTCAGCGTGCCCATCGATTTCAAGATTCATTAAACCGAAACCAAATTCGCGCGAAATGTTTACACGAGGGAACACATCATGACGTTACTGGCATCTCCACTGGAATCCATCGAAAGCGCGGTGATCTGGCTGCTGGTGGTTTTTTCCGTTGCCACTTGGGGCCTGGCGTTGCTCAAGGCTGTGCAGTTCGGTCGTCTGAAAGCGCAGGATCGGCGCTTTCACAAACGTTTCTGGGCGGCGTCGAGTCTGGATGCCGCGGCAGAGTTGAGCGAAACCCAGCCCGGCGCCGCAGCGCGAGTGGCGCAGGCTGGCTATGCAGCGATCCAGGTGGGCGAGGCGCCGCAGGCGAATGATCTGAGCCAGGCGATCAACCATCAGGATCGCCTCGAGCGTGCCTTGCGCCAGCAGATCGTCCGCGAACGGCGTTCGCTGGAAACCGGTCTGGCGGTTGTCGCGAGTATCGGCAGCACCTCGCCGTTCATTGGTCTGTTTGGCACGGTGTGGGGAATCATGGAGGCCTTGAAAGGCATCAGCGCCGCCGGTTCGGCGAGCCTGGAAACGGTGGCCGGGCCGATCGGTGCGGCACTCGTCGCGACCGGCGTGGGCATCGCCGTCGCGGTGCCGGCGGTGCTGGTTTACAACTATTTTTTGCGAAGGCTGAAACTGACCGCCGCGGATCTCGATGACTTCGCCCACGACTTCTACAGCCTGGCGCAGAAGAGCGCGTTCCGCGTGCTGATCCACCCGACCGCACACAAGGTGGCAACGTCGGGCAACGCGGCAAAAGTGAAGGAGGCCTCCTGATATGGCCTTCTCCACGCAAGACACGGATGAGGTGCTCAGTGAAATCAACGTGACGCCGCTGGTAGACGTGATGCTGGTGCTGCTGGTGGTGTTTATCGTCACCGCGCCGCTGCTGACCAACGCGATCCCGATCAACCTGCCGAAGACCGAAGCGGTGGCGCCGGTCGAGCAGAAGGATCCGCTGGTGGTGAGCATCGACGGCGTCGGCAAACTGTTTATCAACAAGGACGAGATTCAGCCCGACTTGCTCGAATTCAACCTCAAGTCGGCCAAAGCCAAGGACCCGGAGGTGCGCGTGCAATTGCAGGCCGATGACGGGGTGAATTACGGCGAAGTGGCGCGAGCCATGGCTTCGATCGAACGGGCGGGGATTACCAAGTTGTCGGTGATTACTGCGCGGTGACAGATTTCGTTTTTCCGGGGCCGTCTCCTTGGCAGGGTGCGGCCCTTTTTTTGCGTTCAGTTTTTGAAAAGCCCCTCACCCTAGCCCTCTCCCGGAGGGAGAGGGGACTGACCGGGTTGTCTGGCGGCTATACACCGATATGAGAAATCCAGTCGAACTCAAGATTTGAAGAGCCTGAAGATCAGCTCCCTTTCCCCCTCGCTCCTTGGGGGAGAGGGCTGGGGTGAGGGGGAAGAATCTCACGCCCTACACAGATCACATATTCGATACAGGTCTTAATAAATAGCTTCTTATTCCTTAACGAATATAACTCCTCTCCCTATACTCGACCCGGAACAGACACGACGCAGGAGAGCTTCCCCATGCGCAACGAATCAATCCGCTACCTGATTGTGCCGGGCTGGCAAGGATCGCCAGAAGATCATTGGCAAAGCCATTGGCAGAACAGCCTGCCGAACAGCGCACGGGTGGAACAGGCCGATTGGCTGACGCCGCGCCGTGAGGACTGGGTCGCCGCGCTGGCCGAAGCGATTGCCGCCGACAGCACGCCGGTCATTCTCATCGCTCACAGCCTCGGCTGCATCACCGTTGCCCACTGGGCGGCGACTGCGCCGCTGCAATACCTGCGTCAGGTGCGCGGGGCGTTGCTGGTTGCGCCGGCCGATGTCGAGCGTCCTGCCTGTGCGCCGGCACTGCGCAATTTCGCGCCGATCCCGACGGATCTTTTGCCGTTTCCCAGTCAGGTCGTCAGCTCCGACAACGACGCCGCCGTCAGTGCCCCGCGCGCGCTCGAACTGGCACGCAACTGGGGGGCGGAGGCGGGGATTCTTGCCGGTGCCGGGCACATCAACGTCAAGTCCGGGCATCAGCGTTGGGAGCAGGGTTTCGCCTATCTCTATCGCCTGCAAAACCGCCTGGAAGACCACGCCCGCCGTCGCGCCTGATCTAATTTTTCAACGCCCCCGTCGGCTGGCGGTTTTGGGCGGGAGCCTACCATGAGTTTTGAAACCTTCGGTCAGCCCTTGCTGACCTTTCCCGATGCGGAAAAGAGCCCCCTGAGCATTCGCGCCAAGGCGCTGGTGTTCGTCGACCCACGCTCGCGGCAATTGCGCGAGGAGTTGGAGCAGTTGGCTCCCCGTTCGATTTCAGTGTTGATTCGCGGTGAGACTGGCACCGGTAAAGAGCTGCTCGCCCGGCATATCCATCGCGCCAGTGACCGCAGCGGTCTGTTCGTTTCGGTGAACTGCGGCGCGATCAGCCCGACCTACGCCGACGCCGAACTGTTCGGCTACGCCGCCGGCAGCTACAGCGGTTCGGCCAGCAGCCGCGCCGGCTGGTTCGGTTCGGCCAACGGCGGCACCTTGTACCTGGATGAGATCGGCGATTTGCCGCTGCCGATTCAGGTCAAGCTGCTCGCGGCGCTGGAAAATCACGAAGTCACCCGCGTCGGTGCGCATCAGCCGAGCCCCGTGGATGTGCGTCTGGTGGCGGCGACCAGCATCGATCTGGCCCAGGCCGTGGACGCCGGGAAATTTCACGAGCGGCTCTATCACTATCTCAGCGAGGGTCATCTGGAGCTGCCGGCGTTGCGCGCGCGGACCGGCGACATCCTCTCGCTGGCCGAGTATTTCCTTGGCATCTACAGCCAGCGTCTGGACCTGCCCGTGCCGCTGATCAGCGAAGCCGCGCAACATGTGCTCGAACAACACGGCTGGCCGGGCAACACCCGCGAACTGGAAAACGTCATCCACTTCGCTCTGCTGGTCAGCACCGGCGACGAGATCCTGCCGGAACATCTGAACCTGCCTGACGCGTCTGCGCCGCAGGTTCAGATCGAACGTCTGGTGAGGCAGACCCACATCGGCGGTAGCAGTGCAGAGCGTAAGGCCTTGAAAGATTGGCTGATTCGCTTGAGCGAGGCGGTATAAGCATTTTCTTCAGCATGAACAAAATGGAATATGAAGCTGAATAAACGTTATTGTCCGGGAATAAAAAATCCGGGTATTGTCCGCCTCACGCCAGCGATATCACTTCACTGGCACACGTATTAAATGCCGTCGTCGATGACGACCGTGATTTTCGATAAGGACACTGCATGAAAAAGGTTCTGTTGTTTACCGCATTGGCGGCTGCGCTGACGGCTTCTTTCGCCAACGCCGGCGAGAAACTGGTGGTTGCCGCAACGCCGGTGCCCCACGCTGAAATCCTTGAGCTGATCAAACCGACCCTGGCCAAAGAAGGCGTCGATCTGGAAATCAAGGTCTTCACCGACTACGTGCAGCCGAACGTACAGGTTGGCGAGAAGCGTCTGGACGCCAACTACTTCCAGACCAAGCCGTATCTGGACAGCTTCAACCAGGGCAAATACAAGGATGACAAATCCAAGTACCTGGTGACCGTGCAGGGCGTACACGTTGAACCGTTCGGTGGCTACTCGAGCAAGTACAAAACCTTGGCTGAACTGCCGGATGGCGCCACCATCGCCATCCCGAACGAAGGCAGCAACAGCGGCCGTGCGCTGATCCTGCTGCAGAAGGCCGGTCTGATCGAACTGAAAGATCCGAAAAACGCTCTGGCAACGCCGAAAGACATCGCCAAGAACCCGCACAACTTCAAGTTCAAGGAACTGGAATCGGCGCTGCTGCCGCGCGTGCTGAAAGAAGTTGATCTGGACATGATCAATACCAACTACGCGCTGGAAGCCAAGCTCAACCCGCAGAAAGATGCGCTGGTGATTGAAGGCGCTGACTCGCCATACGTGAACTTCCTGGTGGCCCGTGAGGACAACAAGAACAGTGACGCGATCCAGAAACTGGCCAAGGCCCTGACCAGCCCGGAAGTCAAAGCCTTCATCGAGAAGAAGTACAGCGGCGCGGTATTGCCGGCGTTCTGATCTGACGCTTGAGTGAATCCGCTTCAGACGTGAAAACGCCGATGGCCAGTGATGGTCATCGGCGTTTTTGTGTGTCTTGAAAAGCCCCTCACCCTAGCCCTCTCCCAGAGGGAGAGGGGACCGATTGGGGGATGCTGTAGAGGCCCGCCGACCTGTTCGTGCGTCGCTGAATCCATAATCGACTCGGTTCGTCAGGTCGATGTACGACGAAAGACACCACGGTCGGCCCCCTCTCCCTTCGGGAGAGGGTTGGGGTGAGGGGCTTTCGACTTACGCTGTAGTCTTCAACGCCCGGCGCAACGCCCTGAGCAATTTCACGATGTCCTGCGGATCCAGCCGCTGCGGCACTTTTACGTCCATGTTGTTCTTCCTTGTGGTGGATGGGCCGGAGAGTCTGGCCAAAAGCTGTGGGTCCTTGGAGGTCTTTCCTGAAAAAAAGATCCGTCCTACAGCGCAAGGAAAAATAGCCGTCTTATTCCTTCCCGGCAAACCCGCAGAATAATGTTTAAGCGAGATGAATGTGGGCAGCCCAGATGGGCTAAGCAAAATTCGGTCACCCAATATGTGCGCAAAGAGCTGAGTGATGACACCCGGCCTGAGAGTGTGATTGGTGAAGGGGGCAAGTGGTTGGGGTGATTGCCCGTTGGATCAGCGGTGAGGCTCGCCCCTCACCCCAGCCCTCTCCCAAGGGAGAGGGAGCCGATGTCTGGGCTTTTCAAAATCAGGTTCGACTTCAGGCTTTCAGGTCGGCGTAACTCTCGCAAACAACTCGGTGAAGTCCCCTCTCCCTCTGGGAGAGGGTTAGGGTGAGGGGCTTTTCGCTGGCACCCTCAATCCGGCCACTGCCACGCCGGCTCATCCAGCACCCGCTGCCCGACAATCCCGGTCTGGCCCAGCGTCTTCTCCAGCACGATGCAATTGCATTCCGGGTCTTCCTGCAACGCCGAGATCAATCGTCGCGCATGTGACACCACCCACACCTGACACTGCTCCGAAGCGCGAATGATCAGCCGCGCCAGCGCCGGCAGCAGGTCCGGGTGCAGGCTGGTTTCCGGTTCGTTGAGCACCATCAGCGATGGCGGTCGTGGGGTCAGCAGGGCGGCGATCAGCAGCAGATAACGCAAAGTGCCGTCCGACAGCTCTGCCGCTGACAGCGGTCGCAACAAGCCTTCCTGATAAAACTCGATAGCGAAACGGCCACCGGCCAACAATGCGATATTCAGCCGCGCGCCGGGAAACGCATCGCTGATCGCCGCGCTCAGTGCTTGCGGATCGCCAATCTCGATAATTGTCTGCAAGGCCGCCGCCAGATCACGGCCATCGTGGTGCAGGACGGGCGTGCGCGTGCCCAGTTGCGGCTGACGCACCGGCGCGTCGGCATCGCTGCGAAAGTGATCATAAAAGCGCCAGCGCCGGATGAATTCGCGCATCTGAAACACTTCCGGCGAGCTGCGCAGATTGCCGACCTGATCGAACAGGCTGTCGAAGTTCGGCGTGTGTTGCGCCAGCACATCCCAGGCGCGACCTTCACGGGCGCGGATCATCGGGCCGTTGCGGTCGACCAGCAGGCTCGCCGGGCGAAACACCGGGCCGGCCCAGATGCACTCACGCTTGATTTCCGGGTCGAGGGAAAAGCATGAAGTGCTCGGCTCCGGCAGGCCCAGGCCGATGGCGTAACTGAAATCCTCGCCGGCAAATCCCAGGCGCAACCTTTTCACGCCTTGGCGCACCGTCGGCTCGATCGCCACCTCACCGTTGCGCATGCGCCGGCTGATGGTTTCCGGCCCGGCCCAGAACGTCGATTCCAGCCCGCCCTCACGCGCCAGTGCATTGACCACACCGCCCTGGGCGGTTTCCGCCAGCAGGCGCAAGGCGCGGTAGAGGTTGGACTTGCCGCTGCCGTTTGGCCCGGTAATCAGGTTCAGGCGCCCGAGCGGAATCACCAGTTTGTTGATCGAGCGGTAATTGGCCACGGCCAGGGTGTTGAGCATGAAATCCTTCTCCGGGTCACTGCGATACGCGGGCAGCATACCTTTAATGAGATAAATCTGGTGTTGGCGTCCGCAACCGTGGAACCCTGTTCTAAGCTCTGAAGTCGTATCGTCTCGACAGCAGCATTTAAGGCCAAGGAGTGTGCATGGCGGGTCCCGGATTGAAAGTGCTGATGGCCGTGAGCGCCATGGCGTTGCTCACCGCTTGCGGCGACAAGAAGCCTGCTGAGGAATACTTGCCACGGGTCTTTGTGCAAGAGGTCGAACCGGCCAACTACGCCGCAGCGGTGACCCTCACCGGTGATGTGCAGGCGCGGGTGCAGACCCAGCTGTCATTTCGCGTCGGCGGCAAAATCATCCAGCGCATGGTCGATGTCGGCGACCGCGTCACGGCCAAACAGGTGCTGGCCAAACTCGATCCGAAGGATCTGCAGACCAACGTCGATTCCGCTCAGGCCCAGGTCGTCGCCGAACAGGCCCGCGTGAAGCAAGCGGCAGCCGCTTTCGTGCGTCAGCAAAAACTCCTGCCCAAGGGCTACACCAGCCAGAGCGAATACGATTCGGCACAAGCCGCGCTGCGCAGCAGTCAGAGCGCATTGAGCGCGGCGCAGGCGCAGCTGGCCAACGCCAAGGACCAGCTCGGCTACACCGCGCTGATCGCCGATGCACCCGGGGTGATCACCGAGCGCCAGGCCGAAGTCGGCCAGGTGGTGCAGGCCACCGCGCCGATTTTCAGTCTAGCCCGCGATGGCGACCGCGACGCGGTGTTCAATGTCTACGAATCGCTGCTGGCCGAGCGTCCGTCCGATCGTTCGATCGTGGTCAGCCTGCTCGACAATCCCGAGATCAAGACCACCGGCACCGTGCGTGAAATCACGCCGTCGGTGTCGGCGCAATCGGGCACCGTGCAGGTCAAGGTCAGCCTCGACAAGCTGCCGCCGGGCATGCAACTCGGTTCTGTGGTCAGCGCCACCGCAAAAGGCACCGGCAAATCGGCGGTGGAACTGCCCTGGTCGGCGCTGACAAAAAACGTCAGCGACCCGGCGGTATGGCTGGTCGATGACAAGGGTGAAGCGCAGTTGCACACGGTCACGGTCGGTCGCTACCTGACCGGCAAAGTGATCATCAGCGAAGGCCTCAAGGGCGGCGAGAAAGTCATTGTCGCCGGCGGCCAGTTGCTGCACCCCGGCATGAAAGTCGAGATTGCCGAAAACACCTACAAGGATCTGCAACCGGGAGCGCAGCCATGAAGCGCCTCGGACTGTTGTGCATGGCGCTGCTGCTGGGCGCCTGCTCGGAAAAGGAAACCCCGCCGGAACCGGTACGTCCGGTGCTCTCGGTCACGGTCAAAGCGCTCAACGAAGAAAGCCTCGGACGCTTTGCCGGCAGCATTCAGGCGCGTTACGAGAGCAACACCGGTTTCCGCGTCGGTGGACGCATCGCCAGCCGCAACGTCGATGTCGGCGCCGAGGTGCAGAAGGGCACCTTGCTCGCCACCCTTGATCCGTCCGATCAGCAAAACCAGTTGCGTTCGGCGCAGGGCGATCTGGCGCGGATCCAGGCGCAGCTGATCAACGCGCAGGCCAATGCACGCCGTCAGCAAGCGCTGTTCGATCGCGGCGTCGGTGCGCAGGCGCAACTGGACGTCGCCAACACCGATCTGAAAACCACTCAGGCCTCGCTCGATCAGGCACGCGCGGCGGTCAGCCAGAGCAAGGATCAACTGAGCTACACCGAGCTGCGCTCCGATCACAAAGCCGTGGTCACCGCGTGGAACGCCGAAGCCGGGCAAGTGGTAACTGCCGGCCAACAGGTGGTGACGCTGGCGCAGCCGGACATCAAGGAAGCGGTGATCGATCTGCCCGATACGCTGGTCGATCAGTTGCCCAGCGACGTGGTGTTCTCGGTGGCCGCGCAACTCGACCCGAGCATCAACACCACGGCGATCATCCGCGAGATCGAACCCCAGGCGCAAAGCGCCACGCGCACCCGCCGCGCGCGCCTGACCCTGTCGGATACGCCGGACGGTTTCCGCCTCGGCACCGCGATCAGCGTGACCCTCAGCTCGGCGATCAAGCCGCGCATCGAACTGCCGGTGACGGCGTTGCAGGAAGCCGACGGTAAAACCCGGATCTGGGTCATCGACACGCAGAACAAAACTGTCAACCCGCGCGACGTCAGCGTGGTCAGCCGTGGCGACAACAGCGTGGTGCTGGCCGGTGGCGTGCAAAACGGCGAGCGCGTGGTCAGCGCCGGCGTCAACAGTCTCAAACCCGGACAATCGGTAAAACTTGACGAGGACAGTCAATGAAAGGCTCTTTCAACCTCTCCGAATGGGCCTTGAAGCACCAGTCATTCGTCTGGTACCTGATGTTCGTCGGACTGCTGATGGGGGTGTTCTCCTACTTCAATCTCGGCCGCGAAGAAGACCCGTCATTCACCATCAAGACCATGGTGATCCAGACCAAATGGCCGGGCGCGACCCAGGAAGAAACCCTCAAGCAGGTCACCGACCGCATCGAGAAAAAACTCGAAGAGCTCGATTCCCTCGATTACGTGAAAAGCTACACCCGCCCCGGCGAATCGACGGTGTACGTGTACCTGCGCGACACCACCAGCGCTGAGGACATTCCGCAAATCTGGTACCAGGTGCGCAAGAAGATCGACGACATTCGCGGCCAGTTTCCCCAGGGCATTCAGGGGCCGGGGTTCAACGATGAGTTCGGTGACGTGTACGGCTCGGTCTACGCCTTCACCGCCGACGGCCTGACCATGCGCCAGTTGCGCGATTACGTGGAACAGGCGCGGGCCGAGATCCGCAACGTGCCGGGGCTGGGCAAGATCGAAATGGTCGGCCAGCAGGACGAAACGATTTACCTGAATTTCTCCACGCGCAAACTTGCCGCGTTAGGTATCGACCAGCGCCAGGTGGTGCAGAGCCTGCAATCGCAGAACGCGGTGACTCCGGCCGGGGTGATCGAGGCGGGGCCGGAGCGGATTTCCGTGCGCACCTCGGGCCAGTTCGAGTCGGAGAAAGATCTGGCCGAGGTCAATCTCAAGCTCAACGATCGCTTCTATCGTCTGGCCGACATCGCCGAGATCAGCCGTGGCTACGTCGACCCGGCGACACCGGAATTCCGCTTCGACGGCAAACCGGCGATCGGCCTGGCGATTGCCATGCAGAAGGGCGGCAACGTTCAGGAATTCGGTAAGGCGCTGCACGAGCGAATCGACCAGCTCACCGCTGACTTGCCTGTCGGCGTCGGCGTGCACACCGTTTCCGATCAGGCGGTGGTGGTGGAAGAGGCCGTCGGCGGTTTCACCAGCGCGCTGTTCGAAGCGGTCATCATCGTGCTGGTGGTGAGCTTCATCAGCCTCGGCGTGCGCGCCGGTCTGGTGGTGGCCTGCTCGATTCCGCTGGTGCTGGCCATGGTCTTCGTGTTCATGGAATACAGCGGCATCACCATGCAGCGGATTTCCCTCGGCGCGCTGATCATCGCCCTCGGTCTGCTGGTGGACGACGCGATGATCACCGTGGAAATGATGGTTACGCGCCTGGAAATGGGCGAGAGCAAGGAGCAGGCGGCGACGTTCGCCTACACCTCGACGGCATTCCCGATGCTCACCGGTACGCTGGTGACCGTCGCCGGTTTCGTGCCCATTGGTCTCAACGCCAGTTCGGCGGGTGAATATACGTTCACGCTGTTTGCGGTGATTGCCGTGGCGATGATCGTCTCGTGGGTGGTGGCGGTGTTCTTCGCACCAGTGATTGGCGTGCACATCCTCAGCGACAAGGTGAAGGCCCACGATGCCGAGCCGGGTCGCGTCGGTCGCGCCTTCAACGGTGGTCTGTTGTGGGCCATGCGCAATCGTTGGTGGGCGATCGGCGTCACCGTGCTGTTGTTCGTGCTGGCGGTGTTCTGCATGCGTTTCGTGCAGAACCAGTTCTTCCCCGCTTCCGACCGCCCGGAAATTCTGGTCGACCTGAACCTGCCGCAAAACGCCTCGATCGACGAAACCCGCAAGGCGGTGGACAAGCTCGAAGCGACGCTCAAGGGCGACCCGGACATCGTGCGCTGGAGCACTTACATCGGTCAGGGGGCGATCCGTTTCTACCTGCCGCTGGACCAACAGTTGCAGAACCCGTACTACGCGCAACTGGTGATCGTCAGCAAGGATTTCGAAGCCCGCGAGGCACTCAGCCAGCGCTTGCGTGAGCGCCTGCACAAAGACTTCGTCGGCATCGGCAGCTACGTGCAGGCTCTGGAAATGGGCCCGCCGGTGGGGCGTCCGATTCAGTATCGAGTCAGCGGCAAAGACGTCGATCAGGTGCGCAAACACGCCATCGATCTGGCCACCGAACTGGACAAGAACCCGCACATCGGCGAGATCATTTACGACTGGAACGAGCCCGGCAAAGTCCTGCGCATCGACATCGCCCAGGACAAGGCGCGGCAACTGGGACTGTCGTCAGAAGATGTGGCCAACCTGATGAACAGCATTGTCAGCGGCTCACCGTTGACCCAGGTCGATGACGATATCTACCTGATCAACGTGGTCGGTCGCGCCGTGGATTCCGAGCGCGGTACCCCGGAAACCCTGCAGAACCTGCAGATCGTCACGCCGAGCGGCACCTCGATTCCGCTGCTGGCGTTCGCCACCGTGCGCTATGAACTGGAACAACCGCTGGTCTGGCGTCGCGACCGCTTGCCGACCATTACCATCAAGGCCTCGGTGCGCGACGAGATTCAGCCTACCGATCTGGTGAAACTGCTCAAGCCGTCGATCGATGCTTTTGCCTCGAAACTGCCGGTCGGCTACAAGGTCGCCACCGGCGGCACGGTCGAGGAAAGCGGCAAGGCCCAGGGGCCGATTGCCAAGGTGTTGCCGCTGATGCTGTTCCTCATGGCAACGTTCCTGATGATCCAGTTGCACAGCGTGCAGAAGATGTTCCTGGTCGCCAGTGTGGCGCCGCTGGGGTTGATCGGCGTGGTCCTGGCGCTGGTGCCGACCGGCACGCCGATGGGCTTCGTGGCGATCCTGGGGATTCTCGCGCTGATCGGCATCATCATCCGCAACTCGGTGATTCTGGTGACGCAGATCGATGAGTTCGAGCAGAAAGGCTATGCGCCGTGGGACGCGGTGGTCGAAGCCACCGAACACCGGCGCCGACCGATCCTGCTGACCGCAGCGGCAGCGAGCATGGGCATGATCCCGATCGCCCGCGAAGTTTTCTGGGGGCCGATGGCCTACGCGATGATTGGCGGCATCGTCGTGGCGACCCTGCTGACGCTGCTGTTCCTGCCGGCGCTGTATGTGGCCTGGTACAAGATTCGCGAGCCTGAAAAAGAATCTTCCTGAAGCAAAAGCAAAAGATCGCAGCCTTCGGCAGCGCCTACAGGGAAACGCATTCCAACGTAGGAGCTGCCGAAGGCTGCGATCTTTTGATCTTCAATCAACTCGACGCCACACGCTCGCCAGCCACGGCTGCTGTTCGCGCGGCAAGCCCGCAGGCCGGTAATAATGCTCCAGCTCGACAAACCCCGCCGCCGTCAGCAACCCGCGCCAGGCCTCGAGATCGTGATACGAGCCGTAGCGCGGCCCGTTCCAGCCCTCTTGGTTGTCGCCACGCGGATTGGAACTGAACAGCACGCCACCCGGTTTCAAGGCGTCGTGCAATTGCCCCAGCACTTGCGGCAACACCTGCAGCGGCACATGAAACAGCACGGCATTGGCGAAGATCCCGTCGAAGCGCTCGGCGGGTAGATCAAGCTTGAGAAAGTCCTGCTGCCAGACTTCGCAACCGCTGTCTTCGCGGGCCATGCGCGCGAATTCCTGTGAGCCATCAAGGCCGATCGCGACGTGGCCCATGCGCGTGAAGGTTTGCAAATCCCGCCCCGGCCCGCAGCCGAAATCGAGAATCGTGAAAGGTGCTTCACCGTGAATGTGGCGCAGCAAGGCCTCGATGTTCTGGCTTACATCGTGGTCACGAGTGCCTTCACGGAAATCCTCAGCCACCGAGTTGTAGTGACCAAGGGTGGTGGCGGTGATCTGTTCGAGGTCGCTGGGCGTTTGCTTCATGATCGATGCTGTATTGGCGGCGTGAGGGCGGACTATAAGCCTTTTCACCGGCAAAAAAACGCCGCCTGCGCTGGGGCCAGTGCAGGCGGCAATGGGTGCCAGGCTTCAGTGCTGCTTCGCTCCCAGACAATCGATCGAGCGGTCCATCATCGCCTTGGCCATTTCCAGCAGATGCCAGACCGAAAACACCATGGCCCGATCCGCGCCCCCGAGCTGGTCACCGCATTGATGGACGGTCACCGAGGCGCAGCGCAGCAGATCGGCAACATACAGTTGGGCGTCCTCCAGCGTCACATCTTCGCTGATGCTGTAAACGCGTTTCTGTCCCGCCAACGTGACCTGATTGCCGGCCAGATGCGAGTCGACGGCGCGGCACAGTGCAGAGCGATCCTTGAGCAAATCCTCGGTGAACCGCTTGCTTGAGGTAAGGCTGAGTGGCGGATCGGCAAGATTTTTTTCCATGGGTAAACTCCTGACTTCAAGTGGGAGCCAACCATTTCGCGACTAAACGAGCAGGACGGCGGCTGCACGCGGATCAGTCGCCGGCCGGACAACTGAATCCAGTCACCGCAAAACAGTGACGACCGGAGATTAGCTACAGGATATTTCGGGTACAAGCGGGCAAAATATTCTAGGAATCGTCCTGCAAACCCCCGTGGTTCGGGCTGGCGAAACGACAAAAGTGGTGTAGGAAGCATCTGATTTTTGCGAAGGGCGTTGCCTAAGATAACGCGATCACAAGGGCCTGATTGATGGCCACCTGCCGCCATCGACCTTAGCGCTTATTCAGTCCTCGCGCCAGCCTGTCTGAATGACCGCATGGGTGCGCAAACCTGAATGCAACTGGTAGTTCTTACAGTATCGGGATGGAGAAAACTGGTTCAGTCTCGGCGTATAGACATCAGGGACTCGCGTAGCCGTGAATACCCGCCATGACACCGCCACTCCGACCTTGTCGGTCATTGACCCGCGCGCACTGGTGGTTCGCAGCGTTGCCTATTGCCGACACCCGGATAAAGCCGACATCGAATCGCGCATCACCCGGCAGATCTTTGATGAGGCGGGGCGTCAGGTAGCGTCGTGGGATCCGCGTTTGTACGGCGTTGCGCCCAAGCCGAATCTGGCCACACTCTACGCATTGAGCGGTCAAGACTTACTCGCAGACAGCGTCGACGCCGGTTGGCAGGTGCGGCTGTTGAATGAAGCGGGCTCGATGTGTTCTGGCTGGGATGCGCGGGGCAGTCAGAGTCACCGCCAATACGACGATCTGCTGCGACCGCTAGCCCTCACCGAGCAGGCGCACGACGGGCAGCCTCGCGTGGTCGAGCGCTGGACCTATGCAAAAGCCACCGATGATCACGCACAGCACAACCAGTGCGGTCGACCAATCCGCCACGACGACCCGGCCGGCAATCGGCATTTCGATGGCTACGGCCTCGGTGGCGCAGTGGTGGTGGAGTCGCGACGCTTTTTGATCGAGCTCGAGACGCCTGACTGGCCGCTCGAACCCGACCGGCGGGATGACTATCTCGAGGAAACAACCTACGTCACCCGGCAGACTTTCACTCCAACCGGCGAGTTGCAGCATCACACCGACGCGGTTGGAAACCTCAGAACGCAGCATTACAACATCGCCGGGCAAGCTTGCGCGACCAGGCTGTTGCAGGCCGGCGAGGGCAGGCAGCCGAAGTGCCTGGTCAGCGCGATTCGCTACAACGCGCAGGGTTAGATCGAAAGCGAAACGGCCGGCAACGGCGTCATCGCCCGCGCCGAATACAGCCGCGATGACGGCCGGTTGCTGAGACTGCTCGCCAGTGTCGGCACGCATCCTCCGTTGCAGGATCTGAATTACGTCTACGATCCGGTGGGCAACATCGTCAGCCTGGAAGATAAAACCCAAGCCGTGTCCTGGCTCAACAATCAGCGCATCGATCCGGTCAGTCGGTATCGCTACGACAGCCTTTATCAACTGGTCGAGGCCAGCGGCTGGGAAGTCAGCCAGCCCAGTCATGGCCCGGCCTTGCCTGAGCTGCTGCCAACGCCGCTGGATCCTAATCAACGGCGCAACTACACGCAGAAATTCGACTACGACGCAGCGGGCAACCTCATCACTCGCCATCACAGCGGTGCGCCGGGTTTTTCGATGTACACCTCCCATCGCAGCAACCGAAGCCTGGCGCAGCGCGACGATGGTTCCTTGCCCGGGGAAGCGGAGATAGCGCTGGGATTTGATCCGGCGGGTAATCAGTTGGAGTTGCAACGTGGTCAGGCCATGTGCTGGAACGTACGCAATGAGTTGAGCCGGGTTGTGTTGCTGAAACGTCCGAATGAAAGCGATGACTACGAATGTTATGGCTACGACGAGCCGGGGCATCGGTTGCGTAAAACGACTGTCAGCCAAGCGTCCGGTCAGACGCTGACGGTAGAAGTTCGTTATCTGCCGGGGCTTGAGATTCATCGCGAAGTCGATGGTGTCGAGCGACATGTCTTCAGTGTCGACACCGGGCGCAATCAGGTACGACTGCTGCACTGGCCAAGCGGGGTGGAAAGCGACCAACTGCGTTACAGCCTCAATGATCATCTTGGTTCCAGCGCGCTGGAATTGGATGATGGTGCGGGGATTTTGACTCAGGAGCACTATTACCCGTTTGGTGGCACGGCGTGCTGGGCGGGTAAGAATTCATTGACGGTGAAAAACAAAACGATTCGCTACTCAGGCAAAGAGCGGGATGCGACCGGTCTTTACTATTATGGATATCGTTATTACGCGCCGTGGTTACAACGCTGGACAAGTCCCGATCCTGGCCGAGATATCGATGGAATCAATCTTTACGCAATGCTAGGAAATAGTCCGCTGATTTTCGTTGATGAACAGGGGACGGTCAGAGGTTTGAGTAGCGTTTTGAGCGGCGAAAGTGACGCGGAGCATGCGCGCAGGGCCCATTTCAAATTGCATTTGCTCCCCAGCATCATGGCTAGAAAGGACACGGATAAGAGTTCTGCCATTGGCAAAATTAAAAAGCTGGCGCGCATCCAGAGCGATGTGGCTGCGGATGAATTGCTGGAAGCCGCTGTTGATGTCATATCCAGGGCGAAACTGACTTTCAATATCAATCCGGAAAGCATCCCTGATCTAGAAGGTGATGGCCTCATGAATATGTGGCATCAAGGGGTTAAACCAGGTTTTGCAACGGAGATCCGGGATGGTTTCGAAATGGGCATGTTTGACTATGCTCATTCCCCTTCCAGAATAATAAAAGAGTATGGCTCGCTAGATCATCCGAAATTCAATGGGGATTTCAGGCCTGTTTATGGGGCTTTGAAACTCTCTGCCGGTCTGGCCAGCGCGGGTGGCGCTTCAGCCTATGGGGCTGCTGCCTTCCATCTGAAAGATGAGTCACGTAAATATATGACGTTGACCGGAGTCGACAGCTTTGATCTGAAGCCTTCAATCAATAATCTGGCTTCATTTGGAAATCTGTATCCAGTGTTTCACCAAATGCAATCCAAAACGTGGCAAGTATTGACAAGGATTATGTCGGGTGTCGAAACGGGTCTGGCTTCGCCTGATGAGTATGTGGAGTGGCAATCTCATAACAGCGTGAAGTGGAAAGACATGACGAGTCTGATTTTTCAGACAAGAGAAAACATGGAAAACACGCTTGATCAGGGAAATACCCGGGCTTTTCTGAAAAAAAATTCGATTACTCCAGGTTATGTCGGGTGAACACTCACGGTAGCGCCACCAGTTCGCATCCGATGGTGGGCGCTGGCGTCCCAGCCATCGGAAGCAAAGAGTCTGCTTCACCGCTTGTTCAACCCCCGAGCCAACCGATCCCCACCCAACTGAATCACCGCCACCAGCGCCACCAGCAAGACGATCACCGTCAACATGATCTGGCTGTCGAAGCGCTGATAACCGTAGCGGTAAGCGATATCCCCCAGCCCACCAGCACCAATTGCCCCAGCCATGGCCGACGAATTGATCATCGTCACCAGGGTGATGGTGAAACCGCCGACAATCCCCGGCAGCGCCTCGGGCAGCAGCACATGCCAGACGATATGCCAGCGCCGGCAACCCATGGCCTGCGCGGCTTCGATCAGACCATGGTCGACCTCGCGCAGACTCACTTCGGCGATCCGTGCGAAGAAGGGCGTTGCGGCGATTGTCAGCGGCACCACAGCGGCCCACACGCCATAGGTGGTGCCGACGATCAGGCGGGTGAACGGAATCAGCGCAACCATCAGAATCAGGAACGGGATCGAGCGGAACAGATTGACGAATGCACCCAGCGCACGGTTCAACAGCGGCGCCTCATAGATCCCGCCCTTGTCGCTGGTGACCAGAATCACCGCCATGGGAATCCCCGCCAGCAGCGCGATCAACGACGACACGCCAACCATCAGGAAGGTGTCGATAAAACCCTGCAGCAAGCGATCAAACCACATAGCCCAATACCTCCACTCGTTGCGCCCATTGCCCGGCGCGTTCGCGCAATTGCCCGGCGCTGAACGCCGAGCCGCTGACGGCCAGCAACAGCTGCCCCAGTGCGTGACCCTGAATCCTTTCCACGCCGCCCTGAAGCAGCTTCACTTGGCCACCCAACGCCGCAAACAACGCGGCCAGATCCGGCTCATCAGCGGCACTGCCGGTGAACTGCAAACGCAACACCACCGCTGCATCAGACGCCGTGGATGCCGCCTGCAAACGGCTTTGCAATTCTTCCGGCAAGGCGTGTTGCAGCGGCGCGAGCAAGGTCTGGCTGACCTCGTGTTGCGGATTGCCGAACACTTGCCACACCGGCCCTTGCTCGACCGCATGGCCATGCTCAAGCACGACGACGCGATCGCAGATCTCGCGGATCACTGCCATTTCGTGAGTGATCAGCACAATGGTCAGGCCGAGGCGTTTGTTGATCTCGCGCAACAGGCCGAGGATCGACTGCGTGGTCTCCGGATCGAGTGCCGATGTCGCTTCATCGCAGAGCAGAATGTCCGGGTCATGCACCAGCGCGCGGGCGATGCCGACACGCTGCTTCTGCCCGCCGGAGAGTTGTGCCGGGTAGGCCTTGTGCTTGCTTTGCAGGCCGACCAGTTCGAGCAGTTCGCGCACCTTGTTGTCGCGCTGTTCCTTCGGCACGCCGGCGACTTTCAGTGGCAACTCGACGTTCTGCCAGACGGTCTTGGCCGACATCAGATTGAAGTGCTGGAAGATCATGCCGATACGCCGGCGCAGAGCGACGAGGCGGTCTTCATCGAACTCGCCGATATCGACCTGATCGATCAGCACCCGCCCCGACGTTGGCTGTTCCAGGCGATTGATCGTGCGGATCAGCGACGACTTGCCGGCGCCGCTGCGGCCGATGATGCCGAACACTTCACCACGCTGAATCGCCAGGTCGATGCCCTGCAAGGCCGCGACCGGACCTTGCCGGCCGTCGTAGGTTTTGCCCACGCCAATAAAGCGTACGTGGGCGCGATTCAACTCGGGGTGCAGCTCGGTTTTTTCAGCATTGTGTGGCTCTGGAAGCTCCAGTCGCCGTTGGATCGCGGCAGTCATGTTCAGCTTTCCCAACCGGCCTGATAGAGCTTGCCGTGGGCCTTGTCCAGTGCCGCGCGAACGGCCGGCGAATGCTGATAGATGTCGACGAACTTGATCAGGCGCGGGTCGGTTTTGCTCTTCGGCTGGATGACGAACTGGATCACGTATTCCTTGTGATCGAGACCGTCGAACAGCAGTGCCGAGCCGGCATCGAAGGTCTTCGCCAAGCGGATATAGGCTGGATAACCCTGGACCAGGTCGGCGTCGTCGTACGCGCGCACCAGTTGCACGGCTTCGACCTGAAGAATCCTGATCTTCTTCGGATTGGCGACGATGTCGTCTTCGGTGGCTTTGTAGCCGACGCCCGGTTTCAGGCTGATCAACCCGGCCTTGGCGAGCAATTGCAAACCGCGTCCGCTGTTGATCGGGTCGTTGGCGATGGCGACGCTGGCGCCTTCGGGCAGCTCATCGAAGCTTTTGTATCGCTTCGAATACAGACCGACGTTGTTAATGATCCCAGGAGCGAATGGCACCAGATCGAAACCGGACGCGGCTTTGGCGTTTTCCAGGAACGGAATGTGCTGGAAGTAATTCACATCGATGTCGCCAGCGGCGAGGCTGACGTTGGGCGCGATCCAGTCGGTGAATTCCACCAGTTCGACTTGCAGGCCCTGTTTGGCGGCCTCTTCGACGGCGGCCTCCAGCGGAATCGCAAACGCGGCGGTGGTGCCGATTTTCAGCGGCGCATCGGCAGCAAACACCGCCGAGCTGAACAGGCCGAAGGCCAGGGCCAGTGCTTTGACTGGGTGGGACAGGGTTTTTTTGGTCATGATGAGTTTTCCAGTCAGTGCATAAGATTTGTGGTGCCTGTTGTGGCCTCATCGCTGGCAAGCCAGCTCCCACAGGTTTTGTGTGCGCCGCAGACCCTTGTGGGAGCTGGCTTGCCAGCGATGCTTTTAGCGTCGGTACGAAGAGCCGGCATGTTGCTCAGGCAACTGCGCCTCACCGTGAAACAACTTCTCGCGTAAGGTCCCGCCCTCATATGCAGTCTTGTACGAGCCGCGCCGCTGCAGCTCGGGAATCACCAGTTCGATGAAATCGACATAGCTTTCCGGGGTGACGATGCGGGTCAGGTTGAAGCCGTCCAGACCGGTCTCGGCGATCCACGATTCGAGTTCATCCGCCACCTGCTCGGGCGAGCCGACCACGGTGATGTAGCGGCCACCGAGGGCGTGCTGGTCGAGCAATTTGCGCCGTGTCCAGTCGTTGTTCTGCAGGTTTTTCGTCGCCGACTGAATCGCGTTGCTCTTCACGTACTGGATCGGTTCGTCGATTTCGTACTGGGCAAAGTCGATGCCGGTGGAGGCGGAAAAATGCGCCACGCCGGCCTCGGCACTGGCGTAACTCAGGTACTCGGCATGCTTGGCCCACGCCGCTTCTTCGGTGGCGCCGACGATCACATTGAGGCCCATGAACACCTTGATGTCTTGAGGATTGCGCCCGGCTTCGACCGCGCTGGCACGGACCTTGTCGACCTGCACTTTGGTCGATGGTTTGTTCTGGCCGCTGATGAATACGCACTCGGCATGACGCCCGGCGAAGAGCAAGCCGCGATCGGAGCTGCCGGCTTGGAACAATACCGGCGTGCGCTGCGGTGACGGCTCGCAGAGGTGATAACCCTCGACCTGATAGAACTCGCCCTTGTGCTCGACCTTGTGCACTTTTTCCGGATTGGCGTAGATACGCTCCTCGCGGTCGTTGAGCACCGCGCCGTTCTCCCAACTGCCTTCCCAGAGCTTGTACAACACCTGCAGATACTCTTCGGCCTGGTCGTAGCGGCGGTCATGTTCGACCTGTTCGCGCAGGCCCATGGCTTTGGCGGCGCTGTCCAGATAACCGGTGACGATGTTCCAGCCGACCCGGCCGCGACTCAAATGATCGAGCGTCGACATGCGTCGGGCGAACAGATATGGCGGCTCGTAAGTGAGATTGGCGGTCAGGCCGAAGCCGAGGTTTCTGGTGACGGCTGCCATCGCTGAAACCAGTAGCAGCGGATCGTTGACCGGCAACTGGATCGACTCTTTCAGCGTGACGTCCACCGAGTTCTGGTAGACGTCGTAGACGCCGACGATGTCAGCGATGAACAAACCATCGAACAATCCACGCTCAAGCAACTGCGCCAGTTCGGTCCAGTATTCGATCGTGTTGTAGCGGGTCGAAGTGTCGCGCGGATGCGTCCACAGGCCGTGATTGATATGGCCGATGCAGTTCATGTTGAACGCGTTGAGCAGAATTTTCTTTTTCGCAGCGCTCATCAGATCGTCCCTCGCAGCGGAGGGTTTTCGTCGTTGAGGTAATAATTGCCAACTGCGTGATATTTCCAGCGCACTGGGTCATGCAGGGTATGCACTCGGGCGTTGCGCCAGTGGCGGTCGAGGCCGTGTTCACTCAGCGTCGCCTGGCTGCCGGCCAGTTCGAACAGGGTGCTGCCGGCGGCGAGGGAAATTTCCGTGCTGATCGCCCGCGCTTCGGCAACCGCGATCGATGCGGCGGCGACGGTTTCGGCGTTGGTTTCGGCTTGCGCGGCATCGAGGATTTCGCCGGCACGTTCGAGCAAGGCTTCGGTGGCGTGCAACCGAATGCTCAAGTGGCCGAAGCTCTTCAATGTCAGCGGATCTTCGGTGGCCTTGTCGTTGCCGGAATCGATCCACGGACGGGTTTTGCTGCGCACGAAATGCAAGGCATCTTCGAAAGCGGCGCGGGCAATGCCGGTGTCGATCGCGGCGTGGAGAATCTGCGCCAGCGGGCCGACCGTGGTCGGGCGTTCGAAAGCGCTCTGGAACGGCAGCACATCTTCAGCCGCTACATAGACATCTTCGAACACCACCGAGCCACTGCCAGTGGTGCGCTGGCCGAAGCCGCTCCAGTCGTCGATCACCGTCAGGCCCTTGCTCTCGCGCGGGACGAAGGCCAGTTGCTGTACGCCGTTTTCATCGACCACCGACGTCGGAATGCGCTGCGCGTAAATCGCCCCGGTCGAGTAGAACTTGCGACCGTTGATGCGATAACCAGCGCCGTCGCGTTCGAGGCTGGTGACGCGGTCGTGAGCGGTTTTGGTGCCCAGTTCTGCCAGCGCATTGCCGAAGCGTTGACCGGCGAGGACCTCGGCGTACAGACGTTGTTTCTGTTCATCGCTGCCATTCACGCGCAGCACTTCCAGTGCGTAGAAATGGTTCTGCGGAATTTGCCCGAGTGAACCGTCGGCCTGCGCAATCAGGGCGATGACTTTGGCCAGGGTGACGTTGGAAACACCTGCGCCGCCATATTCCTTCGGCACGCTGATGCCCCACAGGCCGGAGCGGGAAAACACTTCCAGTTCTGCCAATGGCAGGCGGCGTTCGCGGTCGCGCAGGGCGCTGTCGCGTTTGAAATCTTCGGCCAGGTCGCTGGCGACGATCAGGGCTTGCTCATCGCTGGTGATGAGCGCGACGTGATGGGAAAGCGTCATAGGGGGTTCTCCAGATGACTGGTCGTCTCAGATCCAGGAATGGCGAGCCGGCAAAGTGCCGTTCAGGCGATAGGCGCCGACTGCGTGATATTTCCAGCGCACCGGGTCGTGCAGGGTGTGCACGCGGGCGTTGCGCCAGTGGCGGTCGAGGTTGAATTCGGCGAGGGTCGCGCGGCTGCCGGCCAGTTCGAAGAGCTTTTCGCTGGCCAGCAGCGAGATCTCGGTGGTCAGTACTTTTGCTTCAGCCACGGCGATCGAAGCGCGAGCAGCGGACTCAGCAGTGAGTGGCGCCGCGTGAACCTGATCAAGCACTTGTCCGGCCTTGCGCAGCAGCGCTTCGGCGGCGTGCAGTTCGATTTTCAGTTTGCCGATATCGGCGATCACGTAGAGGTCATCGCTGGCGCGCTCGACCTTGGCGTCGATCCATGGCCGCGCGCGGCTTTTGACGAAGTCGATGGCGTCGTCGATAGCACCGCGTGCGATGCCGGCGTCGATGGCCGCTTGAATCAGCTGCGACACTGCCCCTTGGGTGTTCGGCTTGTCGTTGATCTTCCAGTTGTCGATGACCAGGCTCGACTCGACGCGCACGTTGTTCAGCAGGATCGTGCCGCTGGCGGTGGTGCGCTGGCCGAAACCCGACCAGTCATCGACGATGCGCAAACCTGGCGTGCCGCGACGGACGAAGGCCAGCACTTGCTTGCCGTCATCGTTGAGCGCTTTCACCGCGACCCAGTGGGCGAACAGGGCGCCGGTGGAGTAGAACTTCTGGCCGTTGATCACGTAGTCGTCGCCATCTGCACTGATTCGCGCCTTCAGTTCCAAGGTATTTTTCGTGCCGCGTTCCGGGCCGGCATTGCCGATGCGCCAACCTTCCAGAACACTCTGGAACAGCTGCTTTTTCTGCGCTTGGGTAGCGGTGCCGAGCACCAGATGGATGATGCCGAACTGGTTTTGCGGAATCTGTCCGAGCGCCGGGTCGGCGGCAGAAATGATCGCGAATACTTCAGCCAATGTGACGAAGGAAACCTGCGGGCCACCGTATTCGCGCGGGATGGCAATGCTGCCCAGACCGCTGCGGGTGAACTGTTCGATTTCCGACCATGGCAGCTTGCGCTGACGGTCGCGTTTGGCCGCCTGCACGCGGGCGGCCTGCGCCAGCTCGTGGGCGGCCTTGATGGCTTGAGCGTCGTTGCGCAGTACTTGCGCGGGCAACAACAGTGGGGCGATGTCCAGATCGGACTGCAGATTCGCATCTGCCAGACTGGACATCAGTGCCGCTCCCTGGCTGCACGCAATGCCCTGGCGATCTGCACTGGGGTGATTGTGTTCCGGACCATACCTACCTCACATCTCATGAAAAACGCCGCGAAGGGCGGCGATTGAAAGAATGTCCGGTGGTCCGGTGCATATACCCTAAGCGTGTATAAAAATTAAATGAACTAACTTTTAGGAATATGCATAGAAGGGTGGATGTTCGGCTTGGTTAACGAGGTTCAGGTGAGAGATAACTGACCTCCCACCTTGAGCAGGTCTCACTTGGTACGTGATTCAGCGGCCTTGAATTCGGGCTTCAACGGGACTTTCACGTACGGATTCACGCAACCGATTTTCAGTGTGCGCGGCGGTGCCCAGCGCGAGTTGTTACCGACCCGGTCGAGGATGCAGTACGTCACGTCCAGCCGCAGGTCTTCGCCCGCTTCGACAATGACCGCCGGTGGCACCCAGACCTGAATCGGCAGCCCGACATCGGCCGCAGTGAGCGCCGCCAGATCCATGCGCACATCGCCCCAGCGCAGGGTGATGGCGTCGTCTTCGGCCATGTTCAGATAAGGCTCGATAGTCAGCGGCACGCCGCGTTTGATCTGGCTGGGGTTGACGCCCTGGCGGCGAATCGCTTCGGGGATGATCACCGGTGCCAGTTGCTGGTTTTCATCTTCGCAGTGCGCAGCGGGCTGGCCACCCGGGCAATCGAGTTTGACCTGTATCCGCGTCGTTGCCGAAAGCGCGGGGCCCTGGCCGACCTGCATCACGCGGTAGTGAATGCGCGCGGTGCCATTGGCAATGAAACTCTCCGGCACCCGCAGGCTGACCGACTCGCCCACATCGGCCGCGCTGAGGACTTTCGAAGCGACATAACATTTGTTCCAGAACAGTTCGATCAGATCGCCATCGTCCATGCCGCAGTAGGGCGGCACGTCGATGAGCAGGTGAGCTGCCGTTGCCAGGTTGATGCCGGTTTTTTGTGCGCATGCCAGCGTTGGCGCTGCAAGTTCGGGTGTGTGCGAAGTGCGGGTCATCGGTTTCTCTCCTTGAAGTCTTGCAGCGAAATCCGTTTCTGGAAAACAAAAAAGGCGCGAATCAACTGGCAATAAAAGCGACAAGTATTTGCTCGGTATTAGTGCGGGTTGTTTGAACTAATGGGCGCCGGTTGCCGACTAGATAAAAGTCTGCGGAGAGGGGTGTCAATAGAGGGGATTAGTTAATGCGTAAATTACAAGTTAATCAGAAAGCTCCTACGTCATCGAGGCACTAAGCCTAGGCGTAAGCGCGAAATCAGCTACAGATAAACAGCGGTTTCGCGGCGTTTTGTGCGGGTTCGTTCACCGGCAAACGTGTGGAAATATGACGAGTCGAGAACGTGCGTCATCGTTGCGCAATGTATATCTGCGCGCACAAGTAATAAATGTTTAGAAGAATGAAATGCCGGGGGAGGGATAACTTCCGTCCGTGGAAGTTGAGGGCTGTGGCAGAGAAAGTTCTCAGGCGTGATTCAGAAACTTGCTGAGAAACTGTTTGGTGCGTTCTTCTTTCGGGTTGGCAAACAGTGCCTTGGCTTCACCTTGTTCAACAATTACGCCCTTGTCGAAAAACACCACGCGATTGGCCACGTCACGGGCAAAACCCATTTCATGGGTGACAATCACCATGGTGCGATTTTCTTCGGCAAGACCGCGAATGGTCGCCAGCACTTCGCCGACCAGTTCCGGGTCGAGGGCGGAGGTCGGTTCGTCGAACAGAATGACTTCCGGCTCCATCGCCAGCGCCCGGGCAATTGCCACGCGCTGTTGCTGTCCACCGGAAAGCCGGCGCGGATACGCGTCCTCCTTGCCGGCAAGCCCCACTTTGGTCAGCAGCTTTTTACCCAGAGCAACTGCCTGGTCGCGCGGCATCTTCTTGACCACGATCGGGCCTTCGATGACGTTTTCCAAAGCGGTGCGATGGGGGAACAGGTTGAAGTTCTGGAACACGAAGCCGACGTGCTGGCGCAGGTTGCGCACCAGGCTTTGCTGCTGGTTCAGCGGGCGGCTGGTATCGATTTCGATATCGCCGACCTTGATCCGGCCGCTGGTGGGTTCTTCGAGGAAATTCAGGCAACGCAGGAACGTCGTTTTCCCCGAACCACTGGGACCGATGATCGCGACGACTTCGCCTTCCTTTACCTCAAGGTCGATGCCGTTGAGCACGACCTGTCCCTTGAATTGCTTGGTCAGTTTTTCCACGACAATCATCGCGTCAGGACTCCTGGTCGTGCCGATTGACCCGCTCTTCCAACTTGTTCTGCAAGTGCGAAAGCACCGTGGCCAGAATCCAGTAGATCAGCGCGGCGGCAAGATACATGGTGAAGACTTCAAAAGTCCGGGCGGTAATCAGCTGCGCCTGACGGAACAGCTCCGGCACCTGAATGGTCGCGGCCAGCGCCGTGTCCTTGACCAGCGAAATGAAGCTGTTGCCCAGCGGCGGCAATGCCGTGCGCATCGCTTGCGGCAGGATGGCCCGGCGCAGGGTCTGCGCGCGGGTCATGCCGATACTCGCAGCGGCTTCCCACTGACCGCGTTCGATCGAACCGATCGCGGCACGGAGGATTTCACAGGCGTAGGCGGCCATGTTCAGCGAGAAACCGATCAGCGCTGCTGGCAGCGGATCAAGCTCCATGCCCAGTTGCGGCAAGCCGTAATAGATCACGAACAACTGCACCAGCAACGGCGTGCCGCGAAAGAACGACACGTAGATGCGGGCCAGCCAGCTGACCGATTTGAAGCGCGACAGGCGCATCAGCGCGAGGCCGAAGCCCAGCAGCAGACCGAAGAACATCCCGCCGAGGCTGAGGACTACCGTGTAGTACGCGCCCTTCAACAGAAAGGGCGCGGAATCCAGCGCGAGTTGGAAAGCCTCTTCCATTATTTAGTGACGTCTGCGTTGAAGTATTTCTTCGACAGTTTCTCAAGAGTGCCGTCAGCACGCAGTTCGTCGAGCGCCTTGTTCACCGCAGCCAGCAGTTCAGGCTCGCCTTTGCGCAGGGCGATACCGGATTCCTGACGCGAGAAGGCCTCACCGGCAGCCACGGTTTTCGGGGCTTTCTTGGCGTATTCGAGGGCAGCCAGACGGTCGATCAGGATGGCATCGGTACGACCGTTGTTGAGGTCGGCGAACTTGGTCGGATCATCGTCGTAGGTGCGCACGTCAGCGCCCGGCACGTTGGCGCGGACCCACTGCTCGTAGTTGGTGCCCAGGCCGACACCGACTTTCTTGCCGGACAGGTCAGCGGCGGTCTTGATGTTCAGCGCCGACTCTTTGCTTTTCAGCACGAGGGCCTGAATGCCGGAGACGGTGTAGGGTTCGGAGAAGTCGTACTTCTTCTTGCGCTCGTCGGAGATGGTCACTTGGTTGACCACCAGATCCAGACGCTTGGATTCCAGTGCGGCGAGGATGCCGTCCCATTTGGTCGGCTGGATCTTGGCTTTGACGCCGAGTTTCTGCGCCAGGGCTTCGGACAGCTCCACTTCAAAACCCGACAGCTTGCCGTTCTCGTCGACATAGCTGAACGGGGGGTAAGTGCCTTCCAGGCCGACGTTGAGAACGCCCTTGTCCTTGATCTGTTGCAACTGCTCACCGGCCACTGCCTGACCGATCAGGCCGGCGCTCAGTGCCAGACCCAGCGAACCGACCAGCAGAGTGCGACGTAGTGCGGAAAAATTCATGACAAGCCCCTGTGTTTTCTTATGGAAGACGCTTAAGGAATGTAGGCAAATTGGTGATTTGGACGACAGCGCTATCCTGCCTTAGAGCAGCTTAAGCGTCTCGCCCGAAATTCGCCTGCGGCGAGACTATAAGATGTGATCGTTAGACTTGAAAATACTTAATATCAATTTTGATATTCACTTTCTGCATAAGATCATTCCCACGCTCTGCGTGGGGAACAATCACCATCTCTTGATCTGCTCTTACAGAAAATCCTTGTAGGCAAACAACGCTGGCGCGCCCCCGGTGTGCAGGAAGATGACCGGGCCGTCATCGAATCGCTGCCGGCCAATCCCGTCTAACAGGCCGGCCATGGCCTTGCCGGTGTACACCGGGTCAAGCAACAGACCTTCCTGAGCCGCCAACAGTTTCACCGCCGCCAAAGTCCCGGCATTCGGTTCGCCATAACGTGGGCCGAAATATTCGTCCCACAGCTCGACCTTGAAGCTGGCCGGCAACTCGACGCCCAGCAGCTCAGCGGTGCATTCGGCCAAACCCTGAACCTTCGGGCGCTGATCTTCTTCACTGCGCGAAACGGTCACGCCGATCACCGGCAGTTGCGGCAGCACCTCACTCAGCGCCAGTCCGAGACCACTGTGAGTACCGGCACTGCCTGAAGCCAGCACCACAGCGGCGAAATCGAGGCCGCTGTCCTTGATCTGCTCGGCCAGTTCCAGCCCGGCGCGCACATAACCCAGAGCACCAAGGGCGTTGGAGCCGCCGATCGGCACCAGATACGGCTTCTTGCCGTTGCTGCGCAGGCGCACGGCGAGGGCGGCCAGTTGTTCGTCGGCATTGTCGAGGTTGTCGACCAGCTCGACTTTGGTGTCGAAAAGATCCAGCAGTAAGCGGTTGCCGTTGCCGGTGTAATTTTCGTCATCAGTGCCCAGCGGGTTTTCCAGCAGCGCCACACAACCGAGGCCGAGTTTCGCGGCCAGCGCGGCGGTCTGGCGCACGTGGTTCGATTGCAGCGCACCGGCCGTGATCAGCGTGTCAGCACCTTGCGCGAGCGCGTCGGCGGCCAGGTATTCGAGTTTGCGCAGCTTGTTGCCGCCCATCGCCAGCGGCGTCAGGTCATCGCGCTTGACGTACACCTCGCGACCAAGCCAGGTGGACAGGCGTTCGAGTTTTTCCAGCGGAGTAGGGTGGCTCAGCAGTTCGAGACGGGGGAAGCGTTGCAGCTGTTGTTTGATCATGAGTCCGTACTGGCGCAGAAGAATGAAAGGACTATAGGCACGCGATTTTGCCCGGGCAACCGCCAATCGCTTATAGCCAAATGGACTGAGGCCAGCACTATCGGTTCTTAATTCGTCGGCAAAGGCATGCCGTAAAGTAGGCGCCGATGACGCGGCCAGACAGTCCGGCCGCCCGTGAGGAGTCTTTACCGTGAGCGAGCGTTCCAGCCATTGGCAATTGCAGACCATCGTCAGCCAGCTGCGCAGCGCGCGGGATCAGTGGCGCGCACAGAATGGCCGGGCTTCAGGGGAGCAGGGCGGCCGCGAATTGCCATCGCGAGCGGCGATGGCGGAAATCCTCGAGGCGCTGTGTGGCGCGCTGTTCCCGATGCGTCTGGGGCCGGTCGATCTGCGTGAAGAAAGTGAAGACTTCTACGTCGGCCACACGCTTGATGTAGCGCTCAATGCATTGCTGGCGCAGACGCGCCTGGAGCTGCGTTACGTTGCCCGCCACAGCGCGCAGGACGACAGTGAAGTCGAGACCCGCGCCATTCAGATCGTGCAGGATTTCGCCTTGGCCTTGCCGGGCCTGCGCACGCTGCTCGACACCGATGTGCTGGCGGCTTATCACGGCGACCCGGCGGCACGCAGCGTTGACGAAGTGCTGCTGTGCTATCCGGGCATTCTTGCGGTGATTCACCATCGCCTGGCGCACCATTTATACCGTGCCGGGCTGCCGCTGCTGGCGCGGATCAGCGCGGAAATCGCGCACTCGGCGACGGGCATCGATATCCACCCGGGCGCGCAGATCGGCCGCAGTTTCTTTATCGATCACGGCACAGGCGTAGTGATTGGCGAAACCGCGATCATTGGCGAACGGGTGCGCATTTATCAGGCGGTGACTTTGGGTGCCAAGCGCTTTCCGGCGGATGAGGACGGCCAATTGCAGAAGGGCCATCCGCGTCACCCGATCGTTGAGGATGACGTAGTGATTTACGCCGGGGCGACGATTCTCGGACGGATCACCATCGGCAAGGGCTCGACCATTGGCGGCAACGTCTGGCTGACGCGCAGTGTGCCGGCGGGGGCGAATCTGACGCAGGCAAATCTGCAGCATGATGACGGGACGCAGAAGTAGGCCGTGGAATCCTTTTCCCCTCACCCCAGCCCTCTCCCGGAGGGAGAGGGGGCCGACCGAGGTGTTTTGCGTCATACATCGACCTGAAATACCGGGTCGATTATGGATTCGGCACGGTTTCCTCAGGTTGGCGCACATTCTGAACATCCCCCAATCAGTCCCCTCTCCCTCTGGGAGAGGGTTAGGGTGAGGGGCTTTTGATTCTTGCTTGGCGCAGTGAACGAATCTCACAAAACCCGCGTCATAAACCTCCTCGGGCGCTGTAGGAAACCTACCGCCCAGCCCTGCGATTAGTCCTTACCGCCCCATTCATGTTTAACTTGAACGTTCATTCAAGTTAAACCGGTGGTTCGCTGCCCGCTCACAACAGGAGGCTTGCCTTTGCTGAGTCCGATCATTTCAGCCACGTTTCAACCCTTCGAGGTGCACCTTTCATGAGTGCATCGTCTACCCCCGCCAGCGGTCTGGTGCGCATGAATCCGCCGGTGTTCTACTTCGCCGCGACGGTCATTCTGCTGTTTGGTCTTGTCGTCATCGCCATCCCCGAGCAGGCCGGCGCCTGGTTGCTGGAAGCGCAAAACTGGGCGGCCAACACGGTCGGCTGGTACTACATGCTCGCGATGACCCTGTATCTGGTCTTCGTGGTGGTCACCGCCTTATCCGGCTACGGCAAGATAAAACTCGGTGCCGACCACGACGAACCCGAATTCAGTTACCTGTCCTGGGCCGGCATGCTGTTCGCCGCCGGGATCAGCATCACGCTGTTTTTCTTCTGCGTCTCCGAACCGCTGACCCACATGCTCCAGCCACCGCAAGGCGACGCGGGCACGGCGGATGCGGCACGCCAGGCGATGCAGATCCTGTTCCTGCATTGGGGCCTGCATGGCTGGGGCGTGTTTGCCTTCGTCGGCATGGCGCTGGCCTATTTCGCCTATCGGCACAATCTGCCGCTGGCCCTGCGTTCGGCGCTGTATCCGCTGATCGGCAAACGCATCAACGGCCCGATCGGCTATGCGGTGGACGGCTTCGGCATCATCGCCACGGTGTTCGGTCTTGGTGCCGACATGGGCTTCGGCGTGCTGCATCTGAACTCCGGGCTGGACTACCTGTTCGGCATCGCCCACACGCAGTGGATTCAGGTCGGCCTGATCACGCTGATGATGGGTGCGGCGATCATTGTGGCCGTCTCCGGCGTCGACAAAGGCGTGCGGGTGATGTCGGACATCAACATGCTGCTGGCCTGCGGGCTGCTGCTGTTCGTATTGTTTGCCGGGCCGACACAGCACCTGCTCAACACCCTGATCCAGAACGTCGGCGATTACCTCGGCGCGCTGCCGATGAAGAGTTTCGACCTCTACGCCTACGACAAACCGAGCGACTGGCTGGGCGGCTGGACCGTGTTCTACTGGGCCTGGTGGATCGCATGGTCGCCGTTCGTGGGCCTGTTCATCGCGCGGATTTCCCGGGGCCGCACCATCCGTGAATTCGTCTTCGGCGTGCTGTTGATTCCGCTCGGTTTCACCTTGGCGTGGATGTCGATCTTCGGCAACAGCGCCCTGGATCAAGTGCTCAATCACGGCATGAGTGCGCTGGGCATGTCGGCCATCGACAATCCGTCGATGAGCATTTATCTGCTGCTGGAAACCTATCCGTGGAGCAAGACTGTCATCGCCGTGACGGTGTTCATCAGCTTCGTGTTCTTCGTGACCTCGGCGGATTCCGGCACCGTGGTGCTCTCCACCCTGTCGGCGAAAGGCGGCAACCCGGATGAAGACGGGCCGAAATGGCTGCGGGTGTTCTGGGGTGCGATGACCGCGCTGATCACCAGCGCACTGCTGTTTTCCGGCAGCATCGATGCGTTGAAGTCGGCGGTGGTGCTGACCTCATTGCCGTTCTCGTTGATTCTGCTGCTGATGATGTGGGGCCTGCACAAGGCGTTCTATCTGGAGTCGCAGAAGCAGATCGCGCAGTTGCATTCGCTGGCGCCGGTCTCCGGTTCGCGGCGTGGCACCGGTGGCTGGCGTCAGCGCCTGAGTCAGGCCGTGCACTTCCCGTCCCGCGACGAGGTGTACCGCTTCATGGAAAGCACCGTCCGCCCGGCGATCGAAGAAGTGACCGCCGTGTTCGTCGAAAAAGGCCTGCACGTGGTTACCCAGCCGGATCCGGCGCATGACAACGTCAGCCTGGAAATCGGTCATGGCGAGCAGCATCCGTTCATCTATCAGGTGCAGATGCGCGGCTACTTCACGCCATCGTTCGCGCGCGGCGGCATGGGTTCCAAGCAACTCAACAATCGCCGCTACTACCGCGCCGAAGTGCACTTGAGCGAGGGCAGTCAGGACTACGATCTGGTCGGCTACACCAAAGAGCAGATCATCAACGACATCCTCGACCAGTACGAACGGCACATGCAGTTCCTGCATCTGGTGCGTTGACCGACGGCTGCGCGCCGGGTCTGCTCAGGACTCGGCGCTCAGCAGCATGAACAGCACCATTGCTGCTGCCGGCATGCCGAATACCGCGCTGCCAAGCGCTATTTCCGTACCCAGCGGCCGCCCGCATGAACTACGCCGACTGCGCCATTGATCAGGGTCATCGCAAGCCATAGCGCTGCGAAGCGGTAGGCCATGGTCTGGCGGCTGAAGCCAATGGGGGTCGCCGATGTAAAGCATCAGTGCGAGCAGGACCAGGCCGGAGAAAGTGATGATGGTGATGTGCATGGCAGTTTTCGCCTGGTGAATGGGTGTTGCCTGATTGGCCGCCTTCGCGAGCAGGCTCGCTCCCACAATGGATCTCGGCTGGACATGAATTTCATGTTCACAGGAGAACTCTGTGGGAGCGAGCCTGCTCGCGAAGGGGCCAACTCGGTGTCACTTTGAGCATGGCCAATCCAGCGAGGCTGAAGCGCAGGAAAAAATGTGAAACGTTTCAGCAATTGGTCGAACCGGAGGTCGGCGTCGCGCCGCTTGGGCGTATGCTGGACGGGTTGTTCAGAACTGAATATGAAGGCCGCACGCTGCGGCAGAACCTGGGGCTGGTTCGACCTGCAAATCGCTTTGCATGATTGATGGGGCTTTTGTGGCGAGGGGATTCATCCCCGTTCGGCTGCGAAGCAGTCGTAAAACCAGCGCATTCGGTACACCAGATTCACCGAGGTTTCAGGTTTTGGGGCGGCTTCGCCACCCATCGGGGATAAATCCCCTCGCCACAAAGGTGTCCGGTTTCTGATGACTAAAAGACAGACAAGAGAGGATTCGATGACTTACACCGCTGCCGAAAACCGCTACGACTCCATTCCTTACCGCCGCGTCGGTCGCAGCGGTCTGGTGCTGCCGGCCTTGTCGTTGGGCCTGTGGCACAACTTTGGCGACAGCACGCCGATCGAGACCCAGCGTGCCTTGCTGCGCACCGCGTTCGATCTGGGCATCAATCATTTCGATCTGGCCAACAACTACGGCCCGCCATACGGCAGCGCCGAGATCAATTTCGGTCGCCTGCTGCGCGAAGACTTCAAGCAGTATCGCGACGAGCTGATCATCTCCAGCAAGGCCGGTTGGGACATGTGGCCCGGCCCGTATGGTCAGGGCGGCGGTTCGCGCAAATACGTGCTGGCCAGCCTCGACCAGAGCCTGCAACGCCTCGGTCTGGACTATGTGGACATCTTCTATTCGCACCGCTTCGACCCGGACACCCCGCTGGAAGAAACCGCCAGCGCCCTCGCCACCGCTGTGCAGCAGGGCAAGGCGCTGTACATCGGTATCTCGTCCTATTCCGGGGTGAAAACCCGCGAGATGGCCGCGCTGCTGAAAGAATGGAAAGTGCCGCTGCTGATTCATCAGCCGGCGTACAACCTGCTCAATCGCTGGGTGGAAAAGGATCTGCTCGACACCACCGATGAACTCGGCACGGGCGTCATCGCGTTCACGCCGCTGGCGCAGGGCTTGCTCACCGACAAATACCTCAACGGCGTGCCGGCCGATGCGCGAGTCAATCGCCCGGGCGGCGGCTCGCTGCAGGCTTCGCACTTGTCCGAGGCCAACATCGCTCACGTGCGAGCGTTGAACGAGATCGCCCAGCGTCGCGGCCAGAGCCTGGCGCAACTGGCACTGGCGTGGACCCTGCGTGATCCACGAGTGACCTCGGCACTGATCGGCGCGAGCCGGCCGGAGCAGATCATCGAGAACGTCGGGGCGCTGAAGAATCTGCATTTCAGTGCTGAAGAGCTGGCGGAGATTGACCGGTTTGCCCAGGAGGGCGGGATCAATCTTTGGGAGAAGCCTTCGACGGCGGAGTGAGCCACCCTCACCCCAGCCCTCTCCCAGAGGGAGAGGGAGCCGACCGAGGTGTCTTGCGTCTTACATCGACCTGAAATACCGAGTCGATTATGGATTCAGCAAAGTACGTTCAGGTCGGCGTACTTCTACAGCATCCCCAATCAGTCCCCTCTCCCTCCGGGAGGGGTTAGGGTGAGGGGCTTTTGCCTTTAAAAGGGCTCAGCGAAAAAACGGCACATCCCCCAACACCGTCGCCCGCTGCATCACCCGCCGCGCCGGGCGGTAATCATCCACCGCGTAATGCTGCGTCACGCGGTTGTCCCAGAAGGCGATGTCGTCCTTCTGCCAGCGCCAGCGAATGGTGAATTCCGGCCGTGTCGCGTGGGCGAACAGAAACTTCAGAATCGCCTCGCTCTCGGTTTCCGACAATTCGTTGATCTTTGAGGTAAATCCTTCATTGACGAATAGCGAGCGCCGCCCGCTCACTGGGTGGGTGCGAATCACCGGGTGCGACAGCGGCGGATTCTTGCGCCGCGCTTCTTCCCACTGCGCCAGCGCCTCAGGCGTGTTGCCGTAGCGCTCGAGCGGAAACGATCGGGTGAAATCGTGGGTCGCTGTCAGCCCTTCGAGCAGGGTTTTCATCGGCACCGACAGCGCTTCATATGCCGCGATTCCGCTGGCCCACAACGTGTCGCCACCGAACTCCGGCAGCAACTTGGCGCTGAGCACTGCGCCCATCGCGGGCGTTGGCAGGAAGGTCACGTCGGTGTGCCAGATCGCGTTATCGCGCACGTCGGTGACGGCGGTGTCGAGGATCAGCACTTCCGGTTGTTCCGGCACGTTCGGGTAGATCGGGTGAATGTGCAGGTCGCCGAAATAATGCGCGAAGCGTGCCTGCTGTGCCGGCTCGATCGGCTGGTTGCGGAAGAACAACACCTGATATTTGAGCAACGCCTGTTCGATGGCGTCGCGGTGTTCCAGGCTCAGCGGCTGGCTGATGTCGACGCCACTGATCTGCGCGCCGAGGGCCGAGCTTAACGGGGTGATGTTGAGGGTGCTCATGGTCTTTCTCTTCAATTCGGTGAAACCACCCTTTGTAGGAGCTGCCGAAGGCTGCGATCTTTTGATCTTGTTTTGGTCAAAACCAAAGTCAAAGATCGCAGCCTTCGGCAGCTCCTACAGGTGTGATTCAAAAATGCTTCAGTGCGCCTGGCCGTGCCATGGCACCAGTCTGCGCTGCAATGCGCGCAGGCCCATTTCCATGGCGAAGGCGATCAGGGCGATGACCAGAATTCCCAGCACCACGACATCGGTGACCAGGAATTGCGCGGCCGACTGCACCATGAAACCCAAGCCGCTGGTGGCAGCAATCAGTTCGGCCGCAACCAGGGTCGACCAGCCAACCCCCAGGCCAATGCGCACGCCGGTGAGAATGTCCGGCAGAGCGCTGGGCAGAATCACATGGCGAATCAACTGCACGCGCGTTGCGCCCAACGACTGCGCCGCGCGCAGTTTTGCTGGATCAACCGTGCGCACACCCGTCGCGGTGGCAATCGCAATCGGCGCAAAAATCGCCAAGTAGATCAGCAGCACTTTCGACAACTCGCCAATGCCGCACCAGATCACGATCAGCGGCAGATACGCCAGCGGCGGGATCGGGCGGTAGAACTCGATCAGTGGATCGAGCACACCGCGAGCGATGCGGTTGGCGCCAATGGCAATGCCCACCGGCACGGCGGTCAGAATGGCAAAAACCAGACCAAGGCCGATGCGGCTCAGGCTCGCGCCCAGGTGCTGCCATAACGTCGAATCCATGTACCCCGAGGTCGCCAGCAACCAGCCCTTTTGCAGCACGGCAGAGGGTGGCGGCAGGAACAGCGGTTCGATCAGGCCGGTCGCGGTCACCGCCCACCAGATCGCCAGCAGGCCGAACAGGGTCAGCAGGCTGATCCAGCGAGTGCTGAGGCACCGGCGCACCGGGATGCTCACCGAAGGTGTTTTCACCGCCGCAGCGGAAACGTCGTAACTGCTCATGCGCGCTCCTGCCGGGGTACGGCGCTGCGTTGCGAGAAGACTTTGCTCAGCACGTGCTCGCGGGTTTCGATAAAACGCGGATCGGACTTGATCGCGCGGGCCGACTCGCCAGCGGCATAACGCTGACCAAAATCCAATTGCAGGCGCTCGACGATCTGCCCCGGATTCGGTGCCAGCAGAATCAGGTCCGTGGCGAGGAACACCGCTTCTTCAATGTCGTGGGTAATCAGGAAAACCGGTTTGGCAGTGCGCTGCCAGACTTGCAGCAACAGCTCCTGCATCTGCTCGCGAGTGAACGCATCAAGCGCACCGAACGGCTCATCCATCAGCAGCACGCGCGGATCGGCGGCGAGGGCGCGGGCGAGGCCGACGCGTTGTTTCTGGCCACCGGACAATTGCCAGATGCGCCGGTCTTCGAAGCCGGCAAGATCGACCAGCGCGAGCATTTCACGGGCGATTTTTTCCCGCTTGTCCTTGCCGACACCGGCCAGTTCGAGGCCGAAGGCGACGTTGGCCAGTACGTCCTGCCAAGGCAATAAAGCGTCGTCCTGAAACACCACGCCACGTTCGGCGCTCGGGCCTTTGACCGGCACGCCGTCAAGGGTGATGCGCCCGGCACTCGGCTCGACGAAGCCGGCAATCAGGTTCAACAGCGAAGTCTTGCCACTGCCGGACGGGCCGAGGGCGACCAGCAATTGCTGCGGCCCCAGGGTCAGAGAAATATCCGCCAGCACCGGCTCCGGGCTGCCCGGGTACTGTGCGCTGATGCGCTCCAGCTGTAGCAAGGCCATCGCTGTATCTCCCGATCAGTTGGTGATGTATTTGGCGCTGACGTAAGGCGCGTAGTCCGGCAGCACGGCTTCGACCTTGCCTTGCTCCTTGAGGAACGCGGCGGTGTCGGTGATGGCTTTGGTGGTCGGCGCGCCGAGGTCACTGACCTGATCTGCCGCCAGCGGGTAGACGTTGCCCTGCAACAGCAATGGAATGTCGCTGGCCTTGGCGCCGGAGAGTTTGACCAGTTTGTCGACGTTGCTCTGGTTGGCCAGCCAGGCCTGCGGATCCTTGCGGTAAGCGGCGTAGGCGTCGAGGGTGACCTTGGCGAACGCGGTGACGATTTCCGGGTGCTTTTCGGCGAAGTCTTTGCGCACGATCCACGCGTCGAAGGTCGGCGCGCCGAACTTGGCCAGTTCGCCGGAAGTGATCAGCACTTTGCCGTTCTCCTTGGCGACGCCCAGTGCCGGATCCCACACGTAAGTGGCGTCGATGTCGCCGCGTTTCCATGCGGCGATGATGGCTGGCGGCGCGAGGTTGAGCACGGTGACTTTCGACGGGTCGATGTTCCAATGCTTCAGCGCGGCGAGCAGGCTGTAGTGCCCGGTGGACACAAACGGCACGGCGATTTTCTTGCCGATCAGATCCTGCGGAGTCTTGATGCCGGAACCGTCGCGCGCGACCAGTGCTTCAGCGGCGCCGATCTGCGTGGCAATCAGGAAGGTTTCGACCGGCACTTTGCGCGTGATCGCGGCGGTCAACGGGCTCGAACCGAGATAGCCGATCTGCACATCGCCGGACGCGATGGCGGCTATGATGTCGGCACCGTTATCGAATTTGCGCCAGCTGATATCGGCCTTGGTGGCTTTCTCGTAGGCGCCGTCGGCCTGAGCGACCTTGGCCGGGTCGACGGTAGTCTGGTAGGCGACGGTGAGATCGGCCGCCTGGGCCAGGAAGCTTGCAGCGGCCAGCGAGGCGGCGGCGAGCAGGCGAAGCGGGAAATTCAGTTTCAATTGAGAGCTCCAGATCAGGCGACCGAATGTCGGCATGAGTGGAGACTAAATGATCTAAGAATCGCGAAATAAATAACTTTTTCGAATGAGCTTATGAGCGGAAAAATCTAAGGATAGGAGAGGGTGTGGGGATTTCGGATGATTCGTTCGACGTCAGAACTTTGCCCCCTCACCCCAGCCCTCTCCCCCAAGGGGGCGAGGGGGAAAGGGAGCTGATCTTCATGCTTTTCAAGGCCTGAGTTCGGCCCGGTATTTCAGGTCGGTGTAGCTCGCAAGAACAACGCGGTCAGTCCCCTCTCCCTTTTGGGAGAGGGTTAGGGAGAGGGTTAGGGTGAGGGGCTTTTAATTGCTGATGGCGAGGATGCTCGCCTGATACGCGCCAACAAACACATCGAAATCGCCAACCTCGTTCTGTTCAAGCTCGGTCTGCTGCGCCAGCGATGCGCGCGCCAGTTCTTCAAACTTCGCTTGCTCGTCAGCCGCCAAAGGCTCGCTGCGGAAGAACTCGGCGTGGGTCTGGCTCTGGCGCAGGGAGAACTGCGCAAAGCTTTCCTTGTGCTCAGCCATGGCCGCCAGCACCTGCGCCGATGGGGTCAGGGACGGGTCGTTGACCTTGGCCAGTTGCGCATCCAGCGCCTTGCTGTGGGCATCGCCGCCGACGCTCTGGTCGAGCATCGCCGCCAGCGGAGCAATCTGTTCCAGCAGTTCGGCCGCCCATTGCTTCATCTCGACCGGTTGACCGTCACGCTGCAATTGCAGGCCCGGACGGCGACCTTCCTTGACCACGCTGAGGAAGTTCGAGGTGGCGTTGCCGCACGAAGTGTTGGTCAGCAGCGGGCTGTCGTTCAGCGCGCAGTACAGCAGGAAGGCGTCGATGAAGCGCGATTCGGTGAGGTCGATGCCCATCGGCAGAAACGGGTTGATGTCCAGGCAGCGCACTTCGACGTACTGGATGCCGCGCGCCATCAGCGCCTGGATCGGCCGCTCGCCGGTGTAGGTCACGCGTTTCGGGCGGATGTTGGAGTAGTACTCGTTTTCGATCTGCAGGATGTTGGTGTTGAGCTGCACCCACTCGCCATCCTTGTGCGTGCCGACTTCCACGTATGGCGCGTAGGGCGTGGCCACGGCTTCGCGCAGGCTGTCGGTGTAGCTCGCCAGGTCGTTGTAGCACGGTGTCAGGCCGGCCTGGGCATTGCTCTGATAACCGAGATCGCTCATGCGCAGGCTGGTGGCGTACGGCAGATACAGCGTGTCCGGATCGAGCTGCTCGAGCTGATGCGAACGCCCGCGCAGGAAGCCGGCGTCCAGCGCCGGCGAGGCACCGAACAGGTACATCAGCAGCCAGCTGTAGCGACGGAAGTTGCGAATCAACGCGATGTAGGAAACCGATTGGAAATCGCGGTCGGTGCCGACGAAACCTTCGGCCTCGCGCAGCAATGGCCAGAGCTGTTCCGGCAGGGAAAAGTTGTAGTGAATCCCGGCGATGCATTGCATGGTCTTGCCGTAACGCAGGGCCAGGCCCTTGCGATAAACGTACTTGAGCTGACCGATGTTGGAGGTGCCGTAATAGGCGATCGGAATATCTTCCTCGGCCGGCAACGGGCACGGCATCGATGGACTCCACAGGTACTCGTTGCCGAGTTTGCTGTAGGCAAAACGATGAATCTTGTCCAGGCTCGCCAGCGTGTCGGCAGGATCCGGCAGGGCAGGCGTAATGAATTCCAGCAGCGACTCGGAGTAGTCGGTGGTGATCTGTTCGTTGGTCAGCGCGGAACCCAGGGCTTCGGGGTGCGGCGTTTGCGCCAGGCGACCTTCACTGGTCACGCGCAGGCATTCACGTTCGATACCGTGCAGGCACTGCTTGAGCAGAGAGAGGTTAGCGCGCTCGCCGAGCAGAGCCAGGCGGCGGTTGAGAAGTTCGCTCAATTTGGATTCCTTCACGCGTCAGTCGCCCCAATATGGGGGTGGGCAAGACGGTCTACAAGGGTGAAGTTGAAACTGGCGTTATCGCCTGGTTTTCTAGCCTGTCAGCCGCACACATGAACCCGTAGGAGCTGCCGAAGGCTGCGATCTTTTGATCTTGCTGTTGAAAAACAAAATCAAAAGATCGCAGCCTTCGGCAGCTCCCACAGGATTCGTTGCGCCGAAATTAACTCAAAATGATGAGCAACATCTACAGGACAGCGAAGGTGCCTTGCGCTTTTGCGACCAGTTTGTCGCCCTGCACCACCTCGGCTTCGACCACCAGCGTGCGCCGGCCCGGGTGGATCACCCGCGCCGTGCACAGCACCTCGCCGTCGGAAACGGCGCGGATGTAGTTGATCTTGCATTCGATGGTCGCACTCTGCTGATCGAAGCCATGGCTGCTGGAACAAGCCAGGCCCATGGCGATGTCGACCAGACTGAACAGCGCGCCGCCGTGCAGTTTGCCGCCGCGGTTGCGCAGTTCGGGCTCAAGCGCCAGGGCGACTTGCGCCACCCCGGTTTCGAGACTGTGCAGGCGACAGCCCAACAGCTTGAAAAACGCGCTCTCGACGAGCCCGGCCGGCATTTCCATCAGCGTTTCTTCAACTGCTTGGCGTTGGCGAACAGCGAGGCCATCGCATTGTTCACCGGCGCGGCGGTGGTGGTTTCCTTGCGCGGCGCGTTGCCCGAAGACTGGCGCGGTGCCGAGCCCGGACGCGAGCCACGGGCGCCATCGATTTTCTCGCCGGGAGTGTCGCTCATGCGCATCGACAGACCGACGCGTTTGCGCGGGATATCGACTTCCATGACCTTCACTTTCACCACGTCACCGGCCTTGACCGCTTCGCGCGGGTCCTTGATGAACTTCTCCGACAGCGCCGAGATGTGCACCAGACCATCCTGATGCACGCCGATGTCGACGAATGCACCAAATGCCGTCACGTTGGTCACCACGCCTTCAAGGATCATCCCCAGTTGCAGGTCCTTGAGGTCTTCGACGCCTTCCTGGAATTCGGCAGTCTTGAACTCCGGACGTGGATCGCGACCGGGTTTTTCCAGTTCTTGCAGGATGTCGGTGACGGTCGGCAGACCGAACGTTTCGTCGGTGAATTTCTTCGGGTCCAGACGCTTGAGGAACGCGGCATCGCCGATCAGCGAGCGAATGTCGCGGTCGGTTTCAGCGGCAATGCGCTGCACCAGTGGATAGGCTTCCGGGTGCACCGCCGACGAATCCAGCGGGTTGTCGCCGTTCATCACGCGCAAGAAACCGGCGGCCTGTTCGAAGGTTTTCTCGCCCAGTCGCGCGACTTTCTTCAGCGCTGCACGGGTCTTGAACGCGCCGTGTTCGTCACGGTGAGCAACGATGTTCTGCGCCAGCGTCGCATTGAGGCCGGAAATCCGTGCCAGCAAGGCCACGGAGGCGGTATTCACATCCACGCCCACGGCGTTTACGCAGTCCTCGACCACGGCGTCCAGACCGCGCGCCAGTTTCAGCTGCGAGACGTCGTGCTGGTATTGGCCGACGCCAATGGATTTCGGATCGATTTTCACCAGCTCGGCCAACGGATCCTGCAGGCGACGGGCGATCGACACGGCGCCACGGATCGACACATCGAGGTCCGGGAATTCCTTGGCCGCCAGTTCCGACGCCGAGTACACCGAGGCGCCGGCTTCGGAAACCATGACCTTGGTCATTTTCATAGCTGGATATTTTTTGATCAGCTCGATTGCCAGCTTGTCGGTCTCACGGCTGGCAGTACCGTTGCCGATGGCGATCAGGTCCACCGAATGCTTGGCGCATAGCGCGGCGAGGATGGCGATGGTCTGATCCCATTTGTTGTGCGGCACGTGCGGGTAAACCGTGGCGTGGTCGAGCAGCTTGCCGGTCGAATCGACCACGGCCACCTTGCAGCCGGTACGCAGGCCCGGGTCGAGGCCCAGCGTCGCGCGCGGGCCGGCCGGAGCGGCCAACAGCAGGTCGTGCAGATTGTGCGCGAAAACGTTGATCGCCTCGGTTTCGGCGCCATCGCGCAACTCGCCGAGCAGGTCGGTTTCCAGGTGGGTATAGAGCTTGACCTTCCAGGTCCAGCGCACCACTTCACCGAGCCATTTGTCCGCCGGGCGGTTCTGGTTCTGGATGCCGAACTGCTGAGCGATCATGCCTTCGCAGGGGTGAATCGTGCCGGGCAGCTCATCGCCGACTTTCAGCGCGGAGCTGAGAATGCCTTCGTTGCGGCCACGGAAAATCGCCAGGGCACGGTGCGATGGCATGCTTTTCAGCGGCTCGTCGTGTTCGAAGTAATCACGGAACTTGGCGCCTTCCTCTTCCTTGCCGGCGATGACGCGGGCACTGAGGATCGCTTCCTGTTTGAGGAAATTACGCAGCTTTTCCAACAGGCTGGCGTCTTCTGCGAAGCGCTCCATGAGGATGTACTTGGCGCCTTCCAGCGCAGCCTTGACGTCGGCCACACCTTTTTCGGCATCGACGAAGCGTGCGGCTTCGGTTTCCGGCGTCAGGTTCGGGTCGTTGAACAAGCCGTCGGCCAGTTCGCCGAGGCCGGCTTCGAGGGCGATCTGGCCCTTGGTGCGGCGCTTCTGCTTGTACGGCAGGTACAAGTCTTCGAGACGGGTTTTGGTGTCGGCGAGCTTGATGTCGCGTTCCAGAGCAGGGGTGAGCTTGCCTTGCTCTTCGATGCTGGCGAGGATGCTGATGCGCCGTTCGTCGAGTTCTCGCAGGTAGCGCAGGCGCTCTTCCAGATGACGCAACTGAGTGTCATCGAGGCTGCCGGTGACTTCTTTCCGGTAACGGGCGATGAAGGGGACGGTAGAACCTTCATCGAGTAGCGCGACGGCCGCTTCGACCTGTTGTGGGCGTACGCCGAGTTCCTCGGCGATGCGGCTGTTGATGCTGTCCATAAAACCACCTGACATAGTATGAAAGCAGGCTCGCAGGCACGCAGATAATGGCCTGGAGGCTGATTGAGCGGCTGGAAAATTGCCGCTGCCTGGATCAAGAAGCTGCCCATTGACCCGTGAAATCGAACAGTTACTGCACAGGGCCGGAAAAAATACCGGCCACTTACGGTAACGATTCAGACGTTGCCTGGCGCAAAACGCCGCGCATTATAACCAGCGTTCTGTCATTCGGGGGCGTTGCAGGCTGTAGGCATAAACCTCGGTTTTCTGGCAGTGAAGGAAAAATCTGCTAACAATGCACACGGTGCGTATAACGGCAGCTACGCCATAATGCGCGCCGAGCTAAAAGGAGCATCCAATGAGCAGCACAGCACAAACTGCTGAAGGCGAAAAAATTCTTATCGTTGATGACGATCCGGGGCTGAGCAGCCTGCTGGAGCGTTTCTTCGTCAGCAAGGGCTACCGTGCCCGTACCGTTCCGAACACCGAGCAGATGGACCGTCTGCTGGCGCGTGAAGTGTTCAATCTGGTCGTTCTCGACCTGATGCTGCCGGGCGAAGACGGCCTGACCGCGTGCCGCCGTCTGCGCAGCGCGAACAACCAGATTCCGATCATCATGCTCACCGCCAAGGGCGATGAGCTGAGCCGTATCAAGGGCCTTGAACTGGGCGCCGACGATTACCTGGCCAAGCCGTTCAACCCGGACGAGCTGATGGCGCGGGTCAAAGCGGTATTGCGCCGTCAGGCCGCACCGGTGCCGGGCGCGCCGGGCAGTGAAGACGAAAACGTCACCTTCGGTGATTACGTGTTGTCGCTGGCGACCCGCGAGCTCAAGCGTGGCGATGAAGTGCACATGCTCACCACCGGTGAGTTCGCGGTACTCAAGGCGCTGGTGATGAACGCCCGTCAGCCGCTGACCCGCGACAAGCTGATGAACCTCGCCCGTGGCCGTGAATGGGATGCGCTGGAGCGTTCCATCGACGTGCAGATCTCGCGTCTGCGCCGCATGATCGAACCCGATCCGTCGAAACCGCGCTACATCCAGACTGTCTGGGGCGTGGGTTACGTGTTCGTACCGGATGGCACCGCCACCAAGTGATCGGTGATTTGTAGGAGCGGGTCTGCAAGGCTCTGGTCGCACGGCCATTGCCACAGACTCGCAATCCGCAATATGCGAGCATTGCTCGCTCCTGCAAGTGTGTAGCGGTTAAAGATGAAAACCCCCGTCTGGTTCCCCCAAAGTTTTTTCTCCCGCACCCTCTGGCTGGTGCTGATCGTCGTGCTGTTTTCCAAGGCGCTGACCCTGGTTTATCTGTTGATGAACGAGGACGTGCTGGTGGATCGCCAATACAGCCATGGCGTCGCTCTGACGCTGCGCGCCTATTGGGCCGCCGACGAAGAGAACCGCGCAAAAATTGCCGATGCCGCGACCCTGATTCGTGTGGTCGGCGCCGGTGTGCCGGAAGGCGAACAGCACTGGCCGTACAGCGAAATCTACCAACGTCAGATGCAGGCGGAACTGGGTGCCGACACCGAGGTGCGTTTGCGCATGCACTCGCCGCCGGCATTGTGGGTGAGGGCACCGAGCCTGGGCGATGGCTGGCTGAAAGTGCCGTTGTATCCGCACCCGCTGCGCGGCCAGAAGATCTGGAACGTGCTCGGCTGGTTCCTCGCCATCGGCCTGCTTTCTACGGCGTCGGCATGGATTTTCGTCAGCCAGCTCAACCAGCCGTTGAAGCGACTGGTGTATGCCGCGCGGCAACTCGGCCAGGGCCGCAGCGTACGTCTGCCAATCAGTGATACGCCGAGCGAAATGACCGAGGTTTATCGCGCCTTCAACCAGATGGCCGAGGACGTCGAACAGGCCGGACGCGAGCGGGAGCTGATGCTGGCGGGGGTTTCCCACGACTTGCGGACACCGCTGACGCGCTTGCGCCTGTCGCTGGAACTGATGGGCGATCACACCGACCTCACCGACGACATGGTCCGCGACATCGAGGACATGGACGCGATTCTCGACCAGTTCCTCGCGTTCATTCGCGACGGTCGTGACGAGTTGGTGGAAGAGGTCGACCTCAGCGATCTGGTGCGCGAAGTCGCCGCGCCATACAACCAGAACGAAGAGAAAGTGCGCCTGCGTCTGGAACCGATCCAGCCGTTCCCGCTGCGTCGTGTGTCGATGAAACGCCTGCTCAACAACCTGATCGGCAATGCCTTGAACCATGCCGGTACCGGCGTTGAAGTAGCGGCGTATGTATCGGGAGATACCAGCGCGCCGTATGTGGTCCTTAGCGTTATGGACCGTGGCGCGGGTATTGATCCGTCCGAGCTTGAAGCGATCTTCAACCCGTTTACCCGAGGTGATCGGGCTCGCGGTGGCAAAGGCACCGGGCTGGGGCTGGCGATCGTGAAAAGGATTGCGGCGATGCATGGCGGCAATGTCGAATTGCGCAACCGGTCCGGGGGGGACTGGAAGCGCGGGTGAGATTGCCGTTGGGATTGATGTTGCCCCGAGATGCGGTGTAACGGCGGAAAAAAGATCGCAGCCTGCGGCAGCTCCTACACGAAATGCATTCCCCTGTAGGAGCTGCCGAAGGCTGCGATCTTTTGCTTTAGCCCTTGCCCTTGGTGCGGGTCATATTCGGCCCGCCATTCTTTTCCAGATGCTCGATGATGATTCCGGCGACATTCTTGCCCGTAGTGGTCTCGATGCCTTCCAGTCCCGGCGACGAATTCACTTCCATCACCAGCGGACCGTGATTGGAGCGCAGGATATCCACACCCGCCACCGCCAGGCCCATGACCTTGGCAGCGCGTAACGCGGTCATGCGTTCTTCCGGGGTGATCTTGATCAGGCTGGCGCTGCCGCCGCGATGCAGGTTGGAACGAAACTCGCCCGGTTTGGCCTGGCGCTTCATTGCGGCGATCACCTTGTCGCCGACCACGAAGCAGCGGATATCCGCGCCGCCGGCTTCCTTGATGTATTCCTGGACCATGATGTTCTGCTTGAGACCCATGAACGCTTCGATCACCGACTCTGCCGCCGTGGCTGTTTCGCACAGCACCACGCCGATGCCCTGGGTGCCTTCCAGTACCTTGATCACCAGCGGTGCACCGTTGACCATGGCGATCAGGTCGGGAATGTCGTCAGGCGAGTGGGCAAAACCGGTGACCGGCAAACCGATTCCGCGCCGCGACAGCAGTTGCAGCGAACGCAATTTGTCCCGCGAACGGGCAATGGCCACAGACTCGTTGAGCGGGAACACGCCCATCATTTCGAACTGACGCAACACCGCGCAGCCGTAGAACGTCACCGATGCGCCGATCCGCGGGATCACCGCGTCAAAACCTTCCAGCGGTTTGCCGCGGTAATGGATCTGCGGCTTGTGGCTGGCAATATTCATGTAGGCGCGCAAGGTGTCGATCACCACCATTTCATGCCCGCGCTCGATTCCGGCTTCGACCAGACGGCGGGTGGAATACAGACGCGGATTACGCGACAGCACAGCGATCTTCATGCAACACCTGTGGAGGAGGTAGATACCGGGAACACCGGCTTGTCTTGTACATATTTGATGCCCGGATTGACCACCAACTGGCCATCGATCAGGGCTTTGGAACCGAGCAGCAGGCGATAGCGCATGGACTTGCGGCAGGCCAGAGTGAACTCCACCGGCCAGACCCGATCACCCAGGGCCAGCGTGGTGCTGATCACATAGCGCACCTGCGCATGGCCGTTGGAACTCTTGATGGTTTTGCGCGTGACCAGCGGCGCTTCGCAGCGCCGGTGACGCAACTGCACCACCGTGCCGAGATGCGCAGTGAAGCGCACCCATTTCTCGCCGTCGCGTTCGAAAGGCTCGATGTCGGTGGCGTGCAGGCTGGAGGTGCTGGCGCCGGTGTCGATTTTTGCGCGCAGGCCCGCAACTCCCAAACCCGGGAGCGCCACCCACTCGCGCAGACCGACAACGGTCAAATGATCAAATGTCTTCAAAGAAAAAAACCAAGGGTTAACGCTTCCAGGCCCCGTCCGGCACCTGGGCCAACGCTTTGAACGCAGGTCTGGCGAACCAGTAGCCCTGCATCAGGAATATTCCACAGTCCGCGAGGAAATCCCGTTCCCCGGCGCTTTCTATGCCTTCGGCAATGACTGTAACGTCCAACTCCGCACACATTGTGACAATCCCCCGAACGATCACCTGACGGACACGGTCCTGGTCAACATCGCGGATCAGCGCCATGTCGAGTTTGATCAGATCCGGTTGGAAATCAGCCAACAGATTGAGCCCCGAATAGCCGGCACCAAAATCGTCGATGGCGGTCTTGAAGCCGAATTCGCGGTATTCACGCAGAATATTGGTCAAATGGCGATAATTATCTACGTGCTCGATTTCCAGAGTTTCGAAAATCAGTCGGTCGATCGGAAAGTTGTGTTTGCGTGCGGCCTCCAGTGTGCTGCGAATGCATAGCTCTGGACGGTAGACGGCGTTGGGCAAAAAGTTGATCGACAAGTGTGTCTGCATATTAAGGCTCGCTGCGCCTTCGATGGCGCGGGTCCGGCAGAGCTGGTCGAAACGGTAGCGGTTGTCTTCTGTAACCTGATTTAACACCGACAGTGCACCTTCCCCTGACACGCCTCGCACTAGCGCTTCGTGGGCAAATACCGATTGATCGCGCAGGTCGACAATCGGCTGGTAGGCGAAGGCAAAATCGAAATCCAGCGGTTCGCTTTGCTGGCAGCCCTGGCAACCGCCCCTGGGTGAGGTCAACGAAGTTGGAAATTTAGTCACGCGGTCACTCCAGGCCGGTCGGGCGGCGAAGATCACAGTCAATCTGGAGGGCCGAGTTCTTGCGCCCGACAGAAACGGTAGTACAGTTCCGACTACTGGCTGAGCGAGGAATTCATATGGGACAGAAGCAGGAGGAGGACGACAAGGTCCGTCTCGATAAGTGGTTATGGGCGGCGCGTTTCTACAAGACGCGTGCTCTGGCCAAAGCAGCAATCGAAAGCGGCAAGGTGCATTGTCGTGGCGAGCGCTGCAAGCCGGGCAAGGAGCCGCGCATTGGTGATGAGTTCGAGATTCGCACCGGCTTCGAAGTGCGCACGGTGAGGGTCGAGGCATTGTCGATCGTGCGTCGTGGCGCACCCGAGGCGCAAACCTTGTACGCGGAGACCGAAGCGAGTGTCGCCAAGCGTGAAGCGGCTGCGGCGATGCGCAAGGCGGGCTCGTTGGGCGTGAGCACCGATGGCAAGCCGAGCAAGAAGCAGCGGCGGGATCTGTTCAAGTTTCGCGGTAGCAGCAACGAAGATTGAAACGTTGTGCCGGCCTCTTCGCGAGCAGGCTCGCTCCCACATTCGATCGAGTCGTCTGTGGCAGCGAGCCTGCTCGCGAATCGAGTACGACGCGGTATCAGGCGCTACGCACCACACTCATCCGCGACACCATCGGCAGCTTGCCCAGCAACGCGAAAATCGGCGCGGTCAGCTTCAACCAGAAGTTCGACGCGTGATAGGCAAACGGCGTGTAGTAACCCCAGCCCAACGCCCACACCGCCAGCAGCAAGCCGCCGATGTAGTCGTCCTGACCCCAATGCGCGCCGGCCACCAGACGCGGCAACATGAACAATACGGCCAGACCCCAGACCGTTAGAAATTGTCCGACGGTGCGGCTGAACACGCCCATGAACAACGCCCAGATCAACAACACCGAGGCATGATCACCGGGGAAACTCTGGCCGGAACGGTCCTTCAGCTCCCAGGTTTTTTCCAGGTGCGGAAAGTAATCGCTGATGTGCACGGCGCCCTCAAGCACCATTGACGGGCTGCTGTGCTGCCAGCCCATGTGATCGGCGAATTTGGAAAACAGCGCGCGGATCACCACCATCAGCAGCAGGATCGAGAAAAAACCGAAGAACGCGCGACGCACGTCGATCGCCCTGAAAACCCAATCGCCCTTGATCAGCAGCGTCAGCAGAATCAGTCCGACGACGATGTCGAACGGGCGCAGACTTGCAATTGCCCAGATGTGGAGCCATATCGGGTTGCTGGCCAGCGGCGCATTCAACGAGCGGAACAGCCACTCGTCGAAAATCACACACAGCATCTGACCGGTAGGCCATAACCAGAAAGCCAGTAGCGCCAGCGGCACTACGTTACACAGAACCAGCCGGCCGAGGTTCCACCTTGATTGGAACAAACCCGGATTGTTCATAAAATGCCTCCCATGGCGAAAAAGCGCCGGCACCAAAAAAAGTGCCAGCAAGCGCAAATTTTCACGTTTTGTAACCATTTTGTCATCACATTCAGATACCCAGACCTATGACCGACCTAGCGGATACCGATTTCACTCAACGCTTCATCTTCGATGACAGCGACACTCGCGGCGAACTGGTAGCGCTGGAGCGCAGCTACGCCGAAGTCCTCGCCAAACACCCGTACCCGGAGCCGGTCGCGCAGTTGCTCGGCGAACTGATGGCGGCCGCGTCGTTACTGGTCGGCACGCTCAAGTTCGATGGCTTGCTGATTTTGCAGGCGCGCTCGGAAGGGCCGATTCCGCTGCTGATGATCGAGTGCTCCAGCGAGCGTGAGATCCGTGGTCTGGCGCGTTACAACGCCGAGCAGATCGCGGCAGACGCGACCCTTGCCGACTTGATGCCGAACGGTGTTCTGGCCCTGACCGTCGACCCGACTGTTGGTCAGCGCTATCAGGGCATTGTTGATCTTGACGGCGAAACCCTGTCGGACTGTTTCACCAACTATTTCGTCATGTCGCAGCAGGTTGGCACGCGCTTCAAGCTCTTCGCCGACGGTCGTCGTGCCCGTGGCATGTTGCTGCAACAACTCCCCGCCGATCGCTTGAAAGACGAAGAGGACCGCGCCGCCAGCTGGCAGCATCTCACCGCGTTGGCCAGCACTCTGAGCGCCGATGAATTGCTCAGCCTCGACAACGAAACCGTGCTGCATCGCCTGTACCACGAAGAGCAGGTACGTCTGTTTGATGTGCAGCATCTGCGCTTCAGTTGCAGCTGCTCGCGGGAACGCTCCGGCAATGCGCTGGTCAGTCTTGGGCTGGAAGATGCGCTGGCGCTGGCCGCCGAGCAGGGCGGCAAAGTCGAGATAGATTGCCAGTTCTGCAATCAGCAGTACCTGTTCGACGCGGCCGATATTGCTCAATTGTTCGCTGGCGCGGGCGTCGATACGCCGTCAGATACCCGTCACTAAAACGGTTCAGCGCAGGTAAATTCACTGCGTAATGACGGAATATCGCCGTTACGACGGGAGGACCCTACTCTTTTTGGGCTTTTCTGGCATAATCCGGCCCACTTTTTTCGCGGTAGTAGTGCACGACTTTCTACTACAAAACGTTTGGAGCACACTCGGCCACTGGCCGACGGGGAACCTCATGACGCAAGCCAATAACGCCGTGTACACCGATCTGAGTGTTGATGATCTGGTAAAAGAAGCCCTGAATCGCGGTGAAGGCGAGCTTGCCGATACCGGCGCTCTGGTTGTTCGCACCGGTCACCGCACCGGCCGCTCGCCAGTCGACCGTTTCATCGTTGAAGAGCCTTCCACCCAGGCCGCTATTGCCTGGGGCCCGATCAACCGCAAGTTCCCGGCCGACAAGTTCGATGCCCTGTGGGCTCGCGTCGAGGCCTTCAACAACGCGCAAGAGCACTTCGTTTCCCACGTGCATGTAGGCGCGGCGGAAGATCACTACCTGGCCGTGAAAATGACCACACAGACTGCCTGGCAGAACCTGTTCGGTCGTTGCCTGTTCATCAACCCGGCCCAGTACAACCCGGCTGGCCGTGAAGAATGGCAAGTGCTCAACGTTGCCAACTTCGAGTGCGTGCCTGAGCGTGACGGCACCAACTCCGACGGTTGCGTGATCATCAACTTCGCGCAGAAGAAAGTGCTGATCGCTGGCATGCGTTACGCCGGCGAGATGAAGAAAGCCATGTTCTCGGTGCAGAACTTCCTGCTGCCGGCCGCTGACGTGCTGCCAATGCACTGCGCTGCCAACATCGGCGAAGACGGTGACGTGACCCTGTTCTTCGGTCTGTCGGGCACCGGTAAAACCACCCTGTCGGCCGACGAAAGCCGTTACCTGATCGGTGACGACGAACACGGCTGGGGCGAAGGCGTGGTGTTCAACATCGAAGGCGGTTGCTATGCCAAGTGCATCGACCTCTCCGAGAAGAACGAGCCGGTTATCTGGAAAGCCATCAAGCACGGCGCGGTGCTGGAAAACGTCGTCATCGACGACGCCAAGCACGCCGATTATGCCGATGTCAGCCTGACCCAGAACAGCCGCGCCGCCTACCCGCTGGAGCACGTTGCCAAGCGTTCCGAGAAGAACCTGGGTGGCGAGCCAAACGCGGTGATCTTCCTGACCTGCGACCTGACCGGCGTACTGCCGCCAGTGTCGATCCTCAACGAAGAGCAAGCGGCCTACCATTTCCTTTCCGGCTACACCGCACTGGTGGGCTCGACTGAAATGGGTTCGGGCAGCGGCATCAAGTCGACCTTCTCCACCTGCTTCGGCGCACCGTTCTTCCCGCGTCCGGCTGGCGAATACGCCGAACTGCTGATCAAGCGCATCCGCGGCTTCGGCTCCAAGGTCTACCTGGTCAACACCGGCTGGACCGGCGGCGGCTACGGCGTCGGCCAACGCTTCAACATCCCGACCACCCGCGCGGTGATCGCAGCGATCCAGAGCGGCGCTCTGATCGGTGCTGCCACCGAGCACCTGGACACCATCAACCTCGACGTGCCTCTGGCCGTACCAGGCGTCGACACCAACCTGCTCAACCCACGCAACACCTGGGCTGACAAGGCGGCGTACGACGAGGCAGCGAAAGCACTGGCCGGTCTGTTCATCGAGAACTTCAAGAAGTTCGAAGTGAGCGACGCGATCAAGGCGGCTGGGCCGAAGTTGTAAGTAGTAGTTTGCAGTGAATAAAAAACCGCCCTTTGGGGCGGTTTTTTCATGGGCGAAGATTTGGGTAAGCTCATCTCAACGGCGGTTCGTCACTTGCCATGTAGCAGTATTCATTCATTTTTGGCCTGATACGGCCAGAGTAATGCCACTCAACAGTACTGCAACATGATCCTCTAATTAAGGCCATTGCTGCCGTGCATGCATGACACGCAGCACTTCCACCCGGTCTTTTTTGATTGCGTAGACGATGACGTAGTTGGCGGCCGCAACGATTTCACGTGTTCCGAGGACCCTGCCCTTTCGGTACAAGGTTGGGCGCTGTCTTGCTATTTCCCCTTTTGATTCGAACATTTCATCGAGATCCGCAGCAGCGTCTGGGTTGTCCTGACCGATTCGGTCCATTATCCGGTCTCGGTCAGCAAGCGCTTCCGGGCGCCAGACCAACCTCATCAGCGCCCTCGTTGACGCAGGGCATCACGCTTGGCGGCGAATATTCGGCGAGCATCTTCATCGCTGATACTTGGCCTTGGATCATCGATGCTGATCTGCACCTGTCGCTTGAACCATTCCTCATAAGCGGCCGCTTCATGGGTTTGTTTCAACGCTTCAGAGCGATCAGGCCTGGCGTAGGTTTTCAGTTGCAGCGGGTCATAGCCGGAGGCATCCACGTTGAATTGGCTGATGCCCAAGCCCTGCAGATAGGTCACAAGCGTCTCCAGCCTCTTGAACAGGCGCACCTGACCACTGCGTTGTGCTGTCAGCGCGCATTTGCGGCTGCCTTGCCGAATCTCGACCGACCAGCCTCCTGGTTTCGCGACGATAATTGTGCCGCTCACAGAACCGTTTTCGACCAAGCGAACGAGGGCGCTGTGATCGATGATTTCAGTGCTGGCCATAAATGCGAGCCCTTCGCTGAGTAATGGCTCCCATCGTACGCAATCAATAGTAGTTTGCAAATTTTGACTCCTGGTGCTGGACACGGCGTGTGCAGCGATGATGTTTCGTTTGTTACTTGGCCGGGGGCATCTGACTTGCAGCAGGTCCCAGCCGTCCTGTGTCAGCAGGTACAGGGCGTGGGTGATGTGGGTGTCGCTGCCAAAGCAGCGACACCCACGACTATAGGTTCGCACCACCCGCTCGCGATAGCCGACAAGGCATTGCGTGAAGTAGGAACGGGACGAACAATTCGCCAGACGTTGCTACCGATTCTTAAACGCTTTTCAACGCAAATGTTGGTAGCCAGAAATATCCAGCAGGCTTGTGGTCAGTCCTGTTGCCGGCCGGTAGATCGTGCCTTTGACTGCCGAGAACGGCACGCCTTTGCTGCCCAGCGAGACATAGCGCTCGCCTTTGTCCTGTTCGGTGAAATAGGTGTAGGACTGGCTGTGCATCTTCTTGTAGCGGGCTTCGTCGCTGACGATGGTGCCGGTGAAGCGCAGCAGGTCGGCATCGCTCAGATTGAGCGTTTTGCTCAGTGGCACGCCCCAACGCTTGAGGCAGATTTCCGCCAGATGGCGAACGATGCGGCCGGGCTCGATCAGCGCCTTGAGGTCGCTGCTGTTGGTGGGATCGCCGCCGAGGGCCGTGGCGTTGCCGGCGAGGGTGGCGTGGCGACCGGCCATTGGATAGATCGAGGTTTTGGTGCCGGTAGCGGTTTGCGGGATCACGCAGCTGAAGCCTTTTGAGCGCTCGTCGCGGGCATAGAAGGCGATGTATTCCTTGACGTTGGATTGAAGTTTGACGCGGTTTTCCTGGAAGTTGCCGATGCCCGGGACTGGATCAATCGCAAATATATTCACCGGAATATGTTTGAGTGCAGCGTCCTGGAACATCGCATTGGCGAGCATGTGGCAACTGATACCGCCACGGCTCCAGCCGACCAGATTGACTCGCGCAGGAATAACGCCGTCCTTGCGGAAAGTCTTGATGATTTGTTCCTGCAACTTCTGTTGCGTGATACTGCGATCGCCATAGTTATACTGGCGCCAGAACCAGGAGCCCTCCACTTTTACATCTTCAATAGGAATGCCTGCGGCTTTCAGACGGTTATATTCTAACTCGGTCAGTTGTTTACGCTGCCAGTCGCATTTGCCTTTGATAATGTTCACAGCGTGCTGCACGTTTTCATCCCAGCCTTTGCCGAACAGGGTGCCGGAAAGGCCGTATTCAGAGGTCTTGGTGAACAGGTCGTCGGCTTGCAGATTGCCGCTGCCAGGGCCATCGACGACGATCCACTCGGCAAATTCGCGTCCGCTGTGGTGTGCAGCGAGCGTAGAAACGATTTCGCCGTCCCAGAAGCTTTTATGTTTGTCATCAAATTTGTTGGAGCCGGTGCCGCAGAAAAATATTGTTAAAGTTGTCATTTCGTTGCTCTTGCATATGTATAAGAGCAGTCAAGTTAGTTTTAGGTGGTGTAAAAAATAAAGGGCGCTGTTGTATCTGTGTTTGTAATGTGAAGTTTGTTATATATATGTAGCTGAGCTTTTCGAAAGTATGTCGAGGCGCTTCGATTGTTAAACGCTTGGTTTTCGCTTCCCATGTATCATTCAGTATCGATTCAACCCCGACCTTTTCTCGACTCGCTGCGATCGCCCGCTAGGCTTTGGGCATGGCAGCAGTCAAAGGAGTGACAGTAAATGCACCACACCCTGGAACAGGTTTTTGGTTATCCACAGTTTCGCCCCGGTCAGGAGGCCGCTGTCAGCGCGGTGCTGGCGGGGCGTTCGGCGGCGGCGATCTTTCCCACCGGCTCCGGCAAATCGCTTTGCTACCAACTGCCGGCACTTTTACTGCCACACCTGACATTGGTGGTCTCGCCGTTGCTGGCGTTGATGCAGGATCAACTGGCGTTTCTCAAGTCCCGCGGCATCTCGGCAGGCAGTATCGATTCGGCGCAGAGCCGCGAGGATGCCAACGACGTCATGGCCCGTGCGCGTTCGGGCGAGCTGAAGATTCTGATGATCTCCGTCGAGCGGTTGAAGAACGAGCGCTTCCGCAATTTCCTGCAGCAGGTGCCGATCTCGTTGCTGGTGGTCGACGAGGCGCACTGCATTTCCGAATGGGGCCACAACTTTCGGCCGGACTATCTGAAACTGCCCGACTACCAGCGTCAGTTCAACATTCCGCAGGCTTTGCTGCTCACCGCCACGGCGACACCAAAAGTCATCGCCGACATGCAGGCCAAATTCGCCATCGCCCCGGCAGATGTGGTGACCACCGGATTTTACCGGCCTAACCTCAACCTGCTGGTCGAGCCTGTACGCGGTCAGGACAAGCGTCGGCGTCTGGTCGAATGGATGAGCGCGCGTCCCGGGCAACCGAGCATTGTCTACGTGACGTTGCAGAAGACCGCCGAGCACATCGCCGAGCATCTTCAACGCAACGGAATCCAGGCCGAGGCATACCACGCAGGTTTGCCCCACGATCAGCGTGAAGACATTCAACGCCGCTTCATGGCCGGGCAGTCCAATTGCATTGTTGCCACCATTGCCTTCGGCATGGGCATCGACAAGAGCGACATCCGCAACGTCGTGCATTTCGATCTGCCCAAATCCATCGAAAACTACAGCCAGGAAATCGGCCGCGCCGGGCGTGACGGGCAGCTCTCCGACTGCCTGGTACTGGCCAACCGCGACAGCCTCAATGTGCTGGAAAATTTCGTCTACGGTGATACGCCCGAACGCGACGGGATTCATTATGTGCTCGAAGAGCTCAAAGCCTCAGTGCCGGACGGACAATGGGAGTTTTTGCTTGGGCCATTGGCGGATCAGAGCAACATTCGCTCGTTGCCGTTGAAGACTTTGCTGGTGCAGCTGGAACTGCGAGGCCTGATCGCGCCGCGCTACGCTTATTACGCTGAATACCGCTTCAAATATCTGCTTGAGCCTGAAGCATTGCTTCAGCGCTTCGAAGGCGAGCGCAGGGATTTCGTTGCGGCGATCATCAGGACGTCCACGCGAGCACGCACCTGGGCCACAGTAGATTTCGAAGCGATGTTTTCGCAGTATTCCGCCGAGCGCAATCGCGTGGTGACAGCGCTTGATTACTTCCAGGAAAAAGGCTGGGTCGAGCTTGAAAGCAAGCAAATGACCGAGGTTTACAGCCTGCTGCAAAGTGATTTTGCCAGCGACGCCCTGAGCGCTGAGCTGCACGAGTATTTCACCCGCCACGAACAGACTGAAGTGGCGCGGATTCACGCCATGCTTGAGGTGTTTGCCACCGAACGCTGCCTGGGTTATCGCCTGGCCGAGTATTTCGGTGACCACAATGCCCCCGAGCGTTGTGGCCATTGTTCGGTATGTCACGGCCAGATCGCGCGGTTGCCGGAGCCGTCGCCATTGCCGCCGCTTGTGGATAAAAACTTCGCGCAGCTGTGTGGTGAATTTATCCACAGGCATGAGCAGCAAACAGGGCGTATTCCATCGGCCGAACGCCTAACGCGGTTCCTGTGCGGAATCAGCGTGCCGTTGTTCACCAAACTCAAGGCGCGGGCGATACCGGGTTTTGCTGCGTTGGAAGAATACCCCTACGCGCAGGTTCGCGAGTGGGCGCAAGAGCACCTTTGATCCCTGTAGGAGCTGCCGAAGGCTGCGATCTTTTGATGTTGATTTTTTCAAGATCAAAAGATCGCAGCCTTCGGCAGCTCCTACTTCAAGTGTCATCAAGGCAGAGCCTCCATCCATCCGCTGAATGTCGATCATCACGCTAATAAACTTCAAAAACCGCCGTTGCCTGACTAAGGTTGGAATCTGTCTTCGGGCCACCCACAAGAGAACAACATGAGCCAGACATCCTTCGAAATCCAGCAAGCTGCCGTGATCGGCGCGGGCACCATGGGCCGTGGCATCGTCATGTGCCTGGCCAATGCTGGCGTGAACGTGCAGTGGGTGGATAACAATCCACAGATGCTTGAGCAGGCGCTGACGACGGTCGCCGAAACCTATGCACACAACGTGCGTCAGGGCCGCATCGATCAGGCCGAAGCGGGTGCGCGAATTGCTCGCGTATCAGCAGCGGCGGATTACGCATCGATTCGCAATGTCGATCTGGTGATCGAAGCGGTGTACGAAAACCTTGAACTGAAGCAGAAGATCTTTCGCGAGCTGGATGGCTTGCTCAAGCCCGAGGCTTTGCTGGCGAGCAACACCTCGGCGCTGGACATCGACGCCATCGCGGCTGCGACCCGGCGCCCGGAACAGGTGCTGGGTCTGCATTTCTTCAGCCCCGCGCACATCATGAAATTGCTGGAAATCGTGCGCGGTGCGCAGACCTCGCCAGCGGCGCTGGAGGCCGCGCTGGCACTCGGCAAGCGCATGGGCAAGGTCAGTGTGGTGTCGGGCAACTGCCACGGTTTTATCGGCAACCGCATGCTGCATCCGTATGTACTGGAAGCGCGCAAGATGCTTCTCGAAGGCGCTTATCCACAGCAGGTGGATACCGCGCTGCAAGGCTTCGGCTTCGCCATGGGGCCGTTTCGCATGTACGACGTGGTTGGCATCGATCTGGAATGGCGTGCTCGAGAGCTAGCTGGCAAGGGGCAGGATGCGCCCGAAGTTCAGGTGGATAACCGCCTGTGCGAGATGGGCCGGTTCGGGCAGAAGTCCGGTAACGGTTATTATCATTATGAGCCGGGCAGTCGCCAGGCCGAGCATGATCCTGAGGTCGATGCATTGGTACTGCGGGTCAGCGAAGAGCTGGGTTTCCAGCGTCGCGACATCGGTCCCGAAGAAATCGTTGAGCGCTGTTTGCTGGCTCTGGTCAACGAAGGCGCGAAGATTTTGCAGGAAGGCATTGCCGGCTCGGCCCATGACATCGATCTGGTGTACTTGAACGGCTATGGTTTTCCAGCGGATAAGGGTGGGCCGATGGCGTGGGCGGATCGGCAGGGGCTAGCGGATATTCATCAGCGCTTGCTGGCGCTGGAGACACGCCAGGGCGATCAGTGGAAGCCGGCGCGGTTGATTGGCGAACTGGCGGCGCAGGGGAAGGGGTTTGCTGATCGTTGACACCAGTCGGCTGTGCTGACGCCTTCGCGAGCGGGCTCGCTCCCACAGGTAAAGTGTTCGTCATCACGATCAAATTCAATTAAGAGAATGCGAGAACCCTGCATGAATCAACGCTGCGACTACCCCCACTTCCAGCCCATCACCACACGCTGGCATGACAACGACGCCTACGGTCACGTCAACAACGTTACCTACTACAGCTTCTTCGACACGGCGGTGAATACCTACCTGATTCAGGTCGGTGGCCTGGATATTCATGACGGCGAAGTGGTGGGGTTCGTGGTCAGTTCCGCCTGCGATTACTTTGCCTCGATCGCTTTCCCGGATCTGATCGAGATCGGACTGCGGGTCGGCAAGCTGGGCAACAGTTCGGTGCAATATGAATTGGCTGTGTTCAAGGTCGGCGAAAGCGAGGCGTGTGCGGCGGGACGGTTCGTGCATGTGTTTGTCGATCGGGCGAGCAATCAGCCGGTGCCGATTCCTGCCGGTTTGCGCGGGGCGCTGGAGCGGCTGGTGGTCTAGACGCGCAAAAAAAATCGCAGCCCAAAAGCTGCGATTTTTTTGTTCAAGCCTTCGCCTTAGTGGTGGCGATAGTACTTGTGATGCTTGCGGTGGCCGTAGGCATGGCCGCGACCTGGATGACCACGGTCGCGGTAGTAGCGACGGTCATCATGGCGACGGTCGTAACGACGATCATCGTCGTCACTCTTGTTGCCCATGTAGTTACCCAGTGCACCACCTGCGCCGCCACCAGCGGCGGAGCCGATCAGGCTGCCGGTGGTGCCGCCGAGACTACGGCCAACCACGTTACCGCCGGCTGCACCCAGTGCACCGCCGATGGCCGCTTCGCCACGGCTGCGCTTGTCTGCACCGACCGCACTACCACCCGCGCCGCCCAGGGCTGCGCCGATGGTGGAACCTGTATTGCCGCCTAACGATTGACCGACGACCGAGCCAAGAACCCCGCCCAATGCGCCGCCCACACCTGCTTCGGTGGTGCCTCCGGCAGAAGCGAAGCCACTGACCAGGCCAAGGGACAACAAGAGAATCGAGGAGAACTTCATAGAGGATGAGCCTCAAAGGGATGACGGCGCCGATCCTGAGGCTCTGCATTGGGCGTGACAATCAAAATCCGACGAATAACACGACTTGTATACAATAATGCAAGTTACTGTTTTTTCACCGGAACTTAACCGATTTTCGCCGGTCTTTAGCTACTTCGGACAGGCCGTTTTCATGCAGAAACGGCCTTTTTTGTGGGCGGTCGAAAATCTTTGCCACGGCAGATCTGTTGACAGGTCGATCGCACTCGCGAGCAGGCTCGCTCCCACCTTTGAAATGCATTCCAAGTGTGGGAGCGAGCCTGCTCGCGAAGGGGCCGGATCTGGCTCCGCGGTTAAGCGGATTTAGCCATGATCAACCCAGTCTCACTCGCCGCTTCCAGCCGGATCGCAATGAACTTCGACGTCGGCGTGTGGCTGCCATCCCCCGTACTTTCCAGCGGCACCAGCGGATTGACCTCCGGATAGTACGCCGCCGCCTGCCCCGCAGGAATATCGAACGCCAACAATGTAAAACCTTTCACCCGACGCTCGCGACCGTCGTCCCAGATCGACACGATGTCGGCCTTCTGCCCCGGACGGAAGCCCAGGCGAATGATGTCGGCCTCGTTGGCGAACAGCACGTCACGCTGGCCCTTCACGCCACGGTAGCGGTCGTCGAGACCATAGATCGTCGTGTTGTACTGATCGTGGGAACGCATCGATTGCAGGATCAGATCCGGCACCTGCCCAGTGGCACGGGTGCGTTCGTGAACCAGATCTTTCGGCAACTGGTTGGCGCGGAAATTGGCACGGCCCGATGGCGTATTCCACTTGCGGGCGCCAGCCGAGTTGCCCAGATAGAAGCCGCCCGGGTTTTTGATCTTGTCGTTGAAGTCTTTGAAACTCGGGATGGTGTCGGCGATCAGTTCGCGAATGCGCCCGTAATCGGCTACCAGCCAGTTCCAGTCCACCGGTTGGCTGCCCAAAGTCGCGGCAGCGATGCCGGCGATGATCGACGGCTCCGAGCGCATCTGGTTCGACAGCGGCTGCAACTGGCCGTTGGAAGCGTGGACCATACTGAACGAGTCTTCCACGGTCACCGCTTGCGGGCCTTCGGTCTGGATGTCGATGTCGGTACGGCCCAGGCACGGCAGGATCAGCGCGTCTTTACCGTGAGCGAGGTGGCTGCGGTTGAGTTTGGTGCTGATCTGCACTGTCAGGTCGCAGTTGCGCAGTGCTTCGAAGGTGCGCGAGCTGTCCGGCGTGGCCTGGGCAAAGTTGCCGCCCAAGCCGATGAACACCTTGGCGCGACCTTCGGCCATCGCATGGATTGCCTCGACCACGTTGTGACCGTTATGACGCGGCACCTTGAACTGGAAGCGACGCTCCAGCGAATCGAGGAACGCCACCGGTGGACGCTCGTTGATGCCCATGGTGCGGTCGCCCTGCACGTTGCTGTGACCACGCACCGGGCACAGACCGGCGCCAGGTTTGCCGATATTGCCGCGCAGCAGCATCAGATTGGCGATTTCCTGAATGGTCGGCACCGAATGACGGTGCTGGGTGATGCCCATGGCCCAGCACATGATCACGTTCTTGCCTTTGGCGTACATGCGCGCAGCTTGCCCGATCTCGACCAGGGTCAGCCCCGATTGCTCGACGATCTGCTCCCACGAGGTGTCATCGACAGTGGCGAGGTACTCCAGCACGTTGGCGCTGTGGGCATTGAGGAAGTCATGATCGAACACCGCTGGCTCACCAGCTTTCTGCGCATCGCGTTCCCATTGCAGAAGGAACTTGGCCATGCCGCGCAGCACCGCCATGTCACCGCCGAGTGCCGGGCGGAAGTACGCAGTGTTGGTCGGCTTGTCGCCGTTGGTGAGCATTTCGATCGGGTGCTGTGGATGCTGGAAGCGCTCCAGACCGCGCTCTTTCAGCGGATTGATGCACACCACCTGGGCGCCGCGTTTCACCGCTTCACGCAACGGTTCGAGCATGCGCGGATGGTTGGTGCCAGGGTTCTGGCCCCAGACGAAAATCGCGTCGGCGTGTTCGAAGTCGTCGAAGGTCACTGTGCCTTTGCCGACGCCGACACTCTGCGCCAACGCTACGCCGCTGGCCTCGTGGCACATGTTCGAACAGTCAGGGAAATTGTTGGTGCCGTAAGCCCGCACGAACAGTTGATACAGATACGCCGCTTCGTTGCTGGCACGCCCCGAGGTGTAGAACTCTGCCTGATCCGGGCTCGGCAGATTGCGCAGGTGCTTGCCGATCAGAGCGAAGGCATCTTCCCAACTGATCGGCTTGTAGCGATCGGACTCGGCATCGTAGACCATCGGCTCTGTCAGGCGACCCTGATATTCCAGCCAGTAATCGCTCTGCTCCAGCAGCGAAGTGACGCTGTGCTTGGCGAAGAATTTGGCATCGACGCGACGCTTGGTCGCTTCCCAGTTCACCGCTTTGGCGCCGTTCTCGCAGAACTTGACCATGCCGCTCTCCGGCGAATCACCCCAAGCGCAACCCGGGCAGTCGAAGCCGCCGTTCTGGTTAGTCTTGAGCATCATGCGCAGGTTTTTCAGGGCGTTGTCGCTGGTCAGCCACGCCTGGGCCACACTGATCAGGGCGCCCCAGCCGCCGGCGGCACCTTTGTAAGGCTTGTAGCGCGGGACAGGTTTCTGGTCGGCTTGATGATGTTGGCTCACGCTTGATTCTCCATCGCGGGGCTGTACACCCGCGGCGCACTTTTCTGCGGCAGGTGGATGAGATTGAGGTTGTGGCGCCGGGCCCATTGCACGGCAAGGCCGGTAGGCGCCGACAGGCTGACCAGGGTCTGGATGCCGGCACGCAAGACTTTCTGGATCAATTCGAGGCTGCAACGGCTGGTGACAATCGCCAGCCCGCCCTCTGTGGATATCTTCTGGCGGATCAGTCCGCCGATCAGCTTGTCGAGGGCGTTATGCCGACCGATGTCTTCACGACCGAGCAGCAGTTCACCACTGGCGTTCATGAACACCGCCGCGTGCACCGCGCCGCAGTGCTGACCGAGCGGCTGGAACGCGCCGATGCGCTGGCGCAAACCGTCGAGCCATTCGATCGGTGGCAAGGCTGCGCCCGGCAATACCTTGAGATCAGGCAGTGCCTGTTCGACCGCTTCGACGCCGCACAGTCCGCAGCCGCTGGTGCCGGCCAACTGCCGACGCTGCTGTTTGAGGTTCCAGAACGCGCGGTTGGCAATGGTCACTTGCGCGTATTGCGCCGAGCCTGCGCCTGTCAGTTGCAGATCGTAGATATCGCTGGCGTCTTCGATGATGCCGCTGCCGAGGCTGAAGCCGACAATGAAGTCTTCCAGATCGGTCGGGGTCACCAGCATCACCGCCTGGCTGATGCCGTTGTAGGCGATCGCCAACGCGACTTCCTCGGCCAGCGCGGTGCTGGCCGATGCCTCAAAGGGTAGATCGCTGTAGCTGTAGGTCTGGCTGGCGGCTGGCGCGGGCGTTTCAATTGCTGGCGCCGCGCAGGCTGGGCGCTTGGCGTTCATGGCATCACCGACGGTTTGATCTAGGTCAAGACTAGGCGCGGCAAGTTGTCGCGTCTAATCGCTATTACCGATCTACCGATAGATGCCGTCGATCAAGCGTCTTTTGACGATTTCTGATAAAGCGCGAAACAGGCTTCTGCCAGCGCTGAACGCGGCGCCCCACGGCGCATGATCAGGCCCAGCGGGGCGAGGGTGTGGGCATTTTCGATCGGTTGCAGGCGCAGGTGATCGGCGAGGGTTTCCGCGCCGCCGTCGAGGGGCATGATTGCGCAGCAAAAACCGCCGTGGACTGCTTGCAGCAGTTGATGCACGGCGTCGGTTTGCAACAGCGGTTGCGGCGTCAGGCCACGGCTGTGGAAGTTGTGGTCGATGGACTGGCGAAAATGCATGCCGCTGGTGAGCATGCACAGCGGCAGTTCGATCAGCGATTCCCAGCTCAGGGGTTCATCGCCGAAACTGAACGAGCGCTCGTCATAGAGCAGGCCCATGCGCGTCTCGTTGAAGGCCAGCGAATCGAAGCGCTCGCTGTCCAGACGCTCCAGATACGACACGCCAATGTCGATGCGGTTGTTCGCCAGGTGTTCGAGCACCTGCTCGGAGCTCAGCGAAGACAGCTCGAAACGCAGGTCCGGGTGCGCCGCGTGCAGTCGTTGCATCAGCGGCAAGGGATCGAAACTCGACAGCGGCACCACGCCCAGGCGCAGCGTACCGATCAGATTGCCGCGACAGGCCGCCGCTTCCGCCTGCAAGCCGTCATAGGCTGCCAGCACCGTACGCGCCCACGCCAGCACGCGTTCGCCCGGTGCGGTGAAGCCTTCGAAGCGCTGGCCGCGATTGACCAATGGCAGGTCGAGTTCTTCCTCGAGGCTGCGCAAGCGCATCGACAGGGTCGGCTGGGTGATGTGGCAGCGCGCGGCGGCCTGGCCGAAATGGCGGGTTTCGTCGAGGGCGATGAGGAATTTCAGTTGCTTGATGTCCATCTTCGCTCCGGGCGGTTGGCGGGGTGTGGCGATTCTACCGCCAGCGGCGCGGCAGCGTCATTGGTCGGACTGGAACCGGGTTTGGCCGGGGTGGTCTAGGCTTGGACGACTGGAACCCAAATCAAGGAGTGTGCGCTATGAGTCTGTTGAGCTTTGTGAAAGAGGCCGGTGAGAAGCTGATTGATCTGTTGACCCCAGGCAATGCCAATGCGAGTGAGCAGTTGAAGGAACATATCAGCAAGGTCGGGTTGGGCAATCCCAACGTGCAGGCGACCGTGGATGGCGACAAGGTGACGGTGACCGGTGAAGTGGCGAGCCAGGAAGAGAAGGAAAAGATTCTGCTCGCGGTGGGCAACATTGCGGGCGTAGGCAGTGTCGATGATCAGATCACGGTGACCGGACCGGTCGTCGTGGCTGCCGAGTTTGTCGAGGTCAAGGCAGGTGACACGCTCAGTGCGATCTCCCTGCGCGTCTATGGCAATGCCAACCAGTACCAGAAAATCTTCGATGCCAACAAACCGATGCTCAAGGATGTGAACAAGATCTATCCGGGACAAAAACTGCGCATTCCGAAATAACGCAGTCATGTAGGAGCTGCCGAAGGCTGCGATCTTTTGACTTGGACTTTAAAAAAAGCAGATCAAAAGATCGCAGCCTGCGGCAGCTCCTACAGGGGTCAAAGCCCTGCAATCAAATCGCGGTAATCCTCGACTGCGGCAAACTCCGCCGTGTCCTTCGGCCCTTTGCGGCTGTCCGGTTCTTTCACCGCCAGCAAGTGCGCCACGCCAAAATCCCGCGCACTGCGCAGGATCGGCAAGGTGTCGTCGATAAACAGGCTGCGCGCCGGGTCAAAACCGATGTCCGCCTGCAAGGCATCCCAGAACTGCGGGTTCTCCTTGGGATAACCGTAGTCATGCGAGCTGATCAGCCGCTCGAAGTACGGCGCCAGTTCGATCCGTTCCAGTTTCAACGACAGCGAATCGCGGTGCGCGTTGGTGATCATGATCACCCGTTTGCCGGCGCGTTTGATTGCGCCGAGAAAGGTATCGGCATCGGCGCGCAGGGCGATCAAGTGGGCAGTTTCCTGTTTCAGTTCGCGCACCGACAATTTCAGTTCCGCGCTCCAGAAATCCAGGCAGTACCACTGCAACTGGCCAGCGTGGCGCTCGAACAACGGCTGCAATTCCAGCTCGGCCATGGCCCGGCTGATGCCGTGCAGTTCGGCGTAGCGCTGGGGCAGGTGTTCGAGCCAGAAATGGTTGTCGAAGTGCAGATCCAGCAGCGTGCCGTCCATGTCGAGCAGGACGGTATCGATCTCGGACCACGGTAAAGAAGGCATGGCAACGTCTCGAACGGTGAAAAGATATCCGACGCAAACAATCGGGAAAGCCGCGTTATAGTAGCGCGTTCACGCCAAGGAGCTTTGCATGCGCCAGAAACCCACCGTACTCGCCCGCGAGATCGTCGCCACCAGTCGCCTGTTTCGCGTCGAAGAACTCAAGCTGCGATTTTCCAATGGCGTGGAGCGCACTTACGAGCGTCTGGTCGGCAAGGGTGCGGGCTACGGCGCGGTGATGATCGTCGCGATGCTTGATGCCGAACACGCAGTGTTGATCGAGGAATACTGCGGCGGCACCGACGAATACGAACTGTCTCTGCCCAAAGGCCTGATCGAGCCGGGCGAAGACGTGCTGGCGGCCGCTGAGCGGGAACTCAAGGAAGAGGCCGGTTATGGCGCGCGTCAACTGGAACATCTGACCGAGCTGTCGCTGTCGCCCGGTTACATGAGCCAGAAAATCCAGGTGGTGCTGGCCACCGACCTGTATGAAGAGCGGCTGGAAGGTGATGAACCGGAGCCGATGCGGGTCGACAAGGTCAACCTGCGCGAACTGTCGGCGCTGGCGCAGAATCCGCAATTTTCCGAGGGCCGCGCCTTGGCGGCGCTGTATTTGACCCGTGACCTGCTGAGCCAGCGCGGGGTGTTCAGCTATGAGTGAGACGTCGATGAATTTTCCCCATCCGCTGATGGCACCTGTGGTTGCGCTGGCTTTACAGGCTGGCGAGGCGATTCTGCCGTTCTGGCGCGCCGGCGTTGAAGTCACGGCCAAGTCCGATGATTCGCCGGTCACGGCCGCCGACCTGGCCGCCCATCACCTTATCGTTGCCGGGCTGACGGCGCTGGATCCGAGCATTCCGGTGCTGTCCGAAGAGGACGCCGACATCCCGCAAAGTGTTCGCGCCGGTTGGCAGCGCTGGTGGCTGGTGGATCCGCTGGACGGTACCAAGGAGTTCATCAGCGGTAGCGAGGAATTCACCGTCAACATCGCGCTGATTGAAAATGGCCGGGTGGTGTTTGGTGTGGTGACGATGCCGACCAACGGTCGTTTTTATGTCGGCGGCGCCGGATTTGGAGCCTGGCGTGGCGACGAGGGCGGTACGCCGACGGCGATTCAGGTGCGCGATGTGCCTGCGCCGGGCGAGGCGTTTACCGTGGTCGCCAGCCGTCGACATTCCAGTCCCGAGCAAGAGCGTTTGCTGGCCGGGTTGAGCGCCAGTCTTGGTGAGTTGCAACTGGCCAATATCGGCAGTTCCTTGAAGTTCTGTCTGTTGGCCGAAGGTGCTGCTGATTGCTATCCGCGACTGGCGCCGACTTCGCAGTGGGACACGGCGGCAGCGCAGGGCGTGCTGGAAGGGGCGGGGGGCGAGGTGCTGGATTTGAAGGGTGAAGCGTTCAGTTATCCGCCGCGAGAATCGCTGTTGAACGAGTTCTTTCTGGCGCTGCCGGCGAAGGCTGCGTGGCGCGGACGGTTGTTGGAGTTGGCCCGAGGCTAACTGCCTGATCCGCAATTCCCCTCACCCCAGCCCTCTCCCCCAGGAGAGGGAGCCGACCGAGTTGTCTGGCGCTATGCATCGACCTGGAGAATCGAGTCGATTGTGGATTCGGCGAAGCAGTTTCAGGTCGACGTAAATCTGTAGCATCCCCGTATCGGTTCCCTCTCCCTCGGGAGAGGGCTAGGGTGAGGGGCTGTTGATCTTCAACGGTGCAAAACGTACTGCCCGGTAAATCTCACCGCCTCGTCCTCACTTCCCGCATTCAGTATCCGCGTATCCAGCGTCAGCCGCGCCCGTCCATAACGCCGATACATCGCCACAAAGCGTTTCCACACCGCGGCCTCCGGCGCCGGGCAAATGGCCATGGCGTCTCCCGTCACCGGCAGCGGATAACTGATCTGCCCTTCCTGAATGACGATATGTCCGTCGGCAATCCCTTCTTCCTTCAAACGTAAATGCAACCAGCCCCAACCGGCCAGCACCGCTGCGCAATACAGGCTGCCGCCAAACATGGTGCTCTTGTGATTGACGTTGGGCGCGAGCGGCAGGTGCAGGCTCAGTTGCTGCTCGCGCCACTCAAGCACCTCGAGGCCCATTTCGGCGGTCAGCGGAATGTCGTGATGCAGCACCGTTTGCAGGTATTCGCTTTCGCTGCTCATTCGTTGTCTTCCCCGTGGCTGCTGTCGCCGAAATTCAGACCGTGTTTGCGCAGCTTGTCATGCAGGGTCTTGCGCGGAATACCCAGAGCTTCGGCGAGGCTGCGCACCGAGCTGTGCGAGCGCGCCAGTTCGGCGGCTATCAACGATTTTTCGAAGTTTTCGACTTGCTCGCTGAGGCCGCCGCTGACCACTTCTACAGGCGCGCCGCCGCTGCCATCAGCGCTGTTGTCCAGTGCCAGTTCAAGGCCGAGGGCGAAGCGTTCGGCGGCATTTTGCAGTTCACGTACATTGCCTGGCCAAGTGTGGCGCAGCAGCAGGGCGCGGTGTGCCGGTTGCAGCTCGTGGGGCGGCAAGCCGTGACGGGCGCTGGCTTCATCGGCGTAATGCTGGAACAACACCAGTGCGTCTTCGCCGCGTTCGCGCAACGGCGGGATGCGCAGCGGCGCGACGTTGAGGCGGTAATACAAGTCGGCGCGGAAGCGGCCCTGATCCGCCGCCTGGCGCAGGTCTTCCTTGGTCGCGGCGATGACGCGGATGTCCAGCGGGATCAACTGATTGCCGCCCAGGCGCTCGACGACCCGCTCCTGGAGCATGCGCAGCAGTTTCACTTGCACGTCCATGCTCATGCTTTCGATTTCGTCGAGAAACAGCGTGCCGCCGTTGGCGAATTCGAATTTGCCGATGCGACGCTTCTGCGCGCCGGTGAAGGCGCCGGGCTCGTGGCCGAACAGCTCGCTTTCCACCACCGATTCGGCCAGGGCGCCGGCGTTGATCGCCACGAACGGGCCGTTGCGGCGGCTCGACAAATCGTGCAGCGCGCGGGCCACCACCTCTTTGCCGGCACCGGTTTCGCCGAGGATCAGCACGTCGGCCTTGGTCGCCGCCAGCGCGCCGATCTGTTCACGCAGGCGCAGCATTGGCGTCGAATGGCCGACCAGCCGAGCGCTCAATTCGTTGCGGTCGCTCAAGGCCAGACGCAGGCTGCGGTTGTCCAGCACCAGCCGCCGTAGCGCGAGGGCGCGACGGACGCTGTCGAGCAGTGCATCGCTGGCAAAGGGCTTTTCCAGAAAATCGTAAGCACCGGCGCGCATCGCTTGCACTGCCAGCGGTACGTCGCCATGGCCGGTGATCAGCAGCACCGGCAACTCGGGATCCTGTGCATGCAACTCGCTCAACAGTTCGAGGCCGTCCATGCCCGGCATACGGATGTCGCTGACCACCACCCCCGGCCAGTCTCGCTCAAGTTGCGCGGCCAGCCCTTTGGCTTCGGACAGCGGCAGAATTTTCAGGCCGGCCAGGTCCAGGGTCTGGCCGAGAGCCTGGCGCAAGTGCGGATCGTCGTCGATCAACACTACCTGGATGCGATTGTCGATGGTCATGCACTTCGATCCTCGGACGGTTGCAGGCTGACTCCGGGCGCGCCGGCGCGCAGGCGCAGGGTAATCAGGGCACCGCCTTGTTTGTGGTTGGCGAACGACAGCTCGCCACCAAAGGCGCGCATCAGCGTTTCACAAATGGCCAGTCCCAGACCCAGACCCTGTGTGCGGGTCTTGGTGGTGTAAAAGGGCTCGCTGGCGCGGCCAAGAGCTTCCATGCAGAACCCGGGGCCATTGTCGCGAATGTACAGATTGACGCCGTCGGCGGTGGCTTCGGCACTCAGCCACAACTTGCGCGGCGGGCCTTTTTCGGTGAGCGCATCGAGGGCGTTGGCCAGCAGATTGCCGAGCACCTGGCGCAGTCGGGTTTCGCCGGCCTCGACCCACAGCGTGGCTGCGGGCAAGTCGCGGATCAGTTCGACTTCCATGCTGCGGCGACGTTTGGCGAGTAATGCCAGCGCATCGTCCAGCGCCGGTTGCAGAGCGACGCTTTCCGGTGCGTGGCGATCGCGCCGAGCGAAGGCACGCAAGTGGGCGATGATCGAGGCCATGCGCCCGGTCAGTTCGCTGATCAGCTTGAGGTTGCCGCGCGCGTCCTCGGTGCGCTGATGATCGAGCAGCACTTCGGCGTTTTCCGCATAACTGCGAATCGCTGCCAGCGGTTGATTGAGTTCGTGGCTGATACTCGCCGACATGGTCCCCAGTGCCGACAATTTGCCGGCCTGAACCAGATCGTCCTGAGCGCGCACCAGCTCCTGCTGGGCGTGCTCGCGCTCAAGCACTTCCTGCTTCAAACGGCGGTTGAGGCCTTCCAGATCGCTGGTACGTTCGGCCACCCGGCCTTCCAGTTCGCGGCGCGCCTTGGCCTCGAAGGCGATGCGCTCCAGATAATGCCGGCGACGTTGCATCATCAAACCCACCAGCAGCATCACCACCAACAGTGTGGCGCCGCCGATCGCGACCACCGTGCGCACCGGACGATCAATCAGCGTGCGCGGGGCGAGGATGCTCACGCTCCAGCCGGTCTCGGCGATGTCGTGGGTCTGCGTCAGCCAGGCGTCAGGGCTCAGGTTCAGCGGCCGGGGTTCACGGGTCGGATAGGGCTGGATCGCAGTGATCGCGGCGCGCTCGGCATCGCTCAACTCGCGAGTGGAGCGGAAACGCCATTCCGGGCGCGACGTCAGGATGACCACGCCGTTATGGTCGGTCACCAGCAGTTGTTCCGGGGTTTTGCCCCACAGGCTTTCCGTGTGGTCGAGGTCAACCTTGATCACCAGCACGCCGATGATTTTCTCGCCGCTGCGCACAGCCGCGGCGAAGAAATAACCGCGCTTGGCCGAGGTGGTGCCGAGGCCGAAGAAGCGTCCGAGGCGCCCGGCCATGGCTTCACTGAAATACGGGCGGAAGGCGAAGTTGCGGCCGACGAAGCTGTCGCGTTTGTCCCAGTTCGACGCCGCCAGTGTCTGGCCGGAGGTGTCCATCAGATACATGACTTCAGCGCCGGTCTGCGCAGCGATGTTTTTCAGCAGGCGATTGGCGTTGCCTTGGGTCACGCCGTCGTCCGGCGCACCGAGCACCGCGCGCAGGGCCGGCAGATCGCCGAGAATCTGCGGCAACACTTCATAGCGATGCAGGGTGCCGAGTAGGTTGGCGACGTACAGATCGAGGGTCTGGCGATTCTGTCCGGCGAGTTCGCTGCGGTAATAGCGTTCGGCGAGATGTTCCAGCGGCCACAGCAGCGGCGCCAGGCACAGGGCCAACAGCGCGAGGCTGCGCCAGCGGGGTCTGCGGGGAAGCGGTGGTTTCATGTGCCGGATACGCCTGAGGTGACAGGCGCATTATGCCCGGCCTCAGGCGAAGACGTCAGCGTCCTTGAGCAGCGCAGCCGCCTGGTCCTTGGCCGACAGCTTCGGCGCTTCCTCCAGTTGCCAATCGATGCCCAGCGCCGGATCGTCCCAGCGAATGCTGCGCTCGGAAGACGGGTCGTAATAGTTGGTGGTCTTGTAGAGAAATTCGGCGAACTCGCTCAGCACCACGAAACCGTGAGCGAAACCTTCCGGTACCCACAGCTGGCGATGGTTTTCCGCCGACAGGCGCACCGCCACCGACTTGCCGAAATGCGGCGAACTGCGACGGATGTCCACCGCCACATCAAGCACTTCACCCGCGGTCACGCGAACCAGTTTGCCCTGGGTGTTCTGCAACTGGTAATGCAGGCCACGCAGCACGCCTTTTTGCGAGCGCGAATGGTTGTCCTGCACAAATTGCGTATCCAGACCGGTGGCGTCCTGAAACGCTTTGGCATTGAAACTCTCGTAGAAAAAACCGCGCTCGTCGCCGAACACCTTGGGTTCGATGATCAGAACACCGGGCAGATCGGTGGTGATGACATTCATGAGGATTTCCATAGACAGGTGTGAATGGCCGACATTCTTGCGCAAAGTGCTGCAGGGCGCGAGCGTTCGGTTTGAATTGGGCCGTTCAGTCACGCTGGGGGTTGCGTAACCGCCAAGGCAATGGCGATATAAGCGCCTAATAAAATTTCAGGGGTCGTTTCATGCCGCTCGCCACGTTGATTCATCGCGCCAGTTTGCCCGGTCCGCAGGTTTCAGAGGCGCAGGCGCTGCAATGGCTGGCCGAACATTACGGGCTCAGCGGCACGTTGCAGGCGCTGGGCAGCCAGCAGGATCTGAATTACCGCGTCGACAGCGCAAATGGGCGCTTCGTGTTGAAAGTCTGTCGTGGCGACTACGCTCTTGTGGAACTGCAAGCCCAGCACGCAGGCCTCAATTATCTGGCCGAGCAGTCGGCGATCAAGGTGCCGCGCGTCATCGCAGCCAATAACGGTGCGGATCTGTTGTCGTTGCAAGCCAATGGCGAAACGGTGCATGTGCGGTTGTTGGAGTACATCGACGGGCAGCCGTTGACCGATTTCGATCATCTTGGCCAGGACGTGGTTGCCGGGTTTGGCCGACTCTGTGGCGAGATGGATCTGGCGCTCGCAGGCTTCGATCACCCGGGCCTTGAACGCACCTTGCAGTGGGACGCGCGTCACGCCAACGCTTTGATCAGTCATCTGTTGCCGGTGATCTCGGACGTGCAGCAGCGTGCGGTGATCAGCGCTGCCGCCGAGCAGGCCGAGCGCCGTTTGCAGCCGCTGCTGGACAAGCTGCCGGTGCAGGCGATTCACATGGATATCACCGATGACAACGTCGTCTGGGCGCGTGATGCCCAGCGGCATTGGCAATTGCAGGGGGTGATCGACTTCGGTGATCTGGTGCGCACCTGGCGCATCACTGATTTGTCCGTGACCTGTGCGGCTTTGCTGCATCACGCCGATGGCGATCCGTTTGTCATCCTGCCGGCGGTCAAGGCGTATCACGCGGTCAATCCGTTGCAGTACGCAGAACTGCAAGCGCTGTGGCCCTTGATCGTGGCGCGGGCGGCGGTGCTGGTGCTCAGTGGCGAGCAACAGGTGAGCATCGATCCCGCCAATACTTATAGCCGCGACAATCTCAGCCACGAGTGGGAAATCTTCCGCGTCGCGACCTCGGTGCCACTGGAGCTGATGGAAGCGGCGATTCTCACCGCCGTGGGACAGACCGTGCCGGAGGCTGAAAACACAGAATTTGCACCATTGTTGCCCGGGCTGGTCGGGCGTGAATTTGCGCTGATCGATCTGGGCGTGTTGAGTCCGCATTTCGAAGCGGGCAATTGGGAGCAGCCGGGCATTGATCAGCGCTTGCTGACAGAAGCAGCAGCGGTCCATGGGCTGGCGGCGACGCGTTATGGCCAGTACCGCTTGTCACGCACCCGCCCGGACAGTGCGACTGAACCGGATACGTTCCCGTTGCATGTCGAATTGCGTGTGCCGACCGGAAGCGAGGTGCAAGCACCGTTCCCCGGCGTTCTGAATCAAGCGGCAAACGGGGCGCTGCAACTCGATGGCCCGCAGTTCAGCGTTCGCCTGTGGGGCGTGACGCCAGTTCTTGGCCATGACGCGGCACTGGATCGAGGCCAGAAGCTCGGTACGGTCACGGGCCCGCTGCTAGTGCAGATGTGCCGGGGAGCAGAACTCGACGCGCCGCTGTTCTGCACGCCGTCCCGTGCATCCGCATGGCAGGCGGTGTGCCCGTCACCGGCGACTTTGCTCGGGTTGGCCTGCGACGCCGAGCCTGAGCTGGACGCGAAAACCCTGCTCGAACGCCGCGATGCCAGTTTTGCCCGCACGCAAAAACACTATTACGTTGACCCGCCCCGCATTGAACGCGGCTGGCGCAATCACCTGATTGATATGCAGGGCCGCTCCTATCTGGACATGCTCAACAACGTCGCCGTCCTTGGTCACGGCCACCCGCGCATGGCGACGGTCGCGGCGCGGCAGTGGTCGTTGCTCAATACCAATTCGCGTTTCAACTACGCGGCGGTCGCCGAGTTTTCCGAGCGCTTGCTGAAGCTGGCGCCGAAGGGCATGGATCGCGTGTTCCTGGTCAACAGCGGCAGTGAGGCCAATGACCTGGCGATTCGTCTGGCCTGGGCCTACAGCGGCGGGCGCGACATAATCAGTGTGCTTGAGGCGTATCACGGCTGGACGATCGGCGCCGATGCGGTATCGACGTCGATTGCTGACAACCCGAAGGCGCTCGAAAGTCGCCCGGACTGGGTGCACCCAGTGCCGGCGCCGAACACTTATCGCGGCGAATTCCGTGGCGCGGATTCGGCGCCGGATTACGTGCGCAGCGTCGAACATCACCTGCAAAAACTGGCCGAGCAAAAGCGGCAACTGGCCGGTTTCATCTGCGAGCCGGTCTACGGTAATGCCGGGGGTATTTCTTTACCGCCGGGCTATCTGCCGCAGGTGTATGAAAAGGTCCGCGCGCAGGGCGGGGTGTGCATCGCTGACGAAGTGCAGGTCGGTTACGGGCGCATGGGCCATTTCTTCTGGGGCTTCGAAGAGCAGGGCGTGGTGCCGGACATCATCACCATGGCCAAAGGCATGGGTAACGGCCAGCCACTTGGCGCGGTGATCACCCGCCGGGAAATCGCCGAGGCGCTGGAGGCCGAAGGTTATTTCTTCTCGTCGGCGGGCGGCAGTCCGGTCAGTTGCCAGATCGGCATGGCGGTGCTGGATGTGATGGAGGAGGAAAAGCTCTGGGAAAACGCCCAGGTCGTCGGCGGTTACTTCAAGGCGCGCCTGGAAGCGTTAATCGATAAACATCCGCTGGTCGGCGCGGTGCACGGCTCCGGGTTTTATCTGGGGCTGGAGCTGATCCGCAATCGGCAGACGCTGGAACCGGCAACCGCCGAGACAGCGTTGCTGTGTGACCGCCTGCGCGAGTTGGGGATCTTCATGCAGCCGACGGGCGATGACTTGAACATCCTCAAGATCAAGCCACCGATGGTGACGTCGCGCCAGAGCGTGGATTTCTTCGTCGAAATGCTGGATCGGGTGTTGAGCGAAGGTCTGTAAGCAAGGCACATCCCCTTTGAGAGCGAGCCTGCTCGCGAAAGCTGTGTATCAGTCGCCACATGCGGTGACTGACACAGCCCATTCGCGAGCAGGCTCGCTCCCACATTTGTTTTAACTCTCAAGTTCGATTTGTATCGATTTAATTAGCGTTCAAGCGAAGAGATTACTTATTTAGAGCTTTTAAAGCCGATATTTATCGGTTATAAATTCGCCATTGCTCCGGCATGGCGATCTCTTGTCCGGTGCGCGCGTTTTCTTTTCGGTTGAATTCTTCGACCGTCAAAGCACTAGCCCGGAGATGATTCATGAGCCGTATCGTTACCGTCGCCGCCACGCAGATGGCCTGTTCGTGGGACCTGGAAGCCAACCTCGAAACCGCTGAAAGACTGGTCCGTGAAGCCGCCGGCAAAGGCGCGCAGATCATCCTCATCCAGGAACTGTTCGAGGCACCGTACTTCTGCCAGAAGCCCAATCCGGATTACCTGCAACTGGCAACGACGGTTGAAGAAAACGTCGCCATCAAGCATTTCCGGAAAATTGCCAAAGAGCTGCAAGTGGTGCTGCCGATCAGCTTCTACGAACTGGCCGGGCGTGCACGCTTCAACAGCATCGCGATCATCGACGCCGACGGCAGCAACCTCGGGATTTATCGTAAAAGCCACATTCCGGACGGCCCGGGCTATCACGAGAAGTATTACTTCAACCCGGGCGACACCGGCTTCAAGGTGTGGAATACCCGTTACGCGAAAATCGGCGTCGGCATCTGCTGGGACCAGTGGTTCCCGGAAGCGGCGCGCAGCATGGCCCTGCAAGGCGCGGAAATTCTCTTTTATCCAACCGCGATCGGCAGCGAGCCGCACGACAAGACCATTTCTTCGCGCGACCACTGGCAGCGAGTGCAGCAGGGCCATGCCGGCGCCAACCTGATGCCGCTGGTTGCCAGCAACCGCATCGGCAATGAAGAGCAGGACGGCTACGACATCACCTTCTATGGCTCTTCGTTCATCGCCAACCAGTTCGGCGAAAAAGTGCAGGAGCTGAATAAAACCGAAGAAGGTATTCTTGTGCACACGTTCAACCTCGACGAGCTGGAACATATTCGCAGCGCGTGGGGTTCATTCCGCGACCGCCGGCCGAATCTGTACGGCGCGTTGAAAACCCTCGACGGTTCCCTGGAGTCCTGATGACCACATTGAAAAGTACCCCGCGCGCCGACGGCTTCTACATGCCGGCCGAGTGGGCGCCACAAACCCAGACCTGGATGATCTGGCCCGAGCGCCCGGACAACTGGCGTCTGGGTGGCAAACCGGCGCAGGCCGCGCACGCCACAGTGGCCAAAGCCATCGCCCGCTTCGAGCCGGTGACCGTTGCCGTCTCCGCCGGCCAATACGAAAACGCCCGCGCGCGCCTCGACGTGCCGAATATCCGCGTGGTGGAAATGTCCAGCGACGATGCCTGGGTTCGTGACAGCGGCCCGACCTTCGTTATCAATAACCATGGCGAAGTGCGCGGTGTGAACTGGGATTTCAACGCCTGGGGCGGTTTCGATGGCGGCCTGTATGCACCGTGGAACCGTGATTCGCAGGTCGGCGGCAAGATCCTCGAGATCGAACGCAGTCCACGTTACCGCACCGAAGGTTTCGTGCTCGAAGGCGGTTCGATTCATGTCGACGGCGAAGGCACGCTGATCACCACCGAAGAATGCTTGCTCAACCGCAATCGCAACCCGCACCTGAGCCGCGAAGAAATCGAAGCCGTACTCAGCGACAACCTGTCTGTGGACAAGATCATCTGGTTGCCGGATGGCTTGTTCAACGATGAAACCGACGGCCATGTGGATAACTTCTGCTGCTACGTGCGTCCGGGCGAAGTGCTGCTGGCGTGGACCGATGATCCGCAGGATCCGAACTACCCGCGCTGCCAGGCCGCGATGCAAGTGCTGCAAAGCAGCACCGACGCCAAGGGCCGCCCGTTCACGGTGCACAAAATGCCGATTCCGGGGCCGCTGTACGCGACCGAAGAAGAGTGTGCCGGCGTCGATGCGGTGGACGGTTCGCAGGAGCGCAACCCTTCCGTGCGCCTGGCCGGCTCCTACGTGAACTTCCTGATCGTCAACGGTGGCATCATCGCGCCGAGCTTCGACGACCCGATGGATGCCCCGGCCAGGGAAATTCTGCAGAAGCTGTTCCCGCAGCACGAAGTGGTGATGGTGCCGGGCCGTGAACTGTTACTGGGTGGCGGCAATATTCACTGCCTTACCCAACAGCAGCCAGCGCCGCACAAAGAGTGAGTTGAGTCGTAACAGCTTGAGTTGATTAACAAATCAGCCAGGCAATGATTAGCTCGCTCAGCATGAAAGCAAGCCCGCGGCCCGTCAGGACCGCGGGCTTGTTTGTATCCGCCGGTCGACATTCGAGTCGCCTTGGCATAGCTCTTGTATTGCTCCTGATGCACTAGGGAGGGAGGGGAACTTCAACAGTTCTGTCACAAACCTTGGATAACGTAGCCGCTCACGAACGGGGAGAGAGCGCTGAAATGAACGCCGAAGTGAACGTAATCAGCGAGCGGACTGTGCATCCCATGGCCGTCAACGGCGAATCGCTCCAGCTTGTCGCGCACTGGTTGAAGTCCAATGGAACGCGTCAGATCAGAGAACCTGATCCGCGCCGGATGATGATCGAGCGTTACCCCGCTGGCCTGTTCAGCGAGGCCGAGCTGGAAGCCTTGTGGGATGTGATGGAAGGATAGGAACAACAGGGATTGGTCAAAAAGCGCTGCCGGGATGGCGGCGCTTTTTTTGGCCTGATTTTTATCCACAGGCATTCAAAAGTGGGAGCGAGCCTGCTCGCGATGACGTCAGCCCTGCCAATGACTTTATGCGCGTTCGCGAGCAGGCTCGCTCCCACAGTTCAGAACTCCCTGCTTAACCTCATTTTTCTGCAACCGCCCAGCAAAAAAATTACGTTTCTTAGACGTTTTTCGCCTATTTAAAGACGATTCTTGAAATTGACACACAGTTCAGGGCGCGGCTACGATTCGGCCCAACGCCTGTGGCTAACCGCCATGACTCAAAATAAGGAGCAGGCCCGCCAGGACGTTACGTCGGCGGGCTTTTTTGTTTCGGGGTGAATACAAGAGTGCAGAAAGCGCCGTTTCAGCCGTTCGACACAGCGCGTTTCAACCCGTAATAAGGAAAACAAAATGTTGAACAAGCGAATCAGTCTGATCGCACTGGGGATGTTGAGTGCTACACAGGCCATGGCTAACGACCAGGCCGAATCCAAGGGTTTCGTTGAAGACAGCAGCCTTAAAGTGCTGTTGCGCAACGCCTACATCAATCGTGATTACAAAGACGGTAACAAGGACAAGGCCGAATGGGGCCAAGCGGCCATCGTTACGTTCTCGTCGGGCTTCACCCAAGGCACCGTCGGTGTCGGTGTGGACGCTTTCGGTCTGTACGCATTGCGCCTGGACGGCGGCAAGGGCCGTAGCGGCGCTGGCGGCATCGACTTCTTCAAACAGGAAAATGACGGTCGTGCGAACCACGACATCGCCAAGGGCGGTGCTGCGGTCAAGTTTCGTGTATCCAACACCGTGTTGACCTATGGCGACCAGATGCCGGCCCTGCCGGTGCTGAGCTACGACAACGTGCGTCTGCTGCCGGAAAGCTATACCGGTACGTTGATCACTTCCCGTGAAATCCAAGGCCTGGAATTGAACGCCGGGCGTTTCACTGCCGAGTCGCGCAAAAGCGATGAAGGCCGTGACAGCGGCGGTCTGAAGTCGATCAACGTGTTGGGCGGCAGCTATCAGTTCACCGAACACTTCAAAGGCGCGCTGTACGCCTCCGACGTTGAGGACGTCTTGAAGAAACAGTACGTGAACGCCAACTACGTGATTCCGTTCAACAAGGATCAGTCGCTGACCCTGGATTTCAACGGCTATCGCACCAAGCTGGACAGCTCGTACGTACGCGAAAACACCGTGCCGGGCGAAAGCATCGTCACCGGTCGCGACAACAAGATCTGGAGCCTGGCAGCCACCTTCGCCACCGGCCCGCACTCGTTCACCGTGGCGCATCAGCGTTCTACTGGCGACAGCAACCTCGGTTACGCCTATGGTGGCTACCAGAAAGATCAGGGCCGTGTTGGCGACGGTGGTAACTCCATCTATCTGGCCAACTCCTACTGGTCCGACTTCAACGCCGAAGACGAGCGCAGCTGGCAGCTGGGTTACGGCCTGGACTTCGGTTCGTTCGGCGTTCCGGGTCTGAGCTACAACTTCGCTTACGTGCGCGGCGACAACATCACCACGTCCACCAGCGAAGGCGGCACCGAGCGCGAAATTTTCAACCAGTTCAAGTACGTCGTGCAGAGTGGCCCGGCCAAAGACTTGAGCGTGAAGTTGCGCAGCTCGATCCTGCGCGTGTCGCAGAAATCCAGCGAGTACAACGTCAGCGGTAACGAGCTGCGTGTATTCGTGGACTATCCGATCAACATCTTCTGATGATCGATCCGCTGTAAGAAAAATGAGAAAACCCCGATTCGTTCGGGGTTTTTTTTCGCCGGTTTTTCAGCGAAAACCGCAAATAACCGGTGTTCTTGTCATGTAAAAGTCGTTTTTCAAGCGCTGCAGATTCCGTTTCAAGCAGTGCTTCAAATGCCTGAAATTCTTTCTCATGGACGCAAATTCTCCACCCAATAGATTAGGGCGTTCAACGCAGCGGAGAATTTGGTAATGATCGTTTTGAACAGAGAAGTGGGCGAATCGCTACGGCGCGACAAGTTTGTCAACGTCCAGGGTGGTGACTTCAATCTCTACGGTCATTTTGCCGACTTCGTCAGACTGACCAAAAGTTGGGAAAACATGGAGCCAGACAGCTACTACGGTCAGGCCGAAGCCGGCATGCGTTATCGTCGTTACAGCGACTTTGAATACAACCCGAAAACTCGCGAGCTCAAGCAACTTGAGCATCGCGCCTATGTGCAATCGAAAGAGAACAACGCTTACGTCGGTGGCGTGGTGCGCCACTTCCAGGACTTTTCCGAGGAAGTGATCTCCTCGCCGGTGATGCGCAGCCTGATCGACACCGATTTCGAAGTGTACAAAAGTGTCCTGCCGGAAGAGTTGCACGATGAAATCTGGCAGTGCCAGATCCATCAGATCCGCATCGAGATCAAACCCGGCAAACAGCTGGAAATCACTCCTGAAGGTATTCATTGCGACGGCTATCCGTTCAGCGGTGTGCACTTCTGGGGCCGCAGTAACGTAGAGGGTGCCGAGAGTCGACTGTACGACATCCACGAGCATCAACTGGCGGCGACCACCTACGAGGAAATTCTCGATACCACCTTCTTCCTCGATCGCGACATGCGCCACTACGTGACCCCGGCGCGCAATACCCACACCCATGCCATGGCGTACCGGCAGATTCTGGCGATTTCCTTCTCGCGGCCCGGGACCGCTTTCGACATTGTTCGCTAATCAGATCACCCCAATCGACGGCGTCGAGTGCTCGACGCCAGTGGTACTGCGCCGCGCCACCGCCAAGGATGCGCAACGCATGGAGCGCTTCTTCCGCCAGTTCGACGAAGTGTCGTTCTGCGAATGGCAGGACGCCAAATGCCTGCGCGGCGTGTTGATCCAGAAAACCACCACGGCGTATCTGGCGTTCGATGTGGCTGGCGAGATCGTCGGCGCGGTGCTCGGCGGCATGCTCGGCAGTCGCGGCACGATCAATCATCTGGCCGTGAGCCCGCGCTACCGCAGCCAGGGCGTGGGCCAGCGTCTGGTTGAAGCAGCGTCGTCCGACATGAAACGGGTCGGGGTGCTGCGGATGTTTCTGTTCGTCGACGATGCTAACCTCGCGGGCAAGCGATTCTGGGCTGCCCAGGGTTTTTGCGAGCCTCACGGCGAACGAACATTTGAGAGGGATCTATGAATGAAAGGTCCGGCAGCGCGCCGCTGATGGCGACTCATCAGCCGTCGCGCACGTTTGCCGAAGCCAGCCCGGTGGTCGCCGGGTATTTCACCGTGTCGTTTGTCTTCGGGCTGATGGCGGTCAACGCCGGCCTGCCGATGTGGCTGCCAGTAGCGATGTGCTTGTTCGTCTATGCCGGCGCTTCGCAGTTCGCCGCGCTGGCGCTGATCTCCAGCGGCGCCTCGCTGACGACCATTGTGCTGACCACTTTCCTGATCAATGCGCGGCACATGCTGATGTCGGTGTACATGGCCAAGGCGCTGCGCGCCCTTGGTTTGAGCCGCATGGAGCGTTGGGCTTACGCCGGTGGCCTGACGGATGAATCCTTCGCCTTTCACAGCGTCAAGCTTGGCACGGGCGCACCGGTCAATGTGCGTTACCTGATCGGCTTCAACCTGTTCTGTCACACCTCGTGGGTGCTCGGCGGTCTGCTCGGTGCGGTCTGCGCGCAGTACGCGGCGCACTTGATCAAGTATCAGCTCGACTACGCGCTGACGGCGATGATGCTCTACGTGCTGGTCTCGCTGTGCAACACGCGCAACAAACTGATTGCCGCCGCTGCCGCCGTGGTCTGCATGGGTGCGCTGAGCCTGATCGGCAGTTCGCCCTTCAACGTATTTATCGCCACGTTTGTGGGCTGCGGAGTGGGTGTATGCCTGACCAAACGTTCCTGATTCTGGTGGTGGTGCTGATGATGGCGGTGACATTCCTGCCGCGCGCCTTGCCGCTGCAGATCAACACCGACCACTGGCCGCCCTTCGTGGCACGGGCGCTGGAATATCTGCCGGTGGCGATCGTCGCTGCGATCAGCCTCACACCCCTGTTGATCAAGGATCGGCAGATCCAGCTCGATCGCCCGGAATTCTATGCTGCGATTCCGACGTTGCTATGTGCGTATTTCAGCAAAAACCTCTTTCTCAGTGTGGCGGTGGGGACGGCTGCGTACATTGCGCTCGGCTCGTTCATGTAGCGGCAGATCAACGACGTCGTTCAGCGCCTGGTGCGACAGCTCCGGATTGTTTACCGCCAGGCGCACTTCGAGGAAATCCTCGAAACCGGGAAAAATCGTCAGACCGTTCTTCTGCGCCGCTTCACGCGAGACCATGCCGACCGCATCCATCTGCGGGATCAACGACAGCGTCAGGGTTTCGCTGCAGGAATAGACCATGCGCTGGCCGTTCTCGTGATTGCCCAGCCCGGCGTCGAGAAACCGCAAGAAGCTGTGGGAATACGGACAATCTTCCGCAGGACGCACCTGAAACTTGTTGCCCAGCAAGGTCAGCGGATCGTTCTCCTGACCGCAATGCGCACCGACCACCTGCACCTGCACCTCGGGCAGCACGATGCTCGGCAGCCCCGGCCGCTGCGGGCCGATCAGCACGGCAAGGTCGAAATCTTCGTTCCTCAGCTTGCTGAGGTTTTCCATCGACTCGGCGTAGCTGAATTCCATCTGGTAATCGGGAAACACCTCAATCAGGCGTCCGATCATGCGTCGGTTGAAATCAGGCGACAGGGTGTTGTTCAACGCCACCTTCAACGTGCGCTGCCCGGGCACCTTCAGCGCCTCGACTTTTTCTTCCATTTGTCGCGTGGCGATCAACACTTTGTCGATGTAAGGCGTGAGCTCCGTACCTTGCGGCGTCAGCGTCAGGCCCTTGTTGGAGCGGCGAAACAAGCGGAAACCGAACTGCTCTTCGACCTTGTTCAACTGTGCGGCCAACGCCTGCACGGTCAGGCACGAATGCTCGGCTGCAGCCGACAACGAGCCGGTCTGCACGATGCGCATGAGGTTGCGTAAGGTTCTGCTATCCATGGGTAATGCCCTCTGAAGTGGGCTGGGTATTGTTGTTTACGAAACGACCGAAACGGCGCCATATGCCGGCTATATTCCTGCACCTGAGCATAGTTGTCGCGGATTTAGTAGCGAATTGATTTCCCCGCCGATGGCTGGAGGCTGACAGAGGATCGGGGTTTTTGCTGGGGTGGGGGTGATGAAGGTCAAAAAAGTGCGTGGTTTTGGTGCGCGGTGAGATTTTTTTCGAAGAGAAACAGCTTACATCTTCCTAGCTTTTTGCCTGCGTCATACGCAGATAGGTCTCAGGTAAAGTAACGATTCAGCTGATAGCGCCCAACAGTCAAAGGAGTTGAAATTCATGTCTGGCATGCGAGCCATGGTGGTAGATAACCACCTATCAACTTCGCATTGACCCACAAAGATCACTCCGAACACAATGCAGAGGTAGCGCTGATGTAGCTACAAAACCACGATGAGGTAATTGAAATGGCTGCACTACTGAAAACTACCGATGTGCGCTGCCGCATTGATGAGGATTTGAAAGCGCGTGCCACTGAAGTCTTGAACGCTTGCGGGCTGAGCATTAGCGACGCCATGCGACTTTTTCTGCGACAGGTTGTTGCTACTCAGGGGCTTCCCTTCGAGGTGCGAGTTCCATCGGAGAAGACGGCCCGCGCAATGATGGAAGCACGAGAAATCCGTCAGCGTTTCGACTCGATAGACGACATGCTAAGGAATGCTGATGGCGAAACAGGAGAAAACGCAAAAACGCGTTGATCGGCCTAAACAGTTTGCACAGACTTCTGAATTCAAGAAGTCTTGGGATCGTTTAGGGAGTCATTCAGAACTGTTTAAATAGCGCAGAAAAACATAAGCCGACTTAACTCCGGCTTCTGTGCGTTTGATTGCTACGATTCGTTCATTTGTGTATCAAAACGCTAAAAAATTACAGTTATGTACTAGTCTTCAGCTAAGACAAAAAATCAGAGGCGTCTATGCCTACCTCATCCCCAGCTCTCACCCCACGCGAACAACTCGACGCCCCCGAAGCCGGCCGGGTTGCGCTGGAGTTCTTCTTCAGCCTCATGGAGCATTGGGGCTGTAGCGCCGAGCAACAACGCACCCTGCTCGGTGGAGTCGGCAACACCACGTTCTATAAATACAAACACCTGCCAAACATACGCCTGCCCCATGACACCCTCGAGCGCATCTCTTACCTGATGGGTATTCACAAGGCGTTGAGCATCATCTTCAGCAATAGCCGCGAGCGCGCCTACGATTGGGTCAGCAGCCCGAACACCGCGGCACCGTTCAACGGCAAAACCGCCCTGGATTACATGCTGGCGGGCCGGGTGGTCGATATCGCCGATGTACGCCGCTACCTCGACGGAGTGCGCGGTTGAAAGCGCCGGCGCTGGTCGACGTGCCATGGCCACGCGCCTATCGCATCGTCAACAGCAGCTTCCCGCCGATTGCGCTGTTCGAAGACGTCCTCGACCCCGAGGACCTCGAAGTTGCCTACGCCATCGAAGCGCTGACCAATGATCGCCTGATCGAACAGGCCGGCGTCCTTGCCCGCGTACGTCCCGAAGATCGTCTGTCCGGCCCCGGTTCCAGCCCGGTGATGGCCGCGTTCACTCACGTCGGCAAACGCAGCCGTTTCAGTGACGGCACCTTCGGCGTCTATTACGCCGCCAGCAGCCAGGCTGCGGCCATCGCTGAAACCTGTTTTCACCAGGAACGCTTTCTCGCGGCGACCCAGGAAGCCGATCTCGAATTGACCATGCGTACTTACATCAATCAGGTGATCAAGCCGCTGCACGACGTTCGCCATGGCTTTGATCATCTGCATCAGCCTGATCCTGAAGCCTATGGCCCATCACAGCTGTTCGCGCGGCAACTGCGCGACGCCGAGTCGTGGGGCTTGCTTTATAACAGCGTGCGGTTGCCTGGGCATGAATGCGTTGCGGCGTTCCGTCCGCCTGCGGTTTCGATTCCGAAGCAGGGCAAACACTTGCGCTATTTCTGGAGCGCAAGTGAGGGCAGAATTTCGTTTGTGTTCGAGGTCAGTCAGGTCTGAATTATCGCTTTGACTTCGTCGAGTGTTTTGACCGGAATGACGCCGGAAGGAATTCGCGAAGAGGGCGACAAGTTGTAAACGGCAAACTCTTTGCCGACGACTTTGTCGGACATGAGTTTCAGAGATGGAAGTATTCTGGAATGAAAATGCTGATCCAGACCGCACGGCGAGATAGAGCTTCCATCAGTCTCGTAAAAGCGCCCCGCGGACTGGTTCATATCCGCTCCCACCAAAATCACCTTTGAAAAGCCTGCGTGATAGGCAAGTTGGAGTGCGAGATACAAGACTGTGCGGGCATCAAAAAAACCATGGGCCAGGTTTTTGCTGAACCCGATACTGCGGTTTCGACTACCCCAAACAGCTCGATTACGTACCAGATCCTGGTTGTTGCGCAGTAGCCATTCAGTCAAGGTTGGTTTGGGCGCTTTCTTGAGCAAATAGAGATCACCTGTCGGTTCAACAATCAGTTCCTGAGCCTGGTTAGCCCACACAGCTACACGCTGACTAGTGCGCATCGCATAGGCAAACAGTTCAGGTTGTTGTAGCGAAAAACTGGTATCGGTGCATGCGTAGAAGAACGGCTTTATGCCTGTTCCCATGAACATGGATATCGCACCGTTCACCGTGATCATCGGGATGTCGGCAAACTGTTCGATGGGAAAATCTTTCGCGGAGCTGCCCGAAACGATGATGAATGCAGCGCCGTGAGCAATGTTTCGACAGTCAGAAAAGTCCCTGATTTGCGAACGTGCGGAGCCGTTTGGCGTTTCTGATGTTGAGTTCATCGATGGTCTCTTGGTCCATGTCATGCATTCAGTCCGTTGTGCTGACGTGATGAAGCGGGATGACTCTTCCACAGCGCCGCGCTTTGTAAGGGAGTGTTGCGCTCGGCGTTAGTTCCCAATTGGCTGCGGGGCGGCCGATGCGTTGGCCAAGAACGCTCCAGTGGCTGGCGGGTTATCTGGATAGATGCAGGAGGGAAGTCGGATATGTCCGCGCATCAAGGGATCTTGAGGAAGGCCGGCATGTTTTCGGCAGGGCTGAAATGCAAAAAGCCCTCGCATCAACGAGGGCTTCGAATGGCGGTTTGCATCAATGCCTTTCTGGTGGCGAATCCATTACTTCCCCACATCATCGATCAATGCCTTGCTTAGCTCGTGCAGATACTGCGAGGCATAAGCGCGGACTTTGCAGAATTGGGAGCAGGGGCGCAGGCAACCGACGGGTGCAGCGCAGACTCTCTTGCGGGTCGCAAGTCAGCATCCTGAGGCGTTGCGGGATTTGCATCCTGCCCGATCCCCATTTTGGACGTCTTGGCTGACTCAGAAACAACAAAGCCCCTGCATTTCTGCAGGGGCTTTGTTTTGTATGGTGCCGGCACCAGGAGTCGAACCCGGGACCTACTGATTACAAGTCAGTTGCTCTACCAACTGAGCTATACCGGCGTGTGGGCGACGATTATAGCGGTTGGGTAGATCCTGTAAACCCCTGAATTCAGACTATTTTTGCATTCCGGAAAAATCAGGCCCTGCGCAAATTTATGCGCTGCTTTTGTACCTCACGCGTAGTAAGACATTTATACAGGGCGTACGGGTCAGCTTCGGCTTTCATGACCTCGCAATTATTCACTCGGCTAGCCCAATATTCGTCGGTTATGTCGTTTTGATTGGCAGCTTATGCACAACTGAGAGGCGCGGATACTGGCTTATGCGAGGTGTTGTGAACCCATTCTCATCTTGTTCGCAAATCCCTGTTTTACAGGTTTTTTATTCATGTGAACAAAAAATGACCAGTGTTGTTAACGCGACGAAACAGGCACAGATATTGGATCCACGGAAAATCCATCAACAGAGTTATCCACAGGCTGTAGTATTTTCAGCGCGTTCGGCGAGCAGCAGTAAGTTACGCGGTGTGAGTGAGATGTTGCAAAAGGTGCCGAGGCGTACGACGTATCCCTGTTCTGCGAGGAAAAGCGCCCGATCCAGATTCAGCCAAAGCTCCAGCGGTCGGCGGAACAATCCGCGCAGCAATTCGAGATTGCGAACTTCGGCCAACCGCTGCCAACCGGCTGCTTCGAGTTCGGGCCAATCTGGCTCGCCGACTGTGGATAACTCTTTGAGCACAGCCAGATCGCGACAGTAAGCAGCGAACGGTTTGTCCAGCCAGGCGCTGGGCAGGGAGGGCGTTGGCAGGTATTCGTCGACGCCGCGCAGTTGCCGTTGCAGCAAGTCGAAGGCCAGTCTTCGGGCCATGGAAGTGTCACGCTGGCGTCGAACTCTTGCACCGGCGGTGACGGTTTCGTTCATCGGCAGCGCCAGATCTTCCAGCGAGAGCTGTAGAAGCGATGCCGATCCTGCGCAGGACAAGGCCTGGTCTTCGTTACGACTGATGCGGTTGTAACAGCACGGTGCGATCGCCATTTGCTGGCAGCCGGCAGCACTGGCCAAATGCATCAAGCGCACGTGCAGATCACCGCAGGCGTGGAGGGCGACGGGGGTGTGGGCGGCGTTCAATACGGCCGGGGCGTCTGCCGCGAGTACATCCTGTTCGACATGCAGGGCGTGCAAGTGATGACGCTGACTCAGTGCCTGACCGCTGGCGACCAATAAAGGATCGTATTCAACGCAAGTCAGTTGCTGCCCCGACCCCATTAAGCGCCGTCCCAAGTGCCCTTTGCCTGAACACCAATCCAACCAATGCGTCGGTGGCGAAGCGAAAGACAAGCGACCGGCAAACGCCTCGATCTGCTGCCACTTGCGCCCGGGCACATCGACATTCAAGCGATGCCCGGCAGCCTCAAGCGCATGCCCCGGCAACTCACCGACCGCACTCAACTCTGCCGACAACTTCGCCAATGAAGCGAACGGCTCTGGCGCATCGACAAGATCAGCAGGATGGTTATGCGCGCGTTCTGCGGCTTCCAGCGATCGCTTGCGTAGCCACGCAGACAACTCCGGGTAGGACGCTTCCCATGGAAGTTGTAGGTGAGTGAACGGTCGAGGTTTCCACAGCGCCTGATGCTCAATCAGAAAAGCATCCAGCGCCGTGAAACGGGCGAGTAGGGCCTCGCCCGTCAGCACGTGGGAAGTATCAGCGGCCTTGGCAGGCATCGACGCGCAGCCAGCGTTCCAGCAGCTTGAAGCCGCGAACCAGCACGTAAGCCATGACCAGATAGAACACACCGGCGGCGAAGAAGATCTCCACCGGCAGATAAGTGCGGGCAATGATCGTGCGGGCCATGCCGGTGAGTTCCAGCAGGGTCACGGTGCTGGCCAGGGCGCTGGCCTTGAGCATCAGGATCACTTCGTTGCTGTAGGCCGGCAGGCCGATGCGCGCAGCACGGGGCAGGATGATGTAGAACATCGCTTTGGGCCTGGACATGCCCAGGGCCCGCGCGGCTTCGATTTCACCGGGTGGAATCGCCTGAATGGCACCGCGCAGAATCTCGGCGATGTACGCCGCCGTGTGCAAGGTCATGGTCACGGTCGCGCACCAGAACGGATCGCGCAGGTAGGGCCACAACGCGCTTTCACGCACCGCGTCGAACTGCGCCAGGCCGTAATAGACCAGGAACAGCTGCACCAGCAACGGCGTGCCCCGGAAAAAGAAGATGTAGGCGTAAGGCAGCGAGCGCACGTACCAGCGCTTCGAAGAGCGGGCGATGCCCAACGGAATGGCGAGCAGCAGGCCGGCAATGACCGCGATGGCGACCAGTTCCAGCGTCAGGGTCGCGCCCTGTGCCAGTTTTGGCAGCCACTTGATGATGACTTCCCAGTTCATTGCGCGCTCCTCGCAAAGCCGCGGGCGGCGCGTTTTTCCAGCAAGTGCATGCCGGTCATCGCCAGCACTGTCAGGCCGAGGTACATGATCGCCGCGACCATATAGAAGGTGAATGGTTGTTTTGACACGGTCACACCGATCTGCGCGTGACGCATGATTTCTTCCAGACCGATGACCGATACCAGCGCGGTGTCTTTCATCAGGATCATGAACAGGTTGCCCAGGCCCGGCAGGGCGATGCGCCACATCTGCGGCATGATCAGCCGGGTGAAAATCCGCCATTTCGACAGGCCCAGGGCCTGGCCGGCTTCACGGTGGCCCTTGGGAATGGCCAGCAGGGCGCCGCGAAACACTTCCGTGGCGTAGGCGCCGAAGCACAGGCCCAGTGCGATCACACCGGCGGCAAAGGCGTTGAGTTGCAGGTCGGGGTTGCCGAAGTACTCACCGAGGGCGCGCATCAGGTTGACCGTACCGAAGTAGATCAACAGCACCCAGAGCAATTCCGGGACGCCGCGCACCAGTGTCGAGTAGGTACCGCCAAGCCATTGCAGCGGCTTGTACGGGGAAGTCTTGGCCAAGGCGCCGAGCAGGCCGAGCACCAGGCCCAGGCACAGGGCGGTGAGGGCCAGTTGGACGGTCATCAGCGCACCAGCGGCGAGCGCCGGGCCGAATCCGTAGAGGTCGATAATCATGGGTTTCTGTTCAAATTGCGGCAGGCAAAGTCGGGAGCCGGCGCCGCTTCATCGCGGCGCCGGTCCCACAGGTCAGATCAATAGATGCTGAACGGGAAGTACTTGTCGTTGATTTTCTTGTAGGTACCGTCAGCGACGATTTCCTTCAGCGCGGCGTTCAGCTTGTTGCGCAGTTCGTTGTCACCCTTGCGCACGGCGATACCGATCTTGTCGCTTTCCACTACCGGGTCGCCCTTGAACTCGTAGTTCTTGCCAGCGTCGGTTTTCAGCCAGTCATAGTTGGCGTACTTGTCGGCGAGGATCGCGTCGACACGACCGGAGGTCAGGTCGAGGTAGGCGTTTTCCTGGGTGTCGTAGAGGCTGACCTTGATATCGTCACCGTAGGTGTCTTCCAGCCAGGTGCCGGCCAGCGTTGCGCGCTGGGTGCCGATGGTCTTGCCCTTGAGCGAGTCCTTGTCGGTTTTGAAGTCGACGTTCTTCGGCGCGATGAACTGCAATTTGTTCGAGTAGTACGGGTCGGTAAAGTCCACTGCGGCTTTGCGATCTTCGGTGATCGACAGCGAGGAAATCAGGAAATCGAACTTCTTCGCGTTCAGCGCCGGAATGATGCCGTCCCAGTCGGAAGTGACGACGGAACATTCGGCTTTCATCTTCGCGCACAGGGCGTCGCCGATTTCCTTGTCGAAGCCGACCACTTGGCCGCTGGCGTCTTTATTGTTGAACGGCGGGTAGGCCGCTTCGATGCCCATCTTCAGGGTTTCAGCCATGGCACCGGCGCTGAACGCGAGGGTGACGGCGGCGGCCAGGAAGACCTTTTTGAAATTCTGCATGCATGTTGCTCCGTTAGCGGTTGCTGGACATGAATTGTTTGCAGCGCGCCGAAAGCGGGTTGTCGAACACCTGCTGTGGCGATCCTTGCTCTTCTATAAGGCCCTGATGAAGGAACACCACTTCGCTGGAAACCTGGCGGGCGAAGCCCATTTCGTGGGTCACGAGCAGCATGGTGCGGCCTTCTTCGGCCAATGCGCGGATGACACTAAGTACTTCCTGAACCATTTCCGGGTCAAGCGCGGAGGTCGGTTCGTCGAACAGGATCACCTTCGGCTGCATCGCCAGCGTGCGGGCGATCGCTGCGCGTTGTTGCTGACCACCGGACAATTGCGCCGGGTAGGCGTGGCGCTTGTCGGCGATGCCGACCTTGGCGAGCAACGCTTCGGCGGCTTCGATGGCTTCGGCCTTGCTCTGGCCGAGCACGCGGCGCGGGGCCTCGATGACGTTGTCGAGCACGCTCATGTGCGGCCACAGATTAAAGTTTTGAAATACAAAACCAATCTCCGAGCGCAGACGATTGATCTGTTTGCCGTCGGCGGCGACCAGTTCGCCGTTCTTCGCGGCTTTAAGCTTGAGTTCTTCACCGGCCACCAGGATCTGGCCCTGGTGCGGGTTTTCCAACAGGTTGATGCAGCGCAGGAACGTGGACTTGCCGGAACCGGAAGAGCCGAGGATCGAGATCACGTCGCCGTCGCGGGCGGTCAGCGAGATGCCTTTGAGCACCTCCAGCTGTCCGTAGCGTTTGTGCAAGTTGCGGATTTCAAGCGCGGGCGTGGCCTCAGCCATGTGCGTTCCTCATATATGTTGCGCTCCTGCTGTTGGCGGGCCTTCCTGGCGAGGCGGCCAAGCTAGCATAGCGTTTCAATGGCAGCCAACAGCGCTACGAGCGGTAAACGGGTGGCATGTGGCGGGTTGTCGCATCGGCGCAGCAGACTGTCGCCCCGTCAACAACCGAACGGGTGTTTGATCGTGTAAACCCGTGGGTGCCGCGTAAAAAAAGGCGCGATGTTGCCAGCTTTGGCGGGGTGTTGGAAGCGCTATCCGGCCGAACGTTCCTTATTCGCCCTTTTTCTGTGCGCCGCACACTTTTTCTGTGTGTTTCTGGTGCGCGGATTCGTCTTGAAAGTGAGTCGCCGGGTAACGTTCTGGCGAATAGCCATTAAACTCAAGGACTTGCATCGGATGCCGGAGCCCCCGGCCCTCAAGGACTTGAAACATTTTGGCGCAAATATTGCGTGCAGAATAAGGAACAGGCCGTTGGATTCTTTTTACGAGAAAGAATTTACAGACGCGCCGGACGCACTCGCTTTCCTTGCAAAGGTAGTCTCTATGAGCAGTACCCCAAGCTCCACTGGCCTCGAACAGGGGCTCAAACCGCGTCATGTGACCATGTTGTCGATCGCCGGTGTGATCGGCGCCGGTCTGTTCGTCGGCTCCGGCCACGCCATCGCTGCCGCCGGCCCGGCCGTGCTGCTGGCCTACGCCGCTGCCGGTACTCTGGTGGTGCTGGTGATGCGCATGCTCGGCGAGATGGCCGTGGCTTCGCCGGACACCGGTTCGTTCTCGACTTACGCTGATCGCGCGATCGGTCACTGGGCCGGATTCACCATCGGCTGGCTGTACTGGTGGTTCTGGGTGTTGGTGATTCCGCTGGAAGCCAACGCCGCCGCGACCATCCTGCATGCGTGGTTCCCGGGTGTCGACATTTGGGCTTTCGCGCTGGTGATCACCATGCTGCTGACCGTGACCAACCTGTTCAGCGTGAAGAATTACGGTGAGTTCGAGTTCTGGTTCGCCCTGATCAAGGTGCTTGCGATCATCGGCTTCATCGGCCTCGGCCTTGCAGCGATTTTCGGCTTCCTGCCGACCAGCCAGGTCAGTGGCGTTTCGCACCTGTTCGACAGCGGCGGCTTTCTGCCCAATGGCATGGGTGCTGTGCTGGGCGCGATCCTGACCACCATGTTCTCGTTCATGGGTACCGAAATCGTCACCATCGCGGCGGCGGAATCGAAAGACCCGGGCAAGCAGATTTCCAAGGCGACCAATTCGGTGATCTGGCGGATCGGCCTGTTCTATCTGGTGTCGATTTTCATCGTGGTTGCGCTGGTGCCGTGGAACGATTCTACCTTGGCCAACCTCGGTTCCTACCAGACCGTACTTGAGCGCATGGGCATTCCCAACGCCAAGATGATCGTCGACATCGTCGTACTGGTCGCAGTGACCAGTTGCCTGAACTCGGCGCTGTACACCTCGTCGCGCATGCTGTTCTCCCTCGGCAAGCGCGGTGACGCCCCGGCCATGTCGACCCGCACCAACAAGAGCGGTACGCCTTACTGGGCGGTGATGTTGTCGACCGGCGCAGCGTTTCTCTGCACCTTCGCCAACTATGTGGCTCCGGCCGCGGTGTTTGAATTCCTCCTGGCCAGCTCCGGCGCCATCGCCCTGCTGGTGTACCTGGTGATCGCCTTCTCGCAACTGCGCATGCGCAAGCAGCGCATGGCGCGCGGCGAGAAAATCGTCTTCAGCATGTGGCTGTTCCCGGGTCTGACCTGGGCGGTGATCATCTTCATCGTCGCCGCGCTGACCATCATGCTGTTCCAGGAAGCCCACCGCGTGGAAATCCTTGCCACGGGCCTGCTGAGTCTGATGGTGGTGGCTGCCGGTCTGCTGGTGTCGCGCCGGCGCAAGCTGGAGAAACGTGGTGCGGTGGTGTTGAACTGAGTCGTAACGCGTGATGTAAAAACGGCCGCTGTCAGGGATGACTAGCGGCCGTTTTTGTTTCTGAGCTTTCCAGTCAGGTTAAACCCAGTCCTCGATTCGCAAACCGGAAACGCGTTGAAACTCCCGTACGTTGTTCGTCACTACAATGAGTCCAAGTGAGCGTGCGTGGCCAGCGATCATTTGGTCGTATGGCCCGATCGGCGTTCCAGCCTTCGCGAGTTCAGATCGAACCATCCCGGCCTGTGCGGCTGCGTCGTTATCGAAAGGCAAGACATCCAGTCGCGCGACAAATCCTTCAACAATTGCCAGATTTTTCTCCGGGGCCGCCGACTTTTCAGCACCGTAAATAAGCTCCATAAGCGTGATAGCGCTGATGCACAACTGCCCGGAATGTCGATTGAAGGCTTCCCGGACAATTTGTGGTTTGTTCTTGATGGTGAAGATGCAGATATTTGTATCCAGCATGTACTTGATCATCAGAACGACTCGCGCTCCTGTTCAGTGGGTTGCTCACGGTTAGCCATGAAATCAGGGCTGACGCTGTCGCCATCAAACCAGCTATCCCAGCTTTCTCCAGCAGGCGTAATGACGCGTGTTCTGCCAATCGCGATGACTTCCACTCGTTTAACGTCGCCGGGCATCGCAACTGCCTTTGGCAGTCGGACTGCCTGACTTCTGTTGCTCATGAAAATTGTGGTCTGCTCCATATTCGAGCTCCCGGGTCTGTTCCTGTGATTAGCTCAGGATAGATCGTGCTGGGGATATGTCAATGGGATATACATCGTCACCGGACAAAGAGTAGCTAGGCCATCCAAACAAAAACGGCCGCTGTCAGGGATGACTAGCGGCCGTTTTTTGTTTCTGAGAAGGGCTTATTCGCTCTTGTCTTCCTGGGTGTCTACCGACTTCCCATAAGCATCCAGCGCCACGCCGAAATCCGTAATGAACTGCGGCTCGCTCAGCCAGGCCTGGGCCTGTTCGATGGTCATGCCGTCGGCCCACATGCGGTAGTCGATGAGCATATCGGCGGCCAGGTGGGTGGCGGCCATGCCTTCGTTGTCGGCGTTTTCCATGTCGAGCAGTTCAGGATGGTCGACGATGATGAAGGCCAGTTCGCGCAGCAGGGTCAGCAGCATTTCGTTGCGGCTGACGGCTTCGGCGTCGCGCATTTTGCTGAACATCGCCAGGGTGTATTCCGGGATCGGCTCGGCGAGGTGGCCGAGCTCTTCGTCCTGATCCAGCGGTTTGCGCCCGACCATACGGATCTGCTTGGCTTTGGCCTTGGCGCGTTTAGCGCGTTTCTGTTGCTTGTTCAGGGATGCCATGGGAGCTCAGTTCTTCTGTTGGGTTTGTGCAGCGATCGCGTCGGATGCCGCTACGTAGTCAGCCTGGAATGCCGGAGATTCGATCCACGCCAGCGCGCCGGCCTCGTCGGTTTCCTGCGACCACTGGCGATACTCGATCAGCGCGGCGAGGATGAAATCCATCGCGCCTTCTTCGCCTTCCTGCTCGTACACCAGTTCCAGTAGCGGATCTTCGAGGAACGCGCTGCACATGGCTTGCTGACTGATCTTTTCGGCGTCGATCATTTTCTTGAACAGCTCGGTCAAGTCCACCGATTCGAAGTCGATGCGGTCGTCGTTCGGGTCCAGCTCGACCGGCGCTTCGGCGCGCTTGGTGCGGTTCTGCTTGGCCTTGGCTTTGGCCCGGGTGGCGCGTTTTTGCTGCTTGTTGGCGGAGGCCATGATGTGTTCCGTCGTGCGTTGAGAGGGGCTCAGCTGCGTGGCACTTGTCGGCCGGGTGTATCGGCGGCCAGTGCGCCGGTCTGCAGCCAGGTCAGAGCAATGGGCCATAGTGTGGCTTGGTATGCGCTGCGAAAAAAGCCGAAATGTCCGACTTGTCGTTCGCCGATGTCCTGCGGCGCAATGCGCAGATGGGTTTTTGCCGCGTTGCTGAAGTAGCCGAGCAGGCGTTCGATCGCCGGAGTCGTGCCGTAAGGGTCGTCGCTGAGGCTGATAGCCAGGGTCTGCGCGCGGACGTTGGCGAAGGGCACGGCGCCCGTTTTTTTCATTAGCGCGCGACCGCTTGGGCGTTGCTCGTAACGTGCGGTGGGTGTGCTCCAGTCGCAGACTACGCCGGTTGGCGTGTCCTCCAGCCAGCCGATCCGCTTGCCTGGAAAATAGCCGCAGAGCAGCGTCATCAAAGGCATGACCACATGCCACTTGCCGAACATCCGCCAGCGCTGTTCGGGGGCGTAATCGCGCCAGTAAGCGAACTGCGCACCGACGGTTACCAACCGTCGGATCACCTTGCCCGACTCCGCCAAGCCCGCCGCGCAACCGCCGAAACTATGGGCGACCACATTGATTGGCTGACCGGGAAACTCCCGCTGCGCGCGTTTGAGCATCGCTTCGAAATCCAGCGCGCCCCAGTCGGTCCACGAGGCACGCAGCCCTTTGATCGATTCGCTGCGTGATTCGCCAATGCCCCGGTAGTCGTAGGTCATGACGTCGAAGCCGTGACTGAACAGATAGGCTGCGAACCTTGAGTAATGGCGACAGCGCACGGAGGTGGCGGCGTTGATGACGACCACCGGGCGCTGTGGATCGGGCGAACTGTGGCGCCAGGTGAAGCCGCCGAGTGCGTAGCCGTCGGCTGCGTTCTCTATGAACGATTCGCCAATGGTTACCGGGTCGGTCGAAAGGCATTTGTTCATAAGGGCTCGGCCTTTGCGAAGGTGGATCGAGAATGAGCCTGGAACTGGCGCCGAGCAACATACGGAACGCAGTGCGTTCCGAATTCAATGTGATCGAATTCGTGACGCGCTGCGTCACGATTTACATAAGTCCGAGAGACAGTTCATTTCACATCCGCTCCAGTTCATGCAACGCGCAGCGGCGTAATGCCAACATGACAGCGTTCGAATGCGCCGTCGCGCAACAGGCAATCTGGTTTAACCGATATGCCGAGTCAGCAGGTAAAGCAGTCACGAGCGAAAGGCGCGAGTACAGTCCCGCGCCCAGTATTTTGTGACGTAAGGAAGCGCTGTTTTGAAAGGGATTCTGCGAATTGGCTGTGTCATAGGCCTGGCACTGCTGTTGGTTGGCTGCGGAACGTTTATCGGGCGCTTGAATGATGGTCTGTCCGACGCCGAATATTACCGAGGGGTCGATGGCGGCCTACACCTGCTCGGTGTTCGGGGAGGAGGCAGCGATGGCATGCCGGCAGCGATCATCTGTTACATGATGATCGTCTGCCCGGTCATCACTCTTGTATCCCTGCCAGTGGATGCCGCTGTGGATACAGTCTTGTTGCCCGTCGATTACATCAACACTCTGTGAAGGCGGCATGCACTATTGACTTGTGCGCTTGCCCTTCGGCCTCTGCTCACGCACCCGCCCTTTGCGATAAATCCACAGCCCGAACACACCGATGGCCAACATGAACGCGGTCCAGAAGCTCTGCCACATGAACTCGAACCAGTATCGCCGAGGTTGCAGTGCCAAGGTGTAGGTGCTGCGCGGTCCGCGATTGTTGGTGGTGATGGAACCGCTGACCCAGCTCTCGATAAGCGTGTAGATCGACAGACACACGGCAAAGGCGATCAGCACTCCCGCGAGCACCGTCAGCCAGAATGTCCAGTGGCTCGGGCGATACGGCGGGGGATGCGGCAAGCGAATACGGGTTCTTTTCTGATTCATAAGCGAGGCTCGCGCAAGTCGGTCAGGAAACTGCCAGCTCTTGCAGCTGTTCAGTCGGCATCTGCCGCGGGCTCGTCGGGCGTGCGGCAAGGTGGGCGCATTCGGCGATCACCTTGAGAATGCCGATCACCGCCGGGGTCAGCGCAGTGCCGAGGCAGATGCGCACGCCTGTGGAAGCCTGGCCATCGGCGAAAAAGATCCCGCTGCCAGCCACGTGGCAACCACGCTCCGTGGCCAATTGCTGCAGCGCAGACATGTCGGTGTGTGCCGGCATTTCGACCCAGTGGATGAAGCCGCCGCGCGGTGGCACATAGACGGTCCCTAACGGGAAATCCGTGCGCACCAGCGCTTCGACAAAACTCGCCAGCGAGGACAGTTGCGATCTCAATCTGGCGCAGTGTTCGTCCATGTAGCCACGGCCGATAAATTCATTGAGGACGTTTTGCGCAAGGCTGGAAACGGCCAGGTTGCGCGAAAACATCTGCGCGAGGATGGCATTGCGGTATTTGCCGGCCAGACACCAGCCGACGCGATAACCCGGCGCGATGGTTTTGGAAAAGGACGAGCAGTAGATCGTCTGGCCGCTGCTGTCGTAGCTCTTGAGGGCGCGCGGCCGATCAGCTTCGGGCACCAGGTCGAAGAAGATGTCGTCTTCGATGATCGGCACATCCGCTTCCCGGGCGATCCGTGAAAGTCGCGCGCGCGCTTCGTCGGGCATGATGAAGCCACGCGGATTCTGCAGCGTCGGGTTGAGAAAAATCACCGCGACCTTTTTTTGCTTCAGCGCTTCTTCCAGATGATCGACATCCAGGCCCGTGCGGCCGTCGGTGCGGATCGGCAGGGCGCGCATGCCCAGGCGTTCGATGGTCTGCAGAATGCCGTAATAGGTCGGGGTTTCGATGGCTACGGTAGCGCCTTTCGACGCGACGGCTTCGAGGGCCAGTTCGAGAGCGATGGTGTCGCCCGACGTCACCAGAATATCGTCCGGCCCGCAGACTACACCGCGGGTCAGCATCAGGCCGGCAATACGCCTTCGCAGCGCGGGAAGGCCGGGTGGCGCGACCAGGCCGCTCAGCGTGTTGTCAGTCTTGGCGGCCAGCACCGAGAGGCATTTGTTGAGCAACACGTTGGGCGTGAGATCGCTGTGCAGGACGGCCGAATTCAGCGATGCGGTGGTGCGCGAGGCCGCCTCGGAGAGCATCGCAACCACCGCATGATTGACGTTGACGGTGACACTGGAAAAGTCGAAAGCGCCGGACGGTTTCGCCCGCCCTGATGCCGAGACGAAGTAGCCGACGCGCGGTACCGTCGAGACGTAGGCGTCGGCCTCGAGATCGGCCAGCGCCCGCTGCACCGTGGTGATGCTGGTCTCGAACATCCGCGCCAGAACGCGGATTGACGGCAGTTTGGCTTCGGCCGCCAGGTCACCGCTGTCGATCTGGCGAATAATCCAGTCCTTGACTATCCGCCAGCGCTTGTCCGGCAAATCAAACCTGTCCATAAGTTCTCTGTGATGATTCGAAACAATTCACAGAAAGTAGAGCAAAACGATCCCCGTTGCAGCAACTATGACGATGTTCAGCGCCACCAGACCGAAGGCGAAGCGGATCAGGCTGTTTTCTTCCTGGCGGTTGGCCCCGGCAAGTCCGGTGATCAATGACAGGATCGACAGCGAGCCAAGTGCGCCATGGCCGGCGGCGCTGTTGACCATTGCCGCCAGCCACGCCCCGTGTTCGCTGCTCAGCGCGGCAATGGACGGCATCACCAGCGTGTTGCCGCCGACGTTGGAGCCGGTGACATAGCCGGCAATCCCTGCCAGCAGGGCGATCGTCGGTGCCAGCGAAATACCCGACATGGATTGCAATGCGCTTTGCGCCTCGACGAGGAATCCGGCGTTGACCATCACCTGGGACAGCAGCAGGAACAGGAAGATTGTCGTGACCGGAAACTTCGCCCGGTTCAACAGCGCTTGCCAGGGAAAACCGGCGCCTGCGGTTTGCCTGAACGCCATCAGCACGGTCACGATCAGCAGCGCCAGCCCTGGAGACGCCAATGGCTTCCATGAAACGTGTTCGCCCCTGACAACCCACAGGCCATCCCAGCCCGACAGCACGAACAGTCCGCGCGACGCCACAATCACTCCCAGCAAGGCCAGATAAGGCCATGCCGCGCTCGGCCAGCGCACCAGTTTTTTCCGTTGCGCCCAGGAGATGCCCAGGCCGACGCAAGCCACGGCCAGCCCGGCCAGCACACCGGAGACTTCCGGGCCGACCCACAGGTTGATGGAAAACAGCACGGCAACGAACAGGGCGGTCACGACAAGCAGCCCCAGCCACGCTGTGATCCTGCGGATGCCGGCCTGCCACAAGGCCAGCGACGCCAGGCAGAGGAACACCGGCGCGCTGATCAGCGCTGAATGGCTACCGAGGGTTTGCGCCGGCAAATGTGCCAGCAGGGCGCCGATCACCGTTGCCAGACCCAGCGTGCCCCACGGCATGATCACCATGCCGGCGAGGGCGATTTTCATCCCCGACTGGCGAGTGAAAAGCCCCATCAGCAGCGGCACCGTGGCGATCAGCGAAACGCCGAAGCCGGTCATCGCTTCCAGCAGCGGCGCCAGGCCCAGGGCGATGAAAATCACCTGCGCCGGGGGTGTCCAGCCGAGTTCCTTGACCCACGCGCCGATGGCCTGTGGCGCGCCGCCGCGCTCGACCAGAATGACGAAGGCCAGCCCCGGGACGATTACGCACGCGGTGCTGAGAAACAGGATCGTGGTGTCCTGAAAAATCGCCGAGGAGATGGCCGCCGACACCGGCCCGGCAGCGCCCAGCGCCCACAGCACCAGCACCAGCACCACACCGGCCAGCGCGGCCTGTACCGGCGGACGCCGGAGGATCAGGATCAGCGCGATCACCAGCGCGATCGGTGACATTTGCAGCAAGAGAGAGCTCATAGCGGTTTCCTTGGCTTAATCGTGCGTCTGTCCGCTGTACTCGGTCGCCCGCATGGACGCGCGCTGGCAGAACGTCTGATACCACTCGCTCAGGCGTGCTTGCGCCGAGAAGTCCGAGAGTTGACGGAAAGCGATCCAGTCCAGCGCGGTCGCCAAGGCGATGTGGCCAACGGTGATCGGGCCATTGAGGTCGACGTGCTCTTCGATGAAGCGATACGCCTCCTTGAGTTTGTAGGCCTGGCCGTCCGCGTACGCCGGATAGCGCAAAGCCTCGGGGCGCCGCTCGACTTCCCAGCGCAGCTTGATGCCGACGTCGCACATGCCCTGCGCCAATGCCTGCAGGCGCAGCGCCTTGTAGCGCTCGGGGCCGCTGGCCGGGATAAATTTACGGCCATTGCTCAGGTCATCGAGGTATTCGCAAATCACGATGGAATCGAACAGTGCGCTGTCGTCGGGCAGCATCAGCACCGGCACTTTACCCAAGGGGTTGGCCTGGTAAATGGTCGCGTTCGGTGAAGTCGGGCTGGTCTCGTGATGTATCACCTCAAGGCTCGATGCGATGCCAAGTTCGTGAGCCAGCACCAACACCTTGCGGGCGTACGGCGAATGCGTCTGATAATAGAGTTTCATGCGCGAGTTCCTGTCTCAAGGATGGCGGTGGCGACTCGATGGGCGTCCATGAACAGCCGCGAAGGTGCGCCCGCCGAGGTGACGTAGTGGTTGTAATAACAGGAGCCTTCAGCGAGCGGACCCAGCACCCAGATGTCACGCACCGTTTCGCCGCTGTTCGACTTGGGGTTGGACGCCGCGTCGACATCGATGCCGTCGATGCCCGGCACATCGGTGCGTGGACGCACAAGGCCCAGGCGCGCGAGGTCGCGCACAGGTGCGCAGTCGCTGTGGGTGACGCCGCTGCTCTGGACGTAACCGGCGACTCGCTTGAAGTGATCGATCGCGGGGCGTGAGCCGGGCTTGAGAAAGGTCAGCAAACCGGCATCACACAGCGCGAGCAGATCGGCGTGGCGCTCCTTCTGCGGGCCGGCGACCAGACGGTTGATCGCCTTGTGCCAGCGGCCATAGAACTGCCGATGCGAATCTTCGGTGAGCCCATCGAAATCGACCGCCTCACGCAGCCGGTCGCGCAAGTCGCGCCAGACTTCGATGGCGGCTTTGATCGGCGACGCGCCGCGTCCCAGACGTGCTTCATGCAAGTCGGCTTCGAGGGTGTCGTAAATCCATGCGTGATAGTTGTAAGGCGTCACGCTGTCGGGCAGTGCGTGGCAGATCAGCTCCAGCGGATTGATTGCCCCGGCAATCGTTTCGAACTCGCGCAGCAAAGCTTCGCAGGCGACAACCCCTGCTGGGCCGACAACGCTGACGGTTCTGAGCTGCTCAAGCAGCTGTTGTGGCGCTGAAGGTTTATGCAGAACGGCGACCGCAGCGGCACGCATCTCCAGCAGCATCAGCGGGAGAATGTCCCGTTCGAAATCCAGCCGGCGGTTGTGCGCGTTGACCCGCAACGATTCGATACGCTCGCTCGTGAGCAGCACGGCGCTATGGCGGGGGAAGCCGATCAAGCCATTGGGACGCGTGCGAAACGGCAGCCCGTCCCGCGACTGAATGAAGATCACCGGCTCCTGACCCGAAGGCTGGTAAGTGTGACTGCCATCAGCCATGGGTTTGTAGATCCCGCCTCTGCCAGCCGTCAGCGCCGCCAGGGTGTCCATGGCGCCCAGGCCCAACCCTTCGATCAACACCGTTTCGCCGGGCTCGACGGTGGTGAGGCTGCCCGGCAGCGGGTAAACGTTGTCGACCCGGTTCTGCCCCGCCAGGCGCAGGCGTCCGGTGTGGCCAACGGTCAGCACCAGACGATCCACCGCCACCGCAGCGCCTTCTGCGGTTAGCAGAAGGTATTGCTGATTCTCGTTGCGCTCGACCGCCGTGACCTGATGCCGATGCAGATTGACCGTGACCCAGGCGGGTGCGGTCGCGAGGATCCGCGTGAAGGCGTCGGCCAGATAAGCGCCGAGCAGGTGCCGTGGCAGAAAATCCTCCGGCTCGACGTCGCGACCGTCGGCGGCGAGCAGGCCGCTGTCGGGGTCAACCTTGACGCGCTGTGTTCGGCACCACACGAGAAAGTCCGGCCCTGGCCGTTCCCGGGCGTCGGTCAGATCACCGAACGCTGCTGCGTCGGGAAATACCCCGAGCTGACCGGCGACGGTGTTGAGCAGCAGGTAGTCCGGTTGATCGGGCCAGTGCGCGCCGCTGCCGAGCACGTTGGGCTCGAAGATGTCGATGAACACCGGTTGTTGCGGGCGTTCCTCGGCGCGGCTCAACAGGCGCTCGAATATCGACAATCCGCGCGAACCGCAGCCGACCAGGCCGATGTGCACAGGCGCCTTCACCATCTGCGCTCCTCGCCAAAAAATGAGGGGATGGCAATTGCCGTACCGGCCGCCACCGCAATGTCGTGGATCATCCGGCCAATCGCGAGATCGAGAATGCCCATGCCGAATGGCGAATAGATCAGCGGTTTGTCTTGGGCGACATGCAGGTCACCGCGAATCAGCTGCGCCACTGTGCCGGTGACAAAGTCGCGATGGCCGTATTGCTGCTCGGCCAGATGCGGTGAGGTATTGGCCTTCAGGCAATGGGTGATGTCGTCGAAGTAGTTGTAACTTTCCTCGATGATTTCGGCGCCGATATCCCGCAGCGAGATGTTCAGAACAATCTGCCCCGGGCGGAACGTGCCCCGGCCTTTTACGTAGGGCTCGCCCGCGCTGGTGGCGAACACCACGATGTCGGCTGTCAGTGCGTCTTCGAGCGACAGCAGACGCACATCCGGCAGGCCCAGTTGTTCGCCAAATTCCGCGAGGGCTTGCGCCGATTCGGCGTTGAGATCGTGAATGCCCACGCTGTCGAAGGACCAGTCGTCCGCGACGAAAGTCTCGAGGATATTTCTTGAGATTACCCCGCCACCAATGATCGAAAGTGTCGCCGCGTGGCGGTTCTGGCCATTCAGCCACCAGGCACCCAATACCGCCGACGCCGCCGTGCGCACGGCACTGATCAGCGCACCTTCGAGCAGGGCGTAGGGATAACCGGTCTGCGGGTCGTTGAGAATCAGCACGGCAGATGCGCGCGGAATGCCTGACTTGATGTTGTCGGGATAACTGGCAATCCACTTGATCCCGGAGACGGATTGATCGCCCTTGCTGTCGACGATGGCCGCCGGCAGCGCAATGATCCGGTTCGCCGGTTGCGCAGGGAAACGCAGAAAATAACTGTCGGGGTTAACGGTTTCGCCACGCTCGTGGGTCAGGTAGGTCTGCGCCACCATGTCGATGGTTGCATGCCGCAGCCCGTTGAGGATGTCTTTGACGACAGCGCCGGGGATGACGTGGAACGGCTGGATCGGATTCTGTGTGGTCATGAGGATTACGCCGAGAGTGCCAGAGCGATTTCAGGGAAAAGGGGCTGCAGTGCGGTTGCGCCGATCCGCTGGGTGACCCAGTCGTCGGAGTAGATGGTTTCGAGATAGCGCTCACCCATGTCGGGGGAGATCGCCACCACGACATCGTCGGGCCGGATATGCGGCGCCCACTGGCGGATGCCGGCGAGCACAGTGCCGGTGGAGCCGCCGAAGAGCAGGCCGTAGCGTTGCGCCAGCCAACGGCAGACCTTGATCGTCTGTTCCTCGGGAATCGACAGGAAGTCGTGAATGCCCGACGACTCGAATATCTCCGGCAGGCGGCTGGTGCCGAGCCCCGGGATATGGCGCGTGCCGCCCGGCAGGCCGAACGTCACCGAGCCGACGGTATCGACGGCAATGACTTTGGTCTGCGGATGATGTTCGGCGAAGTAGTTCTTGCAGCCCATTAGCGTGCCAGTGGTTCCCGCGCCGACGAACAGGTAATCCACCTGGGGAAACTTGCGCGCGATGGACCCGGCAGTCGCTTGATAGTGGGCGAGGGGGTTGGTCGGATTCTTGTACTGGTTGAGCCAGATGTAGTCGGCGTTGTCAGCGACCAGTTGTTCGATCAGGCGAATCCGCGAATTCAGGTAACCGCCGTTCTCGTCACGCTGATCGACCATGAGCATTTGCGCGCCAAGGGCGTGAATCAGCTTGCGGTTCGGCGCGGAAATATTCGGGTCGATTACGCAAACGAACTTGTAGCCCTTGGCGGCGCAGACCATAGCCAGCGCAACGCCCAGATTCCCCGATGAGGATTCGATGAGGCGCGTCTTGTGGTTGATCAGTCCTCGGACTTCAAGATCAGTGATCAGCGCGTGCGCGGTCTTCAGCTTGATGGAGCCGGCGGGATTCAGTCCTTCGATTTTCAGCTGGATCGTTGCGCTGCAAAGATCGCCGATCTGCACATAACTGTCTTCATTGATGAGTTGCTTGATCATACGTCGTCCGTTTCGCTCTTTTGCCGGGCGCACGGGGGCGCCAGCATTCATCCTGGAATGTTTGAAAAGCAGTAACTGCAGTCCGCCTGTGGGTTGGGTTCAGATTTTTTTGCTGGACAGGAAGTGACCTTGCGGGCGACGCCGATCGATTCAAAAAATCAGGGTTTGCGCTCTGAGGGCTACAGGAGTCCAGAGTGTTGCGGGGCGCAAAGTAGAGCCAGTCATTGGCTCGCCAAGGCTTGCTTGAAGTATTGGCGAAACGCCATCTACACGGAGAGATACAGATTTCGGGTTTTTTCCAGTACAGCTGGAATCCGGGTGTATCGAAGGGGACGAGGGGAGGGGAATCAAATCGCAGGCATAAAAAAACCCTGAATCTTGCGATTCAGGGTTTTCGGTATTTGGTGCCCAGAGACGGAATCGAACCGCCGACACGGGGATTTTCAATCCCCTGCTCTACCGACTGAGCTATCTGGGCAACGGGGCGCATTAAAAGGGTTTTTCAGATTTACGTCAACGACTTTTTGAAAATTTCTTAAATTAATTCCGTCGCTTACGAAATATACCGGTTATTCGGCTGGCGGCACGTAGCCTTCGGCCTTGGCGTATTCCTCGCCGGAGAAGTACTTGTCCATTTCGCCCTGCAGGTATTTGCGATCGTCGGCGTTCATCATGTTCAGGCGCTTTTCGTTGATCAGCAGGGTCTGGTGTTTCTGCCAGTCGGCCCAGGCCTTGGCCGAGACGTGGTCAAAAATATCCTGGCCCTTGGCGCCCGGGAAAGGGGCGCGCTCCAGCGCGGGCAGTTCTTCTTTGTACTTGCGGCACATTACGGTGCGGGTCATGGCGATTCTCCTGCATTCAATACGGCGGCCGCGCGTTCGAGCAAGGTCTTGACCGGGGCAGCAAGGCCCAGGCGCGGCGGGGTGGCGAGGTTATACCAGAGCCAGTCGGCCTCGGCCACGTGATGGCTGGCTTCCTGCACCTGAACCAGCCACGGTTCGATGGACAGCTGGAAGTGGCTGAAGGTGTGAATCAGGCTCGGCAGCGCCTGCTGCTGACCCATGGTCAGCGAGTGCTGATCGGCCAGATGTTGCAGATCTTCCAGATCATCCAGCTCCGGCAGGCTCCACAAACCGCCCCACAGTCCCGTCGACGGGCGGCGGTAAAGCAGAATCGCGCCTTCGCCGTTGGCGAGCATCGGCATCAGCGTGCGTTTCTGCGGGATGGCCTTGCGTGGCTTGGGAATCGGATAACGTGTTTCCAGACCAAGCATGTGCGCTTCACAGCCACGCTTGAGCGGGCACAGCAGGCAGCTCGGCTTGCTGCGCGTGCAGAGTGTGGCGCCAAGATCCATCATCGCTTGGGTGTAAGCGTTGACCCGATCGTGCGGGGTGAAGCGCTCGGCGTTGGCCCACAGCTGTTTGGCGACTTTCGGTTCGCCGGGGTAGCCCTCTTGCGCCGTGAAGCGCGCCAGCACGCGTTTGACGTTGCCGTCGAGGATCGGCGCGCGCAGGCCCATGCTGATGCTGGCGATCGCCCCCGCGGTGGACAGGCCGATGCCCGGCAGCTCGGTGAGTTTTTCCACGTCGCGCGGGAATTCGCCAGCGTACTGGCTGACGACGATCTTCGCGGTCTTCTGCAGATTGCGTGCGCGAGTGTAGTAACCCAGCCCGGTCCACAGGTGCAGCACCTCGTCTTCCGGCGCTTCGGCCAGCGCTTCGACTGTTGGCAGCGCCGCCATGAAACGCTCGAAATAGTTGAGCACGGTGCTGACCTGAGTCTGCTGCAACATGATCTCGGACACCCAGACCCGGTACGGATTGATGTCCTGCTGCCACGGCAAATCGTGGCGGCCATGGCGGTCGAACCATTCCAGCACCGCCGTGGAAAACTGCTCCGCTGTCATCGCTTGAACAGCCCCTTCAATGCGTTTTTCAGTTCCGGACTGACTTTGTCGCCCAGTTTCTCGTCGATCTTTTCGCTGAGTTTGTTGCCGGCCATTTTGCTGGCGACCTGACCAAGACGGTCATTGTCGACACGGCAGGCCTTGGCGCCCAGTTCCAGCGGGCCACGGCAACGCAGTGGCCACTCGATGCCGACGAACTTCTCGCCGACCTGACAGGCCGGGTCGGGCATGGCGCTGGTATCGCCCTCGACGATGATGCCGACGCGGTAATCCATGCCGAGCACGCGCAGATCGATGTCGCCGTCACCGTTGACGGTCATGCCGGGGATGCGCACTTTCAGGTCGGGGTTGCTGGCGACGCCGTTGCGCACGGTCAGGTTGCCCTTGAGCTCCTCGAACGGCGTGTCCTTGCCTCGTGGCTCGCCGCTCAGGGTCTTGCGGTTGAGGGTGGCGATGCCTTTGCACAATTGCTGTTCAAGGTTGGCGTTGAGCAGCACGCCGTTGTTGATGACGAAACTGGCGTTGCCGTTCAGCGTATCGATCAGCGCCTGCTGGCTGTTGCCGCTGCCGGTGAGGCTGCTGGTCAGCGTTACCAGACCTTTGACCGGCGGAGTCTTGCCCTGGCTTTCGATGATTTTTTCAGCCGGCACACGGTTGAGCCGGGTCTGCAGGTTGAGCACCGGCGCGCTTGGGCGTACGTCGAGTGTGCCGTTGGCGACGAAGCCGCCGTTGTACAGATCACCGCTCAGGTTAGTCAGCGTCAGCAAGCCGCCCTGGCCGGTGGCTTTGAGCGCGGCGTTCTGGATCGGCAGCTTGTCGAGGGTCAGTTGGCCGAAGGTCAGGTCGGCATCGACGTCGAGTTTGGCCAGGCGTTCGACCGGCAGCAGACGCTCGGTGCTCCAGGCGGTTTTGCTCGGTTTGTCCGGCAGCGGCGTGGTACCCGCGACGGCGCCGGCCTCGGTGCTGGCGACTTCGGCCTGACGGGTTTGCGTGGCGCTGTTGGCCTGAGCCGATTTCGGTGGCAGGTAGCGGTCGACGTTGAACGTGTCGGCCTTGAGAATCGCGCGCAGCGACTGTTTGGCGAAGTCCTCGACGGAGATGCGGCCACTGAAGCTGCTGTCATCGAGTTTCAGGTTGATGTTGTCGAACGACAGGCTGGTCGGGGTGGCCGCAACGCGGCTGACCAGTTCGACCTTGCTCAGGCTGCCTTCGCCCATCGCCGGCAGTGTCTGGCCGATACTGTCGACGAATTTCGCCAGATCGAACTGGGCGATGGAAATGCCGCCGCTGATCTGTGGCGTCTTGTCGAGGTCGTTGGCTTTCAGCTCGCCCAAGGCGCGCAACTGGTTGGCGGAAATCTTGATGCCGGTCCATTCGGCGACGTTCGCTGCCTTGTCCAGCAATAACTGGCCCTGAGCAGAGAAGGTCATGGTTTTGCCTTGCAGCGGATCGCCAGCGAGCTCGCCAGTGAGTTTCAGGTCTTCAAACTTGTAGCGTTGCAGGGCGCGCTCGAAGCGCAGCTCGCCGTTGAGCTCGGTGCGCACGCGCAGCACCGGTTGATTGGTGCCGAGGAACGCGGTGGCTTTCACCGGGATATTGGTCGAATCGTGTACCGGGCCGGTGCTCAACTGAATGCTTTCGGCACTGAACTGCTTGCCGGTCAGCTCATCGGTGTATTCAACGCGGGCGTTGTTGACGGTCAGGCTGTCGATGTCGAGGCGGATCGGTTGCGCCGGTTTTTCCACGGCGACGGTCGGCTCGCTGGCGGTCGTGCCCGTTGTGGCGGGTGGCGTCGAGCCGGGTGCCACTGGCACCTTGCCGATGTCTTCCCAGTTGCCGTGGCCGTTCTTGTCGCGGTTCAGGCGCAGGTTGAGGCCTTCGACGCGCACGTCGCTCATCTGCACTTCGCGGCGCAACAACGGCAGCACGCGCACGGACAGGCCGAGCATCTGCAAGTCGGCAAACGGTTCGGCAGGCTTGGCCAGGGTGGCGACGCTGGCTTCGTGCAGTTCCAGACCAAGCCACGGGAACAGGCTCCAGCCGATATCGCCATTGAGCGTCAGCTCGATGTGGGCCTTGTCGCGGGCAATCTGGCGGATCTCGTCTTTATAGTCGTTGGGATCGAAGAGGTGGGTCAGGGCAAAGCCTGCCGCCACAATGATCAGCAACAGCCCGAGAAGTACCAGACCCAGGATTTTGCCGAACGCTTTCATGGGCGAGTCCTTGTAGTTAGTCGAATTGGTCATATGGCCGGGGAGTATAGCGCTGCCGGCGCCCGGTTCGGTGTGGCGTCATCTGCCGAGGGTCGGCGGCGGCACCTGCAACTTCGCCACAGGGCCTGCGCTTGAGGATGCCCGGCGGGCGCCAGAGGGCGCAATCCGGCCCCCGCTTGCGACGCCATTTTTTGCGCTTGGTTCACCAGTCGTTCAGCCCCGCCAAGGCGACGGGTAACTTTTCGCACGCATAAATGGGACAAGTAGCAAATGCACCTATCGGTGTCAGGCACCTGAACAACATCCGGCATGGTAACCCCATTGAAATGCCGTCTGTAGGAGCTGCGGAACGCTGCGATCTTTTGATTTTGGCATTTTCAAAAAGATCAAAAGATCGCAGCGTTCCGCAGCTCCTACAGGGGGCGAACACAGGTGACAGAAAAAAGGTGATATCAGTTTGGTTTTTCTGTCACCTGAGAATGGTAACCTTCGCCAGTTCGTCCGCCCGTCTGCGACTTAACGTCGCGCCTTCAAGGAGCTTCACCTAAAAAAACGGTCATGCCTGCGTGCATAAGGCCGAGGGTGAGCAGTGGCTGGCGAACCATACTAACAATTGGGGGATACACAATGAGCACGAGCATCACGGCGGACGGCCTCAAAGCCGACCAGCCTGCGTTCCTGTCCAAGGAACGCATCATCGCCAAGCCCGGTTTCAACCGTTGGCTGGTTCCACCGGCCGCTTTGGCCATTCACCTGTGCATCGGCATGGCCTACGGCTTCTCGGTGTTCTGGTTGCCGCTGTCCAAGGCGCTGGGCGTTACCGCGCCGGTGGCTTGCGCGCCGGACATGAGCTTCATCGCACAGGTATTTTCGTCGAACTGCGACTGGCCGATCTCCATGCTCGGCTGGATCTACACGCTGTTCTTCATCTTCCTCGGCTGCTCGGCAGCGATCTGGGGTGGCTGGCTGGAACACGCCGGGCCTCGTAAAGCGGGCGTGGTCTCGGCCTTGTGCTGGTGCGGCGGTCTGCTGATTTCCGCGCTGGGTATCTATACCCACCAGATCTGGCTGATGTGGATCGGCTCCGGCGTGATCGGCGGTATCGGTCTGGGCCTGGGCTATATCTCGCCGGTGTCGACCCTGATCAAGTGGTTCCCGGACAAGCGCGGCATGGCAACCGGCATGGCGATCATGGGCTTCGGTGGCGGCGCGATGGTCGGTGCACCGTTGGCGACTGCACTGATGAGCCACTTCGCATCGCCAGAAGGCGTGGGCGTATGGCAGAGCTTCGTGGCCATGGCGGCCATTTACTTCGTGTTCATGATCGGTGGCGCATTGTCCTACCGCGTGCCGCCAACCGGCTGGAAGCCTGAAGGCTGGACCGCTCCGGCGAAGAAAGCTTCCAACGCCATGATCACCAACCGTCACGTCCACGTGAATGTAGCCTGGAAAACTCCGCAATTCCGTCTGGTCTGGCTGGTGCTGTGCCTGAACGTGTCGGCGGGTATCGGTATCCTCGGCATGGCTTCGCCACTGTTGCAGGAAGTGTTCGGCGGCAAACTGCTGGGCGTCGATGTGCCGTTCGGTCAGCTCGACGCTGGCCAACTGGCCTCGATCGCGGCGATCGCAGCGGGCTTCACTGGTCTGCTGAGCCTGTTCAACATCGGTGGCCGCTTCTTCTGGGCCTCGTTCTCCGACTACCTGGGGCGCAAGAACACCTACTTCGTGTTCTTCGCGCTGGGTTTTGCCCTGTACGCGCTGATTCCGAACATGGGCCATCTGGGCAACGTTGCGCTGTTCGTGGCGGCGTTCTGCATCATCCTGTCGATGTACGGCGGTGGTTTTGCCACGGTTCCGGCGTATCTGGCCGACCTGTTCGGTACACAGATGGTCGGTGCGATCCACGGTCGTCTGCTGACTGCCTGGGCCGCTGCCGGTGTGCTCGGTCCGGTGCTGGTGAACTACCTGCGTGAATATCAGTTGAGCATCGGCGTGGAACGCGCTGCCGCTTACGACATCACCCTGTACATCCTCGCCGGCCTGCTGGTTCTGGGCTTTCTGTGCAATCTGATGGTGCGCCCGGTGGCCGACAAGTACTTCATGACCGACGCTGAACTGGCCGCCGAACAGGCGCTGGGCCACGACAAAGGTGCTGACGCCAGCACCGTTCTGGAGTGGAAAGCGGCGCCGGGCACCAAGCCTCTGGCGATCGCGGCATGGCTGTTGGTGGGTATTCCGTTGGCGTGGGGTGTGTGGGTGACCCTGCAGAAGACGGCGGTACTGTTTCACTAAGGTGTTAGCTGAATAAACGCCGAACCTGTGGGAGCGAGCCTGCTCGCGAAGACGGAGCACCGGTCGACATCAATGTTGGCTGGCCTGCCGCATTCGCGAGCAGGCTCGCTCCCACATTTGTTTCTGGCATGCCTGTAATGGCTTGTATGGACATGTCTACCCGCGACAGCCGGGCGTTCTATCCGTCAGGCATCTCACCTCTCGTGTTTCTGTTTGCCTCCTGCGTGCCTATAATGGCTGCCTTTTTCGCCCAATGATTTTGCGGAGCTGGTGATGGCCGAACGTAAGGCGTCTGTCGAGCGCGACACTCTGGAAACCCAGATCAAAGCCTCGATCAACCTTGATGGCACCGGAAAGGCCCGATTCGATATCGGTGTACCTTTTCTTGAGCACATGCTGGATCAGATCGCCCGTCACGGGTTGATCGACCTGGATATCGAATGCAAGGGCGATCTGCATATCGACGACCACCATACGGTGGAAGACGTCGGTATCACCCTCGGCCAGGCGTTCGCCAAAGCCATCGGCGACAAGAAAGGCATCCGTCGCTACGGCCATGCCTACGTGCCGCTCGATGAAGCGCTGTCGCGCGTGGTGATCGATTTCTCCGGTCGCCCGGGCCTGCAGATGCACGTGCCGTACACCCGCGCCACCGTCGGTGGTTTTGACGTTGACCTGTTCCAGGAATTCTTTCAGGGCTTCGTCAACCACGCGCTGGTCAGTGTGCACATCGACAACCTGCGCGGCACCAACACTCACCACCAGATCGAAACCGTGTTCAAGGCTTTCGGCCGCGCCCTGCGCATGGCCGTCGAGCTGGACGAACGCATGGCCGGGCAAATGCCGTCGACCAAAGGCGTTTTGTAATGCAGACGGTTGCAGTTATCGACTACGGCATGGGCAATCTGCACTCGGTGGCCAAGGCTCTTGAGCACGTCGGCGCCGGCAAGGTGCTGATTACCAGCGACGCGAACGTGATTCGAGAAGCCGACCGTGTGGTATTCCCGGGCGTTGGCGCGATTCGCGATTGCATGGCGGAGATCCGTCGCCTCGGCTTCGACTCGCTGGTCCGTGAGGTCAGCCAGGATCGGCCGTTCCTCGGCATCTGCGTCGGCATGCAAGCCTTGCTCGATACCAGCGAAGAGAACGCCGGCGTCGACTGCATCGGCCTGTTTCCGGGCGCGGTGAAATTCTTCGGCAAGGATCTGCACGAAGACGGCGAGCACCTCAAAGTCCCGCACATGGGCTGGAACGAGGTAAAGCAGAAGATCAGTCACCCGCTGTGGCACGACATCCCCGACCTGGCGCGTTTCTATTTCGTGCACAGCTACTACATCGCCGCCGCCAATGCGCGTCAGGTTGTAGGCAGCGGCCATTACGGTGTCGATTTCGCCGCAGCGCTGGCCGACGGTTCGCGTTTCGCCGTGCAGTTCCACCCGGAGAAAAGCCATACCCACGGCTTGCAACTGCTGCAGAACTTCGCTGCGTGGGACGGTCGCTGGTAAATGGCTGTCAAGAAATCCAGACCGCCGATCCTGACCCTCACTCCCGAGCAGGAGAGCGAGGCCAATCGCAAGATCCAGCGGTTCATGGAAGACCGTTTCGAACTGGACCTGGGTTCGTTCGAAGCGGCGGAAATTCTTGAGCTGTTTACCCGCGAGATTGCTCCGCACTATTACAACAGGGCGATTTTCGATGTGCAGACCCACCTCAAGGAACGGTTTGAAAGCATCGAAAGCGACCTGTGGGCGCTCGAGAAAAACTGATTCCCGAGCCAAGCTGAACATTCCAATTTTAAGGTTTGCCAGATGCTGATTATTCCCGCTATCGATCTCAAAGACGGTGCCTGCGTACGTCTGCGCCAGGGCCGCATGGAAGATTCCACGGTGTTCTCCGATGACCCGGTGAGCATGGCTGCCAAGTGGGTGGAGGGCGGTTGCCGCCGTCTGCATCTGGTCGACTTGAACGGCGCGTTCGAAGGCCAGCCGGTCAACGGCGAAGTGGTTACCGCAATCGCCAAGCGTTACCCGACCCTGCCGATCCAGATCGGTGGCGGCATTCGTTCGTTGGAAACCATCGAGCATTACGTTAAGGCGGGCGTGAGCTACGTGATCATCGGCACCAAAGCCGTAAAAGATCCGGCGTTCGTTGCTGAGGCCTGCCGCGCCTTTCCGGGCAAGATCATCGTTGGCCTGGATGCCAAAGACGGTTTCGTCGCCACCGACGGCTGGGCGGAAATCAGCACCGTGCAGGTCATTGACCTGGCCAAGCAGTTCGAGGCTGACGGCGTATCCTCGATCGTTTATACCGATATCGCCAAAGACGGCATGATGCAGGGCTGCAACGTACCGTTCACCGCTGCGCTGGCCGCTGCCACCAGGATTCCGGTGATCGCTTCCGGCGGCATCCATAACCTGGGTGACATCAAGTCGCTGCTCGACGCCAAGGCACCGGGCATCATCGGCGCGATTACCGGCCGGGCGATCTATGAGGGCACTCTCGATGTCGCCGAAGCGCAAGCTTTCTGCGATTCGTACCAAGGCTGAGGACTGACCATGGCGCTGGCCAAACGCATCATCCCTTGCCTGGACGTGGACAACGGCCGGGTCGTCAAAGGCGTGAAGTTCGAGAACATCCGCGACGCCGGTGACCCGGTGGAAATTGCTCGTCGCTACGACGAGCAGGGCGCCGACGAGATTACCTTTCTCGACATCACCGCCAGCGTCGATGGCCGTGACACCACGCTGCATACCGTCGAGCGCATGGCCAGCCAGGTATTCATCCCGCTGACCGTCGGCGGTGGCGTGCGTACCGTGCAGGACATCCGCAATCTGCTCAATGCCGGCGCGGACAAGGTGTCGATCAACACCGCCGCCGTGTTCAACCCCGAGTTCGTCGGCGAGGCCGCGCAGCATTTCGGCTCGCAGTGCATCGTCGTTGCCATCGACGCCAAGAAAGTTTCCGGTCCCGGCGAAACCCCGCGCTGGGAAATCTTCACCCACGGCGGGCGCAAGCCGACCGGTCTCGACGCAGTCGAGTGGGCGAAGAAAATGGAAGGCCTCGGTGCCGGCGAGATCCTCCTGACCAGCATGGATCAGGACGGCATGAAAAACGGTTTCGACCTCGGCGTGACCCGCGCCATCAGCGACGCGCTGGGCATTCCGGTGATCGCTTCCGGTGGTGTCGGCAATCTGCAGCATCTGGCCGATGGCATTCTCGAAGGTCATGCCAGTGCGGTGCTGGCGGCGAGTATTTTCCACTTCGGCGAATACACTGTGCAGGAAGCCAAGGCCTACATGTCGCATCGCGGCATCGTCATGCGCTAAAGCGTACAGGCCAGTGGACAGCATGGCGCGCCCAAGGCACTCTTGGGCACGCCATGGATTCCGGTAGCCCGACATGATCAAACGCCTGCTTGTTGTTCTCGCCAGCGCCTCGTTGTTGTTCATCAGCAATGCCCGGGCCGAAACCAGTCCCGACACCGATCTGGTGCTGCTCACCGAGAACTTCCCGCCGTACAACATGGCGAAGAACGGCAAGAATTTCGCCCAGGGCGACAACATCAACGGCATTGCCACGGACATCGTTCGCGAGATGTTCCAGCGCGCCGGCCTCACTTACAGCCTGACCCTGCGTTTCCCCTGGGAGCGTGTCTACAAACTCGCCCTGGAGAATCCCGGCTACGGGGCCTTCGTCATGGCGCGCCTGCCCGATCGCGAAAGACTGTTCAAATGGGTCGGCCCAATCGGCCCGGACGACTGGATCCTGCTGGCCAAGGCTGACAGCAAGATCACCCTCGAAACCCTCAATGATGCGCGCAAATACAAGATCGGCGCCTACAAGGGCGATGCGATTGCCGAGACGCTCACCAAGCAAGGCCTCAAACCGGTAGTAGTGCTGCGCGATCAGGACAACGCAAAAAAACTGCTCAATGGCCAGATCGATCTGTGGGCCACGGGTGATCCTGCCGGCCGTTATCTGGCGCGGCAGGATGGCGTGACCGGCCTGAAGACCGTGCTGCGCTTCAACAGCGCCGAGTTGTATCTGGCGCTGAACAAGGACGTCTCCGATGAGGTGGTCAACAAGCTACAGACCGCGCTGGATCAGTTGCGCAAGGAAGGCGTGGTCGATGAAATCATGGCGCGCTATCTGTAACGGCTGACTCGTCGGGCTCTGGCAGGGAGGCGCTGATTTCACCCTCGGTCGCAGGCGCAAGCACAGTCTGATCTTCGACCGCCTCCGGCTCAGTTGCGACGATGATTTCAGGCTCGGTGGGTGCGTACTGGCTGATGTGCAGGCTATTGCCATCGGTGTAGATGAAACCCTCCGTCACTGCCGTGCCGTCCGCGCGCACCAGTCTGTATTCGCTCTGGGCCAGGTAGGCGGCCACTGAGCGGTTTTTGTCCACCACCGCAACCACTTCGATGGTCGCTGTATTGAGCCATTCATTCGAATGCAGTTCGCATTGGGTGAAATCGTGGCCCAGCCGTGCGGAAAACATCAGCGCGCCGTGCTGTCGGGTTTGCCATTGGGCGCCGAATTCGATGGATGTGGTCTGGGTGAAAGTACGCAAGCCGCCAGTACGCTGGGCGCGCTGCGCATTCCACCTGAATATCTGGCTGTCGTTGCCACTGTTGCGTGCGTGACCGACGAGGATGTAGCGATCCTTGCGTTCAAGCAGATAGAAGGGCGAGTGACGCCATTGCTCAGCGGCGGTGTAACGCGGATCGTTGACCGTGAACCAGGGGAGGCTGGCGGTGTAAGTCGCATCGTCCGTTGGCTCTACAGGTGTTGGCGTCTCGCCGCAGAGCACCGGTGGCGATGGGCGTGTAGACATCTGCAGGCCGATCTGCAAGCGCAAGCAGTAGACCGGGAAACTGGCCGGTCGGGTGTAGTCACTCAAGCTGAAAAAACTGCCCGATGCCAAGTAGACTTCGCCCGGCAAAGCGGCTGGAGGAACGGCGCTCCAGGTGCTGAGGCGCTGTCGGGCCTTGCTGCCCTTGTCGTCCCAGATCAGATCGGTGGTATTCGACGCGATCACCAGGTCTTCGCGAACGCACCGCACCGCGTTGAGCGACGGTTTTTCATGATCGTTCGAGCACACCGACCCCAGCGCTACGTAGCCTGCGGGAGCTAGCGGTCGCCAGATCGACAGATCTCTTTTCGAGCCTGATCCGGAGTCCTTCCAGACCAGCTCGTAATCATCGGGACGTCGCAGTGCCCTGCCTTTGGTGGGGTCATTGCTGGCAATGTCTGCCTCACAAACAACCGCGACCACGCGTTCACCGTTGATGTTGCCAACGCCTCTGGTGACGAAGTCGCCCAAGGGGAAATAACCGGGCAGCGCGTCGGGAGCCGGGGTCGGGCGCCAGAACGACGCGGGTCTGGCCGACAAACCGTTGGTATCCCAGATGCGCAGAAATTCTGTTGTGAAGTTGATCAGCAGGTTATCGATGCGGATCGGTTCAGTCCGCCCAACGGGCGGGATAATCGGGGCGTTGTTTGTCATGGGCACTCCTGATAGTTGCAAGCGACTCAAAGGAGTCGCGACCTGTTGCAGGTCTCACTATCCGGAAGGGGGAGGGGCGTTCGGTGGTAACTATGTATTGCAACGTGACCGGGTGTTACCGGTAAACGCCATCCTTGCCATGGCCAGCCATGGCGCGGTTGCTGCGCACGCTGATCATCTGCCTGATATCGATCCAGTCGATGCCCTGCGATTTGAGCTTGGGTAATTCGCGCTCGAGCACCGCCAGGGTCTGCGGATACGGATGGCCGATCATCACCGCTGAACCCTGTTTGTGCGCCAAGGCGATCGCGGTCTGCAACTGAGTGGCAATGGCCGCTTCGGTGCGCTCATCATCGAGAAACACGTCTCTGGAAACGCTGGCCAGGTCGATCTTCTGCGCCTGCTGCGCAGCGACCGTTTGAGCGCTGGTGCGGCTGTCGACGAAGAACTTGTGCCGACGCTGCAATTCGCCCATCAACCACGCCATCGCCGCAGGCTGCGCGGTCATGCGGCTGCCCATGTGATTGTTGATGCCGGCAGTGAACGGGACTTTTTCAAACGCGGCATTCAGGCGTTTCTGCAGCTCTTCAATGGGCAGTTCGGGGTGCCAGGCGTAGGGCCCGGTGGCCGGGTCCATGGGCATGTGCAGGATGACGATCTTGCCGGCGCGATGGGCTTCGCGGGCAAATTCGGTGGCGTGGGGGGTATCGGGCATGATCGCCGCCGTGACCGGGCCGGGCAGGGCGAGCACGCGACGATCCCGGGGCAGGTTCTGCCCCAGGTCATCGATGATCAGTGTCAGGTAGGCCTTGTGCGGCGAGGAACTGGCGGGCTCTGCTTGGGCAAGACCCGCCAGACAGCACAACAGAACGCAGAGGGAACGCAGCAACATCCTCAGCGGCCGGACGTGATGCTCAGGCCTTTGAGCAGGCTCAGGGCCTGGGCCAACTGGTAATCGTCATCCTGCGGCATCGCTTTGGCCTTGCCGCCGGAACCGCTCGGTTTGTCGGCGCCGCCGTTGCCGTTGCCCAGGTGACCTTGCAGATCGGCTTCCTTGAAGTATTCGCTGTCGGCTTCGTTGGTGATCTTCGCGCGGCGCACTTCGATGTCCGGCACGATGCCCTGAGCCTGGATCGAGCGGCCGTTCGGCGTGAAATACAGCGCGGTGGTGATCTTCAGCGCGCGGTCGTTGTTCAGCGGCAGCACGGTCTGCACCGAGCCCTTGCCGAAACTGGTGGTGCCCATGACCACGGCACGTTTCTGGTCCTGCAGGGCGCCGGCGACGATCTCCGAAGCCGAGGCACTGCCACCGTTGATCAGCACGACCATCGGTACCGCTTCGCTCTCGTCCTTGCCGGTGGCGGAGAAGCGCAACTCGGAGTTGGCAATGCGGCCCTTGGTGTAGACGATCAGACCTTTGGTGATGAAATGGTCGACCACTTCCACCGCCGATTGCAGCACACCACCCGGGTTGTTGCGCAGGTCGAGGATGATGCCGTTGAGCTTCTTGCCGTTGTCCTTGCGCAGTTTGGCCAGAGCCTTGGAGACTTCTTCGCCGGTCTTGACCTGGAACTGGGTGATGCGGATATAGCCGTAGCCCGATTCCAGCAGCTGCGCCTTGACGCTCTTGACCTGAATCACTGCACGGGCCAGGGTCACGTCGAACGGCGTGCCGCCATCGCGAACCAGGGTCAGGGTGATTTTCTGGCCGATCTTGCCGCGCATCTTGTCGACGGCTTCGGTCATGGTCTGGCCACGGGTTGGCTGGCCGTTGATCTTGACGATGAAGTCACCGGCCTGGATGCCAGCCTTCGACGCTGGCGTGTCATCAATCGGCGAGACGACCTTGATGAAGCCGTCTTCGGCGCCGACTTCGATGCCCAGACCGCCGAACTCACCACTGGTGCTTTCCTGCAGTTCGGTGAAATCTTCCGGGCCAAGGTAGGCCGAATGCGGATCGAGGTTGCTGAGCATGCCCTTGATCGCGTTTTCCAGCAGGGTCTTGTCGTCCACAGGCTCGACGTACGCGGCTTTGATCCGGTCCATGACCTCGGCGAAGGTGCGCAGCTCTTCCAGTGGCAACGGCGCCTTGGCGGTCGCGGCAGTGCCTGCCGGAGCGACGGTCGGGGCCGGTTGCGCGGCGAACGCCAGAGGCGCGCCGATCACCAGGGCGATCGTCAGGGCCAGCGAGGTAAGGCGGGACAAATGCAGCATGTCGAACGAACTCCTGAATTAGGTGGTGCGCTTATCCTTGCGCACGGCACCATTGCGCCGGATCACTCGGGTGACCCTGCTGACGAATTGCGAAATACAGCGCTGGCGTGTCCTGACCGCCACTGTTACCGACAGTGGAAATCGACTCGCCCGCCTTGACCACATCACCCGCCGACTTGAGCAGCGTCTGGTTGTGGCCGTAAAGACTCAGAAAACCGTTGCCGTGATCAAGAATCACCAGCAAACCGGCACCGCGCAGCCAATCGGCGAACACCACGCGCCCGCCGTGTACGGCGTGCACCTGGCTGCCGGCGGAGGCGCTGATCATCACGCCATCCCACTTGGTGCGGGCGTCGTCGCCACGGCTTTCACCGAAGCGTGCGAGTAATCGACCATCAACCGGCCACGGAAGTTTTCCCCGCGTTGCAGCAAAAGGCCCGCCAAACGTTTCGCCGCTGCTCGATACCAGCGCGCCGGGGCTTGATCTGGCGGGTTTTCGTGGGGCGTCGCTGTTTTCAGCCTGCGCCTCACGCAAACGCTTTTTTTCCGCTTCCTGCTGGGCGATCAGCGCTTTCTGCCGCGCTTCTTCTGCCTCACGAGCCTGTCGGGCCAGGGTTTCTTCAATGGTTTTAAGGACTTTAGACAGGTCTGCCTGATCCTGCTCGCGGGCGGCGAGTTTCTGATCGCGGGCCTTGACGTCGTCATTGAGTCTGGCGAGAACCTGCTGGCGCTCCTTGCGGACTTTCTCGAGTGCTTCGCGCTGCGTGTCGAGGTCGCTTTTCTGCACCAGCAACTGCGCTTGCTGCAGACCGATGTCTTTTTCGACATTGGCCAGCTGGCGCAGGGTTTCGTTGAAGTTCTTCAACTGCTCCAGGCGTGCCTGGCTCAGGTAGTCGTAATAGGTGAGGGTGCGGGCGAATTTCTCGGGATTCTGCTGGTTGAGCAGCAGCTTGAGGTATTCCTGGCGGCCGTTCTGGTACGCCGCTCGGGCCTGAATGGCGATCAGTCGCTGCTGTTCAGTGCGCGCGCTCTGGAGTTTTTTTCTCTGCATCGAGCCGCTGCAGCTCGGATTCGCTCTTCTGCAGTTCTTTCTGCAGCGCGTCGACCTGCTTCTGCAGCTTGCCCATCTCGGTTTCAGTGCCCTTGAGCTCTTTCTGCACGCCGGACTTTTCTTCCTGCAGCTTGCCCAAGAGTTTTTTCAGCTCGGCGATATCCTGACGCGTGGCGTCCAACTGCTGTTGGGTTTGCGCGCGCTCGTCGGCGAAGGCCGGCTGGAGCAGACAGGTCAGAGCAAGGGCGATCAGGACGCGAAGCATAGGGGCGGGCGGCACCAGGGTAAGGGACGGCCTAGTATGCCCGCCCGAGGCTGCAAAAAAAACGCCCAATTGGGGCTGTGTGATAACTGGCTGGAGATACAGCTGAAAATAATCTTCGAAACCAGCACAAACCACTGTGGGAGCTGGCTTGCCAGCGATGGCGGCTGCACATTCAACATAAATGCTGGCTGTCAGCTTGCTATCGCTGGCAAGCCAGCTCCCACAGGGTTTTTGCGGTGTTTTCCGGATTCGGCTCAGACCAGAATCGAAGTCCCGGTCATCTCCGCCGGTTTTTCCAGACCCAGCAGCATCAGCATGGTCGGCGCTACGTCCGCCAGCACGCCGCCTTCGCGCACTTTCAGGTCGCGTTTGCCGACGTAGATGAACGGCACCGGCTCGGTGGTGTGCGCGGTGTGCGCCTGGTGGGTTTCTTCATCGGCCATTTTTTCGACGTTGCCGTGGTCGGCAGTGATCAAAGCTTCGCCGCCGACTTTTTCCAGCGCCTCGACGATGCGACCGACGCAGGTGTCGAGGCACTCGACCGCTTTGACCGCTGCATCGAACACACCGCTGTGGCCGACCATGTCGCCGTTGGCGTAGTTGACCACGATCACGTCGTAGCGCTGGTTTTCGATGGCGTCGACGATACGGTCGGTGACTTCCGGCGCGCTCATTTCCGGCTGCAAGTCATAAGTAGCGACTTTCGGCGACGGGATCAGGATGCGCTCTTCGCCCGGGAACGGTTCTTCACGACCGCCGGAGAAGAAGAAGGTCACGTGAGCGTACTTCTCGGTTTCAGCGATGCGCAGCTGGGTCTTGCCGTTTTTTGCCAGGTAATCACCAAGAACGTTTTCCAGGCTGCCGGCGGCGAAGGCCGACGGTGCCGGAATACTTGCGGCGTACTGGGTAAGCATGACGAAACCGGCCAGTTTCGGCTGACGGGCGCGCGCGAATTCCTTGAAATCGTCTTCGACAAACACCCGGGTCAGCTCGCGGGCGCGGTCGGCACGGAAGTTCATGAACACCACGGCATCGCCGTCTTCGACTTTGACCGGCTCACCGATGGAAGTGGCTTTGACGAATTCGTCGCTTTCGCCACGGGCGTAGGCGGCTTCGAGACCTTCCTGAGCGGTGGCGGCGTTGAATTCGCCGTTGCCGTCGACGATCAGGTTGTAGGCCTGGGCGACGCGATCCCAACGGTTGTCGCGGTCCATGGCGTAATAGCGGCCGATGATGCTGGCGATCCGGCCTTTGCCCAATGCCTGGAACGTCGCGTCGAGCAGTTCGATCGACGAGGCAGCGCTTTTCGGCGGCGTGTCGCGGCCATCGAGGAAGGCGTGCAGATAGATTTTTTCGGCGCCGCGCTTGAAGGCCAGCTCGGCCATGGCGATCAGGTGATCCTGATGGCTGTGCACGCCGCCATCGGACAGCAGGCCCATGAAGTGCACGGCTTTGCCGGCGGCCACGGCTTTATCCACAGCGGCGCAGATGGTCGGATTGTCGAAGAATTCGCCGTCGCGGATCGCTTTGGTCACACGGGTGAAGTCCTGATACACCACGCGCCCGGCGCCGAGGTTCATGTGGCCGACTTCGGAGTTGCCCATCTGGCCATCCGGCAGACCGACGTCCATGCCGCTGCCCGAGATCAGGCCGTTCGGCACGGTGGCCCACAGACGATCCAGCACGGGTTTCTTTGCCGCGAACACAGCATTGGATTCGGGGCTGTCGCTGTGACCGAAGCCGTCGAGAATCATCAGGACCAAAGGTTTGGGCGTAGTCGTCATGGAATCCACTCGTGGCTGATAAAGAAGAGGGCGATGGAAAACGGAGTTGGAGTTTAAAGCGAAGTTCCGACCGCGTCACCGCCGGACGGGGTTTGGCCGACCATAGTGGCTGTGTATACTGGCCGACATTTTAACGCCCTGGAACCTCCTTCGATGGTTGCTCACCTGATTGAATTTGCCACTAACCACTACATTCTTGTCGGTATCTTCGTCGTACTTCTGGCTCTGTTGCTGGCGCACACGATGCAGGGCGGCGGCAAGAGCCTGAGCACCGGCGAACTGACCGCACTGGTCAATAAAGACGCAGGCGTGGTGGTGGACATCCGTCCGGCCAAGGATTATGCCGCTGGCCACATAGTCGGCGCGGTGAACATCCCGCAAGACAAACTGGCTGCCCGCGTCGGCGAGCTGGAAAAGCACAAGGCCAAGACCATCATTCTGGTCGACGCCCTCGGTCAGACCGCCGGCACCCACGCCCGCGAACTGATGAAGTCCGGCTTCACCGCCGCCAAGCTGTCCGGCGGGATTTCCAGCTGGAAAGGCGACAACCTGCCGCTGGTGAAATGACATGAGCGAAGTCATCGTCTATTCCAGCGATTACTGCCCTTACTGCTCGCGCGCCAAGCATCTGCTCGCCAGCAAAGGCGTGGCCTTCGAAGAGATCAAGGTCGATGGCAAGCCGCAGCTGCGTGCCGAAATGACCAAAAAGGCCGGGCGCACGTCCGTGCCGCAAATCTGGATCGGCGCAAAGCACATCGGCGGTTGTGATGATTTATACGCTCTGGAGCGCGCCGGCAAACTCGACGCGCTGCTCAAGGGCTGAACGGCTGCACCCACGTACAGCACTCCCTAAAAGACCCAAGATCGATAAGGATCTGAGATGACTGACCAACAGAACACTGCAGCCAGCGAAGAAGAAACCGCACCGCAATTCTCCTTGCAGCGCATCTACGTACGCGACCTGTCCTTCGAAGCCCCGAAAAGCCCGGCGATCTTCCGCCAGCAGTGGGATCCGGCGGTCGGTCTGGATCTGAACACCCGCCAGAAAGCGCTGGAAGGCGATTTCTACGAAGTGGTGCTGACCCTTTCCGTCACCGTGAAAAACGGTGAAGAAGTGGCCTTCATCGCTGAAGTGCAACAGGCCGGTATCTTCCTGATCAAGAATCTGGACGCGGCTTCGATGAGCCACACCCTCGGTGCATTCTGCCCGAACATCCTGTTCCCGTACGCCCGCGAAACCCTGGACAGCCTGGTCACCCGCGGTTCGTTCCCGGCGCTGATGCTGGCCCCGGTGAACTTCGACGCCCTGTACGCGCAAGAGCTGCAGCGCATGCAGGAAAGCGGCGAGACCCCGACCGTTCAATAAAGGCTCGGATACGCATCGCGGGCAAGCCCGCTCCCACAGGTTTTGCACATTCCTGTGGGAGCGGGCTTGCCCGCGATTGTTTTGGTCAGGCGAAAACTATTTGAAGTCGTTCTGCCGCCACGCTTCGTACACGGCGACCGCCACGGTGTTGGACAGGTTCAGGCTGCGGCAGCCTTCGCGCATCGGCAGGCGCAGGCGCTGTTCGGCGGGCAGGGCGTCGAGCACGTCCGCCGGCAGGCCACGGCTTTCCGGGCCGAACAGAAACGCGTCGCCGGGCACGAACGCGGCATCATGGAACGGTCGCGAACCCTTGGTGGTGAAGGCGAACACGCGCGGGTTGCCCAGACTTTCCAGACAACTGGCCAGGTCAGCGTGACGCTGCAACGTGGCATATTCGTGGTAGTCGAGACCGGCACGGCGCAGGCGCTTGTCGTCCATCTCGAAACCCAGTGGTTCGATCAAATGCAGGTGGCAGCCACTGTTGGCGCACAGCCTGATAACGTTGCCGGTGTTCGGCGGAATTTCTGGTTGAAAAAGGATGACGTGAAACATGCACGGCTCCGAAGGTAAAGATGAGCGGCATTCTACGCCGCCTGTGGACAACCGTTCGAAACTATTCCCGCGAGTCATCGGCTCGCTGGCGATTGTCGGCTTGATGATCGGCTTGATGATTGGCCGTCTGACGACGCCCGATCCAAGCGTGCTGGAGCGTGTCGAGGTCACCGATGGCGGCCTGGTGGTGTGGTTCAACAACGAGCCGAAACTGCACGGCGAGATTATCGATGGCACCGTCGCGCTGCTGTTTCAGGCCGAAGGTCGACCGCAGAAGGGCCAGCTCAGGCTCAACGGCAAGGACGTCAACTGGCGCACGCGCAAAAGCGATGGAGGGTTATTGCTGACGGTGCTGGCAGCGCGCCCGTTGCAGGGCGACTGGGTTGGCAGCGAGGTCGATGATCGTTGGCGGCTGGAGATCCGCTTGAGCGAGCCCTAGGGGCAAGTCCTCATCACTGGGCGCGCTCCGACACTGTTTGAGGTCGTTTCCCACTGCGGCCGTCTCCCTTTCCCATCTCCGTCCGATGCTCGTCCACGCTATCGTTTGCCCCTTCAAACGGCAGGATGCCGAAACCCGTCGTCCCCTTGCTCGACTGCATGGGGCGTCTTTTTCAAGGATGAAAACATGCCAGTAAAACCCCCTCGCGGTGGCGGTACCCACGTGGACGTTCCGGACAGCCTGCATCGGGCTGCGGACGCCGACATTTCGCTCCACGGCCACCCGGGTCGCACAGGCGTCGATGTGAATTTTGCTTCGCATCATTTGCTGCCGCGCGCCGAATCATCCAGTGATGCGACCCTGGGTGCCATACCCCCTGCCGCGGCCGTTGTGGTGCGCGCACTCGCAGAAGGTATTCGCCCTCCCGCTACCCAGCCTTCGCTGGACAATTACGTCACCAACGCCCGAGCGATACTTCCACAGGTCAACAGTGAGGGTTTGCGGGTGATCAGTCGGCGAACCTACGCAGACTTGGTCAACGGCGACCTGGTGCCTGTCGCAGTGGATCCTGCGACGGGTCTGTATCGAGCCCGGCGGCCAAGCGAGTTGCTCCCATCCGGCCCGGTGATGCTGCGCGATGTGCACAGCGGACTTTGGTATGCGCGTGAAGTCGTGGAACCAACTACCCGGGAGCAGATCCGCAAGTACCTGCCCGACACGACCGACGAGGACGCGGATGCCTTCATCGCCCGGTTCGATGACAAGGACGTGGCAGAGCTTGAGCTCAAGCATATTCAGCTTGGGCTGGCGCAATTGGACTCGACGCGTTTTGACCTGCCGATCAGTCGAGGTCGCATTTCATCGGACAAGGAGTTACATGAGGCGCGGAATATATGGGCGACGTTTCGCCAGTTGTACCGATGGCAAGGTCAGCCCGAACAGCGCGTCTACCGTGACGGGCGGCATGTGGGCTTCAAGCTGGAAATCGATCTGACGATATGGCCAGTTCAAAAACCGCTTTCCTTGAAATTCAGCTCAGTGATTTCTCTGACTTTAAGAGGCCATGGCCGGCTGGACCCGGACGTGTTTTGCGCACAGTTTCCCAATCTTGAAAGTCTGACCATTACCAGTCAGGCAATCGAAGTGGAAGGGCGGTTTCAAGGATGGAACGTGATCGAACGGGCTTATTCGAAATTCAGGCTGGATTCGCGCTTTGCCGAGCAATTGAAAAGATTCCCGCGTTTGCAAAGGCTGCACCTGCAGGACTGTGAATTGACGTCTGACTTTTCCGTACGAGGCCTTGCCAGGCTAAACGAGCTATGGCTTTGCAACACCTTCGAGGCCCCGGTGAACAGCCTGGACATGCAGATGCGGCATCAGGAGCAAGTCACCTTTTTGCAAGTGGCAGCTGATATCAGAGGGATGACTGAACTGCGGGTGCTGGATCTGAGCCGCACCGGAATACACCTGCTGCCTTCCGGACTTGAGGCCATCGACGTGGCGTCGACGCTGGAAGTGTTAAAACTGGGGGGCAATCCGCTTTCGACCAGCCCCTCACTCGAACACATGACCGCACTGCAGGAGCTGGATCTTTCCAATACACGATTGCAAAGATTTCCCGAGGGCATTACCGACAGGATTCCCGCAAGAGAACTGAATCTTGCGGACAATCACATCAGGTCGATCCCCGAATCCGTGGAGCTCAGAGCGGGCTTCAATCTCATCGGCAATCCGATAATGGACCCGGCCTCTTTACGGCGGTTGATACGAGCACGTGTAGAGACAGGCACCGATATCTGGCTTGGGCAGGAAAGCAGCGATGTAACTGCCGATCTCTGGCTACGCAATGTGCCACAGGAACAGATAGCGGAAAAACAAGCGCTGTGGGACAGGCATAACGCCGCAATGCCACTGGCAGTGACCGGCATTCTTCGTCGACTGAGTCGAACGCCCGAGTTTCACGTGGAGCGCCCGCTTCTGCAGCGGCGCGTGTGGTGGTTTCTGGAAATGTATGACAGCGCCGAAGTCAACGAGCGGGCCAGGCTCGACGCCATTCTTTATACGGAAACGAGTCCCGGGAGAATGCTGGACAGGCTGGAGAATGAAATCCGCAACTATGACGGAGGGCGACAGAGTCAGCCGCTGCACCCTTTGCCCAAGCGGCCCAGGTTCGAGTAACTCGCAGGGGTACGCAGTGCGGATGCAAAAGCGGCAAACCTCGACCCGTCTGTAACAGCAATGCCACCCCCCCATCGTCTCTGGGATAAATGCCAGGGACGACTTTCAAGGATGAAAACATGCCAGTAAAACCACCCCGCAGTGGCAGCACCCGCGTGGACACGGATGTTCACCCGGCTATGACCCGACGTCTGGACAAGGATTTCGCACTGGTGCGCACTCCCGATCTCAATGGCACCGCCCCCTGGGTTCGTGGCGATGATCCGAAGCTGCGGGGCAGCTTGCCGGGCGATGTTGTCGGCGCGGACAGGACCTTGCCGACGCCGATGGTCGAGGTTCGCCCTGCGCCGCACACCAATCCAAGTCCTCCCGTCATCGCCAGGTCGCTGGACAGTTACGCAATGCGATCACCGGCCGGACTGCCGGCAGCTGACGGTGACGGCTTCAGGCTGTACAAAAAACGTCAGTATGTGGATGTGTCTGGCGGCGGCATCGTTCTGGTAGGGGTGGATCCGGACAGCGGATTTTATCGCGCTCGACTCCCCAGCGAGTTGCTGCCCACCGGTCCATGGATGTTGCGGGATAGCCGCAGCGGCCTCTGGCATCCGCACAACGACTTCAACGCACGCACCGATCCTCTGACCGCTGCGGGTTTGCAGGGATTTCGCAGCGGGCTGGATCTCAGCGGCGTCGCCCCCGGCAGCGACGGCGTGGTACGTCACGCTGGCAAGCTCTACGTGGTCATTGATCAACAGGCGTATCAGGTTTTGCAGGATCTTGCTGCGTCTCGCCCGGAATACAAGGTCTGGCGTCTGGTTGATCCCAGTCATCCCGGCGCCACCGACAGCGCAAACATTTATCGCGCCAGCCTCGGCGGTGAGACGCTGGCCATTACCCGGAACGAGCGCAATACCTGGGTTTCCATCCTTCCTGGTTTACGCGGGGGCATGCAGCGCAATGAGGCTGCAGGTGCCAATCCGTTCAACTTTCATCGCCCCTGGCTCACTGACTCCGGCCCTTCACGGGGGCAAGCGGCGGTTGCAGACGCGACCACGCGGGCGCAGGTAAAACGCTATTTCGCCGACTCCACCGATCAGCATGCCGATGATTTCATTGCCCGATTTGCTGAGGCAGGTGCGGCTGAGGTGGAGCTAAAACGGCTACAGCTTGAGTTTCCTCAACTCAACCGTGAGGTCACTGCGTGGGAGACTGCCTACAGGGGTGACAGCAGTGCCGAGCGCATTCGGCGACTGGCAATAGGTGCCAGCGTGCGTCGATTGTTCAAGTGGCAGGGCGACAGTTCGGAAAAAGTCTACCGGGATGGCCGGCTGATCGGCTTCAGGTTGAAACTGGATTTGGGCGCGCGGGGGAATTTCGCCCTTCCGGTTTTTTCGACTCGACTCGGATCTGTTGTGTCTCTTGGCCTGGAGGGACGCACCTCTAGGAATCTGGGAGATCTGTTGTCGATGTTCCCGCGCATGGACACCTTGCAAACACGCAGAATCGACGGCCAGAAATTGCTTGCCCAACTCGACAAGCTCCCACAGTTGAGAGTCCTGGAAATTCGTGAAAGCAGTCTGTTGCTGTCGTCGACAGGCCTCGACCACTTCGCCACATTGACCGGGCTGGAAGAGTTGAGCCTGATCAACTGTGGTATCTGGCCCGATCTTTCAGTGCGAGGGATGACCGGGTTACGGGTATTGCGCGCACGTTCCTGTGGCTTGCTCCGTCTGCCTTTCGGATTGGATGAGGTGGCCGTGGCGTCACGGTTGCAGGTGCTTGATCTGTACCACAATCCCGAACTGCGACATCCGCCTGATGTGACTCTGATGTCCGAATTGCGAGTATTGGATCTGTCCCATACCCGCATATCCGCGCCGCCACCCGGGCTTGGCATGCAGAGCGGTCCTTCGCAACTCCAGGTCTTGAATTTATCCAGCACCCCACTCGCCGCGGTGCCGTCGCTCAGCGCAATGTCGGCGTTGCTGGACGTTGACCTGAGCCATACCGCGATAAAAACTTTCCCGGACGGCGTGAACTCCGAGGTTCCCCGAGCACGTCTGGATCTGAGTTATACCCGGATCGAATCAATCCCCGAAGCTGTTGAACTCAGGGAGGGTTTCAACCTTACCGGCACGTTGATTTCCGATCCTGTCTACTTTCGGCGATTGATTGCTGCACGTCGGCAAACAGGAACGGACATCTGGTTGGGACGAGCTTCGAGCCATCTGGTCATAGACCACTGGATGCACAATGTTCCACAGGCGCAACGCGCCGCCCGGATTTCCCTCTGGGACTCGTTAATCGATCAGACGAATGTTGCCATGATGGGCAAAATCAGAGAGCTGGTCCGCACGCCTGAGTTTCAGGTTGAGCGGCCGCTTCTGCAGCGTCGGGTCTGGGCGTTTCTGGAACATTTCCAAAAGGCGAGTCTTGGTGAGCAAGACGCTTTGCGGGACATCGCGATAACGGAGTCCAGTCCCGGAAAAATGCTGGAAAGGCTCGAAGAGGAAATGACGAAGTTCGACTCAACCTGGCAGCACCAGCCCCCGCATCATTTGCCCAAGCGGCCGCGGCTTGCATAGGGGGGTGCAAACCGCAGGCGGCACGATGCCGGCATCATCACCCCTGCACAAAAGCGCAGGCTGATGACGTTCGGCCTGCCCTGCCGTTCCCACATTTGCTAGCGTCATTTCCCACCGGAGCCGTCTGTTTTTCCGCTGCGCGTCAACGTTTACGCAGGCTATCGTTGGTCTTCCCAGCTAACCGGCAGGATGCCGACCCCCCCGCCTGAGCATGAATGGCGGGGCGACTTTTCAAGGATGAAAAAACATGTCAGTAAAACCACCTCGCGGGGGCAGCACCCACGTTGATACGGATGTCCACACGTTCCCGAAGCGAAGCTCGGACAAGGATTTCACAGCGGCGGATATGCCCGTCCGCGATGGCACGGTCCCCTGGGCTGGTCTCGATGATCTGATGTCGCTTAGCACCAAACCTGGCGACGACGCAGGCCCGAATACGATCCTATCGGCGCCGGTGGTCGAGGTTCGCCCGGCACCGGAGGTTGCTGCCATCTCTCCTGTGATACACCGGTCGCTGGAGACTTACCGGATAACATCAACCACCGAATTGCCTGACGCTGATGGCGAAGGCTTCAGGCTGTACAAAAATCGCCGTTATGTTGACGTCCCTGGCAGTGGCCTCGTTCTCGTCGCAGCTGATCCGGATACGGGATGGTATCGCGCTCGACATCCCGGCGAGTTGTACCCTTCCGGCCCATGGATGTTGCGCGATAGCGAAAGCGGCATCTGGCATCCGCACAGCGACTTCAGCACCCGCACCAACCCCCTGACCGCCCAAAGCCTGGATGGCTTTCATGCCGGGCTGGATGTCAGTAGCGCACAATCGGGCAGCGATGGCGTGATACGTCACGATGGCAAACTCTATGTGGTCATCCATGAGCAGGCGTATCAGGTGATGCAGGATCTGGATGCCTCCCGCCCGGAATACAGGGTTTGGCGCCTGGTCAAACCCAACGATCCCGTCGCTGCCGACAGCGTGAACATTTACCGCGCCAGCCTGGGCGGTGAAACCCTGGCGATCACCCGCAGCGAGCAGAACACCTGGGTTTGCATCCTCACAGGTTTGCGCGGTGGGATGGATGGCGCTGCTCAAGCACCTGCCAACCCGTTCAACTTTCACCGCCCCTGGCTCACCGGCGCAGGCCCCTCCGGGGGGCAGCCGCCGGTTCTGGTTGCGACCACACGGACACTGGTCAGACGCTATTTTGCTGATGCGACGGATCAACATGCCGATGATTTCATCGCAAGGTATGGGGAAGCGGGTGTGGCAGAAGTCGAACTCAAGCGGCTTGAGCTGGAGTTTCCTCGATTGAACCGTGAGATCACTGCCTGGGAGACGGGTTACAAAGGCCAGGACATTGCCGAACGCAGGCGCCGGCTGGCAATAGGGGCCAACGTGCGTCGGTTGTTCAAATGGCAGGGAGAGCATTCGGAAAAAGTCTACCGCGACGGGCGACTGGTCGGTTTCAAGCTGGAGCTCGACCTGGGAAGTCGGCGCAATCTGGCGCTACCGGGTTGTTCCGTTCCGCTCAGATCCGTCGTATCTCTAGGCCTGGAAGGAAGTCCTTCGAAAAGTCTGGGAAAATTGTTCTCGATGCTTTCCCACATTGAAACCCTCGAAATCCGCAGATTCAATGGCAAGTGTCATGAACTGTTGGCCGAAATCGATAAACTCCCGACGTTGAAAGTCCTGACGATGCAGGAAGCCAGACTATGGCTCCCGTCGGACGGCCTTGAGCATTTCACGCGATTGACCCGTTTGCGGGAGTTGAGCCTGACGCACTGCAGTATCTGGCCGCTTTTTTCAGTGCGTGGCATGAGCGAGTTGCGGGTCTTGCGCGCACGTTCCTGTGGTTTGAGTCGTCCCCCTGTCGGGCTGGATCAATGGCCCGTGGCGTCACGGTTGGAGGTGCTTGACCTGTACCATAATCCCGATTTGACAGAAGCACCTGATGTGACTCGCATGTCCGGATTGCGAGAGTTGAATCTGGCCAATACGTTCATAACCTCGCCGCCGCCCGGGCTTGGTTTGCAGAACGGTCCGTCGCGGCTGGAGATATTGAATTTGTCGGAAAGTCGGCTGGCTGTGGCGCCCTCACTGCGGGGAATGACGGCGTTGCGGGAAGTCGATCTCCACCGAACTCGTATAAGAGAATTCCCGGACGGCGTGACATCCGATATTCCCAGGACACGTTTGAATCTGGCCTATACCGCGATCAGAGCCATTCCCGAAACCATTGAGCTGAGAAAAGGGTTTGACCTGACTGGCAGTCCGATTGCCGACCCCGCTTCTCTTCGACGATTGATAGCTGCACGTCGGCAGACGGGTACCGATCTGTGGCTGGGGAGAATCGAGGCTGATTTGGCGGACAGTCCATGGCTGCACCATGTCCCCCAAACGCAACGCGCTGAAAAGTCTGCCCTGTGGGATTCATTTGTCCTTCAAGTGAACCCCGCAATGATCAAACAACTCAGAAATCTGGTGCGTACGCCGGAATTTCAGGTTGAGCGTCTGCTTTTGCAGCGCCGGTTCTGGTCGTTTATTGAAAGCTTCCAAAAGGCCAGCGTAGGTGAGCAAGAAAGTTTGCTGAACATTGCGTCTACTGAACCCAGCCCGGGGAAAATGCTGGACAGGCTGGAGGAGGAAGTAAGGAGGTTTGACCCGACATGGCAAAACCAGCCCCCACATCATGTGCCCGAGCGCCCCAGGTTCGAATAAGGGCGGGACGCATTGCGGTGTAAAAGCGGGAATCCCTGACCTGCCTGTATCAGGGTTCCCAAAAGCATGGGCTTCGCTTGCAGCGTCAGCCCGGTGTAAAGAGGGAACCCCCGGCCTGCCTGTACCAAGGATCCCAAAACGGTGGGCTCGCTGCTTTGCGCTGTGAGCCCGGTGTAAAGAGGGGAATCCCCGGCCTGCCTGTACCAAGGTCCCCGAAACGGGTGGTGAATCGAATCACCTGAGATAGATATTGCAGGCGGCGTGCCAGGTTTTGATTTGCTGTAACAAAAAATGCTTCGAAAACGCGAAAGCCCCGGAATACGGGGCTTTCGCTTATTTCAAGTCTGGGTTTTTCGGCACTTCGGAACTGGGCGATGAGAATCGGGCTCTGCGCGATCACGGGTCATCGTGCATTGATGCGGTGCACGGTGGCCCTCACCCTGACCCTCTCCCAAGGGAGAGGGGACTGACCGAGTTGCCCGGTCAAGTTACGCCGACCTGAGATACCGAGCCGAACCCAGGCCTCGAAACCACCCGAGATTGCTCCCTTCCCCCGGGAGAGGGCTGGGGTGAGGGGGATCGATCCTGAGTGCACGGCAACCCTTAAGCGTTAACCCTCTTCCCCCTCGTCATCATCCCCACCATCAACCTTCATCCCCAGTTCCTTGATCTTGCGCGTCAGGGTATTGCGCCCCCAACCCAGCAGCACCGCCGCATCACGCCGACGTCCTGCGGTGTGCTTCAAAGCAGTCTCGATCATGATCCGCTCGAACGCCGGCACTGCGCTGTCGAGCAGGCTCGACTGGCCGCGGGCCAAGGCCTGATCCGCCCACTGGCGCAGGGCCTGTTCCCAGTTGGTCACTGGCGCCGAATCCTGCGGCAGGTTGAGCAGTTCCGGCGGCAAATCGCTGATGTGCACTTCACGGCCGGAGGCCATGACGGTGATCCAGCGACAGGTGTTCTCCAGCTGGCGCACGTTACCTGGCCACGGCAGGTTTTTCAGGTATTCCTCGGTCTCGCTTTTCAGCAGCTTCGGCTCGACCGCCAGTTCCTGCGCGGCGCGGCTGAGGAAGTGCCGGGCCAGGGTTGGAATGTCTTCACGACGATCCGACAGGCGCGGGATGTGGATGCGGATCACGTTCAGGCGGTGGAACAAGTCCTCACGGAATTTGCCGGCGTGGACAAGTGTTTCGAGATTCTGGTGGGTCGCGGCGATGATGCGTACATCCACCTTGACCGGTACATGGCCGCCGACGCGGTAGAACTCGCCATCGGCCAGCACGCGCAACAGACGCGTCTGGGTGTCCGCCGGCATGTCGCCGATTTCATCGAGAAACAGCGTGCCGCCGTCCGCCTGTTCAAAACGACCGCGACGCAAATTCGCCGCGCCGGTGAACGCGCCTTTCTCGTGGCCGAACAGCTCGGATTCCATCAGATCCTTGGGGATCGCCGCCATGTTCAGTGCAATGAACGGCGAGGCCGCGCGTGGGCTGTGGCGGTGCAGGGCGTGGGCCACCAGTTCTTTACCGGTACCGGATTCGCCGTTGATCAGCACGGTGATGTTGGAGTGGCTCAGGCGCCCGATGGCGCGAAACACTTCCTGCATCGCCGGCGCTTCGCCGATGATTTCCGGGGTGCGGGTCAGCGCCGGCACCACTTCCAGGCCTTGCTGTTCCTGGGCATGTTGATTGGCGCGTTTGACCAGCGAAACCGCTTCATCGACGTCGAACGGCTTGGGCAGGTACTCGAAAGCACCGCCCTGATAGGAGGCGACAGCGCTGTCCAGATCGGAGTGAGCGGTCATGATGATGACCGGCAGCCGTGGGTGCTGTTCGCGAATCCGCGCCAGCAGATCCAGGCCACTGGCGCCCGGCATGCGGATATCGGAAATGATCACGTCCGGCTGCTGCCGGGCCAGACGACTCATCACGCCATCGGCGCTGTCGAAGCTCTGGGTGGTCATGCCTTCCTGCTGCAAGGCCTTTTCCAGGACCCAACGGATAGAACGGTCGTCATCGACGATCCACACGGTTTCACTACGGCTCATGTCGATGTGGCTCCTTGTTCCAGTGGCAGGAAGATCGAGAAGGTGGTGTGGCCTGGATGGCTCTCACACTCGATCAGGCCCTGGTGCTGACTGATGATGTTCTGGGTAATGGCCAGGCCCAGCCCGGTACCGTCCGGGCGGCCGCTGACCATGGGAAAGAAAATGGTTTCCTGCAGTTCCGCCGGAATGCCGGGACCGTTGTCGATGATCTCGATCTTGGTCACCAGACGATGGCGGATGTGGCCGATGGTGAACTGGCGCATGGCGCGGGTGCGCAGGCTGATGCGGCCCAGGCGCAGCTCGTTCTGGCTGCTGATGGCCTGCATCGCATTGCGCACGATGTTCAGCACCGCCTGAATCATTTGCTCGCGGTCGATCAGGACGTCGGGAATGCTCGGGTCGTAATCACGCACCAGGGTGATGCAGCCCTGGCTTTCGGCTTCGACCAGATGGCAGACGCGTTCGAGCACTTCGTGGACGTTGCACATGGCCAGCGACGGCAGTTTGTTCGAGCCGAGCATGCGATCGACCAGATTGCGCAGGCGGTCGGCCTCTTCGATGATCACATTGGTGTAATCGCGCAGGCTTTCCTCCGGCAGTTCGCGGGCGAGCAATTGCGCTGCGCCCCGGATGCCGCCGAGGGGGTTCTTGATCTCATGGGCGAGGCCGCGCACCAGCATCTTGCTGGTTTCCTGCTTGGACAGCTGCGCCTCTTCCTTGGTGATGCGCAACAGGCGATCACGCGGGTGCACTTCAAGCAAAAGCAAAGTCTCGCCGTTGCTGAGGATTGGCGTGACCGCGTAATCCACGGTCAGCGTCTGGCCGGTGAGGGCGGTGAGCATCGCTTCACGCTTGGTGAACGGGTGCGCCTGCTCCACCGCCTGACGCAGGGAATTGAGCGCCTCGGGGGATTCGGTGAACAGCTCGCTGATGAACTGGCCGTGGCTGCGCTGACCGCTGACGGCCAACAGCATCTCCGCCGCCGGGTTCATGTACTCCAGGCGCAATTCGGCGTCGAGCAGGATGGTCGCCGTGGTCAGGTTGTCGAGCAGCAAACGGTGAATAGCGTCGCTTATGGTCATCTGGACCCCTTTTGGAGCAAGGCGTGCGCGAGAACAAAGCGCTGATGTCGGGAAAATGCAAAAACCAAACCAAGGCTCCGAAAAGAAGCGTTTAACCCCTGAAACAGGCGTTTGACGCGCGTTTGTATGGCACGAAGCCAGCTCAAACGGGAAGTTTCGAACCAAAATGGGTTGGGTTGTGGGCGAGATGCAGTTTAGTGCACCAATAGAGTGCGCGCGGCTGGCGGAGGTTAAAAGAAGCGCAGGAATGGATTTTTCGGCTCTTCAGGTTTGTCCTTGAGCGGACATTCCGGGCGCACGCCATAGTCGTCGGCAACGCAGGGTTTGACCTGACGTTTCTGCGCGAGGGAAATGCGCAGCATGTGGAACGGCTGATTGGCGGTGCGTTCCACGGTACGCCCGGCGGCGTCGAGGATTTCGATCGAAAGGCTGTGGCTGCCGCGATCGATATTGCTCAGCGCAAATACCGGGCTGACGCCGGGCTCGCCAGTGGCCTTGCCATCCAGCAGCAGGCGATAACGATGGCCGCTTTGCAGGCCGGGCTCGCTGGTGACGCTGACGATCAGCTCGCCGGCGCTGCTGCGCAGAGTGGCATCGGGCTCCGGGATCAGAATGCGCAGCATGTCGTAGTGAAAGGGCGCTGGTTCGGCGGATTTTTTCGCTGTGGTGATCGGCGCTGCGGTGTTGGCAGGGACAGCCATGCGATTGCTCGTCGCGATCGGCACTCGCTTGGCGTTGGCGCGTGGCTGGTCGGTATAGACGCGGTTGCCCTGCGCGTCGACATAGGTAAAGACCTCCGCCAAGGTGTACGTCGACATCAGCGCCAGAACGAGTACCAGCCCCGCGCGGATCATGGTCTATGCACCCGTTGCACGGTGAAGACGGCTGGCGGGCTCTGCTGAATGACGGTCTGGCCGTCGATCACCTGCACGGCCAGGCGATGCTCGCCGCGATCGATGTTCACCAACTGCAAAACCGGTACGTTGCTCGGCTGGCCATAGGGCTCGTCGTCCAGCACCAGTCTCAGTTGATGCGGCGATTGCAGGCGCGGTTTGATCAGGACATTGACCGTAAAGGTGCCGTTGTTGGCGCGCAGCGCCTCGTCAGTGGGCAGACCGGCGAGTTCGAGGATTTCATAGGCGTTGCGCGGTGGTTGCGGTTGTTCTGCGGTGGGTGATTGCGGCGCGCTCGGTGCTTGCGGCTCGACCCGATTGAGCGGCGGCAGCTCGACCGGTTGCGCCTGCACGCCGTCCGGCGGCTGATTGCTGTACGCCGTGTTGCCGTTGGCGTCGGTGTACTTGTAGATCTGCCCGGCGGCGGGCAGAGCGATCAGCAGCAGAATGTAGAGAAACGTGCGACCCATGAAATCGACCGGGGTTGGAAGCGATGGGTAGCAGCATAGGACAGGTGCGGCGGTTGGCCCAACTGGCGACACATCCAAAGATCATTCAGACACCATGGATCCCCTGTGGGAGCGAGCCTGCTCGCGAAGGCGTCGCATCAGTCACCATCATCTTCAATGACCCACCGCTTTCGCGAGCAGGCTCGCTCCCACAGGGTAAATGAACTGTGCCGGGCAATAAAAAAGGCCTCCCGAAGGAGGCCTCTTTTGTCACGCCGCTTACGCAGCGCTACCGGATCAGCAGCTGTAGTACAGCTCATATTCCAGTGGGTGCACGAAGGTGCGAACCTTGATTTCTTCTTCCGATTTCAGCGCGATGTAAGCGTCGATGAAGTCATCGGAGAACACGCCGCCCTTGGTCAGGAACGCGCGGCCCTTGTCCAGCTCTTCCAGGGCTTCTTTCAGGCTGCCGCAAACCTGTGGGATCTCTTTCGCCTCTTCAGGCGGCAGGTCGTACAGGTTCTTGTCGGCGGCATCGCCTGGGTGGATCTTGTTCTGGATACCGTCCAGACCGGCCATCAGCAGTGCTGCGAAGGCCAGGTACGGGTTGGCAGCCGGATCCGGGAAGCGTGCTTCGATACGGCGGGCTTTCGGGCTCGACACGTAAGGAATACGGATCGAAGCGGAACGGTTGCGAGCCGAGTAGGCCAGCATTACCGGAGCTTCGAAGCCTGGCACCAGACGCTTGTACGAGTTGGTCGCCGGGTTGGTGAAGCCGTTCAGGGCCTTACCGTGCTTGATGATGCCGCCGATGAAGTACAGAGCGGTATCGGACAGGCCGGCATAGCCTTCACCTGCGAAGGTGTTCTTGCCATCTTTCCAGATCGACATGTGTACGTGCATGCCCGAACCGTTGTCGCCGTACAGTGGCTTCGGCATGAAGGTCGCGGTGCGGCCGTAAGCGTCAGCAACGTTGTGCACAACGTATTTCAGGGTCTGAACTTCGTCAGCTTTCTTCACCAGGGTGTTGAACTTGACGCCGATTTCGTTCTGGCCGGCAGTTGCCACTTCGTGGTGGTGAACTTCAACCGACTGACCCATTTCTTCCAGTGCGTTGCACATGGCGGTACGGATTTCGTGGTCGTGGTCGAACGGTGGAACCGGGAAGTAGCCGCCTTTCACGCCTGGACGGTGACCCTTGTTGCCGCCCTCGATGTCCTGGTCGGACATCCACGAACCTTGCTCGGAGTAGATCTTGAACATCGAGCCGGAGATGTCCGACTTGAATTTCACCGAGTCAAAGATGAAGAACTCAGGCTCCGGACCGGCGAATACGGTGTCACCGATACCGGTGGCTTTCAGGTGCTCTTCGGCGCGCTTGGCGATCGCACGTGGGTCGCGATCGTAGCCCTGCATGCTCGAAGGCTCGATGATGTCGCACACCAGAATCAGGGTTGGGTCTTCGGTGAACGGATCGAGCACGGCAGTTTCGTCGACCGGCATCAGGATCATGTCGGAGGCTTCGATGCCTTTCCAGCCGGAGATGGAGGAACCGTCGAACATCTTGCCGACTTCGAAGAAGTCGTCATCCAGCGCATCGCGAGCCGGCATGGTCACGTGGTGCTGAGTGCCTTTGGTGTCCGTGAAGCGCAGATCAATCCACTTGACGTCATGATCTTTGATGAGTTGAACCGACTTCGACATAGTGTCCTCCGGGTGAATTAGGGCGGGTAGTGGATGCCCTTAATAATGGTGATGCCGGCGCGAATACTCTGCCAAGGCAACCTGCCTCACAAGGGAGCAAATTGCATGCCAGTGCCCCAGCATGGGTTTTTTGCCCCAAATTCACGCTTATTAAGGCGTGCGAGGTACTGAATCGACAAATCCCGCCCCTTAATGTTGCGTTTAAATTCAGAAATGACCTGTTTTGGTGCAAGCAAAACCTTCTGCACATTAACTGGTTAAACCTTGAGCAATTTCCGCTATAATCCGCGCCCCCCTTTTTCGGCTGGCCGTTCGCGCGCTGTTTTCATGAAACTTATCGTAAAAGTCTTCCCCGAGATCACCATCAAAAGCCGACCTGTCCGGACGAAATTCATCCGCCAGTTGGCCAAGAACATCCGCACCGTGCTCCGTGACCTGGACCCGGCCGTGGTGGTGAACGGCGTGTGGGACAATCTCGAGCTGGAAACCCGCGTTACTGACCCCAAAGCCTTGAAAGAGATGGGCGAACGCCTGACCTGCATGCCGGGTATCGCGCATTTTCTGCAGATCGACGAGTACCCGCTGGGCGACTTCGACGACATCACCGAAAAGTGCAAACAGCACTACGGCGATGCACTGGCCGGGAAGATTTTCTCGGTGCGCTGCAAGCGCGCAGGCAAGCATGCCTTCAGCTCGATGGACGTGGAAAAATACGTCGGCAGCAAGCTGCGTCGCGAGTGCGGTGCGGCCGGAATCGACCTTAAAGCACCGCAAATCGAAGTCCGTATCGAAGTTCGCGACAAACGGTTGTTCGTGATTCACAGCCAGCACAACGGCATCGGCGGCTACCCGCTCGGCGCGTTGGAGCAGACGCTGGTATTGATGTCCGGCGGCTTCGATTCGACCGTGGCGGCTTATCAGATCATGCGTCGCGGCCTGATGGCGCACTTCTGCTTCTTCAATCTCGGCGGGCGTGCCCACGAATTGGGCGTGATGGAAGTCGCGCACTTCATCTGGAAGAAGTACGGCAGCTCGCAACGCGTGCTATTTGTCAGTGTGCCGTTCGAGGAAGTGCTGGGCGAAATTCTCGGCAAAGTCGATAACAGTCATATGGGCGTGGTTTTGAAGCGTATGATGTTGCGCGCCTCGTCCGAGATCGCCGAACGCCTGCACATCGATGCACTGGTGACCGGTGAAGCGATCTCCCAGGTGTCGAGCCAGACGCTGCCGAACCTGTCGGTGATCGACTGCGTGACCGACAAACTGGTGCTGCGGCCGCTGATCGTCGCGCACAAGCAGGACATCATCGACACCGCCAACGAGATCGGCACCGCCGATTTCGCCCGGCACATGCCGGAATACTGCGGCGTGATTTCGGTCAACCCCAAGACCGCCGCCAAGCGTGGCCGGGTTGAGCACGAAGAGAAAGAATTCGACATGGCGGTACTCGAGCGCGCGCTCGCCAACGCCAAACTGGTGCCGATCGATCGGGTAATCGACGAGTTGGGCCAGGATTTGCAAATTGAAGAAGTCAGCGAAGCGCTGGCCGGTCAGATCGTCATCGACATCCGCCACCCGGATGCCGCCGAGGATGACCCGCTGGAGCTCGCCGGCATAGAGGTACAGACGATGCCGTTCTATGCAGTGAACGCACGTTTCAAGGAACTGGACCCTACTCGCCAGTACCTGCTGTATTGCGACAAAGGCGTGATGAGTCGCCTGCATGCCCACCATTTGCTCAGTGAGGGGCATGCCAATGTGCGCGTTTATCGACCGAGCTAAGTGCCCGGGGCTGTTTGCCTGTGGCCTGCGTCACCGGCCCCCCGACACCGCCGTCAAGCTGTAACGGCCATGCCGGACACTACTGCTAATCGCTGCCATGACTTGTCAGCAAACCGAATCCTCTGATCGAGATACACAAGTGATCGAAAATCTACGCAACATCGCCATCATTGCCCACGTTGACCACGGTAAAACCACCCTGGTAGACAAACTCCTGCGTCAATCCGGCACCCTGGAGCGCAACGAGCTCAACGACGAGCGCGTGATGGACTCCAACGACCAGGAAAAAGAGCGCGGTATTACCATTCTGGCGAAGAACACCGCCATCAACTGGAACGGCTACCACATCAACATCGTGGACACCCCGGGCCACGCCGACTTCGGCGGCGAAGTTGAACGCGTAATGTCGATGGTCGACTCCGTTCTGCTGCTGGTTGACGCTCAAGACGGCCCTATGCCGCAAACCCGTTTCGTGACCAAGAAGGCTTTCGAAGCCGGCCTGCGTCCAATCGTGGTCATCAACAAGGTTGACCGTCCAGGCGCGCGTCCGGACTGGGTTCTGGACCAGATCTTCGACCTGTTCGACAACCTCGGTGCGACCGAAGAACAACTGGACTTCCAGGTTGTTTACGCTTCGGCCCTGAACGGTATTGCCGGTCTGGACCACACCGCCATGGCGGAAGACATGACTCCGCTGTACCAGGCAGTAGTCGACCACGTTCCGCCTCCGGCCGTTGACCGTGACGGCCCGTTCCAGATGCAGATCTCCGCTCTGGACTACAACAGCTTCCTGGGTGTTATCGGTGTTGGCCGTATCGCTCGTGGTCGCGTCAAGCCGAACACCCCGGTTGTCGCTATCAGCGCTGACGGCAAGCGTCGCAACGGTCGTATCCTGAAGCTGATGGGTCACCACGGTCTGCACCGCATCGACGTTGACGAAGCAGCAGCTGGCGACATCGTCTGCATCAGCGGCTTCGACGAGCTGTTCATCTCGGACACTCTGTGCGATATCAACACCGTCGAGGCGATGAAGCCGCTGACCGTTGACGAGCCAACCGTTTCCATGACCTTCCAGGTAAACGACTCGCCATTCTGCGGTAAAGAAGGCAAGTTCGTGACCTCCCGTAACATCAAGGATCGTCTGGACAAAGAGCTGCTGTACAACGTTGCACTGCGCGTTGAAGAAGGCGACTCGGCTGACAAGTTCAAGGTTTCCGGCCGTGGTGAGCTGCACCTCTCGGTACTGATCGAAACCATGCGTCGCGAAGGCTTCGAGCTGGCCCTGGGCCGTCCTGAAGTGATCATCCGTGAAGTCGACGGCGTGAAGCAGGAACCGTTCGAAAACGTCACCATCGACATCCCTGAAGAATCCCAGGGCAAGGTCATGGAAGAGATGGGTCTGCGTAAGGGCGACCTGAGCAACATGGTGCCGGATGGCAAGGGCCGTGTTCGTCTGGAATACAACATCCCTGCTCGCGGTCTGATCGGTTTCCGTAACCAGTTCCTGACCCTGACCAACGGTGCTGGCATCCTGACCTCGATCTTCGACCGTTACGCTCCAGTGAAGTCGGGCCACATGTCCGGCCGTCAGAACGGCGTTCTGGTTTCGGTTGAAACCGGCAAGGCTCTGACCTACTCGCTGGAAACCCTGCAGGCTCGTGGCAAGCTGTTCGTAGAACACGGCCAGGAGATCTACAACGGTCAGATCGTTGGTCAGAACAGCCGCGACAACGACCTGGGTGTGAACCCAACCAAAGGCAAGAAGCTCGACAACATGCGTGCTTCGGGTAAAGACGAAACCATCGCTCTGGTCCCACCTGTTCGCTTCACCCTGGAACAGGCTCTGGAATACATCCAGGAAGACGAGCTGTGCGAAGTCACGCCTAAGTCGATCCGTCTTCGCAAGAAGATCCTCGACGAAAGCGAGCGTACCCGCGCTGCCAAGAAAGCCAAGGCGTAATTCAGCCCTGGAATAAAAAACGCCCCCGGTCGCGAGACCGGGGGCGTTTTTGTTTGTCTGGCGTTTAGCGATATTTGTGCTGGCCCCATCGCTGGCAAGCCAGCTCCCACAGGGTTTTGGGTCGTATATAAAATATGTGTTCGACCACAATCATTGTGGGAGCTGGCTTGCCAGCGATGGCGGCCGGTCAGCCGCTGAAAATCTCAAGGCCGATCAAAATTTGTCGATGGCCCGGAAATTCTGCACCCGCTCGACTTCTTTCGGCTTATAAGCGCAATACCCCGGCCGCGGCCCGATCTTCGGGTGGTTGCGGCAGGTGTCCGGGCGCTTGTCATAAATGGTGCACAGGCGGGTTTTACGATCCAGGTAATAGCAGTCGTTGTTGCTCATGCGCTGCAGGGTGAAGATCCCCGACTTCTGATTGAAGCGCTCGACCAGACCTTCCTTTTGCAGACGCTTGGCGATGTTCTTTGGCGGATCGCCCAGTTCGAACTCGTCGACCACACCGATGCGCACCAGATCCTTGATCTTCACTTCGACCGGCAGCGTGCAGCAGCTGGACATGCACGAGCCGCACATCGGCGCCGAGTATTTGGCCCACGTATCGAGACGATCAATCTCGGCGGCGGCGATCAGGTTGGGCTTCATCATCGGGAGTTACCAGGCGTGTATGCATCAGGGCGCGCGATCATACCGGGAGCGGTGGAATTTTGAACAACCTTTCGCCGGATATTTTCGCAACGACTGCAATTTGCCCGACAGGACGGCACGGCCCCTGCATTCATTGGCTCATCCGCCAGGGTTATGTCGGACTGGTGCACAGTCCGCGCAAATACTGCCGAACCAGAGCCGTTACCGCCGGTCAGACCGTCTAGGCTCAGAAAATTCCCGCTCGCTCGAGGTCCTGTTGATGACTCAAGAACCACTAGTTCGCGAAGCAGAGGTGGCCGCGTTCCGCGACGCCGTCCTGACCAAACTCACCTACGCCGTGGGCAAAGACCCCGATCATGCCTTCGACCATGACTGGTTCGAAGCCATCGCCCTGGCTGCGCGTGATCACATGGTCGAACACTGGATGGACCACACCCGACAGATCTACCGCAAAGGCCAGAAGCGGGTTTATTACCTCTCGCTGGAATTTCTCATCGGCCGTTTGCTCTACGACAGCCTGAGCAACCTCGGCCTGCTCGACGTCGCCCGTGAAGCGTTGACCGAACTGGGCGTCGATCTGGAGCGCATTCGTCTGCTGGAGCCCGACGCGGCGCTCGGTAACGGCGGCCTCGGTCGGCTCGCGGCGTGTTTCATGGAAAGCATGTCCACCCTCGGCATCGCCGGCCATGGCTATGGCATTCGTTATGAGCATGGCTTGTTCCGTCAGGCGATCGTCGATGGCTGGCAACAGGAACAGACCGAGCACTGGCTGGATTTCGGCAACCCGTGGGAATTCGAACGGCCGGAAGTGGCCTACCCGATCGGCTTCGGCGGCAGCGTCGAAACCGTCACCGATGCCTCCGGCAAGACTCGTCAGGTCTGGTCGCCGGCGGAAACCGTGCGCGCAATTGCTTATGACACGCCGGTGGTCGGCTGGCGCGGGGCGAGCGTCAACACTCTGCGCCTGTGGCGTGCCCGCGCCATGGAAGACCTGCACCTGGAACGCTTCAACGCAGGTGACCACCTGGGCGCCGTGGCGGAAGTGGCCCGCGCCGAGAGTATCTCCCGCGTCCTTTATCCGGCCGACAGCACCGAAGCCGGGCAAGAACTGCGCCTGCGTCAGGAATACTTCTTCGTCGCCGCTTCGTTGCAGGATCTGCTGCGCCGTCACCGCAACATGCACACCTCGGTGCTGACCCTCGGTGATCACGCGGCGATCCAGCTCAACGACACTCACCCCTCGATTGCAGTGGCCGAGCTGATGCGCCAACTGGTCGACGTCTACGACGTCGCGTGGGACGCAGCATGGCAAGTCACCGTCGACACGCTGTCGTACACCAACCACACGCTGCTGCCGGAAGCACTGGAAACCTGGCCGGTCGGGCTGATGGAACGCATGCTGCCACGGCACATGCAGATCATTTACCTGATCAACGCACAGCACATCGATTCGTTGCGGGCCAAGGGCATTCATGACTTCGACGTGTTGCGTGCGGTGTCGCTGATCGAAGAAGACAACGGCCGCCGGGTGCGCATGGGCAACCTCGCGTTCCTCGGTTCGCATAGCGTCAACGGCGTGTCCGGTCTGCATACGCAGTTGATGCGCAAAACCGTATTCGCCGAACTGCACAAGCTCTATCCGGAGCGGATCAACAACAAAACCAACGGCATCACCTTCCGCCGCTGGCTGTATCAGGCCAACCCGGAACTGACCTCGATGCTGATCGACGCTCTCGGCCCGGATGTGCTCGACCATCCCGAAGAGCGCCTGCTCGAACTTGAACCGTTCGCCGAGAAAACCGCGTTCCGCAAAGCCTTCGCCGAGCAGCGTTTGCACAGCAAGAAGGCGCTGGCCTATCTGATTCACGAGCGCCTCGGGATCGCGGTCAACCCGGCGGCGATGTTCGACGTGCAGGTCAAACGTATTCACGAATACAAGCGTCAGTTGCTCAACCTGATGCACACCGTGGCGTTGTATCAGGCGATTCGTGCCGAGCCGGAAGTCGACTGGGTGCCGCGCGTGAAGATCTTCGCCGGTAAAGCGGCGGCGAGTTATCACCAGGCCAAGCTGATCATCAAACTGACCAATGACATTGCTCGGGTGGTGAACAACGATCCGACCGTGCGTGGCCTGCTGAAAGTGGTGTTCCTGCCCAACTACAACGTCAGCCTGGCCGAAAGCATCATCCCGGCGGCGGACTTGTCCGAGCAGATTTCCACCGCCGGTTTCGAGGCGTCGGGCACCAGTAACATGAAGTTCGGCCTCAACGGCGCGCTGACCATCGGCACCCTCGACGGTGCCAACGTGGAAATGTGCGAGCGCATCGGTGCCGAGCACATGTTCATCTTCGGCCTCAGTGCGCAACAGGTTGAGGCGCGCAAGCAGAACCACGAGTTCAGCGCCGTACCCGACATCGCCGCCTCCCATCGTTTGAACGATGTGCTGCAAGCGATTCGCAGCGGTGTGTTCTCGCCGGACGATACCTCGCGTTATACCGGGCTGATCGACTCGTTGATCGACTATGACCGCTTCCTGGTCTGCGCCGACTTCGACTCCTACTGGGAAGCGCAGAAGCGCGTCGATGCGCACTGGCACGACTCGCAGAACTGGTGGCGTTCGGCGGTGCTCAACACCTCGCGGATGGGCTGGTTCTCTTCCGACCGGACGATTCGCGAGTACGCCACGGATATCTGGAAAGCGCTGGAGTAACTTTCCCCGACAAATCTGCGCAAGGCCCAACGTTTGTTGGGCCGGATCGATATACTGAGCGCCGGTTAAAAGGCATCAATCACCGCCGTACCCTGTGGCAGCGAGCCTGCTCGCGAAGCGATCGTCGACTTAAACAGAAATGTTGGCTGACAATCCGCCTTCGCGAGCAGGCTCGCTCCCACACGGTTTGTGCCTAGACTGAAGACATCGCCGGACTCGCCCCGCCCCGGGGCTGCTTAGGGATATCGACCATGCAATGGATGTTCATGTTGATCGGGCTGGTGCTCGGTGGACTGCTCGACGAGTCATTCAGTGGTGCGCTGTTGGGTGCGCTGCTGGGGCTGGTCATCGGCCAGATGCTGCGCATCGCGCGCCTTGGCTCGCAGGCGGCGGAGCAACAGCGTCAACTCGAGCAGGTGCGCGAAGCCTTGCAAGGCGTGGCTCAGCGGCTGTTTGTGCTGGAAGGTTCGCCCTCGCATGCGCCCGCGCCGCCACCTGAAGCCGAGCCAGTCGCCGCACCCGTCGACGTGGCTGAGCAGGCTGCCCCGACCCCTGAGCTGATCTGGGAACTGCCCCCCGAACTCGAACCGGTCTCCGCCGTCGCCCGCGAAACCACCCAGCCGCTGCCGGCCGATGCCTGGCGCGCCGAACCGGCTCCCGTTGCACCACCGCAAAAAACCGCCGAACCCCGTGGCCCGAACCTGATCGAACGCGGCATCAGCGCTGCGCGCAACTGGCTGTTTGGCGGCAACACCGTGCTGCGCGTCGGTGTGGTGCTGCTGTTTTTCGGTCTGGCGTTTTTACTGCGTTACGCCACCGAAGGCATGGTGGTGCCGATCGAGTTGCGTTACGCCGGTGTTGCGGCAGCGGCGTTCGCCTTGCTTGCGCTGGGCTGGTGGCTGCGCCGACGCAATAGCAACTATGCGTTGATGCTGCAAGGCACCGGGATCGCGGTGTTGTACCTGACGGTGTTTGCGGCGATGCGTCTGCATCCGTTGCTTGATCCGTCCGCTGCACTCGGTTTGCTGGTCGCGGTGACGGTGTTCTCGGCCATTCTGGCGATCACTCAGGATGCACTGGGGTTGGCCGCAGCGGCAGCGTTGGGCGGTTTCGCCGCGCCGATTTTGACTTCTACCGGCGAAGGCAATCACGTCGCACTGTTCAGTTATTTCGCCTTGCTCAACGCCGGCATTCTCTCCATCGCCTGGTTCAAGGCCTGGCGCCTGCTCAACCTGATCGGTTTTGTCGGGACCTTCGGTATCGGTTTCGCCTGGGGTCTGCGTTCCTACACCCCGGAACTGCTGTGGAGCACCGAGCCGTTTCTGATTGTGTTTTTCCTTATGTACCTCGCCATCGGCCTGCTGTTCGCCCGGCGCAAATTGCGCGAGATGGCGGATGCCCCGCCGGACGCTGACCGCGAGGCGTTGCTGCAATGGTCGGCCCGCAAGGGCGATTACGTCGACGGCACCATGCTGTTCGGCCCGCCGATCATTGGCTTCGGTCTGCAGTTTGCGCTGGTGCAGCATCTCGAATTCGCGGCGGCGTTCAGTGCTCTGGCGCTGGGCATGATCTATATGGCACTGGCCAAAGTTTTGATGGGCGGGCGGGCGATGCTGCTGGGCGAAACCTGCCTGGCGCTGGGGGTGATTTTTGCCAGCCTGGCGATTCCGCTGGGGCTCGATGCGCGCTGGACGTCTGCGGCGTGGGCCGTGGAAGGCGCGGGGATTTTCTGGCTCGGCTTGCGTCAGCATCGACCGTTTGCCCGGGCCTTTGCCTTACTGCTGCAACTGGGTTCGGCACTGGCGTTTCTCAGCCAGCTGCAACTCGGCGAGAGCAGCCTGCTCGACGGCGCACCGCTGGGCGCGCTGATGCTTGGCGCCGCGCTGCTGTTCAGTTTCTTCCAACTGCGCAAGGCTACGCCCGAGCAAACATTGCCGTGGGAAAGGCAAGGACTGCCAGTGCTGGCGTGTCTGGGCCTGACGTTCCTGTATCTGCTGGCACCGTTGTTCCTGTTCATCCAGGGCACGGCGATCAGTTGGGCCTTGGCCGGGTTGGCGACTTTGTTCGTGGGGCTGCGGATTCAATCACGCACATTCCTGTTTACCGCGTTTGCCGTGCAGTTGCTGGGCGGCGCGTTGTTCCTGCTGCGCCTGCAAACTGCCGGTGAAGATTCGGCGGCGGTGTTCAGCGCTGGCTGGAGCGGTTTGCTCAGTGCGTCCTTGATCGGACTGGCCTTGATTGGCGGCATGCTGCTCGCGGCTCGCGATGAGATGGTGCGCGCTGATGCGCGTCTGCTGCGCGGCTTGTCGGTGGTGTTGCTGGCGGGGTTGGTGCTGATCAATCTGGCGGTGCTGTTCGTGCTGCCGTGGCAAACCGCGAGCGCGGTGTGGGCGGCCAGCGGTTTGCTGATCATCTGGCTGAGCCTGTACCTGCAACAGCGTCTGAGTTTCGTTTTCGGCCTGCTGTTGCAGGTGATCGGCGGCGCAGCGTTTCTGCTCGCCGGCCCCGAATGGCTCGGGTCGCTGTCTAGCGAAGAGTTGAAACCGTTGGCCCATGGCGGCTTCTGGACGCCACAGGTGCTGGGGCTGGCCGCGCTGATCGGCGCGTGGCGCTTGCAATTGGGCAACCATGCCACGGCTTTTGATGCCTTGAGTTTGCAGCGCTTGTCGCAAGTGCTGCTGGTCTGGGGCGCCGGTTGGTGGACGCTGGCGTGGGTCAGCGAGATCCTGCGATTCGCTTCGCCGAACCTGCAAGGCACATTGTTGCTGCTGGTCGCTGCGATCAGTGTTGCGCTGTGGACGCTGTTGTCGCTGCGTCTGAAATGGCCGGCGCTGGGGTTGCTCTGCACCTTACTGATTCCGGCGGCGGCGCTGGTTTTGCTCGGCGCTTGGCATTCGCGCTACCACCCGGCCGCCGACTTCGGCTGGCTGGCGTGGCCGGCGCTGTTCGCGGTGCACTTCTTCAGCCTGTGCCGCTTGGCTTCGCTGTTGCCGGCGCGCGCATTGAGCGCGGCCCATGTGTTCGGTTGCTGGCTGTTGATTGGGGTGCTGGCGCTGGAGTTGCGTTACGGCCTGCTGTTGTTGGCCGAGCAGTACAACGCGTGGCGGTGGCTGGGCTGGGCGATTCTGCCGAGCCTCTATCTGTTGCTGATGGCTGCTCCCCGTTCGTGGCCGTGGCCGGTGGCCGCATTTGCCCGCGAGTACCGCTTGTACGCAGCGGCACCGCTGGCGGTGCTGATGCTGGCGTGGTTCTGGCTGGCCAATGGCGTCAGCGATGGCAATGCCGAACCATTGCCTTACGTGCCGCTGCTCAACCCATTGGAGCTGGGTCTGCTGTTTGCGCTGTTCGGCGTTTATGCCTGGTCGCGCAGCGCCGTCGCGCAGCTGTCGATCCGTCAGGATCATGCCGACAAGGCTACGCAACTGATCGCCGGTGTGTCGCTGTTTGCCTTCTGCACCGCACTGGTCACCCGCGCCGCGCATCACTGGGCCGGCATCCCGTTCGAGCTTGATCAACTGCTCGCGTCGATGCTGGTGCAGGCCGGCCTGTCGATCGTCTGGACGTTGATGGCGCTGGGGCTGATGATCGGCGGCCATCTGCGCCATCGCCGCGAAGTCTGGCTGATCGGCGCGGCGCTGATCGCGCTGGTGGTGGCCAAGCTGATTTTTGTCGAACTGAGCAACCGTGGCGGCCTCGCCCGGATCGTCTCGTTTATCGGCGTTGGCATGTTGCTGCTGGTGGTCGGCTACTTTGCGCCGCTGCCACCCAAACGCGTCGAGGCTGAACCGGCGGCGGACAAACCCGCGCCGGAAACCGAAGGAGTTGCATCTTGAGTCGCATGCTGAATCTGGGTTGGTTGGCGCTGGGCGTGGTGATGGTCGCTGGCGCTCAGGAAAAACCGGCGGACTTCGCCACGCAGTTGCCGTTGACGGTGAGCGGCAATGGCCCGTGGTATCGCCTCGACCTGCCGCTGAGCGCGCAATTGCAGGCGCGCCAGACCGATCTCAGCGACCTGCGTGTGTTCAACGCCGCCGGCGAAGCGCAGGCCTACGCCTTGGCTCGCGAATCGGCGCAGACCCGCGACGACGGCAAGCTGCACGAGGTCAAATGGTTCCCGCTGTACAACGCCGCCGACGCCAGCGAGCGCGCGCCGAATGTGCGCGTGCAGTCGACCACCAACGGCACCCTGGTCGAAGTGCAACCGTCCTCGCAACTGGAGGCGGGCGAAGAAGTGCTGCGCGGCTGGCTGCTCGATGCCAGTGCGATCAAGGCACCGTTGCAGCAGTTGATCCTCGACTGGACCAGCGAGCGCGACGGTTTCCAGCGTTTCAGCATCGAGGCCAGCGACGATCTGCAGCACTGGCAGTCATGGGGCGAGGGCCAGGTGGCACGGCTGACCTTTTCCGATGAGCGCATCGAACAGCACGAAGTGACCCTGCCGGGGCAGACCGCGCGCTATGTGCGCCTGCTGTGGGAGTCGCCGGGTTCGGCGCCCGTCCTGACTTCGGCGCAATTGAAAAGCAGCGACCCGCGCAACCTGCCGCTGCCTTTGGTCTGGTCGCCCAGCGTGGCCGGCAGCAGCACCAAGTCCGGGGAATACATCTGGCAGTTGCCGATGGGGCTGAATGTCGAGCGGGTGCAGATCGAGCTGAAACAGCCGAACAGTCTGGCGCCGGTCACGTTGGCCGGCCGGCGCGAGAGCAACTTGCCGTGGCAGCCACTGAGCAGCGGTTTGCTGTATCGCCTGAGCCAGAACAATCAGGACGTGGTCCAGAACGAAATCCCGCTGTCCGGGCAGACCGTGCAGCAACTCAAGCTGACCGTGGATGAGCGCGGCGGCGGTCTGGGTGAGCAGGCGCCGGACCTGAAATACGCGGTGCGCGCCACGCAGGTGATCTTCCTCGCCCGGGGCGAAGGGCCGTACAGCCTGGCCTTGGGCAATGCCACGGTGAAAACGGCGAACCTGCCGCTGGCAACGTTGATTCCGGATTTCAAGCCAGAAAAGCTGGCGAGCCTGGGCAAGGCGACGGTGCAGGACGAAGCGAAGGCCACGCAAACTTCGGCGGCGACGACGGCTGCGGTGGCCGGGACTAATTGGAAGAAGTTCGGCTTGTGGGCAGTGTTGCTGCTCAGTGTGGTGTTTCTCGGGGCGATGGCGTTCAGCCTGTTGCGCAAACCGCCAGCCAATACCTGAGCATGGCCGGCGCTGCGCGCCAATCGCTGGCAAGCCAGCTCCCACAGTGACTCGGTCGTTCACATATTTTGTGTACACCACACATCCTGTGGGAGCTGGCTTGCCAGCGATGGCGGCCGGTCAAACAACAAAATCATCAAACTGCCGCTATCACTCAATCACCACCCGCCCCATTTCCAACTACGCTCAAGCCGACACCTGAACTCTCCACCAACAATCACGTCTCATACAGGCAAATACACCCAGGCGCACGTTAGCCGGCGTCTTCGCTCGCTAGGTTTTCAGACTCCCTGTAAACTGCGCGGGTTTTCCGCCCCCCATTCCACCGGAGCCGTCCATGTCCCGCGTTACCTTGAGTCGCTATTTGATTGAGCAGACCCGCAGCAACAACACTCCTGCCGATCTGCGCTTTTTGATCGAAGTGGTAGCGCGTGCCTGCAAGGAGATCAGCCACGCCGTGTCCAAAGGCGCCCTGGGTGGTGTTCTGGGCAGCATGGGCACCGAGAACGTGCAAGGCGAAGTGCAGAAGAAGCTCGACGTGATCTCTAACGAGATCCTGCTCGAAGCCAACGAATGGGGCGGTCACCTGGCCGGCATGGCGTCCGAAGAAATGGACAACGCCTACCAGATCCCGGGCAAATACCCGAAAGGCGCATACCTGCTGGTCTTCGACCCACTGGACGGCTCGTCGAACATCGACATCAACGCCCCGGTCGGCACGATCTTCTCGGTATTGCGTTGCCCGAACGAATACCTGAGCCAGAACGAGCCGCTGAACGAAAAAGCCTTCCTGCAGCCAGGCACCCAGCAAGTGGCCGCCGGTTACGCCATCTACGGCCCGCAGACCATGCTGGTGCTGACCCTGGGCGACGGCGTCAAAGGCTTCACCCTGGACCGCGAAATGGGCAGCTTCGTACTGACTCACGAAGACATCACCATCCCGGAAACCACCCAGGAATTCGCCATCAACATGTCCAACCAGCGCCACTGGGAAGCCCCGGTACAGCGCTATGTCGGCGAGCTGCTGGCCGGTGAAGAAGGTCCGTTGAAGAAGAATTACAACATGCGCTGGGTCGCGGCAATGGTCGCTGACGTCCACCGCATCCTGACCCGCGGCGGTCTGTTCATGTACCCGCGCGACAGCCGCGAGCCGTCGAAACCGGGCAAGCTGCGCCTGATGTATGAAGCCAACCCGATGTCGTTCCTTGTCGAACAAGCCGGCGGCGCGTCCACCGACGGTCACCAGCGCATTCTCGACATCCAGCCGGAAGGCCTGCACCAGCGCGTTGCAGTGTTCCTCGGTTCGAAAGAAGAAGTCGCCCGCGCCACGGCCTACCACAAGGAATAAACCATGCACGCGCCCTGGCAGCCGTTACTCGACTGGTGGTTCGGACACGCCGAATCAGCCAGCGAAGTAGCGGCCGAAAAGGGCAAGTTGTGGTTCGGCAAGCGAAACAGCCAAGACCTCGAAGCGCAGACGCGTTTCGGGGTCTTTGTCGATCAGGCCCTGGCCGGCGAATTGACTGAGTGGACGCAATGTCCCGAAGGCTGGCTGGCGGTAGTGCTGCTGCTCGATCAGCTGCCGCGCATGATCTATCGCGACACTCCCAAAGCCTTTTCGGGTGATCTGCGCGCACAGAAGCTTGTCGCGCAAGGCATTGCAGCGGATTTCGATCGGCAGTTGAAACCGATTCAGCGTGTGTTCATTTATCTGGTGTTCGAACACTGCGAAAACCTCGCGGTGCAGAACGAAGCCGTTTCCAGATTTATTGAATTGGTGGCTGAACAGCCAGAGTCGGAGCGGGCGGTGTTTGCCGATAACCTGGACTATGCCGAGCGGCATCGGAAGGTGATTGCCCGGTTTGGCCGGTTTCCGCATCGCAATGCGGTGTTGGGGCGGGAGTCTACGTCTGAGGAATTGGAGTTCCTGTCCAGGCCCGGCTCAAGATTCTGAATCTTCAGTGCGGCTTATGCCGCTTTCGCGAGCAGGCTCGCTCCCACAATTGAAATGCATTCCACTGTGGGAGCGAGCCTGCTCGCGAAGAGGCCTGAGGCTGCAGCTTAGATCCTGAAGCTGCCGACCAGATGCTTCAACCGCGCCGCCTGCTGCTCAAGGTCCGAACACGCGCGCAACGTCGCCTGCAAGTTCTCCACGCCTTCCTGATTCAGCGTGTTGATCTCGTTGATATCAACGTTGATCGACTCGACCACGGCGGTCTGTTCTTCGGTCGCGGTGGCTACCGACTGGTTCATCCCATCGATTTCGCCGATGCGCTGGGTCACGCTGCCCAGGCGCTCGCCGGCCTGGTTGGCGATGCCGACGCTGCTTTCGCTCTCGCGTTGGCTCTCGGTCATGATGGTTACCGCCTGGCGTGCGCCGACCTGCAGCTCTTCGATCATCTTCTGCACTTGCTGCGCCGAATCCTGGGTGCGGTGCGCGAGGTTGCGCACCTCATCGGCGACCACGGCGAAACCGCGTCCGGCCTCACCGGCACGCGCGGCTTCAATGGCGGCGTTGAGTGCGAGCAGGTTGGTCTGCTGGGAAATGCTGGTGATCACTTCGAGAATCTGGCCGATGTTCACCGTGTTGCTGTTCAGCGTTTCGATGTTGCCGCAGGAGTCGCTGATCTTCGCCGACAGTTGTTGCATGGCGTAAATGGTTTTATCCACCACCTGCTGGCCGTCGACCGCGAGGCTGCGCGCATCGCTGGAGTGCTGCGAGGCGAGCGCGGCGTTCTGGGCGATTTCCTGGGCGGCGGCGCCGAGCTGATTGATCGCGGCGGCGACGCTGTTGGTGCGGCTGGCCTGCTGGTCGGAGTTGTACATCGACGAGTTCGAGGCAGCGACCACACGCAGGGCGACTTCGTTGACCTGGCCGGTGGCCGAGGACACTTCGCGGATCGACGTATGAATGCGTTCGACGAAGCGGTTGAACGACGTACCCAGCGCGCCGAATTCATCATTGCCGTGAATCACCAGACGTTTGGTCAGATCGCCTTCGCCTTCAGCGATGTCATGCATCGCACGGCCCATGGTCAGCAGCGGTTGCATCAGCACGCGAATCAGCATGCCGAGCAGGCCGATGATGATCAACACGGCGATGACCATGGCGATCAGTGCCGAGGTGCGGAATTCGCTGAGCATCGAGAACGCGGTGTCTTTGTCGAGCACCAGCGCCACGTACCAGTCAGCCGATGGCACGCCGTTGACGTGGGTGAAGGAAATCAACTGGGTCTTGCCGTCGAACTCGACTTCTTTCAGGCCCGGGCTGACTTTGGGCGCACCGTTCGGATAAGCCTCGGCCAGTGTTTTGAGCACCAGCTTGCTGTCCGGATGAATCAGGATTTTCCCTTCGGCGCTGACAATGAATGCATGACCGTGGCCGCCGAAGTTCAGCGAGTTGATGATCGCGCTGACGCTGGTCAGATCGATGTCGGCACCGGCGACGCCGAGCATTTGGCCCTGACGCTGCACCGGGGTGGCGACGGTGATGACCAGTTTGCCCGACGAAGCGGCTATGTACGGTTCGGTGACGATGGTCTGCTGCGCGCTGTTGGCCGCTTTGTACCAGCCGCGCGCGCGTGGATCGTAGTCCGGCGCACGGTTGCCGGCCGGCACCGAGAACATCACGCCGTCAGCGCCACCGAAATAGCTGAGCTGGAAATTGCCGGTGTAGGCGGGCAGGTCGATGATGCGCTTGAGGCTGGCGGGCGCGTTGCCGTCGACTGTGACCTGCTGCGACAGCGATTGCAGCAGTTGAATGCGGCTTTCCAGCCAGGTCTGGATGTTGCTGGTGGTCAGGCTGCCCAGTTCCTGCATGGTCGCTTCGGTGCTGCTGCTCAAGGCCTGACGCTGGCGATAGTCGTTGAAGAAGATGAAACAGGCGAACGCAACGGCCACCACAAGGGCGGCAGCCAACAGAATTTTGTGGCTGAATTTCATGTTTCTGGTCATCGAATGAACTACCGCGAAGGGGCTGGTCAAGAAAGGGCGGCAATTTGCCATATTCGGCAGCGTTGCGCTGCTCTTATTTCGACCGCGCCGCGCCAAAGATTAGGCGTTTGCAGGGAAAGTCGACGAAATGCTCGACGGCTTCACAAAGTTTTTGATTTACCGACAAAAGCCGGACGGGCGGGCTGATAAATAGGCGTTCGGTCACGGAACCAGATGACACTTTTCTCTTCTAAGCTTCTGGTTGGCACCATGCCATCCCCCCTCGTTCCAGGAGTTTCACCATGTCGCTGCGATCTATCGCCCTGCTGTCGTTTTGCGTGCTGTTGGCCGCATGCAGCAAGGTCAATCAGGAAAACTACTCCAAGCTCTCGGCCGGCATGGCCAAGTCCGAAGTGGAAACCCTTCTCGGCAAGCCCACCGATTGCTCGGGCGCGCTCGGTATGTCCAGCTGCACCTGGGGCGACAAGAACAGCTTTATCAGCGTGCAATACGCCGGTGACAAAGTGCTGATGTTTTCCGGCCAAGGCCTGAAGTAAACCGGGGCTTCGCGCCCACGGAGAAAAAAATGAAGCGGTTATTGCTGATCCTTTTTGCTGGCCTGGTACTGGCTGGCTGCGCCACTTCCGGCGTCGACCCGTTGGCGCCCAAGACCGTCAACAGCGTCAATCTCAAGCGTTATCAGGGCACCTGGTATGAACTCGCACGCTTGCCGATGTACTTCCAGCGCCACTGCGCGCAATCCGAAGCCCATTACACCCTCAAGCCTGACGGTAATGTCGGCGTGCTCAACCGTTGCCTGACTCCGGAGTGGCAGTGGGAAGAAGCCAAGGGCACGGCTTATCCACAAGTGCCGGGCAAGACCGACAAGCTCTGGGTCGAATTCGATAACTGGTTCTCGCGCCTGGTGCCGGGTGTGGCGAAGGGCGAGTACTGGGTGTTGTATGTCAGCGACGATTACAAGACCGCCATCGTCGGCGATCCGAGTCGCAAGTACTTGTGGCTGCTGTCACGCACACCGACAGTCAACGGTGTAGTGCGTGAAGAATTGCTGAGCAAGGCGCGTCAACAGGGTTACGACACCACACGCCTGATCTGGCGGGCGTCGGATCGGCAGATGGCCAAGACCTCCAATTAAGCCGCTATACAAATCAAATGTGGGAGCGAGCCTGCTCGCGAAGAGGGTGTATCAGTCGACATGAATATTGACTGATACACCGCGTTCGCGAGCAGGCTCGCTCCCACAGTTTGGTTTTGGGTCAGCCCAAGAGATCGCGCAGGACCTGGGTGAAGGCTCGGGCGCTTTCCTCTTCGCCAGCATGCCGGCCATCACGCACCACCCATTGACCATTGACCAGCACATCGCGCACCTGGCGATCGCCGCCGGCGAACAACCAGCGATTGAGAATCCCGTCCCCCGCAGCCGTCGCCAGATACGGATCGCTACCGTCCAGGACAATCCAGTCCGCGCGCTTGCCCACTTCCAGCGCACCAATCGGTTGACCCAGCGCCTGCGCGCCGCCGTCCAGCGCCGCGTCATACAGCGTGCGGCCGACCATCGGCTGCTGCGCGCCATACAAGCGATTGCGCCGCTGGTCACGCAGACGCTGGCCATATTCCAGCCAGCGCAATTCTTCCACCACGCTCAGCGACACATGGCTGTCGGAGCCAATGCCCATGCGCCCGCCCTGGGCAAGAAAGTCCACCGCCGGGAAAATCCCGTCACCCAGATTCGCTTCAGTGGTCAGGCACAGCCCGGCGATCGCGCGACTGTTGGCCATCAGCGTGACTTCTTGCGGATTGGCGTGGGTTGCGTGGACCAGACACCAGCGCTGATCGACTTCAGTGTTCTCGTACAGCCATTGCAGCGGACGACGACCGCTCCAGCTCAGGCAATCGTCGACTTCCTTTTGCTGTTCGGCGATGTGTATGTGCACCGGGCATTGTTTGTCACTGGCCGCCAACACTTCGCTGATTTGTTGTGGCGTCACCGCCCGCAGCGAGTGGAAACACAGGCCCAGCGATTGCGCCTTTTGCTGCGCCAGTAATGGCTGCAACCGCGCTTGCAGATTCAGATAGTTTTCAGTGCTGTTGATAAAGCGACGCTGGCCATCGTTTGGTGTCTGCCCGCCGAATCCGGAATGACTGTAGAGCACTGGCAGCAGGGTCAGACCGATGCCGCTTTCGCTGGCGGCCTGACTGATGCGCAGTGCCAGTTCGGCAGGATCGGCATACGGCTGGCCGTTGCTGTCGTGGTGCACGTAGTGAAATTCGGCGACCGAGGTGTAACCGGCCTTGAGCATTTCGATGTACAGCTGACGGGCGATGATGCCGAGCTGATCCGGGCTGATTTTTCCGACGAGGCGGTACATCAGATCGCGCCAGGTCCAGAAACTGTCGTTGGGGTTGCCGGCCACTTCGGCCAATCCAGCCATGGCACGCTGGAAGGCGTGGGAGTGCAGATTGGGCATCCCCGGCAGCAACGGCCCGCGCAGCCGCTCGGCTTCGTCTGCGCTGGAATCGGCCTGGATTCGGGTCAACAGGCCATCGGCGCTGACCTCGAGACGTACATTGTTGGCCCATCCGTTAGGCAGCAGTGCGCGTTCGGCAAAGAAGGCGGACATCGTTCGGCACCCCATCGTGTGTTATTTGTATATACATATACAGACGTTTGCCTGCCCGGTAAACTCCGGCAAGCTAGTCACTTTCATCCAATGAACAGGGATCAACCGTGCCGACTCCGCCTCCAGTTTCTCCGTTGGCCGCGAACATGGGCGACAGTCCGGCGCCCTTGTACGCCCGCGTCAAACAGATGATCACCCAGCAAATCGACAGCGGTAACTGGCCGCCGCACTACCGCGTGCCGTCGGAAAGCGAATTGGTCAGCCAGCTCGGCTTCAGCCGCATGACCATCAACCGCGCCCTGCGCGAGATGACCGCCGACGGCCTGCTGGTGCGCATGCAAGGTGTGGGCACGTTTGTCGCCGAACCGAAGAGCCAGTCTGCGCTGTTCGAGGTGCATAACATTGCCGACGAAATCGCCTCGCGCGGCCATCGCCACACCTGTCAGGTCATCACCCTCGAAGAAGAGGCCGCCGGTTCCGAACGCGCGCTGGCGCTGGACATGCGCGAAGGCCAGAAAGTCTTCCACTCACTGATCGTGCATTACGAAAATGACATCCCGGTGCAAATCGAAGACCGTTTCGTCAACGCCCTGGTCGCGCCGGAATACCTCAAGCAGGATTTCACCCTGCAAACGCCCTATGCCTATCTCAATCAGGTCGCGCCGCTGACCGAGGGCGAGCACGTGGTCGAAGCGATTCTTGCCGAGCCGTCGGAGTGCAAGTTGCTGCAGATCGAAAAGGGCGAGCCGTGTCTGCTGATCCGTCGGCGGACTTGGTCGGGGCGTCAACCGGTGACGGCGGCACGTTTGATTCACCCGGGTTCCCGCCATCGTCTGGAAGGGCGCTTCCACAAATGAATGAAATAAAGGTTCTACGCGCCGAAGGCTACCCGCGCATGCCGTGGAAAAACGGCGGCGGCAGCACCGAGGAAATCACCCGTGATGCCGGCGCTGGCCTGGACGGTTTCGGCTGGCGCCTGTCAATTGCCGACATCACCGAATCGGGCGGTTTCTCGACATTCGCCGGTTACCAGCGAGTGATCACCGTGTTGCAGGGCGACGGCATGACCCTGTGCGTCGACGGTGACGCTACCCGTCCACTGTTACCCTTGGACCCGTTTGCTTTCAGCGGCGAAAGTCAGGTGTCCTGCACCTTGCTCGGCGGTGCGATTCGCGACTTCAATCTGATCTACGCGCCGCAACGTTACAGCGCGCGGTTGCAGTGGTTGGCCGGCGAGCAGCGGTTCTTCAGTTCGGCATCGACAGTGCTGGTGTTCAGTGTCAGTGAGCTGATGGACGTGCGTGTAGGCGACGGCGTTTCACAGCTCGGTCGGCATGATTGCCTGCAGCTGGACGGCAACAGCGGGCTGGTCGAAGTCTCTACCAACGCCGCATGCTGCGTGATCGAACTCCTCCACAACTGAACACACCCCTGTGGCGAGGGGATTTATCCCCGCTGGGTCGCGAAGCGGCCCCATTCCTGATTTAAAAAAGCGGTCTGCTGCGCAGCCCAGCGGGGATAAATCTCCTCGCCACAAAAGCCATCCCCACTCTTGTTTCCCTTCCGCGCACCAACTTGTTACCGAACGCCCCAGCGTGGCGCAAAACCACGCTGTCGTAGCCAATCCCAACCTCCCCAAAATAACTGCGAAGAAAATTTCATTCACGCCAGAACCCTCGATTCAGGCGCTCTCCAGCCCTACCCCTGATTTTTCCTGAACACTCCTCCAGCAAGTTGGCCGCTTGATTGCATATGCTTGTATGTACAAGTAAAGACGTATGCGTATGAGTCGTCCGAGACTCTCCGCAGCGTCCACTGATTCGCTTGTCGCGCAGCACAGCGCGCAGGCTGCTGCCCACTGCCAGGGTTGGTTTGAATTGATCGCTGAGGAGTCTTTTTCGTGACTGACAATACCCAGAACAGCAACAAGTTTCGTGACGTGCAGATTCGCGCCGCACGCGGTAACACGCTGACCGCCAAGAGCTGGCTGACCGAAGCGCCGCTGCGCATGTTGATGAACAATCTCGACCCGGAAGTCGCCGAGAACCCGAAAGAGCTGGTGGTCTATGGTGGCATCGGCCGCGCTGCGCGGAACTGGGAGTGCTACGACAAGATCGTTGAAAGCCTGACTAATCTGAACGACGACGAAACCCTGCTGGTGCAATCGGGCAAGCCGGTCGGCGTATTCAAGACTCATAGCAACGCGCCGCGCGTGCTGATCGCCAACTCCAACCTGGTGCCGCACTGGGCGAGCTGGGAACACTTCAACGAACTCGACGCCAAAGGCCTGGCCATGTACGGCCAGATGACCGCCGGCAGCTGGATCTACATCGGCAGCCAGGGCATCGTTCAGGGCACCTATGAAACCTTCGTCGAAGCCGGGCGCCAGCATTACAACGCTGACCTCAAGGGCCGCTGGGTGCTCACCGCCGGCCTCGGTGGCATGGGCGGCGCGCAACCGCTGGCCGCCACCCTGGCCGGCGCCTGCTCGCTGAACATCGAATGCCAGCAGGTCAGCATCGATTTCCGCCTGAAGAGCCGTTACGTCGATGAGCAAGCCAAAGACCTCGACGACGCACTGGCGCGCATCGACAAATACACCAAAGAAGGCAAAGCGATTTCCATCGCCCTGCTCGGTAACGCTGCCGAAATTCTCCCGGAACTGGTCAAGCGCGGCGTGCGCCCAGACATGGTCACCGACCAGACCAGCGCCCACGATCCGCTCAATGGCTACCTGCCGGCCGGCTGGAGCTGGGACGAATACCGCGCCCGCGCCAAGACCGAACCAGCCGCTGTGATCAAAGCCGCGAAGCAGTCGATGGCTGTGCACGTCAAAGCCATGCTGGAGTTCCAGAAGCAGGGCATTCCGACCTTCGACTATGGCAACAACATCCGCCAGATGGCCCAAGAAGAAGGCGTCGAAAACGCTTTCGATTTCCCGGGCTTCGTGCCGGCCTACATCCGTCCGCTGTTCTGCCGTGGCATCGGCCCGTTCCGTTGGGCGGCGCTGTCGGGTGATCCACAGGACATCTACAAAACCGACGCCAAGGTCAAAGAGCTGATCCCGGACGACGCGCATTTGCACAACTGGCTGGACATGGCCCGCGAGCGCATCAGCTTCCAGGGTCTGCCGGCACGTATCTGCTGGGTCGGTCTGGGCCAGCGCGCCAAGCTCGGTCTGGCCTTCAACGAAATGGTCCGTAGCGGTGAGCTGTCGGCACCGGTGGTGATCGGTCGCGACCACCTCGACTCCGGCTCGGTGGCCAGTCCGAACCGCGAAACCGAATCGATGCAGGACGGTTCCGACGCCGTCTCCGATTGGCCGTTGCTCAACGCACTGCTGAACACCGCCAGCGGCGCGACCTGGGTCTCCTTGCACCACGGCGGCGGTGTCGGCATGGGCTTCTCGCAGCATTCGGGGATGGTGATCGTCTGCGACGGTACCGATGAGGCTGCCGAGCGCATTGCTCGTGTGCTGCATAACGACCCGGCGACTGGCGTCATGCGCCATGCGGATGCCGGTTACCAGATCGCCATCGACTGCGCGAAAGAGCAGGGGCTGAATCTGCCGATGATCACTGGCGGGTAACACGCTCTGGTTTTATGTGGGAGCGAGCCTGCTCGCGAAGGCGTCGTGTCAGTCGCTACTGCTGTGCCTGATACACCGATTCGCGAGCAGGCTCGCTCCCACAGAGGAATTTCAGTGAACCCGAATAGCAATCCACAGAGGTTGAATCATGGCGGTTAACAACGAACGTGCAGGCAGTACTCCGTTGATCGAAAGGCGTTCGATCGACTACATCCCGGAAGCGGAAAGACACGGTCGTCTGTTCAGTCAGTTCACCCTGTGGATGGGCGCCAACCTGCAGATCACCGCGATCGTCACCGGGGCCTTGGCCGTGGTGCTCGGCGGTGATGTGTTCTGGTCGCTGATCGGTCTGTTGATCGGTCAGTTGCTCGGCGGTGGTGTGATGGCGCTGCATGCCGCGCAGGGACCGAAACTGGGCTTGCCGCAGATGATCTCCAGTCGTGTGCAATTCGGCGTTTACGGCGCTGCGATTCCGATCGTGCTGGTGTGCCTGATGTACCTCGGCTTCACCGCCACCGGAACGGTGCTGTCCGGGCAAGCGCTGGGCCAGTTGTTCGGTGTCAGCGACAGTGTAGGCATCCTGATTTTCGCCAGCGTCATCGTGCTGGTCACGGTGCTTGGCTACCGGGTAATCCACTGGATCGGCCGCGTCGCCAGTGTGATTGGCGTGATCGCTTTCGTGTTCCTGTTCTGGCGGCTGATGAGCCAGACCGACGTTGGTGCGCTCCTGCAGATTCGTCATTTCAGCTGGAGCAGCTTTCTGCTGGCGGTGTCGCTGGCTGCGTCCTGGCAGATCGCTTTCGGCCCGTATGTGGCGGACTACTCGCGTTACCTGCCGAGCGCCACTTCATCGGTGAAAACCTTTTTCGCCGCTGGTGCAGGTTCGGTGATCGGCGCGCAAGTCGCGATGGTTCTCGGTGTATTTGCCGCCGCGTCGGCCAACGGTCAATTCGCTGGCCATGAAGTCGCCTACATCGTCGGCCTCGGCGGTACCGGCGCCACTGCCGCGCTGCTGTATTTCAGTATCGCGTTCGGCAAGGTGACCATCTCGACGCTGAACTCTTACGGCAGCTTCATGTGCATCGCCACCATCATCAGTGGCTTCAAAGGACACCTGACGGTTACCCGCATGCAACGGCTGGTGTTCGTGCTGTTCATCGTCGGTGCGGCAACCCTGATTGCCTTGCTCGGACAGCACTCGTTCCTCGGTGCGTTCAAGTCGTTCATCCTGTTTCTGCTCGCCTTCTTCACCCCGTGGAGCGCGATCAATCTGGTCGACTACTACTGCATCACCCGCGAGCGCTATGACGTGCCGGCGCTGGCCGATCCGAACGGTCGCTACGGCCGCTGGAACCTGCTCGGTATCAGCGTCTATGTGTTCGGCGTGCTGGTGCAGTTGCCATTCATCTCGACCAAGTTCTACACCGGCCCACTGGTGGCCGCCCTCGGTGATGTCGACATTTCCTGGATCATCGGCCTGGTTCTCCCGGCCGCCGTCTATTACTTCTGCGCAAAGAAATGGCACAGCACCGTGCCCGACCGCCTGATTCTGCCGGTCGAGCAGAACAGCACCCAACAAGCAAAAACGAGCGGGGCCGGTCGCGCTGCGGCGCAGGCCTGATCTGGACGTGGACCAGGCTGGATGCCTCTTGAACTGCCGTAAGCCCATTCATGATTAGGAGCGTCACGACAATGAAATCGAACAAGACCCTGCTGACCACATTGCTGTCCATGGGCCTGTTGGCCAGTGCCGGCGCGACGCAAGCCGCCGGCTGGTGCGAATCGGGCAAACCGGTGAAATTCGCCGGGCTGAACTGGGAGAGCGGCATGCTCCTGACCGACGTGCTGCAAGTGGTGCTGGAGAAAGGTTACGGCTGCAAGACCGACAGCCTGCCGGGCAATTCCATCACCATGGAAAACGCCCTGAGCAGCAACGACATTCAAGTGTTCGCCGAAGAGTGGGTCGGCCGTAGCGAGGTCTGGAACAAGGCCGAGAAGGCCGGCAAGGTCATCGGTGTCGGCGCGCCAGTGGTGGGTGCTGTCGAAGGCTGGTACGTGCCGCGTTACGTGATCGAAGGCGACGCCAAGCGCAAGCTCGAGGCGAAGGCCCCGGACCTGAAAAACATCGCTGATCTGGGCAAGTATTCCGCCGTGTTCAAGGATGCCGAAGAGCCGTCCAAGGGCCGCTTCTATAACTGCCCGGCCGGTTGGACCTGCGAGCTCGACAACAGCGAAATGCTCAAGAGTTATGGCCTGGAAAACAGTTACACCAACTTCCGCCCAGGCACAGGACCTGCGCTGGATGCGGCGGTGCTGTCGAGCTACAAGCGTGGCGAGCCGATCCTCTTCTACTACTGGTCGCCAACGCCGCTGATGGGCCAGATCGATGCAGTCAAACTGGAAGAGAAACCCGGCGTCGACAAGACCGTCAGCATCAAGGTCGGCCTGTCGAAAACCTTCCACGACGAAGCCCCGGAACTGGTCGCCGTGCTGGAAAAGGTCAACCTGCCGATCGACCTGCTCAATCAGAACCTCGGCCGCATGGCCAAGGAACGCATCGAGTCGGCAAAACTGGCGAAAATCTTCCTCAAGGAACATCCTGAAGTCTGGCACGCATGGGTGAGCGACGACGCAGCCAAGAAAATCGACGCGGCCTTGTAGGTCAGGTTTCCCCGGCTGCCAGCCACGGCAGCCGGACGCTTGATCGCAACCCCTTGATTGAGAGTCCCTTATGTTTCCCGAAAGCTTTACCTTTTCCATCGCCGACTGGGTCAACGGTTGGGTCGATTCGCTGGTGACCAACTACGGCGACGTGTTCCGGCATATCTCCGACACGCTGTTGTGGGCCATCGTCAGTCTCGAAGGTTTGCTGCGTGCGGCGCCGTGGTGGTTGATGCTGGCAATCGTCGGTGTCATCGCCTGGCACGCCACGCGCAAAGTCGTGACCACCGCCGTGATTGTCGGTCTGTTGTTTCTGGTGGGCGCGGTCGGCCTCTGGGACAAACTCATGCAGACCCTGGCGCTGATGATGGTCGCGACGATCATTTCGGTGCTGATCGGCATCCCGCTGGGGATTCTCTCTGCACGCAGCAATCGCCTGCGTTCGGTGCTGATGCCGCTGCTCGACATCATGCAGACCATGCCGAGTTTCGTTTACCTGATTCCGGTGCTGATGCTGTTCGGCCTGGGCAAGGTGCCGGCGATTTTCGCCACGGTGATCTACGCCGCGCCCCCGCTGATTCGCTTGACCGATCTGGGCATTCGCCAGGTCGACGGCGAAGTCATGGAAGCGATCAATGCCTTCGGCGCCAACCGCTGGCAGCAACTGTTCGGCGTGCAACTGCCGCTGGCCCTGCCGAGCATCATGGCCGGGATCAACCAGACCACGATGATGGCCCTGTCGATGGTGGTGATCGCCTCGATGATCGGCGCCCGCGGCCTCGGTGAAGACGTACTGGTGGGCATTCAGACGCTCAACGTCGGCCGTGGTCTCGAAGCCGGGCTGGCGATCGTGATTCTCGCGGTGGTCATCGACCGCATCACTCAAGCGTACGGTCGGCCACGCCATGAGGTGAGCAAATGAGCAATGCAAGCGTGAGCAAGATCGAAGTGCGCAACGTCTTCAAGATTTTCGGCAACCGCGCCAAGGACGCGCTGGCCATGGTCGGCCAGGGCAAGAGCAAGGACCAGGTGCTCAACGAAACCGGTTGCGTGGTCGGCGTTAATGACTTGTCGCTAAGTATCGGCACTGGCGAAATCTTTGTGATCATGGGCCTGTCCGGCTCGGGCAAATCCACCCTGGTGCGCCACTTCAATCGCCTGATCGACCCCACCAGCGGGGCGATTCTGGTCGATGGCGAGGACATCCTGCAGTACGACATGGACGCCCTGCGTGAATTTCGCCGACACAAGATCAGCATGGTGTTCCAGAGCTTCGGCCTGCTGCCGCACAAGACCGTGCTCGATAACGTCGCCTACGGCCTGAAAGTACGTGGCGAAAGCAAGCAGGTCTGCGCCGAACGCGCGTTGCACTGGATCAACACCGTCGGCCTCAAAGGCTACGAAAACAAATACCCGCACCAGCTCTCCGGCGGCATGCGTCAGCGCGTCGGCCTCGCCCGTGCATTGGCGGCGGACACCGACATCATCCTCATGGACGAAGCGTTCAGTGCGCTGGATCCGTTGATCCGCGCCGAGATGCAGGACCAGTTGCTGGAACTGCAAAAGACCCTGCACAAAACCATCGTCTTCATCACCCACGACCTCGACGAAGCCGTGCGCATTGGCAATCGCATCGCGATTCTTAAGGATGGCCGGTTGATCCAGGTGGGCACGCCAAGAGAGATCCTGCACTCGCCGGCGGATGAGTATGTCGACCGGTTCGTACAGCGGCGCGCGGCGGTGGTCTGAGACTGAGTGGCCGTTGTGGCGAGGGGATTTATCCCCGTTCGGCTGCGAAGCAGTCGTAAAACCGGCCACTGCGGTCTGTCTGACGGATTTGCGGGCATGGTTTGGGGCGGCTTCGCCACCCAACGGGGATAAATCCCCTCGCCACAGGGTTACTTGCATCAACAGAATTGGTATGAGGTTTTAGATGTCCCAGGCTGAAAAAATCGCTATCACAGGCAGCCCTCTGCGTTGGCAGGACGTGGTCGCCGTTGCCCGGCACGGTGCGCCACTGGAACTGTCCAGCGAAACCTGGGCGCGCATCGATAACGCTCAGGCCATCGTCCAGCGCATCGTCGCCAGCGGCGAGCGCGCCTATGGCGTCAACACCGGTCTGGGCGGTCTGTCCAACGTCTCGCTGCAGGACGAACAGCTCAGCCAACTCTCGCGCAACACCTTGCTCAGCCATGCCTGCGGTGTCGGCCCGGTGCTCAGCGACGAGCAGACCCGCGCGATCATCTGCGCTGCTGTTCACAACTACAGCCACGGCAAGTCCGGCCTGCATCGGCGTGTGGTCGAAGGGCTGCTGGCGCTGCTCAATCGCGGCATCACCCCGCAGGTGCCGTCGCAGGGTTCGGTGGGTTACCTGACGCACATGGCGCACATCGGCATCGCGCTGCTCGGCGTTGGCAATGTCAGTTATCGCGGGCAGATCATTTCGGCGCAACAGGCGCTGGCCGAAGAGGGCCTGCAACCTGTGCAGCTCGGCGCGAAGGATGGCTTGTGTCTGGTCAACGGCACGCCCTGCATGACCGGCCTCAGTTGCCTGGCGATTGCCGATGCTACGCGGCTGTTGCAATGGGCCGATGTCATTGGTGCGATGAGTTTCGAAGCCCAGCGCGGCCAGATCGATGCCTTCGATGCCGAGATCATTGCGCTCAAGCCGCATCCGGGCATGCAGCAGGTCGGCGAAAATCTGCGTGCATTACTCGATGGCAGCCAAGTGATCGCCGCAAGCAAAGGCATTCGCACTCAGGACGCGCTGAGCATCCGTTCGATCCCGCAGGTCCACGGCGCCGCGCGTGATCAACTCGCGCATGCGATCAAACAGGTCGAAGCCGAACTCAACGGCTGCACCGACAACCCGTTACTGCTCGGCACACCGGACAATTTCCGGGTGATGTCGCAGGCCAACCCGCACGGTCAATCCGTGGCGATGGCTGCGGATCTGCTGGCGATTGCCATGGCCGAAATCGGCTCGATTGCCGAGCGCCGTCTGGACCGTTTGGTCAATCCGCACGTCAGCGGTCTGCCGGCGTTTCTGGTGGCCAATCCCGGGGTCAACTCGGGGATGATGATCGTGCAATACGTCGCCGCCTCGCTGTGTGCGGAAAACCGTCAATTGGCGCAACCGGCGGTACTCGACAACTACATCACCTCGGGCCTGCAGGAAGATCACCTGAGCATGGGCACCAACGCCGCGCTGAAGCTGCATCGCGCGCTGGAAAACTGCACGCAGATCCTCGCAATTGAATACCTGCTGGCGGCGCAGGCGTTTGAATTCCTCAAGGAACAGCGCTTTGGCGTGGGCACTGACCGCGCGTGGAAACTGCTGCGCGAAACGGTCCCCGCCTACGATCAGGATCGCTGGCTGGCGCCGGATATCGCTGCCGCTGCGACCGTGCTGAAAGACCCGAATCTGCCGCACAACGTTCTACCGAATTTGCACTGACAACTACCCATACCAGCGTGCCAAGGCGTGGATCGTTCACAAGACGAGAAACGACGGATAACGGAATGCTCCGGAGCGACTGGTAGTTAATAACAATGCCTGACAGGAGCATTTTAATGACTGCGCTGAATCTGATCCCCGGCCAACTGAGCCTGGCCCAACTGCGTGACGTCTATCAGAACCCGGTCACACTGACCCTCGACAACAGCGCCAGCGCGCAGATCGAGGCCAGCGTCGCCTGCGTCGAACAGATCCTCGCCGAGAACCGCACCGCCTACGGCATCAACACCGGTTTCGGCCTGCTGGCCTCGACGCGCATCGCCAGCGAAGACCTGGAGAACCTGCAGCGTTCGCTGGTGCTCTCGCACGCTGCCGGCGTCGGCCAGCCGATCAGCGATGACCTTGTGCGACTGATCATGGTGCTCAAGGTCAACAGTCTCAGCCGTGGTTTTTCCGGCATCCGTCGGCAGGTGATCGATGCGCTGATCGCGCTGATCAATGCCGAGGTCTATCCGCACATTCCGCTGAAAGGTTCGGTCGGTGCGTCGGGGGATCTGGCGCCGTTGGCGCACATGTCGCTGGTGCTGCTGGGCGAGGGCAAGGCGCGCTACAAGGGCGAATGGCTTGAAGCCACCGAAGCACTGAAAGTCGCCGGCCTGGCGCCGCTGACTTTAGCGGCTAAAGAAGGTCTGGCGCTGCTCAACGGTACCCAGGTTTCCACAGCGTTTGCCCTGCGCGGCCTGTTCGAAGGCGAAGATCTGTTTGCCGGTGCAGTGGCGCTGGGCAGTCTCACCGTAGAAGCCGTGCTTGGTTCGCGCTCGCCGTTCGACGCGCGCATTCATGCCGCACGTGGGCAGAGAGGGCAGATCGATGCCGCTGCGGCCTACCGCGATCTGCTCGGTGAGCGCAGCGAAGTCTCCGCCTCGCATCAGAACTGCGACAAGGTCCAGGACCCGTACTCGCTGCGCTGCCAGCCGCAAGTCATGGGCGCCTGCCTGACCCAGTTCCGCCAGGCCGCTGAAGTGCTGGCGGTCGAAGCCAACGCGGTTTCCGACAACCCCTTGGTCTTCGCCGCTGAAGGCGACGTGATTTCCGGCGGCAACTTCCACGCCGAACCGGTAGCCATGGCCGCTGACAACATGGCCCTGGCCATCGCTGAAATCGGCTCGCTGAGCGAACGCCGCATCTCGCTGATGATGGACAAGCACATGTCGCAACTGCCGCCGTTCCTGGTGGCCAATGGCGGGGTGAACTCCGGTTTCATGATCGCCCAGGTCACCGCTGCGGCGCTGGCCAGCGAAAACAAGGCGTTGTCCCACCCGCATTCGGTGGACAGCCTGCCGACCTCGGCCAACCAGGAAGACCATGTATCGATGGCCCCGGCCGCCGGCAAGCGCCTGTGGGAAATGGCTGAGAACACTCGCGGCATTCTCGCCGTGGAGTGGCTGGCGGCAGTGCAGGGCCTGGATCTGCGCAACGGCCTGAAGACTTCGCCGAAGCTGGAACAGGCGCGGGCGATCTTGCGCAAGGAAGTGCCGTTCTATGAGAAGGACCGCTTCTTTGCGCCGGACATCAATGCGGCGACTGAATTGCTGGCGTCGCGGTGCTTGACCCAGCTTGTCGCTGGGCAGTTGTTGCCTAGTTTGTAAGCGCTTTACGGGGAGATTTGTATTGTTAGTGAAATCGCTCCCCCTCACCCCAGCCCTCTCCCCCAAGGGGGAGAGGGGGAAGGGAGCCGATCTTCATTGTTTTCGCAACGTGAGTTCGGCTGAGAAATTTCAGGTCGGCATATCTCGACGGAACAACACGGTCAGTCCCCTCTCCCTCTGGGAGAGGGCTAGGGTGAGGGGCTTTTGAGGCTGCTCACCATACAAACCCAAACGGAGGCCAACAGTGAAAACCCTCTGGCAACACTGCTACGTCGCAACCATGGCCAACGGCGCCTATTCGATCATCGAGGATGCCGCGATCGTGACGTCCGGCACGCTGATCGAGTGGATCGGCCCGCGCACTCAATTGCCGTCCGGCGAATACCCGGCGGTCAATGATTTGCAGGGTGCGTGGGTCACCCCCGGTCTGATCGACTGCCACACCCACACCGTGTTCGGCGGCAACCGCAGCGGCGAATTCGAGCAGCGCCTGCAAGGCGTCAGCTATGCCGAGATCGCCGCGCAGGGCGGCGGCATCGCCAGCACCGTGCGCGCCACTCGCGAAGCCACTGAGCACGAGTTGTTCGCCAGCGCCGCCAAACGCCTGAAAAGCCTGATGCGCGACGGCGTGACCACGGTGGAAATGAAATCCGGCTACGGTCTCGATCTGGCCAACGAGCGCAAGCTGCTGCGGGTCATCCGGCGCTTGGCCGAAGAGCTGCCGATCAGCGTGCGCAGCACTTGCCTGGCGGCGCACGCGTTGCCACCGGAGTACAAGGATCGCGCCGACGATTACATCGATCTGGTCTGCGAGCAGATGCTTCCGGCCCTCGCCGCCGAAGGTTTGGTCGACGCCGTGGATGCGTTCTGCGAATACCTGGCGTTTTCGCCGGAGCAGGTCGAGCGGGTCTTCGTCGCCGCGCAACAACTCGGACTGCCGGTGAAGCTGCACGCCGAGCAATTGTCCTCGCTGCACGGCTCCAGCCTCGCCGCGCGCTACAAAGCCTTGTCCGCCGATCACCTGGAGTTCATGGACGAGGACGATGCCATCGCCATGGCCGCCGCCGACACCGTCGCCGTGCTGCTACCGGGCGCGTTCTACTTTTTGCGCGAAACCCAGTTGCCGCCTATGGAAGCGCTGCGCAAGCACAAGGTGAAAATCGCCATCGCCAGCGACCTCAACCCCGGCACCTCGCCGGCGCTGTCGTTGCGCCTGATGCTGAACATGGCCTGCACCTGTTTCCGCATGACCCCGGAAGAAGCTCTGGCCGGGGCGACCATCCATGCCGCGCAGGCGATGGGCATGGCGCAGACCCATGGCTCGCTGGAGGTCGGCAAGGTCGCTGATTTCGTGGCGTGGGACATCGAGCGTCCAGCGGATCTGGCCTATTGGCTCGGTGGCGATCTGGACAAGCGCGTCGTGCGTCACGGCGTCGAATCGAATTTCTAGGAGGGCGGTTGTGGACAAGGTTCTGAGTTTCAAACAAGGCCGCGTGCCGCTGCTGATCAGCATGCCCCACGCCGGCGTGCGTCTGACCCCGGCGGTCGAAGCCGGGTTGATCCCCGCCGCGAAGAGTTTGCCGGACACCGACTGGCATATCCCGCAGCTCTACGATTTTGCCGAGGAACTGGGCGCCAGCACCCTGGCTGCCGAGTATTCGCGTTTCGTCATCGACCTCAACCGGCCGTCCGACGACAAGCCGTTGTATGCCGGGGCGACCACCGGGTTGTATCCGGCGACGTTGTTCGACGGCATTCCGTTGTTTGAGGAGGGGCAGGAGCCGTCGAAAGAGGAACGCGCGACTTATCTGGAGCAGATCTGGACGCCGTATCACCGCACCTTGCAGGAGGAACTGGCGCGACTGAAAGCCGAATTCGGTTACGCGCTGTTGTTCGATGCGCACTCGATCCGCTCGCTCATCCCGCACCTGTTCGACGGCAAACTGCCGGACTTCAACCTTGGCACCTTCAATGGCGCTAGTTGCGATGCGCAACTGGCGAGTCAACTGGAAGCGATCTGTGCGCAGCACGCGCAGTTCACCCATGTGCTGAACGGTCGCTTCAAAGGCGGGCACATCACCCGCCAATACGGCGACCCGGCGCAGAACATCCACGCCGTGCAGCTGGAACTGTGCCAGTCCACCTACATGGAAGAGTTCGAACCGTTCCGCTACCGCGCCGATCTGGCCGAACCGACGCGGGTGGTGCTCAGGGAATTGCTGCAGGGACTGCTCGCTTGGGGTGAAAAACACCACAACGCCTGATGCACCCCTGTAGGAGCTGCCGAAGGCTGCGATCTTTGATCGTTCCCACGCTCTGCGTGGGAATGCAGCCCGTGACGCTCCGCGTCACTGGACGCGGAGCGTCCCAAGAGGCGTTCCCACGCAGAGCGTGGGAACGATCAGGCCCCGGAGCATGCTCATTGACGCAAATCGGGTTTATGATGCCCAACGGCAGAATAATACGAGTCCCCCCAGGGATGACCTCGACCCCTTACGGAGCGCGCAATGCAGACTTTGTTTCCGCAGATCAAACCCCACGCCCGGCACGATCTGGCTGTCGATGACACCCACACGCTGTACGTCGATGAAAGCGGCTCGCCGGAAGGATTGCCGGTCGTATTCATCCACGGTGGCCCCGGCGCCGGCTGCGACGCCCAGAGCCGACGCTATTTCGATCCGAATCTGTATCGCATCGTCACCTTCGACCAGCGCGGCTGCGGTCGCTCCACCCCGCACGCCAGCCTGGAAAACAACACCACCTGGGATCTGGTCGAAGACCTTGAGCGCATCCGCAAACACCTGGGCATTGAAAAATGGGTGCTGTTCGGCGGCTCGTGGGGTTCGACCCTGGCGCTGGCCTACGCGCAAACCCACCCGGAGCGGGTCCATGGTCTGATTCTGCGCGGGATTTTCCTCTGCCGTCCGCAGGAAATCGAATGGTTCTATCAGGCCGGCGCCAGCCGTCTATTCCCGGATTACTGGCAGGACTACATCGCGCCGATCCCGCTGGACGAGCGCGACGACCTGCTCAGTGCTTTCCACAAACGCCTGACCGGCAACGACCAGATCGCCCAGATGCATGCAGCGAAGGCGTGGTCGACCTGGGAAGGGCGTACCGCGACCCTGCGGCCGAACCCGCTGGTGGTCGATCGTTTCTCCGAGCCGCAGCGCGCGCTGTCGATCGCGCGGATCGAATGCCACTACTTCACCAACAACGCCTTCCTTGAGCCGAACCAGCTGATCCGCGATATGGGCAAGATCGCTCATCTGCCCGGCGTTATCATTCACGGTCGCTACGACGTGATCTGCCCGCTCGACAACGCCTGGGAATTGCACCAGGCCTGGCCGAACAGCGAATTGCAGGTGATCCGCGACGCCGGCCACGCTGCGTCCGAGCCGGGCATCACCGATGCGCTGGTGCGCGCGGCGAGCAAAATGGCCCAGCGCCTGCTCGACTTGCCACTCGAAGAAGCATGAAGGCGCTGTTACAACGCGTAAGCGGCGCGCGGGTAGAGGTCGCCGGCGAGGTAGTCGGCGCAATCGATCAGGGTTTGCTCGTGCTGGTCGCGGTAGAACCCGACGATACGCGTACCAGCGCCGACAAACTTCTGCATAAGCTGCTTAACTATCGAGTATTCAGTGACGCCGAGGGCAAGATGAATCTGTCCCTGGCGGATGTGGGTGGCGGGTTGCTGCTGGTCTCTCAGTTCACACTTGCCGCCGACACCAAAAGCGGCCTGCGCCCGAGCTTTTCCACGGCCGCACCGCCGGCACTGGGTGAGGAATTGTTCGACTATTTATTGAGCCAGGCGAAACAGGTGCATGGCACTGTGGCATCAGGTAGATTCGGCGCCGATATGCAGGTGCACCTGGTCAACGATGGCCCGGTTACCTTTTTGTTACAGACCTGACAGTGCCTGAAACACCTTTTTCGGAAATTTCGACTGTTTTTAGGCTGTTTTCGCGATAAATACTTTGTTACCCCTGATGCGTTGTCATCCGGGCTACTAGATAATCGCGCGCTGCGGGGATCGACATTCGTTGATCCGTTTTGACTTAGGTAGAGACTTGTCTGGATCCGATTGGGGAATCATTTTGCCCCGGCGGAGTCGGAACAATGCTCGCCAACCTGGCATAAAGATAGCTGGCCGTTGGTTTATTGATCTGTTTTCGGCGAGGGTTGCTCGTGATTGTTAGTCCCTGTAATGCAGCAAAAATGTCTGCCAAACGCATGCGAAGTGCTCTGGTAGCGGGTTCGGCGCTCCTGTGCCTGCTCAGCGCCGGTCAGCTTTGGGCGTTCAATCTTGACGACGTATCGGCCAAGGCCAAAGAGCTGGCCGGGCAGAAGTTCGAAGCCCCGCGCAGCAACCTGCCGAACGAATTCCGCGAAATGAAGTTCGCGGACTACCAGAAGATCCGCTTCCTCACCGAAAAGGCTGAGTGGGCCGATCAGAAGACGCCGTTCAAGCTCTCCTTCTATCACCAGGGTATGCACTTCGATACACCGGTGAAAATCAACGAAATCACCACCAATACCGTCTCGGAGATCAAATACGATCCGAGCCGCTTCGATTTCGGCGATCTGAAATTCGATCCGAAAGCCACCGAGCAACTGGGTTATGCCGGTTTCCGTGTGCTTTACCCGATCAACAAGGCCGACAAGCAAGACGAGATCATGACCATGCTCGGCGCGAGCTACTTCCGCGTCGTCGGCAAGGGCCACACCTATGGTCTGTCGGCCCGTGGTCTGGCGATCGATACCGCGCTGCCGTCGGGTGAAGAGTTCCCGCGTTTCCGCGAGTTCTGGATTCAGCAGCCCAAGCCGGGCGACAAGCACCTGGTGATCTTTGCTCTGCTCGACTCGCCGCGTGCCACTGGTGCCTACCGTTTGATCCTGCGTCCGGGCAGCGACACCATCGTCGACGTCAAGGCGCAGATGTTCCTGCGTGACAAGGTCGGCAAACTGGGCATCGCGCCGCTGACCAGCATGTTCCTGTTCGGCGCCAACCAGCCGTCGAAAGTCCTCAACTACCGTCGTGAACTGCACGACTCCAGCGGTCTGTCGATCCATGCCGGCAACGGCGAGTGGATCTGGCGCCCACTGAACAACCCGAAACATCTGGCTGTGAGCAACTTCAGCGTCGAGAACCCGCGTGGTTTCGGTCTGCTGCAGCGTGGCCGTGATTTCAGCCACTACGAAGACCTCGACGACCGCTACGACAAGCGCCCAAGTGCCTGGATCGAGCCGAAGGGCGAGTGGGGCAAGGGCACTGTCGATCTGGTAGAGATTCCGACCGCTGACGAAACCAACGACAACATCGTTGCGTTCTGGAGCCCGGAAAAAATGCCGGAGCCAGGCCAGCCGCTGGACTTCGCCTACCGTATGCACTGGACCATGGACGAAGCAGCACTCCATGCGCCGGACAGCGCCTGGGTGGCGCAGACCCTGCGTTCGACCGGTGACGTCAAGCAATCGAACCTGATCCGTCAGCCCGATGGCAGCGTGGCCTATCTGGTCGACTTCGAAGGCCCGTCGCTGGCGGCCCTGACGCCGGATGCCGACGTGCGCAGTCAGGTCAGCGTCGGTGACAACGCCGAACTGGTCGAGAACAGCGTGCGCTACAACCCGGAAACCAAGGGCTGGCGTTTGACCCTGCGGATGAAGATTAAGGATCCGAGCAAGGCAACCGAGATGCGCGCTGCTCTGGTTCAGCCGGTGGTCACCGCGGATCTGGGCAAATCGGTCCCGGCCTCCAACTCGTCGGTCGCCAAGGCTGACAAGGTTGCTGCCAAGCAACAGGAAAAACTCGACAAGGAAGCCAAGGCCGCCGAAGCCAAACAGGCTGAAGCCAAGCCTGCAGCCGACGCCAAGGACAAGGCCAACAAAGACGCCAAGCAGCCAGTCGCTGCCGACGCGGCCCCAGCCACACCGGAATCGGCGCCGACTGAAGAAGTCCTGACCGAGACCTGGAGCTATCAGTTGCCTGCCGATGAGTAATTCACCAGTACAGCCAGAGACTCTGTCCGAGTATCTGGCGCATCTGCCGATGACCGACGAGCAACGCGCGGAACTCGCGGGTTGCCAGTCGTTCAGCGAGCTGCATGAACGCCTGTCGTCCTCGACATTCGACGCCCCTGCCGAAGCCGCCCAGGCTTCGGTGGGCAAGCGTCTGACCCTGAGCACTGCCGAAGAACTGGCTGAAGCGGAAATGCTGGTGCTCGATGCCAGCGGTCGGGTCAGCCTCAAGGCGACCCCGCCGATCCGCCGCACCAAGGTCGTGCCGGAGCCATGGCGCACCAATATCCTGGTGCGTGGCTGGCGCCGTCTGACCGGGCGCACCAACCCGCCGCAGCCACCGAAGGACGCCAATGTCCTGCCGGCCGCGCGCTGGCGCACGGTCGGTTCGATCCGCCGCTACATTCTGTTGCTGCTGATGCTCGGCCAGACCATCGTTGCCGGTTGGTACATGAAAGGCATCATGCCGTACCAAGGCTGGTCGTTCGTCGATCTGGAAGAAGTCCTGCATCAGCCGCTGCTGCAAACCGCCACGCAAGTGCTGCCGTATGCGCTGCAAACCAGCATCCTGATTCTGTTCGGGATTCTGTTCTGCTGGGTATCGGCCGGTTTCTGGACCGCACTGATGGGCTTCCTCGAGTTGCTCACTGGCCACGATAAATACCGTATCTCCGGGAAAAGCGCGGGTAACGAGCCGATTCCGAAAGATGCGCGTACTGCGCTGGTGATGCCGATCTGCAACGAAGACGTGCCGCGTGTATTCGCCGGTCTGCGTGCGACGTTCGAATCGGTAGCGGCCACCGGTGATCTGGATCGCTTCGACTTCTTCGTCCTCAGTGACAGTAACGACACCGATATCTGCGTCGCCGAGCAACAGGCCTGGCTGGATGTCTGCCGCGAGGCCAAGGGCTTCGGCAAGATCTTCTATCGCCGTCGTCGCCGTCGTGTGAAGCGCAAGAGCGGCAACCTCGACGACTTCTGCCGTCGTTGGGGCGGTGACTACAAGTACATGGTCGTGCTCGACGCCGACTCGGTGATGAGCGGTGAGTGCCTGACCAGTCTGGTGCGCTTGATGGAAGCCACGCCGGACGCCGGGATCATCCAGACCGCGCCGCGTGCGTCGGGCATGGACACCCTGTATGCGCGCATGCAGCAGTTCGCCACCCGCGTGTACGGCCCGCTGTTTACCGCCGGTCTGCACTTCTGGCAGTTGGGTGAATCGCACTACTGGGGTCACAACGCGATCATCCGCATGAAGCCGTTCATCGACCACTGCGCTCTGGCGCCGTTGCCGGGTAAAGGAGCGTTCTCCGGTGCGATCCTGTCCCACGACTTCGTCGAAGCTGCGCTGATGCGCCGTGCCGGCTGGGGCGTGTGGATTGCCTACGACCTGCCGGGCAGTTACGAAGAGTTGCCGCCGAACCTGCTCGACGAACTCAAGCGTGACCGTCGCTGGTGCCACGGCAATCTGATGAACTTCCGCCTGTTCCTGGTCAAGGGCATGCACCCGGTGCACCGCGCGGTGTTCCTGACCGGCGTGATGTCCTACCTGTCGGCGCCGTTGTGGTTCTTCTTCCTGGTGTTGTCGACCGCGCTGCTGGCGGTGAACACGCTGATGGAGCCGCAGTACTTCCTCGAACCGCGCCAGCTCTATCCGCTGTGGCCACAATGGCACCCGGACAAGGCCATCGCGCTGTTCTCGACGACCATCGTGCTGCTGTTCCTGCCGAAGCTGTTGAGCATCATCCTGATCTGGGCCAAGGGCGCGAAAGAGTTCGGCGGCAAGTTCAAGGTGACTCTGTCGATGCTCCTGGAGATGCTGTTCTCCATGCTGCTGGCGCCGGTGCGGATGATTTTCCACACCCGCTTCGTCCTCGCCGCGTTCCTCGGTTGGGCCGCGACCTGGAACTCGCCGCAGCGTGACGACGACTCGACGCCATGGAGCGAAGCGGTCAAGCGCCACGGTCCGCAGACGTTGCTGGGCTTCTTGTGGGCGCTGCTGGTGATCTGGTTGAACCCGAGCTTCCTCTGGTGGCTGGTGCCGATCGTCGGTTCGCTGATGCTGTCGATCCCGGTCTCGGTGATCTCCAGCCGTGTCGGCCTTGGTCTGAAGACCCGTGACGAGAGCCTGTTCCTCATCCCTGAGGAATACAATCCGCCACAGGCCTTGCTGGCAACCGATCAGTACACCCACGAAAACCGCTATCACGCCCTCAACGACGGCTTCGTCCGCGCCGTGGTCGATCCACAGCAGAACGCCCTGGCGTGCTCGCTGGCGACCTCGCGTCACGGCCAGGCCGAGCCGATCGAGTGGCTGCGTCAGGAACGTGTGCGTCACGCGATCAAGGTCGGCCCGGCCGGGCTGAACAACCATGATCGTCTGCAACTGCTCAGCGACCCTGTCGCACTGGCACGCCTGCACGAGCAGGTCTGGGCCGAAGGGCTTGCCGAGTGGCTCGATGCTTGGCGCGCTTCGGTGAAAGCCGATCCGCATGCGCCGTTGCTGCCGCTGCGACCGGTGAGCCTGCAGGCTCAGCCGGCCTGATAAAAGAACCCCGCTGATTCAGCGGGGTTTTTTTATGTCCGCTGTTGAGCTGCGAACAAACACCGATCAAACCTAAAACCAGTGCAAAGCATCCGTCGCCGAATTGGCGCGCCCGTTAACTACGACGCGCAAACCGCGCCGCTGCCTTCGCGAGCAGGCTCGCTCCCACCTTGGAATGCGTTTCCCTGTGGGAGCGAGCCTGCTCGCGAATGGCATCACCTCGGTTACAGGCGAATCGGGGTTGTGCATCAACTCAGACTTTGAAACGGCCTACCAGCATCTGCAGATGCGTGCCCAACCGCGCCAGTTCAACACTGGACGCAGCGGTCTCTTCACTCGCCGCCGAGGTCTGATCCGACACATCGCGCACGTTCAGCACGCTGCGGTTGATCTCTTCGGCCACGGCGCTCTGCTGCTCGGCAGCGGCGGCGATCTGCTGGTTCATCGCCTGGATCGCCGAGACGGTGCGGGTGATGCTCTCCAGTGAGCCACCGGCACGCCGGGTCAGTTCGACGCTGCTGTCGGTGAGGCTGCGGCTGTTGTCCATGATCGTCGCCACTTGCTGAGTGCCGTTTTGCAGGCCGACGATCAGCTCTTCGATCTCTTCGGTGGACTTCTGGGTGCGCTGGGCGAGGCTGCGCACTTCGTCGGCAACCACGGCGAAACCACGTCCGGCTTCCCCGGCACGGGCCGCTTCGATGGCAGCGTTGAGGGCCAACAGGTTGGTTTGTTGGGCGACAGACTTGATCACGTCGAGGACGCTGCCGATCTTGTCGCTTTCACGCTTGAGCTCGCCCATGGCTTCAGTGGAGTGACCCACCTCGATTGCCAGACGCTCGATCTGCGCGATGGCTTCGCCGACGACCTTGTCGCCTTCACGGGCCTGTTGGTCAGCGGCGACAGCGGCCTCTGAGGCTTCTTCAGCATTGCGTGCGACTTCCTGCACGGTGGCGGCCATCTCGTTCATGGCGGTGGCGACCTGATCGGTCTCCACCTTCTGATTGTTGACCCCGGCGCTGGTCTGCTCGGTCACCGCCGAAAGTTCTTCAGCGGCGCTGGCGATCTGCGTGACGCCGTCGCTGATGCCACCGATCAACTCGCGCAGGCCTTGGGTCATGCTTTGCATCGAGCGCTGCAATTGCCCGAGCTCATCGCGACGCAGGGAAACCAGGTTGTGGGTCAGGTCACCGGCGGCCACGCGCTCGGCCACTTTCAGAGTCTGGGTCAGCGGAATGATGATTTGTCGGGTGATCGCCCAAGCGGCAATCAGACCGAAGGCCAGCGCCAGCGCAGTGGCGATCAGCAGCATGTTCTTGGCATGGGCGGCATCGGTGTCGCGCACCACGGTTTGCGATTCGGTGAGCTTCTTGCTGGCCGCGATCAGGATGTCGCCCTGAGCCGACATGTTGGCCAGTGCGGCGGCGTTCTTGACCTGCGAATCGCGGAACTGAGCGACGGCGGCGCGGTAAGCCTTGAGCGAATCGGTGGCTTGCTGCAGGTTGGCGATGTGCTGCTCTGGCACGCGGGTCGGCAGGCTTTCGAGGTTCTTCAAGGCGTTGTCGATGGCGGTCAGCGCCGGTTGCTCGGCATCGGCCTTGCCGCTGTAGGTGTAGCCGCGCACCTGATAGCGCGCCTGCTGCAACAGTTTGCTCAGCTCGATGACAGCGTTGTACTGCGCAACGCTGTCGCCTTGCAGCAGCGCACTTTCGACTTCGCCGACCTTGGCCACAGCATTGTCAGCGTTGGCGCCAAGCTTGCTGCGCGCATCTTCACGGTGCACGGTGGCCTGGGTCATTTCGCCGAAAGCGCGTTTGTATTCGGCGACCGCAGCAAGCTGTTGATCGACCATTGCCACATCCGACGGCTGCTCGATCATGCCGCGTGCCGATTGCAAACCGCTTTCGAGTTTGCTGAGCAATTCATTGACCGCGCCCGGACCCTGTTCACCACGACGCATGTCGTAGTCCATGCGCGCCAGGCGCAGGTCTTTGGTCAGCTCATTGAGGCTGGAAATGAAGCCGAGCTTGTCGCCACGGCTGATGATGCCGCTCATGCCGGTCCAGCCGGTGAACGTGATCAACAGCGTCAGCAACAGCACCAGGCCGAAACCGATGCCCAGCTTGCGTTTGACGCTGACGTTTCCAAGACTCTCGGCTAACCAACGGTACATGCGACCACTCCCTTCGGACCACTTAATTGGACTTATAGGGGCTGTATCGGCTGGGTGGTGGCAATCTGTAACGCCACTTGTCTGCGACTGTAGGGGCTTGTAGGAGCTGACGAGTGCAACGAGGCTGCGATCCTTTGATCTTGCTTTTAAAACAACATCAAGATCGCAGCCTTCGGCAGCTCCTACACAGGATCGGTGTCGCGCTAGAACAGGCGTGCGAGCAGGGCGGTGACGGCGGTTTCGACGCGCAGGATGCGCTCGCCCAATTGCACCGGTTGCAGGCCGGATTTGGCCAGCAGATCGATTTCGTAGGGAATCCAGCCACCCTCGGGGCCAATGGCCAGGGTCACCGGTTCGTTCAGGGCGCGCGGGCAGGGCGGGAAGTGGCCGGGGTGCCCGACCAGGCCGAGGGTGCCCGCGCTGATCGCCGGCAGCCGATCCTCAACGAAAGGCTTGAAGCGCTTTTCGATGACGATCTCCGGCAATACCGTATCGCGAGCCTGTTCGAGCCCGAGGATCAACTGCTCACGAATCGCTTCCGGCTCCAGAAACGGCGTCTGCCAGAAGCTTTTTTCGACGCGATAGCTGTTGACCAGAATCACCTTGGCCACACCCATGGTCGCGACGGTCTGGAACACGCGGCGCAGCATTTTCGGCCGGGGCAGGGCCAGCACCAGGGTCAGCGGCAGCTTGGCCGGCGGTGGCTGATCAAGGCTGACACGCAACTCTGCTTCGCCCGCTTCCAGACGCAGCAGCTCAGCCGAACCCATCAGTCCGTTGATGCGCCCGACGCGCAGGCTGTCGCCGACTTCCGAGCGATGAACTTCCTGCATGTGGGTCAGGCGCCGGTCGCGCAGGACCACGCGGTCGGCCGCAATGAAGTCGGCCTCTTCGAGCAGCAGCAGGTTCATGCCTGGGTCGCTGGCGGCTGGTCGTTGTGGTCGTCGGCCGGCGTTTCGTCCGGGCGTTCGCGCTTGCTGACCAGCGCGCCGAAGAGGATGCCGATCTCGAACAGCATCCACATCGGCACAGCCAGCAGGGTCTGCGAGAAGATGTCCGGCGGGGTCAGGATCATGCCGACCACGAAGCAGCCGATGATCACGTACGGGCGGATCTTCTTCAGGTATTTGACGTCGACCACGCCGATCCACACCAGCAGGACCACGGCCACCGGAATCTCGAACGCCACGCCGAAAGCGAAGAACAGCGTCATGACGAAATCGAGGTAGCTGGCGATGTCGGTCATCATTTCCACGCCGGCCGGGGTGGCAGCGGCGAAGAATTTGAAGATCAATGGAAAGACGAAGTAATAGGCGAACGCCATGCCGATGTAGAACAGCAGGATGCTGGAGATCAGCAGCGGTACCGCGACGCGTTTTTCATGCTTGTACAGGCCCGGAGCGATAAAGCCCCAGATCTGATGCAGGATCACCGGAATCGCAAGAAACAGCGAAACCATCATCGTCAGTTTCAGCGGCGTCAGGAACGGCGACGACACGTCTGTGGCGATCATCGTCGCGCCGACCGGCAGGTACTGGCGCAGCGGCGTCGAGACGAAGGTGTAGATCTGCTGGGTGAACGCGAACAGCCCGGCAAAGATGATGAAGATCGCCGCCACGCAACGCAGCAGGCGGGTGCGCAACTCGGTGAGGTGCGATACCAGCGGCATGTGCTGGTCGTTTTCCGGAAGATCGCTCATGGGGCTCGCGGCGGCAGTGTAGGGTCTTGAGGCGCTGGTGTAGTCGGCGCGGCGGAGGGCGCTACGTGTTCAACCGATGTGTCTGTGGTAACCGGCGCCGGTCCTGGCGGTGTTACAACAGGTGCAGGAGTCGGAGCGGCAGCGCTGTGAATCGTCTGCTCGCCCACAGGCTCGACCGGCGTCGGCTCCTGCTGGTTCGGATTGAAGATCTTCCGCGCCTCTTGCTCCAGCGACAGAATATGTTCGTTGTGCAGTTGCCGACGGATCTCGTCGGCACCGATTTCACGTTCAACTTCCTGTTTGATCGCGTTGAAGCTGCGCTTCAGGCGGCCGACCCACAGACCGGCGGTGCGCGCCGCGCCCGGCAGACGCTCGGGGCCGAGCACCAGCAGGGCGACGAGGCCGACGAGCAGCAGTTCAGAGAAGCTGATACCAAACATTAGTCAGTGCTCACACGTCTTTGCGGATCGGCTCTTCGACTTTCTGCGCCTGCACATCGATGGTGTGCGGCGGGTTGGCCTGAGCGGTGGTTTGCGGCTGCACCGGTGGCACAGGCTGGGCCGGCGGGGTCACGCTCGGCTCGGCCGGTTTTTCGTCGTCGTTCATGGCTTTGCGAAAGCCCTTGATCGATTCGCCAACGTCGGTGCCGAGGTTTTTCAGTTTTTTGGTACCGAACACCAGCACCACGACAATCAGAATGACGACCCAGTGTTTCCAGTCAAAAATGCCCATGTGGCGATTCCTCTCTAAAAGTTGTTCAGGCGGACGGACGCGAGGCTTTCTCGACGTGTCCGGACAAGCCGAAGCGACGGTCCAGTTCATCCAGCACGGCCTGCGGATGCTGCCCCAGTTGGGCGAGCATGACCATGCTGTGGAACCACAGGTCGGCGGTCTCGTAGATCACATCACTGCAATCGCCGCTGATCGCGGCATCCTTGGCGGCAATAATGGTTTCGACCGACTCTTCGCCGACTTTCTCCAGAATCTTGTTCAGCCCCTTGTGATACAGGCTGGCGACATACGAACTGTCGGCGGCTGCGCCTTTGCGCTCTTCAAGTACCTGAGCGAGGCGGGTCAGGGTGTCACTCATGTGTGTGTCCTGCGGAATAGATAGCGTGCGGGTCTTTCAGTACCGGGTCGACCGTTTTCCAGTCGCCGTTTTCGAAGACCCGGTAAAAGCAGCTTTGACGGCCGGTGTGGCAGGCGATGTCGCCGATCTGTTCAACCATCAGGATGATCACGTCGGCGTCACAGTCCAGACGCATTTCATGCAGGGTCTGCACATGGCCGGACTCTTCGCCCTTGCGCCACAGCTTGCCACGGGAACGTGACCAGTAGATTGCACGATTCTCCGCAGCGGTCAGTTCCAGCGCTTCGCGGTTCATCCAGGCCATCATCAATACGCGCCCGGTCTTGTGATCCTGGGCAATCGCCGGCACCAGGCCGTCAGCATCCCACTTGATCTCGTCCAGCCAGTTTTTCATCGTCAAATCTCGAAAAGCAGCAGCAAGCCATGAGCTTCGAGCTGCAAGTAAACGCACGTTGCGGCGTGCCTGTAGCGTCAAGCTTGAAGCTGGCAGCTTATAACTTGCAGCTCAATCGTGCTATCGGCGAACGACCAGATACAAACCGACCGCGATCATGATTCCGGCGGGCCAGTGCGCCCACTCGGTCAACGGACCACCCGCTGCGAGGATCGCGCCGCCGGCCAGATGCGCGCAGCCGAGCAGGCGCAGGAACCAGTCGTCCTTGCGTTTGTGCCACGGCGGCGGAGGGTCTTTGGCGTGGGGTTGCGACATGCGTTCGAGCAGATCGCGGGCCATGTTCGACAGGTGCGGAATCTGCTCCAGCTGGCTCTGCACGTTGCCCAGCAAGGCTTTCGGGCTGACGCGTTCGCGCATCCAGCGCTCGAGAAACGGCTGCGCGGTGTTCCACAGATCCAGATCCGGATACAACTGACGACCGAGGCCTTCGATGTTCAGCAAGGTCTTCTGCAACAGCACCAGTTGCGGCTGCACTTCCATGTTGAAGCGGCGTGCGGTCTGGAACAGGCGCATCAGCACCTGGCCAAATGAAATATCTTTTAACGGTTTTTCGAAGATCGGTTCGCACACCGTACGGATCGCCGCTTCGAATTCGTTGAGTTTGGTTTCCGCCGGCACCCAGCCCGAGTCGATGTGCAGTTGCGCCACACGACGGTAGTCACGCTTGAAGAAGGCGAACAGGTTGCGCGCCAGATAGTCCTGGTCTTCCGGGGTCAGGCTGCCGACGATGCCGCAGTCGATCGCGATGTATTGCGGGCTCCACGGATTGACGGTGCTGACGAAAATGTTGCCCGGGTGCATGTCGGCGTGGAAGAAGCTGTCGCGGAACACTTGAGTGAAGAAAATCTCCACGCCACGCTCGGCGAGCATTTTCATGTCGGTGCGCTGGTCAGCGAGGGTCGCCAGATCGGTGACCTGAATGCCGTAAATGCGCTCCATGACCAGCACTTTCGGCCGGCACCAGTCCCAATAGACTTGCGGTACATAAAGCAACTGCGAGCCTTCGAAGTTGCGGCGCAACTGGCTGGCGTTGGCCGCCTCGCGCAACAGATCGAGTTCGTCGTAAATGGTCTTTTCGTAATCCTGCACCACGTCGACCGGGTGCAGCAGGCGCGCGTCAGCGGAGAATTTTTCCGCCGCGCGGGCGAGGATGAACAGCCATGCCAGATCCTGCGCGATGATCGGTTTCAGGCCTGGGCGAATGACCTTGACCACGACTTCTTCGCCGCTTTTGAGCTGCGCCGCATGCACCTGCGCTACCGAGGCCGAGGCCAGGGGGGCGACGTCGAAACGGCTGAACACTTCGCTGATTTTCTTGCCCAGCTGTTCTTCGATCAGCTTGATCGACAGCTGCGAGTCGAACGGCGGCACGCGGTCCTGCAGCAGCATCAGCTCATCGGCGATGTCTTCCGGCAGCAAGTCGCGGCGGGTCGAAAGAATCTGCCCGAACTTGATGAAGATCGGCCCCAGATCCTGCAACGCCAGACGCAAGCGCGCGCCACGGTTGAGCTCCAGCGGCTTGCGCGGCAGCCAGCGCCACGGCAGCAAAAAGCGCACGGCCAGAAGGAACCAGGGCAGCGGCAGATCGAACAGCAGGTCATCGAGGCGGTAGCGGATCACGACGCGCTGGATGCGCAACAGACGGCGGACGGCAAGCAGCTTCATGCGTTATCGCTTGGGTCGAGGGATCGGGAAAGGCGCTCGAAACGCGCCTCGAGTCGTTCCAGATCGAGTTTGATCCGGTCCAGTTCGCTGAATCGCGCTTCGGCTTCACGCTGCCCGACAAGGGTGCGTGATTCTTCGGCGAGGTATTCGGCAAGATTCTGGTTGAGGCTGGCAAATCCTTGTTGATACCAGCGCGCGCGGCTGCGCAGATGGCCGCCGAGCAATTGCGTGGCGACCGGACCGAGCCAGCGCGAGAGTTCGTACTCCCAGTCCAGCTCGAGGTTTTGCAGCACGCCGGCCAGCTCCAGCAACACACCGCTGTCGCCATCGAGCTCGACTTCCGGGGCGTGCAGCACGGCGGTCTTGTCCTTGCTCAGGGCCAGTTTCACCAGGCTCGATGCCGGTGCGCGCAACGTGCAATCGACATCCGCTGCCCACTGCGAAGCCAGCATCAAGCCTTCGTCGCTGGGCAGGATGAACAGTTGCAGCGCCGGGCTGCGGCAGTCGACGGCAATCACCTTGCCGGTCAGATGCGCCAGGCGCGGCAGCGCCGTGCTGTCGAGACGCAGCACCCGGTTGAGGCCGAGTTCGACGCTGGCGAGCAGCCCGGTGAGCAACATCAGGGTTTGATGCCGCGGTGCAGGGCGACGATGCCTGCGGTCATGTTGTGATAGGTCACGCGGTCGAAACCGGCCTCGACCATCATCGACTTCAGGGTTTCCTGATTCGGGTGCATGCGGATCGATTCGGCCAGGTAGCGATAGCTTTCCGAGTCATTGGTGATCAGCTTGCCCATCAGCGGCATGAAGGCGAACGAGTAGGCGTCGTAGGCTTTGGACATCAGCGCGTTGGTCGGCTTGGAGAATTCCAGCACCAGCAGGCGGCCGCCGGGCTTGAGCACGCGCAGCATCGAACGCAACGCGTCCTCTTTGTGCGTCACGTTGCGCAGGCCGAAGGCGATGGTCACGCAGTCGAAATGGTTGTCCGGGAATGGCAGTTTTTCCGCGTCGGCCTGGACGAATTCGACGTTGCCGGCAACGCCCAGATCGAGCAGACGATCACGGCCGACCTTGAGCATCGACTCGTTGATGTCGGCCAGCACGACCTGGCCGGTCGGGCCGACGAGGTTCGAGAACTTGCGGGTCAGGTCGCCGGTGCCACCAGCGATGTCGAGTACGCGGTTGCCGCTGCGCACGCCGGAAAGCTCGATCGCGAAACGCTTCCACAGACGGTGCATGCCGCCCGACAGAAGGTCGTTCATCAGGTCGTATTTAGCGGCTACGGAATGGAAAACCTCAGCGACTTTTTCCGCTTTCTGGCTTTCCGGAACGTTTTTGAAGCCGAAGTGAGTGGTGGGTTCGGCATCGCTGCCTTTGCGCTGATCAGTCATATCGCTGTCACCAAAAGAGAATGCGCGACATTCTAATCCCCAAGCCATGCTTTGTCTTGGAATGGCTAAAGGTAAGATGGGCAACCTTCGGGACGATTTGCCGCAGATGCGGTCAAGATTCAACGTCAGCCATTCAATCATCAGGAGTCATTCCATGGCCAAAATCAGTGTTGAGCGCGCCCATACCCTGGGCAAGGACGCCGCCCGCGAAAAGGCCGACAAACTGGCCGCAAAGCTCAATGAACAATACGGCCTGGAGCCGCAATGGTCAGGCGACACCCTGAACCTCAAGCGCTCGGGCGTGAAAGGCGAGGTGCATGTGGCGGACGATTCGATCAGGGTCGACGTCGAACTGGGCCTGATGATGTCGGCCATGAGCGGCATGATCAAAGCCGAGATCGAGAAAGCCCTCGACAAAGCCCTGGCCTGATTTTCAGATTGAAATCCAATCCCCTGTGGGAGCGAGCCTGCTCGCGAAAGCGGTGTATCAGTTGACTGAAATGTTGGCTGATATGACGCATTCGCGAGCAGGCTCGCTCCCACATTTGTTTTGTGATGCTCCCGCTGGTTAGGGTGCCCTTTCTAATTTTTCTCCCTACTTTGTGCCTGAGCCCGACACTCGTCCGGCAGTTCCTCAAACCTTCTGCGCGTGAGGTGCACCATGGCCAAAGTCATTTTGAAGAAAAAAATCGACGCTCCGACTTCTACCCTGAGCGACGTCAAATCCTATGCCCGCAAGATCTGGCTGGCAGGCCTGGGCGCCTACACCAAGGTCGGCCAAGAGGGCAGCGAGTACTTTCAAGAGCTCGTAGCCGCCGGTCAAACTGTTGAAAAGAAAGGCAAAAAAGCCGTCAGCGAAAAACTCCATGCGGCCAACGCCGAGATCGATGACGCGGCCACTCAGGTCAGCTCGTTCAAGGGTCGCGTTGAAGTTCAGCTCGACAAGGTCGAGAAGGCCTTCGACAACCGTGTGGCCAGCGCCTTGAATCGGATCGGCATTCCGTCTAAACATGACGTTGAGGCACTCTCTGCTAAGCTCGATGAGCTGACGGCATTGCTCGAACGCGTCGCGCGAAAATCTTAAGGAGAACGGGATGGCTGGCAAAAAGAACACCGATAAAGAAAGCAGCTCGTGGGTCGGGAAGGTCGAGTCCTACTCCCGCAAAATCTGGCTGGCTGGTTTAGGCGTGTACTCGAAGATCGACACTGACGGCAGCAAACTCTTCGATGCATTGGTCAAAGACGGCGAGAAAGCCGAGAAGCTCACCAAGACTGCCGTCGGCAAGAAAGTCGAGGACTCGACCTCCTCGGCCAAGTCGCGTATCAGCGGCGTGAAAGATCGCGCACTGGGCAAGTGGGACGAGCTGGAAGGGGCTTTCGACAAGCGCCTGAACAGCGCGATTTCGCGCCTGGGTGTGCCGAGCCGCAATGAGGTCAAGGCGCTCAACGCCAAGGTCGATACGCTGACCAGGCAGATTGAAAAACTCACCGGTCTGAAAGCTCAGCCTGTGGCGGCGAAAACCGCTGCGGCGAAACCTGCCAGTAAAACTGCAGCGGCCAAACCTGCGGCGAAAACCGCAGCCAAGCCACTGACCAAAGCGGCAGCAAAACCGGCTGCGAAAGCTGCGACCAAAACTGCGGCCGCCAAGCCTGCGGCCAAAGCGGCAGCCAAACCGGTTGCCGCCAAGGCCGCTGCCAAACCGGCAACCAAAGCAGCAGCAAAACCTGCGGCTAAAGCTGCAGCGAAACCAGCGGCCAAGCCAGCAGCGAAAACTGCTGCCGCCAAACCCGCTGCGAAGCCTGCGGCCAAACCGGCTGCGGCGAAAAAGCCAGCAGTGAAAAAACCGGCCGCGCCGAAAGCCGCTGCGCCGAAACCGGCCGCCGCACCATCGACTGCTCCAACAGCTCCGGCCAACGCGGCAAACTCCGCTGCGGCACCTACGGCAGCCGCTACTCCGACTGCAGCATCGACACCGTCGACGCCATCCAGTCAGTCCTGATTTCAGGGCAAATCAAAAACGCCCGGCCTGTGAGGGTCGGGCGTTTTTGTTTGTGCATTCCAAGCGGCCCCTCACCCCAGCCCTCTCCCCAAGGAGAGGGAGCCGACCGAGGTGTCCTGCGTCATACGTCGACCTGAACAAATCGAGTCGATTATCGATTCAAAGAAGCTCGCTCAGGTCGGCGTAGCTCGCGAACATCCCCCAATCAGTCCCCTCTCCCTCCGGGAGAGGGTTAGGGTGAGGGGCTTTTCGGGTCAGTCGTGATCCTCAAGGTATTGCAAGGCCATCCGCTCTGTCGCCACCTTCACCGGCGGCAGCAAATGCGGCGCCACCAGCATCATGATCTGATAAACCACCAACCGAACCTCTCCCTCACGATCAAGAATCCGCTGGTAATCCAGCGAGAACAGCAACGTCATGGTCACCTGCTCCACCAGTTGCCCCAATGCCTGGGTATCGCTGACCAGTTGCCCCGAAGCCTTCAATCGCGCCAGCAACGACGCCAGCGTCCGCTTCAGCGCATTGAGCAGATTGCGAATCCCCTTGGCCAGTTTCGGCAAGCGCCCGGCGAGGTTCGACAGGTCCTGGAACAGGAACCGGTATTGCGCCAGGCGCTCGACGATCAAATGCAGAAACAGCCAGTAATCCTCCGGCGCCAGTTCAACGTCCGGCGGTGGGTCGAGCAGGGGCGCGAGCTCGTGCTGGAAGCGTTCGAACAGGCCGAGAATCAGCGGTTCCTTACCGTGGAAGTGGTAGTAGAGATTGCCCGGGCTGATCCCCATTTCGTTGGCCACCTCCATGGTGGAAACGTTCGGTTCACCCTTTTCGTTGAACAGTTGCAGCGCACATTCGAGGATCCGGTCGCGGGTTTTCATCCAGTCTTCTTAGAAAATTTCGGTTGAGCGTCAGCGCACATGCACATAGGTGCCAGGTGCTGCTTCCATCGGTGGATAGTTCGGATTGCCGAGGGTGGTGCGAGTCTCATTCAGAGCGCCGGAGCGTTGGGCGACCCATTCCAGCCACTGCGGCCACCAGCTGCCGTCGACGTGTTTGGCATCGTAGTACCAGGCACGCGGGTCGCTGCTCAGTTTGGCGTTCTCGACGTAGGCAGCTTTCGGGTTGCTCGGCGGGTTGAGGATGCTCTGCACGTGGCCGCTGTTGGACAGCACGAAACGTCGTTCGCCACCGAGCAGCAGGGTCGAGCGATACACCGCGTCCCACGGCGTGATGTGGTCGTTCATGCCGGCGACGCTGAAGCTGTCGACATTGACCTTCTGCAGATCGATCGGCGTACCGCACACCTCGAGACCGCCAGCGTGGATCAGCGGGTTGTGCTTGAAGAAGTCCAGCAGATCGCCGTGCAGCGCCGCCGGCAGGCGCGTGTTGTCGTTGTTCCAGTAGAGGATGTCGAAGGCTGGCGGCTCCTTGCCCAGCAGGTAGTTGTTGACGAAATAGCTCCAGATCAAATCGTTGGGGCGCATCCAGGCGAAGACCTTGGCCATGTCGCGACCGTCGAGCACGCCTCGCTGGTACGAGCGACGTTTGGCCGCTTCCAGTGTTTGCTCGTCGGCGAACAGCGTCGCCGGGGTTTCGATCTGGCTGTCGAGCAGACTGACCAGGTAAGTCGCGCTGGCGACCCGGCGCAGTTGCCGTTTGGCCTGCAAATGCCCTTGCAGGGCGGCAATGGTCAGGCCGCCGGCGCAGGCGCCCATCAGGTTCACTTCACGCGCGCCGGTAATCGCCCGGCAGATGTTCATCGCTTCTTCGACCGCTTCGACGTAACTCGACAGGCCCCACTCGCGATGGCGCACATCAGGGTTGCGCCAGCTGATCATGAAGGTCTGCAGGCTGTTTTTCAGGGCGTACTGGACGAAGCTGTTCTGCGGGCTCAGATCGAAGATGTAGTACTTGTTGATTTGCGGCGGCACCACCAGCAAGGGCTTGGCGTACTGCTTTTCGCTCATCGATTTGTACTGGATCAACTCGAACATTTCATTGCGAAACACCACAGCCCCAGTGGTGGTCGCTACGGTTTTGCCGACCTCGAACGCCTGCTTGGTCACTTGCCGTGGCAGGCCGTCGTTGTGCAACAGATCATCGAACAGATGGCTCAGGCCACGCACCAGACTCTGCCCGCCGGAATTGAACAGCTCCTTGACCGCCAGCGGATTGAGCAGGGTGTTGGAGGGCGCTACGGCGTCATTGAGCAGAGTGAAAGCGAAGTGCGCACGGGCACGATCTTCAGGGCTCATGTCGCCTTCATCGATCCAGCTCTTGACCTGTTTCTGCCAGGCCAGATACGCCTGCAGGCTGCGCCGGTAGAACGGGTTGAGGCTCCACGCCGGATCGGCGAAGCGGCTGTCTTGCGGATTGGTCGGGTGCAGGGTTTCGCCGAGCAGCACGCGCCCCAACTGCCCGCCAAGCTTCAGCGCGTGCCTGGCGCTGTGCAACGGATTGCGCAAGCCGTGGGCGGCGACGCTGCGCAGTGTCGACAGCAGATCCCTGCCACGCAGACCGGCGATCGCACTTTGGGCGTTGATAAACACGGCGGGGCTGGGCACCACGCCCGTCGCTGGTTTTTCGCGCATGACTCAACACTCCTTCGTCTTCAGGGCAAAAACACACTCACCGAACCAGAACACCATAGACGCTGTTACCGGTTGCTGCCTGCGCGGCGTCCTGCCGCGCGCTTGATTTGGAAAGTGCTGCATAAAGCAGGCCGCCGCGATCAGCCGCCGAGCGGGGTCGGATGCGGGTGCATGACTGCGCGCAGACGCTCCTCTTCGAGAAACTTCATGATGATCGGCGCCACCGCTTCGGCGCGAGTGATCAGGAACAGATGGCCGTCATCGATGATGTGCAACTGCGCGTTGGGAATGCGCCAGGCGAGCATGCGCATGTTGATCAGCGGAATCAGTGGGTCGTCATCGCCGGCCAGCACCAGCGTCGGCTGATGGATCTTGTGCAGCCAGTGGATGCTGGTCCAGCCGAGGCCGGCGAACAGCTGCCAGTAGTAACCGAGCTTGCCCGCCGAGCGCACTTTCGCCGCATGGCTGGCCGCCAGCGTCGGATCGCGGCGGAACGAGCCGCCGTAGATCATCGGCGCGATGCGGATCACATGGGATGGCTGAATGTAGCGGCGCGGGCTGGCCATCATCCACAGCACTTTCGGTTTGCCGGGGACCATCACCGCACCGGCCGCGGTCGCCGCCAGTACCAGTTTCTTGCAGCGCTCGGGGTAGTCGTAGGCAAACTGCTGCGCCAGGGCGCCGCCCCACGACACGCCGATCACATTGACCTTACCGTAGTCGAGATAGTCGAGCATCCGCGCCGTCAGTTTGGCCAGGCCGGGGAAGCGATACGGCCGGTTCGGCGTCGACGAGCCGCCGACCCCTGGCACGTCGAAGGCGATCACTTCCAGATCCGGGTCGAGCGCCGCGACAAACGGGAACACCAGCTCCAGGTTGGCGCCGATGCCGTTGAAAATCAGCAGAGGCGTCAAATGAGGCTTGCCGGGACGCACCGCCGTGCGGAGGGTCTGGCCATCCAGATCGACGGTGCGGAATATGAACGGTTGCGGCATGCGTGAGGCCCTGTAGATTTCAAGTCCACCCGTATTCCTGTAGGAGCGGACCTTGTGGTGAGGGGATTTATCCCCGTTCGGCTGCGAAGCAGTCGTGAATCGAGTAGCCGCGGTGCGTCTGACAAATCACGGTTTCAGGATTCGGGGTCGCTTCGCAACCCAACGGGGATAAATCCCCTCGCCACAAGGCCCTCTCCCACAATGGGTGGTGTCAGTTACCGCTCGTGAACATAAGTGCCCGGCGAAGCCTCGCCTGCCGGGTACGCTTTGTTGCCCAATTTCGTCGGGGCCTTTTTCAGGTTGCCCGAGCGCTCGGCCAGCCATGCCTGCCAGTACAGCCACCAGGAATCGGTGTGCTTGGTCGAGTTTTCCTGCCAGTCATCGGCAGTCGCCGCCATCTCTTCGCTGGTCATGTAACGCGATTTCGGATTGCCCGGCGGGTTGAGGATGCTTTGGATATGGCCGCTGCTCGACAGCACGAATTCAACTTTACCGCCGAACAGTTGCGCCGACTTGTAGCAGGACTTCCACGGCGTGATGTGATCGTTGGTGCCGGCCAGCGAGAAGATGTCGGCGGTGACCTGCTTGAGGTCGATCGGCGTGCCGCACACTTCCAGTGCATTGGGGCGGATCAGTGGATTGTTTTTGAACATCTCGATCAGGTCGCCGTGGAACGCAGCGGGCAGGCGGGTGGTGTCGTTGTTCCAGAACAGAATGTCGAACACTGGCGGCTCATTGCCGAGCAGGTAGTTGTTGACCCAGTAGTTCCAGATCAGATCGTTGGGGCGCATCCAGGCGAAGACCTTGGCCATGTCTTTGCCTTCGAGCACGCCGGCCTGGTAGGAGTGGCGCTTGGCGGTCTCCAGAGTCTGCTCATCGACGAACAGGGCGACGTCGCTGTCCAGGGTGGTGTCGAGCACGCTGACCAGCAGGGTGAGGGCGTTGACCTTGTTCTCGCCGAGGGCGGCGTAGTGGCCGAGCAGGGCGGTGCAGGTGATGCCGCCGGAGCAGGCGCCGAGCATGTTCACATCTTTGCTGCCGGTGATCGCCGTGACCACATCGACGGCTTCTTTCAGCGCTTCGATGTAGGTAGACAGGCCCCACTCGCGCTGGGCCTTGGTCGGGTTGCGCCAGCTGATGATGAAGGTCGGCACGTTGTTGCGCAGGCAGAAGCGCGCCAGGCTCTTGTCCGGGCTCAAGTCGAAGACGTAGAACTTGTTGATCTGCGGCGGCACTACCAGCAGCGGGCGTTCGTGGACCTGCTCGGTGATCGGCCGGTACTGGATCAGCTCCAGCACATCATTGCGGAACACCACAGCACCTTCGGTGACGCCCAGGCTCTTGCCGACCTCGAACGCGCCCATGTTGACCTGGCTCGGCATGCCGCCGTTGTGCACCAGATCCTTGGCCAGATGCGAGAGGCCATCGAGCAGGCTTTTGCCGCCGGTTTCGAAGAAGCGTTTGACCGCCGCCGGGTTGGCCGCCGTGTTGGTCGGCGCCATGGCTTCGGTCATCAGGTTGATGACGAAATGGCCGCGAGCGATGTCCTTGGGGGGCAGGCTGCTGTCATCGATCCAGGCATGCAGTTCCTTGCGCCAGGCCAGGTAGGTTTGCAGATAACGTTTGTACAGCGGGTTCTGGCTCCACGCCGGGTCGGCGAAACGGCGGTCGTCACCGGCCGGTTGCAGCGCGGACTTACCCAGCAGCACGTTCTTCAGCTCGAGGCCGAAATGGGTCACGTGCCTGACGCTGTGAATCGGTTGTCTGATGGCCTGTTTCAGCACCATTCGAGCAGAGGCCAGCAGATCCTTTCCGCGCAGCCCGACGACGGGGTTAAGCCCCAGAGTGTTTTCCGAGGCTTGGTACTTCAGGTCATCGTTATTCTTGTCACTCATCTACGACGCTCCATTGTCCTGAGACGAGTACCCGGTTTCACGCTGTCGCTTCCACAGCCAATGCCGGGTACTACTGCTCGGGTGACCGTTGATTCTGCATAGCTGCTTTACAGTCGTAGAGCACTGCAGGGAACTTGCCAGCTCCATTGGTTACCCGAGTTTAATTTTTTTCGCAAGCGGCCGATCCGGGGCCATATGCGCGGAGCATTCAAACAGATGAAGTTAGAAAATGCCCTCTAAAGAGCAAGAGCCACGGCCTAGAGCATCAGCTTGACGAACGACTCGTTCGGATCGCGGGATTTTCCGGCAGCGCGCAGCTCGGCAAGATAATCGTCCCAGAGTTCGTTCTGGCGCTTGCCGAGTTCATAGAGGTATTCCCAAGTGAACAGGCCGCTGTCGTGACCGTCGTCGAAGGTCAGTTTCAGTGCATAGTTGCCGGCCGGCTCCAGCTTGCTCAGACCCACGTTGAGCTTGCCGAATTGCAGGATCGGTTTGCCGTGGCCCTGGACCTCGGCGGAGGGGGAGTGCACGCGCAGAAACTCCGCGGGCAGGGTGAATTCCTCGCCGGACGCGTAAGTGAGCGTCAGGGTTTTCGAGGCTTTGTGCAGTTTGATGTCGGTGGGGATTCGATTCATGGGCTGGCGTCCGATGTGTGGGCGACCCTGATTCAAATGTGGGAGCGAGCCTGCTCGCGAAAGCGGCGGGTCAGACGGCATTGATACCGCCTGACACGACCTCTTCGCGAGCAGGCTCGCTCCCACAGGGTCCGCTACCGCTGTAAGTATGGCTTACAGGATATAACGGGACAGATCTTCGTTCTGCGCCAATTCGCCGAGGTGGCTGTTGACGTAGTCGGCGTCGATCAGAATCGCCTTGTCATCGTGGGCGCTGGCCAGGTCGCCGGCGCTGAACGACACCTCTTCGAGCAGACGCTCAAGCAGGGTGTGCAGGCGACGGGCACCGATGTTCTCGGTTTTCTCGTTGACCTGCCAGGCGATCTCCGCCAGACGCTTGATGCCCTCGGGCTGGAACTGGATGTTCAGGCCTTCGGTTTTCAGCAGCGCGCAGTATTGCTCGGTGAGCGAGGCGTGCGGTTCGCTGAGGATGCGTTCGAAGTCTTCCGGGCTCAGGGCCTTGAGCTCGACGCGGATCGGCAGACGACCTTGCAGCTCCGGCACCAGATCGCTTGGCTTGCTCAAGTGGAACGCGCCGGAGGCGATGAACAGGATGTGGTCAGTCTTGACCATGCCCAGCTTGGTGTTGACGGTGCAGCCTTCGATCAGCGGCAGCAGGTCGCGCTGTACGCCTTCACGGGAGACATCGGCGCCGCCGACATTGCCGCGCTTGGCGACCTTGTCGATCTCGTCGATGAAGACGATACCGTGCTGCTCGACCGCTTCCAGCGCCTTGGCCTTCAGTTCTTCTTCGTTGACCAGACGCCCGGCTTCTTCATCGCGCACCAGTTTCAGCGCTTCCTTGACCTTGAGCTTGCGCGACTTCTTCTTGCCCTTGCCCATGTTGGCAAACAGCGATTGCAGCTGGTTGGTCATCTCTTCCATGCCTGGCGGCGTGGCGATCTCGATGCCGGAGACTTCGGCGACTTCGATCTCGATTTCCTTGTCGTCCAACTGGCCTTCGCGCAGACGCTTGCGGAACAGCTGACGCGTGTTGGAATCGGAACTCTGCGCCTCTTCATTGCTGAAGCCCATGCGTGCCGGCGGCAGCAACGCGTCGAGGATGCGGTCCTCGGCAGCGTCTTCGGCGCGGTGGCGTACGCGGGTCATTTCCTGTTCGCGGAGCATCTTGATCGCGGCATCGGCCAGATCACGGATGATCGACTCGACGTCACGGCCGACATAACCGACTTCGGTGAATTTGGTCGCTTCGACCTTGATGAACGGCGCATTGGCCAGTTTCGCCAGGCGACGGGCGATCTCGGTTTTACCGACACCGGTCGGGCCGATCATCAGGATGTTCTTCGGGGTCACCTCAACGCGCAGCTCTTCAGGCAGCTGCATGCGGCGCCAGCGGTTGCGCAGGGCAATCGCGACGGCGCGCTTGGCATCGTCCTGGCCGATGATATGGCGGTTGAGTTCGTGGACGATTTCGCGGGGAGTCATGGACATAATAATTGACGGTCCTCAAGCAGAAACAAGCCGTGGCACACGGGCCGCAACAGGCTTACTCAGCGAGATCCTGCTCCTCAATGGTCTGGGTGTGGTTGGTGAATACGCAGATGTCGCCAGCGATGCCGAGAGCGGTTTCGACGATCTCGCGCGCTGACAAGTCGGTCTTTTTCAGCAGGGCGCTGGCGGCGGCTTGCGCGTAGGCGCCGCCGGAACCCATGGCGATCAGGCCATCTTCGGGTTCGACCACGTCACCGTTGCCGGTGATGATCAGCGAGGCGTCCTTGTTGGCGACCGCGAGCATCGCTTCGAGGCGGCTCAGGGAGCGGTCGGTGCGCCATTCTTTGGCGAGTTCGACGGCGGCGCGGATCAGGTGACCCTGATGTTTTTCGAGCTGGCCTTCGAAACGTTCGAACAGGGTGAAGGCGTCGGCGGTGGCACCGGCGAAACCGGCGATGACCTGGCCGTGGTACAGGCGACGGACTTTTTTGGCGTTGCCTTTCATCACGGTGTTGCCGAGAGAAACCTGGCCGTCGCCGCCCATGACGACTTTGCCGTGGCGGCGGACTGAAACGATGGTGGTCAAGGGAAGAGTCTCCACGCAGCGGGGCGAAAATGCCTTATGCCCATTCATATGGGGGTGCTGGAGGGGATTTCAACCGGCAGGGACGATGGGAGACGAATGGTGTGTGTGATGACTGTGGCGAGGGGATTTATCCCCGTTCGGCTGCGGAGCAGTCGCGAAACCATCATTTGCGGTATGCCTGCTGCACCGCAATGGCTGGTTTCAGGGCTGCTCCGCAGCCAAACGGGGATAAATCCCCTCGCCACAAAGTTTGAAGGTCACCTGCAAGTTGCAGCTGACCTCTGAGAGCCTTAGCGGCTCTGGCGTTGTTGTAACAACAGGTTGCTGAAGCCGGCGCCAGCCAGTTGTTTCTGCGCCGTGGTCAGTTGTTCACGGTTGCTGAACGGGCCGACCAGCACGCGATACCAGGTTTCATCCTTGACCGTGCCGGACTCCACCGACACGGCCTGGCCGAGCAGAATGATCTGCGCGCGAACCTTGTCGGCATCGGTTTCCTTGCGGAACGAACCGGCCTGGAGGAAAAACTTGGTCACTGGCGCGGCCTTGCTCACCGGTGGCGCTGGCGGCGGCGTGATCCCCGCCAGAGCTGCCTGTGCCCGTGCGGTGTCGATCTTCGCCGCTTCGGCCGGGGTTACCGGCGTGGTCGGGACGGCCGGCACTTGCGGCGTCGGCAGGGTCTTTTCCGGCACCGCGTCCGGCGGCACGATCACTTCCGATTCCGGCAGCAGGGTGTAGAAGTCGTACTTCGGTTTCACCGGTTGCGTCGGGCTCGGCGGGGTCTTGTTGGCCTCGGCGATCTTCGACGCTTTCTGCTGCTGTTCGACCTTCTCGCGCTTGACCGTGTCGCTGCCCTTGCCCGGTTCCAGTTTCATCAGAAACACGATGAACGCGCCGACGGTCAGGCCGATGGCCATCCACAGCCAGCCCGGAATCGGTTGTTTCGCCGGGGCCTGATAGCGGCTGGCGCCGCGTTTGGGTGCAGGTTTTTTCTTGGCAGCCAACTTACATACGCTCCAGAGTTTCCAGACCCAACAGCTCCAGGCCTTGCTTGAGGGTGCGACCGGTCAGTGCGGCCAGACGCAGACGGCTCTGCATCTGTGCCGGGGTGTCGGCGGCGAGGATCGGGCAGTTCTCGTAAAAGCTGGAGAACAGGCCGGCGACGTCGTACAGGTAAGTGCAGAGAATGTGCGGCGTGCCTTTTTCAGCCACGTTGTTCAGCACTTCGCCGAACTGCGCCAGCTTCGCCGCCAGCTCCTGCTCGTGCGCCGCTTCGAGGACGATCTGGCCGTCGACTTCGCTGAAGTCCTTGCCCAGTTTGCGGAACACACCGGCCACACGGGTGTAGGCGTACAGCAGGTACGGCGCGGTGTTGCCTTCGAAATTGAGCATCAGGTCGAAGTTGAAGCTGTAGTCGCTGGTGCGATGCTTGGACAGGTCGGCGTATTTCACCGCGCCGATGCCGACGACCTTGGCGATGTTGCGCAACTCGTCTTCGGCCAGGGTCGGGTTCTTCTCTTTCACCAGGTTGTAGGCACGTTCCTGGGCTTCGGTCAGCAGGTCGATCAGCTTCACGGTGCCGCCATCACGGGTCTTGAACGGACGCCCATCGGCGCCGTTCATGGTGCCGAACCCCATGTGCTCCATTTCCATCGGATGGGTGACGAAACCGGCCTTGCGCGCCACCGCGAAGACCTGCTGGAAGTGCAGGGCCTGGCGCTGGTCGACGAAATACAACGCGCGATCAGCCTTGAGCTTGCCGCTGCGGTAGCGCACGGCCGCCAGGTCAGTGGTGGCGTACAGGTAACCGCCATCGGCCTTGACGATGATCACCGGCAGCGGGTCGCCATCGGCGTTCTTGAACTCGTCGAGGAACACGCACTGGGCGCCGTTGCTCTCGACCAGCATGCCCGCTGCTTTCAGGTCGTTGACCACGTTGATCAGGTCGTCGTTGTAGGCGCTTTCGCCCATCACGTCGGCCATGGTCAGTTTGACGTTGAGCAGTTCGTAGATCTTCTGGCAGTGCGACAGCGAGATGTCCTTGAACTTGGTCCACAGTGCCAGGCATTCGGCATCGCCAGCCTGCAACTTGACCACCAGGCCACGGGCGCGATCGGCAAATTCTTCGGACTCGTCGAAACGCTGCTTGGCCGCACGGTAGAAGTTTTCCAGATCGGACAATTCGTCGCTGGTGATCGGGTTTTCCTGCAGGTACGCCATCAACATGCCGAACTGGGTGCCCCAGTCGCCGACGTGGTTCTGGCGGATCACTTCGTCGCCGAGGAACTCAAGCACGCGGGCCACGCCGTCGCCGATGATGGTCGAGCGCAAGTGGCCGACGTGCATCTCTTTGGCCAGGTTCGGCGCCGACAGATCGACCACGGTGCGCTGCGCCGGGCCGGCCTTGCGCACGCCGACATGGGCGTCGGCCAGTGCGGCGTCGAGGCGCGAGGCCAGTGCCTGGGTGTTCTGGAAAAAATTGATGAAGCCCGGGCCGGCGATTTCGGCCTTGGTGACGTTCTCGTCAGCGGGCAGTGCGGCGATGATTTTCTCCGCCAGATCCCGTGGCTTCATGCCGGCCGGCTTGGCCAGCATCATGGCGATGTTGCTGGCGAAGTCGCCGTGGGTCTTGTCGCGGGCGTTCTCCACCTGGATCGCCGGCGTCAGGCCTTCAGGCAACACACCTTCGTTGACGAGTTGGGTGAGGGCTTGCTGGATCAGCTGGCGAATGGTGTCTTTCATGGTCTTCTCTTTCGACCGCAAGCGCGGCGGGCGCATCGATGCGCGGGTGGAAAAACTGGGCATTATCCGTTGCGAAGACGGGCTTGCCAACCTTAGCAGGCAGGATGTGGATATGTGGTGACAAAAAGTCCGCTTTCGCGAGCAGGCTCGCTCCCACAAGGTTTTGCGCAGGACACACAAGGTATGTACGGCGCTGATCCACTGTGGGAGCGAGCCTGCTCGCGAAAGCGATCTTCAGCTCAATACAGATCCACCGGATCAACATCCAGCGACCAGCGCACCGCCCGCCCACTCGGCATCTGCTCCAGCACCAGCATCCAGCTCGCCAGCAAGCGGTGCAGCGGTGCCCGCGCGGTCGCCTGTAACAACAGCTGGGCGCGATAACGACCGGCTCGGCGCTCCATCGGCGCCGGCACCGGCCCGAGCAACTCGATGCCGCTCAGATTCAATTCGGCCAGCAAGCGTTCGGCCGCGCTGCACGCTTCATCGAGAAAGCCTTCCGCCTGCCCCGGCTTGTGCGCTTCGGCACGCAACAGCGCCAAATGGGCAAACGGCGGCAACCCCGCGGCGCGGCGCTCGCTCAAGGCTTGTTCGGCAAAGGCGAAATATCCTTGCTCGGTCAGTTGCACCAATAAAGGGTGGTCGGCCAAATGCGTCTGGATGATCACCCTGCCCGGCTCCTCAGCCCGGCCGGCGCGCCCGGCGACCTGGACGATCAACTGCGCCATGCGCTCGCTGGCGCGGAAGTCGCCGGAAAACAGGCCACCGTCGGCATCCAGAATCGATACCAGCGTCACCCTTGGGAAATGGTGCCCTTTGGCCAACATCTGCGTGCCCACCAGAATGCACGGCTGACCCTTTTGAATCGTCGCAAACAGCTGATTCATCGCGTCCTTGCGCGAGGTGCTGTCGCGATCGACGCGCAGTACCGGGTAATCCGGGAACAGAATCGCCAGGCGTTCTTCGGCGCGTTCGGTGCCGGCGCCGACGGGGCGCAGATCGACCTTGCTGCACTTCGGGCACTGGCGCGGCGTGCGCTCGACGTTGCCGCAGTGGTGGCAGCGCAACTCGCCGTAACGTTGATGCACGGTCATGCGCGCATCGCAGCGCGAGCACTCGGACATCCAGCCGCAATCGTGGCAGAGCAGGGTCGGGGCAAAGCCGCGACGGTTGAGGAACACCAGCACCTGCTGGCCGTTGGCGAGGGTCTGGCCGATGGCTTGCTGCATCGGTCCGGAAATACCGCTGTCGAGCGGACGGCTTTTCACGTCCAGCCGCAGGAAGCGCGGTTGCTTGGCGCCGCCGGCGCGTTCGTTCAGGCGCAACAGGCCATAGCGGCCGGTGTAAGCGTTGTGCAGACTTTCCAGCGACGGCGTGGCGGAGCCGAGCACGATCGGGATGTTTTCCTGCCGCGCGCGTACCAGTGCCAGATCGCGAGCGTGGTAGCGCAGACCTTCCTGCTGTTTATAGGAGCCGTCGTGCTCTTCATCGATGATGATCAGCCCGGGATTTTTCATCGGCGTGAACAGCGCCGAACGGGTGCCGATAATAATGTCGGCCTCGCCATCGCGGGCGGCGAGCCACGCGTCGAGGCGTTCGCGATCATTCACTGCCGAATGCAGCAGGGCGATACGCGCATTGAAGCGCTGTTCGAAACGCGCCAGGGTTTGCGGGCCGAGGTTGATCTCCGGAATCAGCACCAAGGCTTGCTTGCCGGCTTCGAGGGTTTCGCGGATCAGTTGCAGATAGACTTCGGTCTTGCCGCTGCCGGTGACGCCGGCCAGGAGAAACGCGTGATAACTGTCGAAACCGGCGCGAATCGCTTCATACGCCGCGCGTTGTTCGCTGTTGAGCGGCAGCTCCGGTTGTGCCAGCCAGTGTTCATGGCGGACGCCGGGGGCGTGGCGGCGGATTTCGACTTGCACCAGTCCCTTGGCCAGCAGCAGATCGAGGCTGTCCTTGCTCAGCATCAGTTTGCTCAGCAACTGATGGGCGACGCCGTGGGGGTGCTGGGCCAGCGTGGTCAGCGCCTCGCGCTGGCGTGGCGCACGGGCCACTCGCGGGTCATCGACGCTGGCGCCGGGGGCCACCGACCAGAAGCGTTCCTGGCGGGCTTCGGCCAGCTCGCCCTGACGCAGCAGCACTGGCAAGGCCCAGTTCAAGGTGTCGCCGAGGCTGTGCTGATAATACTGCGCCGTCCACAGGCACAGCTTGAACAGCGCCGGCGGCAGCGGTGAAGTCGAGTCGAGGAGGGCCAGTGCCGGTTTGAGTTTTTCTGCCGGCACCTCGCTGGTGTCGGTGACCTCGACCAGAATCCCGATCATCTCGCGCCGACCGAACGGCACCCGCAAGCGCATGCCCGGCTGCAATTGCTCACGCCGCACCCCGGCCGGCGCCCGGTAATCGAACAGGCGGCGCAAAGGCGAAGGCAGGGCAAGGCGCAAAATGGCGTCGGGCACGCGGGGGGATCTCGATACGCAAAATGATCGGATATGCATGACCTGTGGGAGCGAGCCTGCTCGCGAAGGCGGTGGGTCAGGCAACACATGTGTCGACTGCCATGGCGCCTTCGCGAGCAGGCTCGCTCCCCCAGGGAAGTGCGTTCAAGGCCGGGAGCCTAGCAGACGGTCGGTCTCGGTGACAGCTTGCGCGATTGAAAAGGTCTGGTAGAATCCGCGGCCTAATTACGTGCGGTATTCAACAATAGTGTTGGGTGGCGGCACGCTAGCCTGAGGAAGACACCATGAAAGCCGATATCCATCCGAACTACCCGGAAATTGCTGTTACCTGCAGCTGCGGTAACAAGTTCGAAACTCGTTCGACCTACGGCAAAGCCCTGGCGATCGACGTTTGCAACGAATGCCACCCGTTCTACACCGGTAAGCAGAAGACTCTGGACACCGGCGGCCGTGTGCAGAAGTTCGCAGACCGTTTCGCTACTTTCGGCGTCGGCAAAAAAGCCTGAGGCTGATCATTTTGGAAGGTCGTTTCGACTTCTCCAGACTGATGAAAAAGGCGTCCCTTGCGGGCGCCTTTTTTGTGTCTGCGATTTGGCTGTCCGCCGCCCAGGCGTTCTGCCCGACACCCGCAGGGCTGACCAGCGTCTCCGTGCAGCGGGTGGTCGATGGCGACACCCTGCGCCTGAGCGACGGGCGCAATGTGCGCATGATCGGCCTCAATACGCCGGAGCTGGGCAAGCAGGGCCGCAGCGACGAACCGTTCGCCGTGGCGGCGCGTAAACGCCTGCAAGCGCTGGTCGATGACAGCGGCGGCCGGGTCGGCTTGCGGCCCGGCAAGCAGGCGAAAGACCATTACGGCCGTACGCTCGCGCATGTTTACAGCGTCAGCGGAGTGAATCTCGAAGCGCTAATGCTTGCCGATGGCCTGGGTTTTCACGTTGCGGTCGCGCCGAATGTCGACCTGGTCGCCTGCCAGCAGGCCGCCGAACGCAGCGCTCGACAGGCCGGGCTTGGTCTCTGGCGGCAATCGCCGGTGCAGAAAGCGCAGGAGATCCAGCGTTCGGGCTTTGCCGTAGTCAGCGGTCGGGTGAGCAAGGTGCAGCGCAATCGCGGCGGAATCTGGATCGAGTTGCAGGACAGGGTTGTATTGCGGGTTGCACCCAATCTGCTCGGACGATTTGACAGTGCTGATCTGGAAGCGCTGAAAAGCAGGCAGATCGAGGCGCGTGGCTGGGTGGTTGACCGATCCCGGCGCGGTGGATTGCAAAAAGGTCAGGCGCGCTGGGTGCTGCCGTTGACCGATCCTTCGATGCTGCACGTACCGCGCTGAAGAAAAATTGTAGACATTTTTCCGGTTGATTGTGAACAGTCCAGCCCTTGTGCGCCGTGGCTCTTGGCCCAAAGTCGTAGGGCAGGGCGCTTGACAGCGGTGACTGCCCAGTCTTGTGGGGACTTTGCGAGGCGCGTATCCTCGCTGACCAGTCTGTCCAACAGTAAAAAAGCGGAATGCCAAAATGTCTGATCTGAAAACTGCCGCTCTCGAATACCACGCCAATCCTCGTCCGGGGAAGCTGAGTGTCGAGCTCACCAAGGCCACTGCTACCGCCCGCGACCTGTCGCTGGCCTACAGCCCCGGCGTAGCTGAACCAGTACGCGAGATCGCTCGCGATCCTGAACTGGCCTACAAATACACCGGCAAGGGCAACCTGGTGGCAGTCATTTCCGATGGCACCGCGATTCTCGGCCTGGGCAACCTCGGCCCGTTGGCGTCCAAGCCTGTGATGGAAGGCAAGGGCGTACTGTTCAAGCGTTTCGCCGGCATCGACGTATTCGACATCGAAGTCGACTCGGAAAGCCCGCAAGCCTTCATCGACACCGTCAAGCGCATCTCCATCACCTTCGGTGGCATCAACCTGGAAGACATCAAGGCGCCAGAGTGCTTTGAGATCGAACGCGCTCTGATCGAGCAGTGCGACATTCCGGTGTTCCACGATGACCAGCATGGCACCGCAATCGTGACCGCTGCCGGCATGATCAACGCCCTGGAAATCGCTGGCAAAACCCTGCCGGAAGCAAAAATCGTCTGCCTGGGCGCCGGCGCTGCCGCCATCTCCTGCATGAAACTGCTGGTGAGCATGGGCGCTCGCATCGAAAACATCTTCATGGTTGACCGTACCGGCGTGATCCACTCCGGCCGTGACGACCTGAACCAGTACAAAGCCGTGTTCGCCCACGCTACCGAGAAGCGCACCCTGGCAGACGCACTGGCAGGCGCTGACGTATTCGTCGGTCTATCCGGTCCGAACCTGCTGAGCGCCGAAGGCCTGCTGTCGATGGCGGCCAACCCGATCGTGTTCGCCTGCTCCAACCCGGATCCGGAAATCTCCCCGGAACTGGCGCACGCCACCCGTAGCGATGTGATCATGGCAACCGGCCGTTCGGACTACCCGAATCAGGTCAACAACGTACTGGGCTTCCCGTTCATCTTCCGTGGTGCCCTGGACGTTCGCGCCAAGCGCATCAACGAAGAAATGAAAGTCGCCGCCGCCAACGCCCTGCGCGAACTTGCCAAACTGCCTGTTCCACAGGACGTGTGCGATGCCTACGGCGGTGCTCCGCTGGAGTTCGGCCGTGAGTACATCATTCCGAAGCCAATGGACAAGCGCCTGATCACCCTGATCTCCGACGCCGTGGCCAAGGCCGCGATCGAGACCGGCGTTGCTACTCTGCCGTATCCGAAGAACTACCCGCTGAAAAGCGTGGATGACGTGTTCAACGGCTAAGTCGTTGTAGCGTTTCAAACAAAAGCCCCGGCTCGTGAGAGTCGGGGTTTTTTTTGCCTGAAGATCAAGAGCCCCTCACCCTAACCCTCTCCCAGAGGGGAGAGGGGACTGATTGGGGGACGCTTGGGAGCTACGCCGACCTGAATGTATGGTTTTGAATCCATAATCGACACCACACTTTCAGGTCGGTGTTTGACCCCAGACAACTCGGTAAGTCCCCTCTCCCTCTTGGAGAGGGTTAGGGTGAGGGGCTTTTGATCTTCGGGTAATAAAAAGCCCCGCACTTCTCACGAAGACGGGGGCTTTTTGCGGCATCAGGATCAGAACAAATCGATCGGCGCCTGTTCATCCGCCGGCAGCGGGCTGCCTGGCACTGCGCCGTTGCCCAGCTCGTTCACCGACGGCGGCGTGTCTTCGGCCTTGAACAGTTCGAAGTATGCGCCCGGTGTGCTCGGTGTTGCTGCACGGCCGCTGACCGGGTCTACCCGCAGGCTGAGCAAGCCTTCTGGCTCAGGCTGCACATGCGGCGGCTTGTCTTTCAGCGCGGCCGACATGTAATTCATCCATATTGGCAGCGCCACAGTACCGCCGAACTCACGGCGTCCGAGGCTTTCCGGTTGGTCGAAACCAGTCCACACCGTGGTTACGTAATCAGCGTTGTAGCCAGAGAACCAGGCATCTTTCGATTCGTTGGTGGTACCGGTCTTGCCCGCGATGTCACTGCGGCCCATGGCCAGTGCGCGCCGGCCGGTGCCGAGTTTGATTACGTCCTGCAGCATGCTGTTGAGGATGTAGGTGGTACGTCCATCGACAATCCGTTCGGCCACGGCCGGCGCTTGCGGCACTGCCGGATTGGCCGACGCTTCACCGGCAACCGGAGCGGCATTGACCGTGAACGACTCGGTAGCCGGCGCAGCGATACCGTCGGTCGCCGCGCCACCCTGTGGCACGGTCGGCGGGTTGGCGACGAACAAAGTGTCACCGTTACGGCTTTCGATCTTGTCGATGATGTACGGGGTGATCTTGTAGCCACCGTTGGCAAAGGTGCTCCAGCCAGTGGCGATTTCCATCGGCGTCAGCGTTGCGGTGCCGAGTGCCAGCGACAGGTTCGGCGGCAGGTCCTGCTTGTTGAAGCCGAAGCGGGTGATGTAGTCGATGGTCTTGCCCACGCCCATGGCCTGCAACAGGCGGATCGACACCAGGTTGCGCGACTTGTACAGCGCTTCACGCAGGCGGATCGGGCCGAGGAAGGTGTTGGTGTCGTTCTTCGGGCGCCAGACCTTGTCCAGGTACTCGTCGACGAACACGATCGGCGCATCGTTGACCAGGCTGGCAGCGGTGTAGCCGTTATCCAGCGCGGCGCTGTAAACGAATGGCTTGAAGCTCGAACCCGGCTGACGCTTGGCCTGCATGGCGCGGTTGTAGTTGCTCTGCTCGAAAGCGAAGCCACCCACCAGCGAACGGATCGCACCGTTTTGCGGATCCAGCGACACCAGTGCGCCCTGAGCCTGTGGTATCTGGCTGAATTTCAGCGAATTGTCCGTCTGGCGCTGCACGCGGATCAAATCACCGACCTGCGCCACATCCGACGGCTGGCGCGGGTTGGCGCCCATGCTGTTGGTGTTGAGGAACGGTCGCGCCCATTTCATCGTGTCCCAGGCTACGTGCTCTTCACCGGTGCGGGTCAACACCTGCAGGCCGGTTTTATCGACCTGGGTGACGATCGCAGGTTCGAGGCTGCTGATGGTGCGCTGCTTGGTCAGCTCGCTGGCCCAGGCTTCGCGGGTCTTGCCCGGCAGGCGCGACTCGGGGCCACGGTAGCCGTGGCGCTGGTCGTAGGTCATCAAGCCTTCGTGCAGCGCGGTGTTGGCCATTTCCTGCAGATTGCTTGGCACCGTGGTGGTGACACGGAAGCCTTCGGTGTAGGCGTCGCTGCCATAACGGCCGACCATTTCGGCACGGGCCATTTCGGCGATGTACGGTGCGTTCACTTCCGGGGTCGGCACGTGGTAGCTGGCGTTCAGCGGCTCGTTGATCGCCGCGGTGTAGTCGGCTTCGCTGATCTTGCCCAGCTTATACATGCGCCCGAGGATCCAGTCGCGGCGTTCTTTGCTGCGCGCCGGGTTGGCCAGCGGGTTGAAACGCGACGGTGCTTTTGGCAGACCGGCGATCATCGCCATCTGCGCCAGGCTGATGTCACGGATCGATTTGCCGTAATACACCTGCGCCGCCGCCTCGATGCCGTAGGCGCGGTTGCCCAGGTAGATCTTGTTGACGTACAGCTCAAGAATCTCGTCCTTGGTCAGTTGTCGTTCGATCTGCAGGGCCAGAAGAATTTCGGTGGTTTTGCGCGAGAAGCTGCGCTCGCTGGTGAGGAAGAAGTTCTTCGCCACCTGCATGGTGATGGTGCTGCCGCCGGACTGAATATGTCCGCTCTTGACCAGTTGCGTCGCCGCGCGCATCAGGCTGCTCGGGTCGACGCCATAGTGGTTGGCAAAATTGTCGTCTTCAGCACTTAGTAACGCATTGATGAAGTTGGGCGGAATGTCGGCGAAACGAATCGGTGTACGGCGCATTTCGCCAAATTCTGCGATCAACTTGTTGTCGCTGCTGTAGACGCGCAGAGGAATCTGCAACTGAATGCTTCTCAGCGCCTCCACAGACGGCAAACCCGGACTAAGGTAAAGAAAGGCGCCGCTGAGACCTAAGAGCAGTCCGCAGAAAACGGCGACGATGGACCAACCGAAAAATTTCAGCAGACGAATCAAGGCTTTTGGACATCCAGGGCAAAGAATGAATTTGGCACGGGGCTGCGGTTACACACAGAGCCATCCGCGCTGGCAGTAAAAAGCGGAAAAAATCGCTGGGCATTATAAGCACTTTTCCGTCGGGGGCGTCATTGGCGCTTCTGTCAAGACGGGGGTGAAGGAACGCAATGCGTATTACAGAGTCCGTAACTCACGGAAAGTCATAGGGAATTGGTAGTGCTGGGACTCTTCAATAAAAAGACCAATGCGTTACTGGGGATCGACATCAGCTCCACGTCGGTGAAGCTGCTGGAACTGAGCCGTCAGGGCGAGCGCTACCGGGTCGAGGCCTATGCGGTGGAGCCGTTGCCGGCGAACGCCGTGGTCGAAAAGAACATCGCCGACCTCGAAGGCGTCGGCCAGGCGCTGAGCCGGTTGCTGGTGAAAGCGCGAACCGGGGTCAAGAGCGTGGCGGTGGCGGTGGCCGGTTCTGCGGTGATCACCAAGGTCATCGAGATGGACGCCGGGCTGTCTGACGACGAACTGGAAAACCAGCTCAAGATCGAGGCCGACCAATACATTCCCTATCCGCTGGACGAAGTCGCCATCGATTTTGAAGTCCAGGGCGTCTCGCCGCGCAACCCGGATCGGGTCAACGTGCTGCTTGCCGCCTGTCGCAAGGAAAACGTCGAGGTGCGTGAAGCGGCGCTGGCGCTCGCCGGCCTGACCGCGCGGGTGGTGGACGTCGAGGCCTACGCCCTCGAGCGCTCGTTCGGTCTGCTGGCGACGCATCTGGCGGCCTCCCAGGAGCGCCTGACCGTGGCGGTGGTCGACATCGGTGCGACCATGACCACTCTCAGCGTCCTGCACAACGGCAAGATCATCTATACCCGAGAGCAATTGTTCGGCGGACGCCAGCTCACCGAAGAGATCCAGCGCCGCTACGGCCTCACGGTCGAACAGGCGGGCCTGGCGAAAAAACAGGGCGGGCTGCCTGACGATTACGTCAGCGAGGTCTTGCAGCCATTTCGCGAGGCGCTGGTGCAGCAAGTCTCGCGTTCGCTGCAGTTCTTCTTCGCCTCCGGGCAGTACAACGCGGTCGACCATATCCTGTTGGCCGGCGGCACCGCCTCGGTGCCCGGCCTGGACCGTCTGATCGAACAGCGGCTGGACACGCCGACGCAGGTCGCCAACCCATTCGCCGACATGGCCTTGGGCAGCAAGGTCAACGCAGGAGCGCTGGCCAGCGACGCGCCAGCCTTGATGATTGCCTGCGGGCTCGCGCTCAGGAGTTTCGACTGATGGCGCGGATCAACCTTCTCCCCTGGCGCGAGGAACGCCGCGAAGAACGGCGCAAACGCTTTCTGCTGGTCCTGATCGGCGTGCTGGCCGGCTCGATCGGCGCGGTGCTGATTGCCGACCAGATCATCACCGCAGCGATCGAGCGGCAGATGGCGCGCAACGATTACATCGGCAAACAGATTGCCGTGGTCGACGAACGCATCAAACAGATCAGCGAACTCAAGGCGCGCCGCCAGCAACTGGTCGAGCGCATGCGCATCATCCAGGACCTGCAGGGCAATCGGCAGATCAGCGGGCGGGTCTTCGACCAACTGGCGCGTACCCTGCCGGACGGCGTGTATTTCACCGATGTGAAAATGGCCGGCAAGACCCTGTCCATCAGTGGCGCGGCGGAGTCGAACAACCGGGTCTCCGAGCTGATGCGCAATCTCGACGCGTCCGACTGGTTCGACGCGCCAAGCCTGAATGAGGTCAAGGCCACCAGCGCCGATCAGGTCGAACAGGCCAATGTCTTCCAGCTTACCGTCCGTCAGACTCAGCCCAAGGTTGTGGAGGACGAGCAATGAACGCCTCCGAATGGCTGCAAAGCCTGCGCAATATCGATTTCAACGACCTCGACACCAGCAACATCGGCTCCTGGCCCCCGGCGGTAAAAACCCTGTGCGGTGCGCTGGTGATGGTGTTGATCCTCGCGCTTGGCTATTACTTCTTCATCAGCGACATGGAAAATCAGCTCGACCTCAAGCGCGAAGAGGAAACCACCCTCAAGGAACAATTCGCCAGCAAGGCGCGGCTGTCGGCGAACCTTGAGCTGTATACCCAGCAAATGAAGGAAATGGAAAACACCTTCGGCGTATTGCTGCGGCAATTGCCCAGCGACACTGAAGTGCCGGGCCTGCTCGAAGACATCACCCGCACTGGTCTGGGCAGCGGCCTGGAATTCGAGGAAATCAAGCTGCTGCCGGAAGTGACCCAGCCGTTCTACATCGAGCTGCCGATCCAGATCACCGTGACAGGCGCCTATCACGACCTCGCGACCTTCGTCAGCGGCGTCGCCGGGCTGCCACGAATTGTCACTCTGCACGATTTCGAACTGGCGCCAGCCAATCCCGAGGGCGGGACGAAGCTGCGCATGAGCATTCTTGCCAAGACGTACCGCTATAACGACAAGGGGCTGGAGAAATGACCCCGATTCGTTATCTCGTCCTGCCCATGGTGCTGGCGCTGAGCGGCTGCGGTGGCGGTGATGACTTCAGCGACCTCGACGCGTACCTCAACGAAGTGCGTCTGCGTCCGGCGGGCAGGATTGAACCAACGCCGACATTCCGGTCTTACCCCACATTCACTTACAGCGCCGCCAACCTGCGCAGTCCGTTTTCGCGGCAGGCGCGGGTCTATCTGGCCGGGCAGAAACACGGCTCGCGCAACGTCAAACCCGACCCTAACCGGGTCAAGCAATATCTTGAAGGATTCAATATCGAGCAGTTCGAAATGGTCGGCACGATCGCCAATGCCTCGGGCTCGTTTGCGCTGTTGCGCGGCGCAGGCGGGGTGCATCGCCTGAAGGTCGGCGACTACCTGGGCCGCAACGACGGCCGCATCGTCGCCATCAGCCCTACCCAGGTCGATGTCGTGGAAATCGTGCCCGACGGCGCCGGCGCCTGGCTGGAGCGGCCGCGCACCATTCCTTTGAAAGAGCACTCATAGTGGAAGTCGAATAATGAACAGGATTTTCTCCACCCTCGGTTTTTCGCTATGGATAGCGCTGGTGTCACCGATGGTAATGGCGGCCAGTCTGAAAGCGCTGGATGTTGCCGCGCTGCCGGGTGACCGCGTCGAACTGAAGCTGTCATTCGACGGCCCGCCACCACAGCCCAAGGGCTACACAACCGAGTCACCGGCACGCATTGCACTGGATCTGCCGGGCGTGACCAGCCAGCTGGCCAACAAGAATCTTGATCTGGGCAGCGGCAACGCGCGCACGGCCACGGTGGCCGAAGCCAAGGATCGCACGCGGCTGATTGTCAGCCTGACGCAGTTGGCGCCTTACAGCACGCGGGTCGAGGGCAATAATCTGTTTGTGGTGGTCGGTCAGGGCGCCTCCACGACAGCGCCGCGCCCGGCTGCCGTTGCACCGCGTGCCGCCATGGCCGCTGCGGCACCGGCCAGACCAGCCGCGCAACGCAGCAGGGCGATTCGCGGTGTCGATTTCCAGCGCGGCACCGAGGGCGAGGGCAACGTAGTCATCGACCTCTCTGATCCGACCATCGCCCCGGATATCCAGGAGCACGATGGCAAGATCATCCTCAGCTTCGCCCGCACGCAATTGCCGGAAAAGCTGCGCGTGCGCCTCGACGTCAAGGATTTCGCCACGCCGGTGCAGTTCGTCAATGCCGCGGTAACCGGTGATCGCGCAGTGATCAGCGTCGAGCCCAGCGGCACCTTCGACTATTCCACATTCCAGACCGACAACAAGCTCACCGTGAGCGTTCGGCCGATGAGCATCGACGACCTGCAAAAGCGCAACGCCGACCGTCAGGCCTATGTCGGCGACAAGCTCTCGCTGAATTTTCAGGACATCGACGTGCGCTCGGTGCTGCAACTGATCGCGGACTTCACCAATCTCAATCTGGTGGCGAGCGATACGGTGCAGGGCGGTATCACTTTGCGCCTGCAGAACGTGCCGTGGGATCAGGCACTGGATCTGGTGCTGAAAACCAAGGGGCTGGACAAGCGCAAGATCGGCAACGTGCTGCTGGTCGCGCCGGCCGATGAAATTGCCGCTCGCGAGCGTCAGGAACTGGAATCGCAGAAGCAGATCGCCGAGCTGGCGCCCCTGCGTCGCGAGCTGCTGCAAGTCAATTACGCCAAGGCAGCGGACATCGCCAAGCTGTTCCAGTCGGTGACCAGCGCCGAGGCCAAGGTCGACGAGCGCGGTTCGATTACCGTCGATGAGCGAACCAACAACATCATTGCCTACCAGACCCAGGATCGCCTCGACGAACTCCGGCGGATCGTCGCGCAGCTGGATATTCCGGTACGCCAGGTGATGATCGAGGCGCGCATCGTTGAGGCCAACGTCGATTATGACAAGAGCCTGGGCGTGCGCTGGGGCGGTTCGGTGCAGAACAAGGGCAACTGGAACGCCTCCGGGGTCAACGGTTCGTCGAGCACTATCGGTACGCCGGGCAGCACCGGCACCAACTCGCCGTTCGTCGACATGGGCACGGTCAATAACACTTCGGGGATCGGCATTGCTTTCATCACCGACAACGTACTGCTGGATCTCGAACTGACGGCGATGGAAAAGACCGGCAACGGCGAAATCGTCTCGCAGCCGAAGGTGGTCACCTCGGACAAGGAAACCGCGAAGATCCTCAAAGGCACCGAGATTCCCTATCAGGAGGCGAGCTCCAGCGGCGCGACCTCGGTGTCGTTCAAGGAGGCTTCGCTGTCACTGGAAGTCACCCCGCAGATCACCCCGGACAACCGCATCATCATGGAGGTCAAGGTCACCAAGGATGAGCCGGACTACCTGAACAAAGTGCAGGATGTGCCGCCGATCAAGAAAAACGAGGTCAACGCCAAAGTGCTGGTAAATGACGGCGAGACCATCGTAATCGGCGGTGTTTTTTCAAATACTCAGAGCAAGGTCGTAGATAAGGTGCCATTTCTTGGCGATGTGCCGTATCTTGGCCGCCTTTTCCGGCGTGATGTGGTTTCGGAGAAAAAATCCGAGCTGCTGGTATTTCTCACTCCGCGTATCATGAATAACCAGGCGATTGCTGTGAGTCGTTGATTCTGTGCGAAATTTGATACTTGTAGGACCGATGGGTGCTGGCAAAAGCACCATCGGCCGATTGCTGGCCAAAGAGCTGCGCCTGCCGTTCAAGGATTCCGACAAGGAAATTGAGCTGCGCACGGGTGCCAATATCCCATGGATCTTCGACAAGGAAGGCGAGCCCGGCTTTCGTGACCGCGAGCAGGCGATGATCGCCGAGCTCTGCGCGTTCGATGGTGTGGTGCTGGCGACCGGCGGCGGCGCGGTGATGCGTGATGCCAATCGCAAGGCCCTGCATGAAGGCGGGCGCGTAGTGTATCTGCACGCCTCCGTCGAGCAGCAGGTCGGCCGCACCTCCCGCGATCGCAATCGGCCGCTGCTGCGTACCGCCGATCCGGCGAAAACCCTGCGCGACCTGCTCGAGATCCGGGATCCGCTTTATCGGGAAATTGCCGACCTGGTGGTGGAAACCGACGAGCGGCCGCCACGCATGGTGGTGCTCGACATTCTCGACCGTCTCGCGCAGTTGCCACCCCGTTAAAGCATCGCCCGAAATGCGCTATCCTCGGCGTCCTGTCAGCGCCCGCCGAGGGTGTGGCGGATGCCGGGCGAGCGGCGTCATACCGCTACAGGCCGCAGAACACCAATAATTTCAGGGCAGGACGCCTGCTTCCATCTTCACTGTGGGGACACATGCAGACACTCAAGGTCGATCTAGGCGAGCGCAGCTACCCGATTCATATTGGCGAAGGTCTGTTGGATCAGCCGGAACTGCTGGCGCCGCATATCCACGGGCGGCAGGTGGCAATCATCTCCAACGAAACCGTCGCGCCGCTCTATCTCGAACGTCTGACCCGCAGCCTTGCGCAGTTTTCGGTTATCTCGGTGGTGTTGCCTGACGGCGAAGCCTTCAAGAACTGGGAAACCCTGCAACTGATTTTCGACGGTTTGCTGACCGCCCGTCATGACCGCCGCACCACCGTGATCGCCTTGGGCGGCGGGGTGATCGGCGACATGGCCGGTTTCGCCGCCGCCTGTTATCAGCGCGGTGTCGATTTCATCCAGATTCCTACCACGCTGTTGTCGCAGGTCGATTCCTCGGTCGGCGGCAAGACCGGCATCAACCATCCGCTGGGCAAGAACATGGTCGGCGCGTTCTATCAGCCGAACGTGGTGCTGATCGATACCGCATCGCTGAAAACCCTGCCGGAGCGCGAGTTGTCGGCGGGCCTGGCGGAAGTCATCAAGTACGGCCTGATCTGCGACGAGCCGTTCCTGACCTGGCTGGAAGAAAACGTCGACGCTCTGCGCGCGCTGGATCAAACCGCGCTGACCTATGCGATCGAGCGTTCCTGCGCGGCCAAGGCTGCGGTGGTCGGCGCCGATGAAAAGGAAACCGGCGTACGCGCCACGCTCAACCTCGGCCACACCTTCGGCCACGCCATCGAAACCCACATGGGCTATGGTGTCTGGCTGCATGGCGAGGCGGTGGCGGCGGGCACGGTGATGGCGCTGGAAATGTCCGCGCGCCTGGGCTGGATCAGCGAGCAGGAGCGTGACCGCGGCATTCGTCTGTTCCAGCGGGCCGGTCTGCCGGTCATTCCGCCTGAAGAGATGAGCGAAGCCGATTTTCTCCAACACATGGCAATTGATAAAAAAGTGATCGACGGTCGTCTGCGCCTGGTGCTGCTGCGCCGGATGGGCGAAGCGGTAGTGACCGACGATTATCCGAAAGAGGTTCTACAGGCCACGCTGGGAGCGGATTACCGCGCCCTGGCTCAGCTTAAAGGTTAAAACGATTCCGATGACTAGTTTGCATGCCGACGAGGCGTTTCTCGGCCATTTCCAGTTAAGTCACGACCCGTTCGCGCCACGGGTGCCGGGCTTCAAATTCTTCCCGGCCCAGCGCAAACCGGTGCTGGGTCAACTGCATCATCTGGCGCGTTACAGCCAGTTGCTGCTGGTGGTCACCGGCCCGCAGGGCAGCGGCAAGACCCTGCTGCGGCAAGCGCTCGTTGCCAGTACCAACAAGCAATCGGTGCAGAGCGTGGTGGTTTCCGCCCGTGGCGCCGGTGATGCGGCCGGCGTGCTGCGCCAGGTGGCGCAGGCGCTGGATGTCGCTCAGGCCGAAGTCGGCGCGATTCTCGAGCAGGTGGTGCAACTGGGTCTGACCGGGCAGGAAGTCTATCTGCTCGTGGACGATGCCGAGCAGCTCGACGAGTCCGCGCTGGAAGCATTGATGGCGCTCGGCGCCGGCACGCCGGAAGGTCGTCCGCATGTGTTCCTGTTCGGCGAGTCGTCGCTGATCGCTCAGCTTGAGGCGTTGCAGCTCGAAGAAGAGCGTTTCCACGTCATCGAATTGCAGCCGTACACCGAAGAAGAGACCCGCGAATATCTCGACCAGCGGCTGGAAGGCGCGGGCCGGGGTGTCGAACTTTTCACCGCAGATCAGATCTCTGATATTCACGAAAGCTCCGAGGGCTGGCCGGGCAACATCAACCAGGTCGCTCGCGATGCACTGATCGAAGTCATGATTGCCAGCCGCTCCGCGGTCAAGCGTCCAAGTATGGGGTTCAACATGCCGAAGAAACACGTATTGGCGATTTCCGCCGTCGTTGTGGTCGCGGTTGCCGCCGCCTGGCTGATGCCGGGTCGCAGCAAGGCACCGACCACCGGTGCTCCGGCCAATGAACAGGCGCAACTGCCATTGGGTCAGGGTGCAGCGAACGGCGCCAACCCGTCCGTCGAATTCGCCGGCAACACCCAGCCGATGCCGCTGCCATTGGTCGGCAACTCGCAGCCGGTCATGCGTGGCCCGCTGGCAGAAGCCGCCGGTGGCATCACCGAAGGCGACGACGGCGTGCCCCTGGAAGGCTCCAGCGATACGCCGCCGACCGTAACCACCTCCGCACCGCCTGCGGGCGTTCCGGCCGGTCCCGCGCCGACACCGGCTCCGACTCCTGCCGCCAAACCGGCGCCAACCCCGGCACCGACGCAGATCGCCACAGCCAAGCCTGCTCCGGCCACCCCGGCGCCAGCTGCGAAACCGGCTCCTGCTCCGGCCAAGCCTGCCGACAAGCCCGTTACCGTGGCCAAGGCTGCCGGTGGCAGCTGGTACGCCGGTCAGCCGACCAGCAACTATGTCGTGCAGATCCTCGGCACCAGCTCGGAGACCGCCGCGCAGAACTTCGTCAAGGAGCAGGGCGGCGAGTACCGTTATTTCAAGAAAGTCCTCAACGGCAAGCCGCTTTACGTGATCACCTACGGCAACTTTGCCAATCGTGATGCGGCCGTTTCTGCCATCAAGGCCTTGCCAGCGAAGGTTCAGGCTGGTAAACCTTGGCCTCGCACTGTCGCCAGCGTCCAACAGGAACTGGCAACAACTCGCTGAAGATTCGGCGGCCTTACCCAGGCCGCCTCTCCCGGCACCTCAAAATCTCCACGAGTGCGCGCCGCCTGAAAGGGCCGCGTGCCTTGTGGTGTCTGCGTCACAGTAGTCTTTGAGTCGTTGCGGTCAAAATTAAAAAAGTTTTGACTAGCACAGCAGATCGCTTTAAACCTTTCACAAATGCGACATGAATTTGCGACAGTTCGTCGTCAAATTTGTGAGCCTCTGTGTCGCTGTGTACAATGACCACCCTTTTGCCCCCGCTAAGCCGGCGTACGTTCGGCGCGGAACGCAAGTGGTTGAATTGAAAAGAAATTTGCCTCGAATAGAGGCAGCCTGGTGAGAAAGTGTCTATGAAAGCAGGTCTGTACCAACCAGATGAATTCAAGGATAACTGCGGTTTCGGCCTGATAGCTCATATGCAGGGCGAGCCCAGTCATACCCTTTTGCAAACGGCCATCGAGGCCCTGACCTGCATGACCCACCGCGGTGGGATTAATGCCGACGGCAAGACCGGTGACGGTTGCGGTCTGCTGATTCAAAAACCCGACGCCTTCCTGCGAGCCATTGCCCAGGAAAGCTTCGGCGTCGAAATGCCCAAGCAATATGCCGTGGGCATGGTGTTCTTCAATCAGGATCCGGCCAAGGCCGAAGCCGCTCGCGAGAACATGAACCGCGAGATCCTCGCCGAAGGCCTGCAACTGATCGGCTGGCGCAAAGTGCCGATCGACACCAGCGTCCTCGGCCGCCTGGCCCTTGAGCGCCTGCCGCAGATCGAGCAGGTCTACATCGGCGGCGAAGGCCTGAGCGATCAGGACATGGCGGTGAAGCTGTTCAGCGCCCGTCGCCGTTCGTCGGTGGCCAACGCCGCTGACACCGACCACTACATCTGCAGCTTTTCGCACAAGACCATCATCTATAAAGGCCTGATGATGCCGGCCGACCTGGCCGCGTTCTATCCGGACCTGAGTGACGAGCGCCTGCAAACCGCGATCTGCGTGTTCCACCAGCGCTTCTCCACCAACACCCTGCCGAAATGGCCGCTGGCGCAGCCGTTCCGCTTCCTCGCCCACAACGGCGAAATCAACACCATCACCGGTAACCGCAACTGGGCGCAGGCCCGTCGGACCAAGTTCACCAATGATCTGATGGATCTGGAAGAGCTCGGCCCGCTGGTCAACCGTGTCGGTTCCGACTCCTCGAGCATGGACAACATGCTCGAACTGATGGTCACCGGTGGCATCGACCTGTTCCGTGGCGTGCGGATGATCATTCCGCCAGCGTGGCAGAACGTCGAGACCATGGACCCGGATCTGCGTGCGTTCTACGAGTACAACTCGATGCACATGGAGCCGTGGGACGGCCCGGCCGGCGTAGTAATGACCGACGGTCGCTACGCGGTGTGCCTGCTCGACCGTAACGGTCTGCGTCCGGCGCGCTGGGTCACCACCAAGAATGGTTTCATTACCCTCGCCTCGGAAATCGGCGTGTGGAACTACCAGCCTGAAGACGTGCTCGCCAAGGGTCGCGTCGGCCCGGGCCAGATCTTCGCCGTGGACACCGAGACCGGGCAGATCCTCGACACCGATGCGATCGACAACCGTCTGAAATCCCGTCATCCGTACAAGCAATGGCTGCGCAAGAATGCCCTGCGCATTCAGGCGACCATGGAAGACAATGACCACGGTTCGGCTTTCTACGACGTCGACCAGCTCAAGCAGTACATGAAGATGTATCAGGTCACGTTCGAAGAGCGTGATCAGGTGCTGCGTCCGCTTGGCGAGCAAGGTTACGAAGCCGTGGGCTCGATGGGCGACGACACGCCGATGGCCGTGCTGTCCCAGCGTGTGCGCACGCCGTACGACTATTTCCGCCAGCAGTTCGCGCAGGTCACCAACCCGCCGATCGACCCGCTGCGTGAAGCGATCGTGATGTCGCTGGAAATCTGCCTCGGTGCCGAGCGCAACATTTTCCAGGAGTCGCCGGAACACGCCTCGCGCGTGATCCTCAGCTCGCCAGTGATCTCTCCGGCCAAGTGGCGCTCGCTGATGAACCTCGACCGTCCGGGTTTCGAACGGGCGATCATCGACCTCAACTACGACGAAAGCCTTGGCCTCGAAGCGGCGATCCGCAACGTTGCCGATCAGGCTGAAGAAGCCGTGCGCGCCGGGCGTACCCAGATCGTCCTGAGCGACCGTCATATCGCCCCGGGCAAGCTGCCGATCCACGCTTCGCTGGCGACCGGTGCGGTGCACCACCGTCTGACCGAAAAAGGCTTGCGTTGCGATTCCAACATCCTTGTTGAAACCGCGACCGCCCGTGACCCGCATCACTTCGCCGTGCTGATCGGTTTCGGCGCCTCGGCTGTCTATCCGTTCCTGGCCTACGAAGTATTGGGCGACCTGATTCGTACCGGTGAAGTGCTGGGCGACCTCTACGAGGTGTTCAAGAACTACCGCAAGGGCATCACCAAAGGTCTGCTGAAGATCCTGTCGAAGATGGGTATCTCGACCATCGCTTCGTACCGTGGTGCGCAGCTGTTCGAGGCCATCGGCCTGTCCGAAGAAGTCTGCGAACTGAGCTTCCGTGGCGTGCCGAGCCGGATCAAGGGTGCACGTTTCGTCGACATCGAAGCCGAGCAGAAAGCCCTCGCCGTCGAAGCCTGGAGTCCGCGCAAGCCGATCCAGCAGGGCGGTCTGCTGAAGTTCGTCCACGGTGGCGAATATCACGCCTACAACCCGGACGTGGTCAACACCCTGCAAGCCGCCGTGCAGCAGGGCGACTACGCCAAGTTCAAGGAATACACCTCACTGGTGGACAACCGTCCGGTGTCGATGATTCGCGACCTGTTCAAGGTCAAGACCCTCGACACGCCGCTGGATATCAGTGAAGTCGAGCCGCTGGAGTCGGTGCTCAAGCGTTTCGATTCCGCCGGTATCTCGCTGGGGGCACTGTCGCCGGAAGCTCACGAAGCCCTGGCCGAAGCCATGAACCGCCTCGGTGCGCGTTCCAACTCCGGCGAAGGCGGCGAAGATCCGGCGCGTTACGGCACCATCAAGAGCTCGAAAATCAAGCAGGTTGCCACCGGCCGTTTCGGTGTAACCCCGGAATACCTGGTCAACGCCGAAGTGCTGCAGATCAAGGTCGCCCAAGGCGCCAAGCCGGGCGAGGGCGGGCAACTGCCGGGCGGCAAGGTCAACGGGCTGATCGCCAAACTGCGTTACGCAGTGCCGGGCGTGACCCTGATTTCGCCACCGCCGCACCACGATATCTACTCGATCGAAGACTTGTCGCAACTGATCTTTGACCTCAAGCAGGTCAACCCGCAGGCGCTGGTTTCGGTGAAGCTGGTAGCTGAAGCGGGCGTCGGCACCATCGCCGCCGGTGTGGCCAAGGCCTATGCCGACCTGATCACCATTTCCGGCTATGACGGCGGCACCGGTGCTTCGCCGCTGACTTCGATCAAATACGCCGGCGCACCTTGGGAACTCGGCCTCGCTGAAACCCACCAGACCCTGCGCGGCAACGACCTGCGCGGCAAAGTCCGGGTGCAGACCGACGGCGGCCTGAAAACCGGCCTCGACGTGATCAAAGCGGCAATCCTCGGCGCCGAGAGCTTCGGCTTCGGTACCGCGCCGATGATCGCACTGGGCTGCAAATACCTGCGCATCTGCCACCTGAACAACTGCGCCACTGGCGTCGCGACGCAGAACGAGAAGCTGCGCAAGGATCACTACATCGGCACCGTCGACATGGTGGTGAATTTCTTCACCTACGTCGCCGAAGAAACCCGTGAGTGGCTGGCCAAGCTTGGTGTGCGCTCCCTCGAAGAGCTGATCGGTCGCACTGATCTGCTGGAAATCCTCGAAGGCCAGACCGCCAAGCAACATCACCTGGACCTGACCCCGCTGCTGGGCAGCGATCACATCCCGGCGGACAAACCGCAGTTCTGCGGCGTCGAGCGCAACCCGCCGTTCGATAAAGGTCTGCTGGCGGAGAAGATGGTCGAGCTGGCCGCGTCGGCGATCAACGACCTCAGCGGTGCTGAGTTTGAGCTGGATATCTGCAACTGCGACCGTTCGATCGGCGCCCGGATCTCCGGCGAAATCGCGCGCAAGCACGGCAACCAGGGCATGGCCAAGGCGCCGATCACCTTCCGTTTCAAAGGCACGGCCGGGCAGAGCTTCGGTGTGTGGAACGCCGGCGGTCTGAACATGTACCTGGAAGGCGACGCCAACGACTACGTCGGCAAAGGCATGACCGGCGGCAAGCTGGTCATCGTGCCGCCGAAGGGCAGCGTCTATAAAACTCAGGAAAGCGCCATCATCGGCAACACCTGCCTGTACGGCGCCACTGGCGGCAAGTTGTTCGCCGCCGGCACCGCAGGCGAGCGTTTCGCCGTGCGTAACTCCGGTGCCCACACCGTCGTGGAAGGCACTGGCGATCACTGCTGCGAGTACATGACCGGTGGTTTCGTCTGCGTGCTGGGCAAGACCGGTTACAACTTCGGTTCTGGCATGACCGGTGGTTTCGCCTACGTGCTCGATCAGGACAACACCTTCGTTGACCGGGTCAATCACGAACTGGTGGAAATCCAGCGGATCAGCGGCGAGGCGATGGAAGCCTATCGCAGCCACCTGCAGAAGGTGCTGAACGAGTACGTCGCCGAAACCGACAGCGAGTGGGGTCGTGAACTCGCCGAGAACCTCGACGATTACTTGCGGCGTTTCTGGTTGGTCAAGCCCAAGGCTGCCAGCTTGAAAACCCTGCTTTCCAGCACTCGTGCCAACCCGCAGTGATATGCGCCTGAAGAGTTTGATGAGGTTTTAACAATGGCTGAACGTCTGAATAACGACTTCCAGTTCATCGATGTCGGGCGCAAGGATCCGAAGAAGAAACTGTTGCGTCAACGCAAGAAAGAGTTCGTTGAAATCTACGAACCGTTCAAACCCCAGCAGTCGGCCGATCAGGCCCACCGCTGCCTGGGTTGCGGCAACCCGTATTGCGAATGGAAGTGCCCGGTGCACAACTTCATTCCCAACTGGCTCAAATTGGTGGCCGAGGGCAACATCCTTCAGGCCGCCGAGTTGTCGCACCAGACCAATACCCTGCCGGAAGTCTGCGGCCGGGTGTGCCCGCAGGATCGTCTGTGCGAGGGTGCCTGCACCCTGAACGACGGCTTCGGCGCGGTGACCATCGGTTCGGTCGAGAAGTACATCACCGACACCGCGTTCGCCATGGGCTGGCGCCCGGACATGTCCAAGGTCAAGCCGACCGGCAAACGTGTCGCGATCATCGGCGCAGGCCCGGCGGGTCTGGGTTGCGCCGACGTGCTGGTGCGTGGCGGTGTAACTCCGGTGGTGTTCGACAAGAACCCGGAAATCGGTGGCCTGCTGACCTTCGGCATCCCCGAGTTCAAGCTGGAAAAGACCGTGCTGAGCAATCGTCGCGAAGTCTTCACCGGCATGGGCATCGAGTTCCGTCTCAACACCGAAGTCGGTAAAGACGTGACCATGGAACAACTGCTCGCCGAATACGACGCGGTGTTCATGGGCATGGGCACCTACACCTACATGAAGGGCGGTTTTGCCGGTGAGGACCTGCCGGGCGTTTATGACGCGCTGGATTTCCTCATCGCCAACGTCAACCGCAACCTGGGCTTTGAAAAGTCGCCGGAAGAATTCGTCGACATGAAAGGCAAGAAGGTCGTGGTACTCGGCGGCGGCGACACGGCGATGGACTGCAACCGCACCTCGATCCGTCAGGGCGCCAAGTCGGTGACCTGTGCCTATCGTCGTGACGAAGCGAACATGCCCGGCTCGCGCAAAGAGGTGAAGAACGCCAAGGAAGAAGGCGTGAAATTCCTCTACAACCGCCAGCCGATCGCCATCATCGGTGAAGACAAGGTCGAAGGCGTGAAGGTGGTCGAGACCCGTCTCGGCGAACCGGATGCCCGTGGCCGTCGCAGCCCCGAGCCGATCCCGGGTTCCGAAGAGATCATCCCGGCCGATGCCGTGGTCATCGCCTTCGGCTTCCGCCCGAGCCCGGCGCCGTGGTTCGAACAGTTCGAGATCCAGACCGATAGCCAGGGCCGCGTTGTTGCGCCCGAGCAAGGTCAGTACAAGCACCAGACCAGCAACCCGAAAATCTTCGCCGGTGGCGACATGGTGCGCGGTTCCGACCTGGTGGTGACGGCGATCTTTGAAGGGCGCAATGCGGCTGAAGGGATCCTCGATTACCTGGGTGTGTAAACGCCGCTCGAAACTGCAATGCGATACCTGTGGGAGCTGGCTTGCCAGCGATAGCATCTCCTTGGTTTACCTGACAAACCGAGTTGTCTGCATCGCTGGCAAGCCAGCTCCCACAGTTGTTTTGTGGTGCTGCAAATTCTGTATTCCAGCGCAATAAATTGACCCGATAGACAAAAGGCTGACCCACATCCGTGCCTTTTGCCTCGCGCTCTGAGAAAATGCCCGCACTTTTTTTCCGGATGCCGACATGACTGCCCTGAAGAACGACCGTTTCCTCCGCGCCCTGCTCAAGCAACCCGTTGACGTCACCCCTGTGTGGATGATGCGCCAGGCCGGTCGCTACCTGCCGGAGTACCGCGCCAGCCGCGCGCATGCCGGCGACTTCATGAGCCTGTGCATGAATCCGCAATTCGCCTGCGAAGTCACCCTGCAACCGCTCGACCGCTACCCGCAACTGGATGCGGCGATCCTGTTTTCCGACATCCTCACCATTCCCGATGCCATGGGCCAGGGCCTGTACTTCGAGACCGGTGAAGGTCCGCGCTTCAAAAAAGTCGTCAGCACGATGGCCGACATCGAAGCGTTGCCGATCCCGGATCCGCACAAAGACCTCGGTTACGTCATGGACGCGGTCAGCACCATCCGTCGCGAACTCAACGGTCGCGTGCCGTTGATCGGTTTCTCCGGCAGTCCGTGGACCCTCGCGACTTACATGGTTGAAGGCGGCTCGTCGAAAGACTTCCGCAAGACCAAGGCGATGCTTTACGACAACCCGCAAGCCATGCACCTGCTGCTCGACAAACTGGCGCAGTCGGTGACGTCGTACCTCAACGGCCAGATCATGGCGGGTGCGCAAGCGGTACAGATCTTCGATACCTGGGGCGGCAACCTGTCGGCAGCCGCGTATCAGGAATTCTCCCTGGCCTACATGAAGAAAATCGTCAGCGGCCTGATCCGCGAGAACGACGGACGCAAAGTGCCGGTGATTCTGTTCACCAAGAACGGCGGCCTGTGGCTGGAAAGCATCGCCGAAGCCGGCGCCGACGCCCTCGGCCTGGACTGGACCTGCGACATCGGCAACGCCCGTGCCCGTGTCGGCGACAAGGTCGCGCTGCAAGGCAACATGGACCCGACCGTGCTCTACGCCAAACCGGAAGCGATCCGCACTGAAGTCGGGCGCATTCTGGCCAGCTACGGCAAGGGCAGCGGCCACGTGTTCAACCTTGGTCATGGCATCACCCCGGAAGTCGATCCGGAACATGCCGGCGCATTCCTGCGTGCGGTGCATGAGCTGTCGGCGCAGTATCACGAGTGATCAGCGCCCAATAAAAAACGCCCGGCCAAGTGCCGGGCGTTTTCTTTTGCACGATCTAATGTCGTACCCAAATCAACTGTGGGAGCGAGCCTGCTCGCGAAAGGGGTGTGTCATTCAACACTGATGTTGCCTGACACAGTGCATTCGCGAGCAGGCTCGCTCCCACAGGGTTTTATGTCAGGCTTTGACACCCTGCAACGGCGGCAACTTCGCCAGCTTCAACGCCACCAGAAGGGCAATCAGCAACAGCGCACCAATAAACAAGCCGATGCCGTTCCACCCGCCCAGATGCCAGAACACCCCGCCCGCCGTCCCGGCAATGCTCGATCCGGCGTAATAACTGAACAGATACAGCGACGACGCCTGACCCTTGGCCGTCAACGCGCGCCGGCCGATCCAGCTGCTCGCCACCGAGTGCGCGGCGAAGAAGCCGAAGGTGAACACCAGCATGCCGATGATGACCAGCAACAGCGGCGTGAACATCGTCAGCGCGAGCCCGGCGAACATCAGCGCAATCGTCGCCCAGAGCACTCTGCGCCGCCCCAGTTTGTCCGCCAGCGAACCGATCTTCGCCGAGCTGTAGATCCCCGACAGGTAGACCACCGAGAGCAATCCGACAAATACCTGATCGAGGTTGTACGGCGCAGCCAGCAAGCGGTAGCCGATGTAGTTGAACAGCGTGACAAACGCGCCCATCAGCACAAACGCTTCAAGAAACAGCAGCGGCAGACCGGCGTCGCGAAAGTGCATGGTGAAGCCGTCGAGCAGGCTGCGCGGGTGCAGCGAGCGGGCGCGGAAGTTGCGCGACTCCGGGAGGATCTTCCAGAACACCGCCGCTGCGACCAGCGCCAGACCGCCAATCACCAGCATCGCCGTGTGCCAGCTGACGAAGTCGATCAGCACGCCAGTTATCAAGCGTCCGCTCATTCCGCCGATCGCGTTGCCGCCGATGTACAAACCCATCGCCAGGCCGATGTGCTGTGGATGGATTTCTTCGCTCAGATAGGTCATCGCCACTGCTGCCAGGCCGCTCAACGACAGGCCGATCAGCGCGCGCATGATCAATACGCCGTGCCAGCTCGGCATCATCGAACTGGCGATGGTGCACAACGCGGCAGCGAACAGCGCCGCGACCATCACTGGTTTACGGCCGATGCGGTCGGAGATCGGCCCGGTGATCAGCAGACCGAAGGCCAACATGCCGGTTGCCACCGAGAGGATCAGACTGCTCTGCGCCGCGTTGATCCCGTATTCGTGGGACAGCAGCGGCATCATCGGTTGTACGCAGTAGAGCAGGGCAAACGTCGCAAAGCCGCCACAGAACAGCGCCAGCACCGTGCGCATGAACGCCGGCGTGCCTTTTTCGATGTAGATCTCTTGCAGCTCGGCGAGGGTATCGTCGCCGGCAGCGGGCGGGACTTCGTGGGCAAGGGGCGCGACAGCAGTTTTCACTTCAGACCTCGGAAAGCACAGCCGGGCAGGCAATGAAAAAATCATATAGCTGGCTAATGTTTCTATCCAATATATTGTTCGACCTGTTTGATAGCTTCAGCGACCTAATGGAAATCCTATGGAACTGCGTCATCTGCGTTACTTCATCGCAGTCGCCGAAGAACTGCATTTCGGCCGGGCCGCACAGGTGCTGGGCATCTCCCAGCCACCACTGAGCCAACAGATTCAGGCGCTGGAGCAACAGCTCGGCGCGCGCTTGTTCGAGCGCACCAATCGTCGGGTCGAGTTGAGCGAGGCCGGTCGCCTGTTTCTGCAGGAGGCGCGGCTGGTGCTGGCACAAGTCGACAAGGCAGCGGATGTCGCCCGCCGTGCGCAACTTGGCGAGCTGGGTGAATTGAAGATTGGCTTCACCTCGTCGGCGCCGTTCAATTCGACGATTCCGCAGGCGATTTTTTCTTTTCGTCAGCGCTTTCCGGCGGTGCATCTGAACCTGCGCGAAATGAGCAGCACCATGGTCGCCGATGCTCTGGTGGACGAGTCGATCGAAGTCGGCATCATGCGCCCGCTCGGATTGCCAGATTCACTGAGTGTTGTGGAGTTGATGCGCGAGCCATTGGTGGCGGTGCTCAGCTCCAAGCATCCACTGGCCCAAAGTAGCGATGAAGGCCTGTTTCTATCGGCGCTGGCGCTGGAGCCATTCGTGTTTTTCCCGCGCAGCTATGGCAGCGGGCTCTACGCACAACTGCTGAGCCTGGCCCGTGACGCCGGCTTCAGCCCGCACTTCGCTCAAGAGGCTGGTGAGGCGATGACCATTATTGGTCTGGTGGCGGCGGGCTTGGGTGTATCGGTGCTGCCAGCGTCCTACCAACGCATGCGCATCGACGGCGTGGTCTACCGTCCGCTGCTCGATCCCGAAGCGATTTCGGCGGTGTGGCTGGTGCAGCGCAAAGACCAGAAATCGCCGATGGCCAAGGCGTTTGTCGAACTGCTGACGCGTAAGGTTGAGCCGCTGAAAACCTGAAATCAAAAGATCGCAGCCTTCGGCAGCTCCTACACCGATCCATGTAGGAGCTGCCGAAGGCTGCGATCTTTGGACTTTGCCCTTCAAGGCAACCGCACCAAATCCCCCTTCAAAGCCACCCGGGTAACAAAAACTCCTGCCCTGCACTCGTAGGTATTCAAATCCTTGCGCACATGCTGGTCGTAGTAACTGACGATATTCACAACCGCATTCGCCCCGACCCGCTTGGCATCAGCCTGCAATTTGATCAGATTCGACTGCAACACCCATTCACACGAAGCCTGATCGCTCTTGTTGAAGCCGTTGGTTTTCAAATCACTGACCACCCCTTGGCGCAGCAACTGCTGAGTGCCCTGCGGCCCGTTGCCGATCAGGTAGAACTTCACACTGCCGTCCAGTCGCCCGGCGCGAATCGCGTCCGACAGCACGGTTTCGAAAGGCATGTACATGAGGTTGGTGGCATGGCTGGCACTTGGCAGCAGGGCGATAAGCGCAGCGGCCATCAGGGCTTTCACTTGCATGGTCATCTCCTTTGACGGTGAAAGAGACTGCGAGGGCAGGTTACGGTGCTGCGACCTGCATCAGCGAGTGTAGATGCTGTTCAATCAGCGCAAAAAAAGGGCGCCAAACGGCGCCCTTTGTCATTTCTGGCGCTTACTGAACCTTCGCCAGATCACCCTTCAACGCAACGCCCGCCATGATCGCGCCGGCGTGGCATTCGTAGGTTTGCGCGTCCTTGCGCTCGTTGCGCTTGTAGAAGCTGACGATGTTGGTCACGGCGTTGGCGCCGGCGTTTTTCGCGGCCTGGTGCAGGCTGATGATTGCCGATTGGGCGACCCACTCGCAGGCGACTTCATCGGATTTGTTGAAGGCGTTGGTTTTCTTGTTGGTCACGGCGTCGGGGCTGACGACGGTGACTTTGCCGGCCGGGGTGTTGCCGGCCAGATAGAATTTCACGCTGCCATCGATCTTGCCGGAGCGGGTGGCTTCGGCGACGGCTTTGTCGAATGGCAGGTAGACCGCCGTGTCGCGGGCCTGGCTGACCGCTGGCAGGGCGCAGAGCAGCAGGGTAACGGCGGCGAATTTCTTGAAGTGCATGTAGGTCTCCTTGACCTGGATTGATTCGGTTATGCCCAGCGGCGGAAGATCAACGAAGTGTTGACGCCACCGAAAGCGAAGTTGTTGTTCATCACGTAATCGTGGTGCATCTGACGAAACTCGCCGCGCAGGTAATCGAGCTTGCCGCAGTGCGGGTCGACCTCGTCGAGGTTGAAGGTGTGCACATAGCGGTCGCTGTTGAGCATCTCGATGCTGAACCATGACTCCAGCGCACCGCAGGCACCGAGGGTGTGGCCGAGAAAACTCTTCTGCGAGCTGATCGGCATGTGTTCGCCGAACAGGCTGCTGGTGGCCAGGGTTTCGGCGATGTCGCCCTGCTCGGTCGCGGTGCCGTGGCCATTCACATAGCCGATGGCGTCGGGGCGGAGGCCGGCATCTTCCAGGGCCAGCTCCATGGCGCGGCGCATGGTGACCTGTTCCGGGCGGGTCGTGTGCTGGCCGTCGGCGTTGCTGCCGAAACCGACGATTTCCGCGTGAATGTGCGCGCCACGGGCGAGGGCGTGTCCCAGCTCTTCAAGCACCAGCATGCCGCCGCCTTCGCCGATCACCAGACCGTCGCGGCCCTTGTCGTACGGGCGTGGGCTGGTCTGTGGTGCATCATTTTTCAGGCTGGTGGCGTAGAGCGCGTCGAACACCATGGCTTCAGTCGGGCACAGCTCTTCGGCGCCGCCGGCGAGCATCAATGGCAGGCGGCCGAACTTGATTGCCTCGTAGGCGTAGCCGATGCCCTGGCTGCCGCTGGTGCAGGCGCTGGAGGTGGGGATCAGGCGGCCGGTGAGGCCGAAGAAAATGCTGATATTGGCAGCGGTGGTGTGCGGCATCATCCGCACATAGGAGTTGGCGTTGAGCCCCTCGGCCACCGAGTTGAGCAGCATGTTGCCGAAGGCTTTGATCTCGTCAGTGCTACCGGTAGATGAACCACAAGCGACGCCCATGCGCCCGTCCTTGATCGATTCGTCACCGAGCAGGCCAGCATCGGCCAGAGCCTTTTCTGCTGCGCCGACCGCCAGTCGCGAAACCCGGCCCATGCTGCGCAACTGCTTGCGGGTCCAGTGCGACGGTACGAGGAAATCATCGATAGGTCCGGCCAGACGCGTGTTGAGCTCAGTGAAGCGATCCCACTCGTCCATGCGGCGAATGCCGCTGCGATTGGCCGCGAAATTGCCGGCGATGGTCGGCCAGTCGCTGCCCAGCGAGGTGATGCCGGCCATGCCGGTGACGACGACGCGCTTCATCAGCACAGGCCTCCGTTGACCGCCAGCACCTGACGGGTGATGTACGAGGCTTCCGCCGACATCAGGAAATTTACCGCAGAGGCCACTTCTTCCGGGGTGCCCATGCGTTGCGCGGGGATCATTTTCATCAGTTCCTCCACCGGCACGTTTTCGTCGAGCATGGCCGTGTCGATCAGGCCAGGGGCGACGCAGTTAACCGTAATTTTGCGCTTGCCCAGCTCGATCGCCAACGCCTTTGCCGCACCGATCACCCCGGCCTTCGAGGCGCTGTAATTGACTTGGCCACGGTTGCCGATCAGGCCCGATACCGAGGTGATGCAGACGATGCGCCCGGCGGCGCGACGACGGATCATCGGCATCATCACCGGGTGCAGAACGTTGTAGAAACCGTCGAGGTTGGTGCGCAGGACCACGTCCCAATCGTCATCGCTCAGCGCCGGAAACGCGCCGTCGCGGGTCAGCCCGGCGTTGAGCACCACGCCGTAATAGGCGCCATGGTTTTCGACGTCGGCCTCGAGAATGCTTTTGCAGGTTTCACGGTCGGCGACGTCGAATTGCAGGATGCGTGCGCGGCGACCCAATGCTTCGATTTCGGCCTGCACCGCTTGGGCTTCGGTCATGCCGCTGCGGCAATGCAGGACGATGTCGTGCCCGGCTTGCGCCAGACGCAAGGCAATGGCGCGGCCGATGCCACGGCTGGAGCCGGTGACCAGTACGGATTCAGTCATCGTGCGACTCCTTTGTCTGTTGCAGATATTGGTTGGCATGCGGCGGACGGAACACGTTCAGCCGGGCGCTGGCATGTATGCCGTCGCCGTGGATATGGCATTCGAATACGCCCATGCCGTTGTCGTCTTCCAGTGAGCGCAGGCCGTGGATGGTCAGCTCGCTGCCGGCCGCAAAGGCTTCGACGTTGCACTCGAATTTGCGCGTACCGAGGAGAAAGCCCAGCTCCGGCGGATTGCCTTTTTGCCGGGCGTGGCAACCGGCGAAAGCGGCGACGCTCTGCGCCATCAGCTCAACGCCGACCCACGCCGGCAGGCTGCCGTCGGGCAGGTTGAACAGGCCGTCGGGCTTGACCGTGAGGCGAGTGAAAATCTGCTCGTCATCGAAACGCTCGATGGCGTCGATCAGAATCATGTCGCCGGCATGCGGCAGCAGTTCGGCGAGCGGCCAGTGGCTCATGGGGCGTCTCCGATAATCAGGCTGACGTTGTTGCCGCCGAAGGCAAACGAGTTGCTCATCAGGTAGCGCGGTGCAATGGACGTCAGGGGTTCGCTCGCGGTCACCCACTTGAGCGGCGGCAGCGCGGGATCGGCCTGGCCGTCCCAGATATGCGGCGGTAACGCCTGCTCAGGGTTGTCGGCACTCAGGCTCAGCCAGCAGAACGCCGCTTCCAGCGCGCCAGCCGCGCCGAGGGTGTGGCCGGTCAGCGGCTTGGTTGACGAGCAGGCGACGCCTTGGGGAAACAGCGCCGCGACCGCCAGACTTTCCATCGCGTCGTTGTGCTGGGTGGCGGTGCCGTGCAGGTTCAGGTAGTTGATTTGCGCGGCTTGCAGATGAGCGCGACCAAGGGCTTTTTGCATGGCTTGCAGGGCGCCGCGACCGCTCGGCTCCGGCGCGGAGATATGGTGCGCATCCGAGCTGGCGCCCGCACCCAGCAGGGCGATGCCCGGGCCTTCGCCGCGCTGTTTGCTCATCACGAACAGCACCGCTGCTTCGCCGATATTGATGCCGTTGCGGTTGGCGGAAAACGGATTGCAGCGCTCATCTGAAACGGCTTCCAGCGATGAGAAACCGTTCAGCGTGAGCTTGCACAGACTGTCGACGCCGCCGCACAGTACCGCGTCGCACAGGCCCAGATCGAGCAGGCGCTGAGCGCTCATCAGCGCGCGGGCGCTGGAGGTACAGGCGGTGGAAATCACGTAGGCCGGGCCGCTCAGTTGCAGCCATTCGGCGAGAAAATTCGCCGGGGCGCCGAGTTCCTGTTGGCGATAGTCGTACTCGCGGGGAAATTGCTGTTCGCGGATGTAATGCGCCAGACCCCGGCTGGCCTCGTCGATGCCCGAGGTGCTGGTGCCTAGCACCACGCCTATGCGCTCGCGGCCGAAGGTCTGGATCGCACGATCGATGTCGTCTCGAATCTGCAGCGCGGCTTCCAGCAGCAGCTGATTGTTGCGACTGCTGTGCTCGACCAGGTCCGTAGGGATCGCCGCCAATTCACCGTGTACGCCAGCCACAGGCAGTTCACGTTCGGCGACCCAGCCGGACTCGCGGCGCATCCCCGAACAGTCGCCGGCAAACAGATTGCGCGCGACTTCAGACTTGTCGCGGCCCAGGGCGCAGATCACGCCGAGGGCATTCAGGTAAGCGGTCATGGCGTCGATTCACCTAACTGGGAAACGCGATAGTGCGGGCGTTGGGGCAGATTCAATTGGAAGCTCAACGGTTGTGAATAGCGGACGTTCCAGCGCGCCGGCAGTGAACGCTGATCGGCCTGTTGGCGGGCGTCGGGATAGTTGCGCAGCAGCTCGGCAGGAGGCGTCAAGGCGAACAGCAGTGCGGCGAACAACTCCCGCGCTTCCGGGTTCGGCGGCAGCAGACCGTCGGCCTGCCAGTGCCCGTCGATCAGTTGCTGGCGGGCCTGGGGAATGCCCAGCGGATCCATCATCGACCAACGCGTGCCGGCGCCTTCGCGCTGGATCACCAGCAGCCAGTCCTGACGCTGCCCGGCTTGCTCGCGCTCAATGTGCAGTTGCAGCGGCAGAGGCAGCGTCGGGTTGGCCGCTGGTAGCGGTGGCTGGCTGGCGCAGGCACTGAGCAGCAGGGCTGACAAAACGATCACCAGCCATGCAGCAAACCCTGTGGGAGCGAGCCTGCTCGCGAATGCAATCTGACATTCGCCACTTTGGCTGACTGATACACCGCTTTCGCGAGCAGGCTCGCTCCCACAGGGTTTCAGGTGTTCAGATCGATAGCCGTACATCAGACAGATTCCTGCAATGGCTTGCGCGCGACGACATTCACCAGCGTCTCTTCGCGCTCACCGAATGGCTTGGGTTTGCTCAACCCCAACCGCTCCAGCAAACCAAAATCCTTCGACCGGCTCCACCACAGATACGGGTAGGACACATTGCGCTCGGCAAACTCGAAGCCCTGCTCGCGGATCATCTGCAGGTAGCCGGCGGCGCTCTTCTGCACATGCATCGGATGGCGGAACAGCCAGCGAATCACCCAGGTATCAATGTAAGCCTCGGTGGATTCGGCGAACAGCAGATAGCCGCCTGGCTTGAGCACGCGATAGAACTCGGCCAAGGCCTTTTCCTGCTCGACCAGATGATGGAAGGTCTGGTGGCAGAACAGCAGGTCGACGCTGGCATCGGCGACGTTGAGCGTGGCGCAATCGCTGCCGATCAACTCGACTGGCATGCCCAGGCGGGTGGCCTCTTCGGCGCTGAGTTGCAAACTGTGCGGGTCGGCGTCGACGCCGATCAGTCGCTGCGGGGCGAAGGTCTGACGCAGGTGGCCGAAGGACTTGCCCTGACCGCAACCGGCGTCGAGCAGCACCGGGTGTTCCGGCAGCGGCTCACTGAATAATCCACGCAAATCGTTGATCGCCACGCGCAGCACATGGTGCTGCCAGGTGTGGCTGCGCAAGAACCAGAGACCGAAGCGGGTTTCCTCGACGTAACTGTCGCTCAAGTAATTCATGAGGCGTCCTGCGCGCAGAGTTGGGAAATCATCTTCAGCCGGCGCCGCGCTTCACTGACGAACGGGTTGCGCTCGTCCCAGGCGTAACCGGCGAGGATCGAGCAGATCATCCGGCGAATTTCCGCTTGGCTGTCCTCATAGAAAATCACGTCCTGGAAGGTGCCGGCGTACCAGCCTTCGACGTAGCAACGGAAGGTATCGACGCCGCGTTTCAACGGTTCGGCAAATTCGCTTTGCCAGTCGACCGCTTCACCCTGCAACTGGCGGTGCAGCACGCCGGCAGCCATGCTCGCCGAACGCATGGCGATGGTCACGCCGGAGGAGAACACCGGGTCGAGGAATTCTGCGGCGTTGCCCAGCAGCGCAAAGCCCGGGCCGTGCAGGGTTTTCACGTTGGCCGCATAGCCGCCGAGGGTGCGCGCCGGGGTGTCCCAGACCGCGTTGTTCAGAACCCCGGCGAGGCTTGGCGTCTCGGCGATAAAACTGCGCAGGCAGGCATCGAGGTCGCTGTCGCGGCCCTGGAAATGTTCCTCAGCCGCGACCACGCCCACCGAGCAGCGGCCGTTGCTGAACGGGATGGTCCAGAACCACACATCGCGATGCTCGGGATGGGTGGTGACGAGGATCTTTTCGCGGTCGAACGCCGGATTGTCGATGTGATCTTCGACATGGGTGAACACGGCCTGACGCACCGGGAAATTCGAAGGTGCTTCGAGGTCGAGCAAGCGCGATAGCACGCGGCCGTAGCCGCTGGCGTCCAGGACGAAATTGGCTTCGACGCGATACTCGCTGCCATCTTCGCGGCGCACATCGAGTTGTGGTTTCGCCTGATCGAAATCGACGCTGACAATCGCATCGCCATAACGGATTTCCGCACCTTGCAATGCCGCTTGATCGGCCAGCAACTTGTCGAAATCGGCGCGCTGCACCTGGAACGTGGTCGGCTTGCCGGCGGTGAAGGTGTCGCCAAAATCGAAGGCGCTGTAGCGCTCGCCCCAGGCAAACGCCGCGCCGGTCTTGCGCTGGAACCCGGCGGCGTTGACGGCGTCGAGCATGCCGGCTTCTTCGACGAAATCCAGGCAGTGGCTGAGCAGGCTTTCGCCAATGGAGAAGCGTGGGAAGTGCTGGCGCTCGAGCACCAGCACATCGTGGCCCTTGCGCTTGAGCAGGGCTGCGGCGATAGCACCGGACGGGCCGGCACCGATGATCACGACCTGACGGGATTCCATTTCAACGATTGGCACGTGAGCTCCGGGGCAAGGGACTGTTCAGATTCAGGGGCGCGCGATGCAGGCCGATAAGGGCCGGCAGCAGCGTCGCGATCAGACCCATCAGCATCAGCGCGAAATACAGCGCGGGGGTGATGAGTTGTTGTTGCAATAGCAGGTTGAGAAAGACGATTTCGCTCAGGCCGCGAATGTTCAGCAGCACGCTTTCGCGCCAGCGGCTGGCGCCAGCGAACGAGGCGCCCGCCCAACCGAGGCCGAGCCAGTTGCCGAGCAGTTTACTGGCAATCGGCAACAGCAGCAGCGCCGCCCATTGCCCGGCGTCGAGGCTGGCGAGGGCGCTGTGCACGTCGATCTGAACGATGCCGAACGTGAGGATCAGCGGGATCGCGATCCATGTCTGCAAACGGCTCATCCAGCGCGCCGGCAACGGCAGCACCAACGGCACTTTCAGCAGCGCCATGCACAGCAGATAGCCGATGCCGAAAATCAGCGCGTTGAGTTTGTAATGCTCGGCCATGACCAGCAACGCGAAGAAGCCGAGGCTGTAAGTCAGCGGGCGACGCACGCGCAGCAGGTGCAAAAGCAGCGGCACGCCGGCCATGGCCACAGGCAGCAACAGGCTGCTCAGGTGCAGGCTGCCCTGGGCGAGGCCGAACAGCGTCCAGCAGGTCAGATCGATAAGGATCGCGGTTTGCACCAGCCGCCGCGTGGCAGCGGGCGGGTAATCGATATGACGCAGATACAGGTACAACACCGGGATCGCGGTAATCGCGAAGACCAGTCCGATGGCCAATGCGTTGAACCACGGCTGCGACGGCAGCAACCAGTACGCAACCGCCAGCCCGCAAGCGAACGGCACAGCGAAACTCGGCACAGCGATTTTTACGCTCTGGCGATCCAGACGCAGATCGATGACATCGCTGAGGATGTGCCCGAGCAGCAAGGCGAAGCTCAGGCTGTAGAGATCTTTCAGCCAGTCCGGGGCGATCAGTTGTGCGCCGCTGAGCTGCCAGCCCGGCTCGATCCAGAAATACATCAGCAACGGCAAACCGAAGCTCGCCAGCAGCAACTGACTGACGATCGGAATCAGGCCGAAGTGACGGCCGACACGAGTCGCCAGCGCAAACAGCGCCAAGGCCAGCAACCAGAAGCCGAAGACCATCATGCCGCTGGCTCCGCAACCGGTTCATGGCGCCCGGCCCACGGCGCGAGCATGAAGCTGAACGCCAGGCCGAGGCTCACCGACAGGCCGAAATTGCTCACCGCCGGGGTGCTGGACACCGCTAGCAGCCCGAACGACAGCCACGTCGTCACTGCTGCGAGCAAGGTGCCGAGCAGGCTCACCGCCGCGCCGCCGACCTGTTCGCGCATGAGGATTGCATAGTCGACACTGATCGCCGTCACCAGCAACAGGCCGAACAGGCTGAACAGGGTCAGTGGCTGACCGAGCCAGCCAAGGCTGGCCAGACTGCACAGCGCCGCCAGCAGCGGCAGGGCGACGATACGCAGGGCGCCGGTCAGGCCGAACGGCAGCATCAGCACCAGCACGATCAACACGCAGGAGGCCAGTTTCAGCTCGGCAGCGCTGATCTGCGTGGCGGCGAACACCTTGTTCAGATCACCGAGGCGATCGACCAGCACCACCCCCGGCAAATCGAGTGCTTGCACGCGCAACAACGACGGATTGTTCAAGCCCTGCAGGCTGGTGATTGCCGCAACGCCGTCTTCAGTCGGGCCAAGCCATAGCGTGCGATACGGCTCGCCGAGCGGGCCGGCCAGCGCGGCGTCGATGTCTTCGGCGGGCAGGGTCTGCAACTGCTGCAATTCATTTTGCAACGCAGCCACCGGCACGCCGAGATCGAGCAGCGGTTGCCAGACCGACGGCAGCCTGTTCAGTGATTCGCGCACTTGCTGTTGCTGGCTCGGCGCGCTGACCAGTTGATCAAGGGCCAGATAGCCTTGCAGTTTGTCGAGGTTGACCAGTTGCTGCAGCCGTTCGCTCAGCGCTGCCTGGCGCTCAAGCAATTGCTCCTGATTGGCAGCGCGGATCAGGAAGAACTGGCTGGTCGGTTGAAAACCGGTGATGCGCGCGATGGTCTGCGCTTCGTCGGTCAGATGCTGCGGCGCGCCAACCCATTGGCGAATGTCGTTTTTGCTCTGCAACTGCATCAGTCCGCCGACGCAGAAGGCGATCAGCAGGGCCAGCAGCGCGGGCGTGCGTATGCAACCGAGCAACGCCTCACGCAGATGAATCAGGCGCTCGGCCAGACGCAGCGGCCATTGCGCCGGGCGCAGTTCGACATTTTTCAGCAGCGCCGGCAGCAGGCAGACCGCCGACAGATAGGCGCCGAGCAAACCGGCCGCAGAGAACACCGCGATCTGCGTCAATGCCGGGAACGGAGTCCAGGCCAAGGCCAGATAACCGATAACGCTGGTGATCAGGCTCAGGGTCAGCCCCGGCAACGTCAGGCGCAGGGCCGGCCAACTGCGCCACGGCTTGAGGCTCCAGCTCTTGGACAGATAGTGCAGCGGGTAATCGACGGCGACGCCGATCAGACTCGAACCGAGCACCAGCGTCATCACATGCATGTGGCCGAACAGCGCCACGCAGGCCACCGCGCCGAACAGCATGCCGACCAGCACCGGAACAAATGCCAGCAGCACGCCCCAGCGGCGAAACGCCAACAGCAGCAACAGCAGAATGCCGACCGTCGCACCACCGCCGACCCAGGTCATTTCGCGGGTGGCTTGTTGCTGGCCGTTGGCGGCGTAGAGCAGGCCACTGGCGGCGAGCAACTGCACGTCGCCTTTCGCCGCCTGTTCGCGGCTGTGCTGGAGCAGATCCGCAACTTGCAGCGGCAGGTTCATATCGAAGGCATTGCCGGTGGTGCGCGCACGCAACATCACCCAGCTCTTGCCGTCGGCATCGGCGACCAGTGCGCCGCTGCCAATGTCCAGTTGCACTGCGCCATGTTTCGGCTGGCTGTTCTGGATGCGTCCGGTCAGGCCCAGCCAATCGTCCTGGCTCGGCACCAGAGTAAAGCCGTTGAACGGATCGAACAGCGCCTGTACTCGCTGCTGGATGAACGCGTCGGGGTGCTTGCTGAGTAGCTGCCGATCATCCGCCGAGAGCATCGCAAGGCGTCCTTGCAGCAATTGCTTGCGCAGCGCCGGCAAGTCGGCTTGCAGGTTCCACTGCACGGTTTCGAACAGACCGCTGGCCTGCCATTGTTCGCCCAGTTGTTGGGCCATGGTCAGCGCTTGCTGGCGATCGGCGTGGCCGACCAGCACCAGCATTTCGCGATTGAGCGGTTCTTGCATGCGCTGTTCGGCGCGCAACTCCAGCGCGTCTGGATTGGTCCCGGGTACCAGCTCCATGAGATTGGCCGACAGCGGCGCACCGTCGCGCCACTGCCAGGCAGCCAGCACGACAACGGCCAGCAGCAGGCTCAGAAACAGCCAGGGCAGCTTGCGTTCACTCGGCAAAGTCATGTTGCTCCGCTTCGCTCAAGGGTTGCTCGGCCGTGCTGTCCTGCATGCGCAGCAGGGTGCTGTCGCCTTGGGTTTCCAGCAGCTCGATGGTTTGCACAAGGGCGCCGCCATCGATATTGATCTGCTGGAACACTTGCTTGAGCAGCATCGAACGCGGCGTCAGGGTCAGTTGCCACTGCTGCGCCGTGCCGCTCAGGGCCAGTTCGAAATCGCGCTGCAAACCGCTGCTGTCACCTTGCAGTACGGCGAGAAACAGCCGGTTCTGCTCGGCGCCGGCGCTCTTGTTCGGCAGCAGTTGCCAGCCGTTGGCGTCACGACGGGCGATGCCGTTGGCGGTGATGCGGTAATCCTGTTGCAGCGGGGTTTTCAACAGCCACAGCAGGCCATGATTTTTCGCGAGGACGAAGCTGCCCTTGCTGATCAGCGGCTGCGGCAGGGCGCGCAGGTGTTTTTCCTGAGTGAACTGGCCGTGGATAACATCCGGTTTCGCCAGTTGTTCACTGAGTTGTTGCAGGTCGAAGGCATTGGCCCATGACGACACGGCCAGCAGCGTCAACGCACCGAGGCTTTTGAACAACACATTCATCGCAGCATCCTTTCCACGGCATCGGTGAAGACTTTGGGTGAGGCCAGTTGCATCTCGCGGCTGCTGACTTCGACGGCGACCTGCACGGAGCTTGCGCGGGTCAGGCGTTCGCCGGTCTGCAGGTCGGTGATCAGGTAATTGATCTTCAGACGGTTTTCCCACTCGATCAGGCTGGCGCGCACGTTCAGCCGTTGGCCGAACACCGCGCTGCGCACGTAGCGCAATTGCAGGTCGATAATCGGCCAGGCGTAACCCGACTCGACCATGTGCGTGTAGTTGTGGCCGATCTTGTCCAGCAACGCGCAGCGCGCCACTTCGAGGTATTTGACGTAATGGCCGTGCCAGACCACGTGCATGGTGTCGACGTCGAAAAACGGCACGAGAATCTCGGTATCGGCGTGAAGCACTCCGGCACTACGCATGCAGCCTCCAGTGTTGCGCGGCGATGCGTTGCAGGCACAGGCGCAGTTCGCCTTCCAGGGCGCGGTCTTCGATGACCGGCGGGAAGTCCTTGCCCAGCTCTTCGTGCATCGCTGCCAGTGCCGGCGGCAGCGGGCGCGCATCGGCGGCTTGAGCGCGCAGCCACACGCCCTGATTGGCGGCGAGCAGCGTGGCGGCGGCGACCTGTTCGGTCAGCTCCAGCACGCGAATCGCATCACGGGCGGCGATGGTGCCCATGCTCACCTTGTCCTGGTTGTGGCACTCGGTGGAGCGCGAGAACACGCTGGCCGGCATGGTGTTTTTCAGTGCTTCGGCGGTCCAGGCGCTGGTGCCGATCTGCACGGCTTTGAAGCCGTGATTGATCATGGCCCGATCGGCTGGCGCGCCGGAGAGGTTGCTTGGCAAGCCGTGGTTGTAGCGCTCGTCGACCAGCAACGCCAATTGCCGATCGAGCAGATCGGCGACGTTGGCCACGAGGTTTTTCAGGCTGTCCATAGCGAACGCAATGTGCCCGCCGTAGAAGTGCCCGCCATGCAGAACGCGCTCGGCTTCGGCATCGATGATCGGGTTGTCGTTGGCGCTGTTCAGCTCGGTTTCGATGAAGCCGCGCAGCCAGTTCAGGCTGTCGGCCAACACGCCGAGCACATGCGGCGCGCAACGCAGCGAGTAACGATCCTGCAGACGATGCAGTGGCGCGGTCGGCGCGTCGATCGCCAGATCCTTGCGCAGCCACGCGGCGACCTGCATCTGTCCCGGATGCGGCTTGGCGGCGAACAGGCGTTCGTCGAAGTGCTCCGGGTTGCCTTGCAGCGCGACGACGTTGAGCGCGGTGATGCGCGTGGCCAGTTGCAGCAGGTAATCGGCGCGAGCGAAAGCCAGGCAGGCGAGGCCGGTCATCACCGCTGTGCCGTTCATCAGCGCCAGCGCCTCTTTCGGGCGCAGCACCAGCGGTGTCCAGCCGAGCTCGCGATGCACGTCGGCAGCCTGACGACGTTCGCCACGGAACATCACTTCACGCTCGCCGGACAGGGTTGCGGCGACATAGGACAACGGCGTCAGATCGCCGCTGGCACCCACCGAGCCTTCTTCGGGAATCAGTGGCAGGATGTCGTATTCGAGAAACGCATGCAGACGCTCGAGCAGTTCGACGCGCACCCCGGAAACGCCGTGACACAACGACTGCAAACGCGCTGCCAGCACCGCGCGAGTGGCCTGCGCGTCGAGCAGTTTGCCCAGGCCGCAACCATGAAAAGTGTAGAGATGACGCGGCAGCGCCTCGACGTGATGCAGCGGCACCGCGACCACGCAGGAATCGCCGTAACCGGTGGTGACGCCGTAGATCACGCCTTCCTTGTCCAGCAGCGAATCGAGAAACCGCGCGCCTTTGGCGATGCGCTCGCGATAGTCGGCGTCAGCCTGTAACTGCACGGGCGCCTGACGGTTGGCCAGGGCCAGCACGTCTTCGATGCGCAAAGGGCGTTCGCCGAAGGTTACCGGCTCATGGGTTGGCGTCGTCATCGGTCTTCCAGAAAGGGTAAAAGTTGAACCATTGCTGCGGGGCTTCGAGGCAATAGTGACTCAGGCGCTGCGCGTAGCGAGTGGCCCACTGATGAATGACCTGCTCGCGCTCGCGGCGTGTCCACACCACCGCCTCGGCGAACGGTTCAAGGGTCAGGCGATAGTGGCCGTCGGGTTGCTTGAGACACATCAGCAGGTTGACCGGGCACTTGAGCAGGCCGGCCAGCAACCACGGGCCTTGCGGAAATGGCGCCGGATGGCCGAGAAAGTCCACCGTCACGCTGCGCCCGCCGTGCAGCGGCACGCGGTCACCGGCAATCGCCAGCCACTCGCCGCGTTCCAGCCGTTCGTGCAGTTGCAGCATGATCACCGGGTCGAGTTCGCTGACCTGAATCAGGCGCAGATTGGTCGCCCCGGCCTCGCCGAGCAGGCGATTGAATTGCTCGGCGTGCTTGGTGTGCACCAGCACGTTCATGGTGACCTTTTCGCCGATCTCCGCCAGCGCCCGGCACACTTCGAGATTGCCCAGATGCGCGCCGACCAGCAGTTGCCCGCGACTGCCGCGCAACTGCTTGCGCAGCAGCGCCGGGTCGATGATTTCGATCTGCTCGATGCTCAGCTTGCCGTTCCACACGTCGAGCTTGTCGAGCAGCGAATCGGCAAAGGTCATGAACTGGCCAAACACCCGCCAGTGGCTCGGGCGCAGGTCGTCGCGCCGGCTCCACTCAGCCAGCCGCTGCTGGTACTGCCAGGCACTGCGCCGGGCGACGCGGCCGAAGAGGAAAAAATACAGGACGATGCCGTACAGCAACGGGCTGAGCAGGCGCCGGCCGAGGACTTTGGCGGCGAACGCGGTGAATTTCATCAGCAGGAAACTTCCGCGCTCTTCGCGGTCGGCCCAGTGCTTCTTGTCGACTTCTTCGCTCATGGTTTCCACCGCCGCCAGAGGATCACCGGCCAACGCAGCAACATGCCGAAGAACAGCCGCGTGTGCATGCTGGAAATCAGCGCGTTGTCGTGGAACAGGCGGAAGTGCGACACGCCGTCCAGCGGGTAATGCACGCTGGTCTGCAGCCAGCGCATCGGCTGATTGCGCCAGGCCAGCCGCACAAGAATGTCCGAGTCGAAATCCATGCGTTTGCCGACTTTGGCCGAGTCGATCACGGCCAGAGTCGGCGCCAGCGGATAAACACGGAAGCCGCACATCGAATCGCGAATCTGCAACGACAGGGTGTTGATCCAGACCATCACGTGCGTCAGGTAGCGAGCGTACAAACGCCCTTTCGGCACGCTCTCGTCGAACAGCGGATAGCCGCAGATCATCGCCTCGGGATGGCCGCGGGATTCGCCGACGAAGCGCGCGACGTCGTGCAAATCGTGCTGGCCGTCGGCATCGACCTGCAAGGCATGGCTGTAACCCAGACGCGAGGCTTCACGCAGACCGGTCATCACCGCGCCGCCCTTGCCCTGATTGGCCGTCAGGCGCACCAGAAAAACCCTGTCGCGCTCGGCCAGGGTGTCGAGCACCCGCGCGCAGGACGGCTCGCTGGCATCGTCCACCAGAATGCACGGCAGACCTTGTGCGAGCAGGGCATCGACCACGGTGGTGATCGCGGTTTCGTGGTTGTATACCGGGATTACGGCGCAGGGGTTATGCATGGGCAGGCCCCAGGAGAATGCGTCCGCTGGAACAGGTCGCCGTGTCGTTGCGATAAGCGAAATACAACTTGCCGCGCTCGGCATCGAAACGCAGATGCAGCTGGATTTCATCACCCGGGCGCACCAGTTGCTGAAACTTCAGCACCTCCATTCCCGCGAACCCGCCATTCAGCTTCAGCAACTGCCGACCCAGATTCAGCGCCCATTCCACCTGCACCACACCGGGCAACACCGGTGCCTTGGGAAAATGCCCGCTGAAGTAGGCCAGATCCGGCGGCACGCTGAGTTGCAGGCTCCACTCGCCGTCGCTTTCGCTTTGCTCCAGCACTTCGGGGGCTTTGGGTCGCGCGGCCAGCAGCAATGCTTCGACGTCGGCTTGCGCCAGTTTGCCCTGGCTGTTCAATGGCATCTGCCGCAGCAGGCGCCAGCGTCGGGGCAGGGCGAGGGCTTCGCAATGTTGGCTCAGATGTTTGCGCAGGGTTTCGGTCAGGTCGCGGCGACCGTGCTCGCGCAGGGCGAACAGGCCCGATTCGCTGAGCACCAGCAGCGCACCGAGCGAGGCGCGGTTTTCCTGGACCACACCGAGGCGCGCTTCGGCGACCCAGTCATGGGCTGCCAAGGCCTGCTCGAGCATCGGCAACGAGATGCGTTTTTCTTCCAGTTTGACGATGCGGTCCAGTCTCCCCAGCAGTTCGAAGCGACCATCGGTGGCAATGCGTGCGGCGTCGGCGCTGTGTTCGACGTGGCCGGCAGGCAGATAAGGCGAAGAAATAAGCAGGGCGCCGTCGCTGTCCTGGCTCAGTTCGACGCCAGCAAACGGCCGCCACAACGACTCGCCCTGACGCCAGGCGATGCCGCCAGTTTCCGAGCTGCCGAGGATTTCCGTCGGCCATTGCTGCAAGCGCTGTTGCAGACTTTGCGCCGCTTCCGACGGCAACGCGCCCCCGGAGGAAAACACCCGGCGCACCGCGCTCAGGGCCGGCCAGTCGAGGTTGTCGCCCATGCGCTTGAGCAGCGCCGGGCTGGCGACCCAGGCGAAGGCCGGGTATTCGCGGCTGGCGCGCTGCAAGTCTTCGGAGAACGCCAGTTGCCGGCGCACGAACGGGCGCCCGGCGCACAATGGCCACAACACGCGAAACAGCAGGCCATAGATGTGTTGCGTGGCGACACTGCCGATGATGCAGGCTTCACCGAGGTCTGCGCCCCACAACTGTTCCAGCGCTTCGACCTCGTTGGCCAATTGGCGCAGGGTCTTGTCGATGCGCTTGGGCTCGCCGCTAGAGCCGGAAGTGCACAGGCTCAGGCGGCATTGATCGAGATCCAGTTGTGCACCGGGCAGTTCGGGCTGAGTGAAGTCGTCCAGCTGTGCATCGCCTGATTGATCGGTCAGCCATAGATCGACTTCCTGCGACCAGCGCTGACGCGTCTGCGCTTGCAGATCCGCCGGCAGCAACACGCTGACGCCGGCACGCCACGCGCCGAGCAGGGCGATGGCGAGGTCGGCGGCATCTTCCAGATGCACGGCCAGCCTTTTCACGCCTTGGCTTTGCAGACCCGCGGCGACGCTCAGGGCCTGCGCTCGCAGTTGCGTGTGATCGAGTGCCGGCGCCTGGCAGATCGCCCGTGCCGGCAGTGCCTTGAGCAACAGCTGCTCAAGTTTTATCCAATTCATGTACGGCCTCTTACCCGTTGTCGTATCAGCCATTCAATGGCAAACATCAGGCCGATCAATCCGTAGGAGATCAGGCCGGTGTACAACATCCACCAATCCAGCGGCGCCCACAGGGTGAGGAGGGCGGCGCACAAACCGTTGCAGAAGAAAAACACGCTCCAGGCCAGCGTCACCTTGCGTGTGTAGCGAACGGCAACCTGCGGCAGCTCCGGCTCACGCAAGCGCGCCAGACGCTCGACCATCGGCGGGCCGAATTTCAGGCTTGCGCCGAACAGCACCAGCATGAATGCACTGATCAGCACCGGGTACCAGCGCAGCAGCTGCGGGCTGTCGAACACCGCCAGCAGCAGGCAGAACACCATCGCCACGCACGCCATCCACAGGCTGCCAGGCTTGCGTTCGCCGGTCAGGGCCCGCGCCAGCCACAGGCTGCCCAACAGCAGCGCAAATTGCCACGGGGCGAAATGCTCCATGCCGAAATACACCGCAAAGGGGTACAGCAGACCGGCCAGCAGCAGGCCCAGGCCGATCAGTCGGCTCATGCGGCCGGTTGAACCAGACGGAACACCGCCTCGACCACGTCACCGACGGTGCGCACCGATTTGAACTCTTCGGCGGCGATTTTCTTGCCGGTCTGGCGTTTGATGTGATCGATCAGGTCGACCGCATCGATGCTGTCGATTTCCAGATCCTGATACAGATTGGACTCCAGGTTCACACGGGCCGGATCCAGCTCGAACAGCTCGACCAGGGCATCGCGCAGGGTGTTGAAAATATCGTCACGAGTTTGCATGGTCCGGTCTCAAGCTGCCTGTTTTGCCGTGACGAATGCCGCAAGGCTGGCCACGTTGGTGAAATGGTTGCGGGTGTCCTTGGCATCGGCGTCGATCTTGATGCCGTATTTTTTCTGGATCGCCAGGCCCAGTTCCAGCGCGTCCACGGAGTCCAGGCCGAGGCCTTCGCCGAACAATGTCTGCTCGTCGCCGATGTCCTCGGGGCTGATGTCTTCCAGGCCCAAGGCGTCGATGATCAGCAGTTTGATGTCACGCACCAGGCTAGCGGTGTTCAGTTCGCTCATCTGCGGCGAGCTCCTTAATGAAATAGTCATGCAAATAATCGTTGAGCTTGCGCGAGGCCTGCGGTGCGGGGCCTTGCGCGGCGAAGGTCTGTGGGTCTATATCGGCCCCCACGCGAAAACTGAAGTGCACGCGGCGATGGGGGATGCGATACCACGGCTCGGCTTTGGTCAGGGTGGTCGGGCTGACCTTGATGATCACCGGGGTAACGATTTTCGCACCGCGCAGGGCAATTGCCGCCGCCCCCCGATGAAAGGCCGGCGCCTGCCCCGGCTGGGTGCGGGTGCCTTCGGGGAAAATGATCAGGGTCTGGCCGTCCTGCAATGACTGCGCGGCGGCGTCGAGCATGTCCATGCTGCCGTCGTTGCTGATGTACTCGGTGCGGCGCAGCGGGCCACGGGTGAACGGGTTTTCCCAGAGGGTTTTTTTCACCACGCAATTGGCGTGGCGCACCAGACCGATTAGAAACACCACATCGATCAGCGACGGGTGGTTGGCGATGATCATCTGCCCCGGGCGACCGAGGCGCTCGGCACCCTCAATGTCGTAAGTGAGCACGCCGGTGCGGGCCATGAAACGCACGAAAAACCAGAACAAGCGACTGACCGTACGCCGCGCGCGCAGGCGATGGACCAGCGCGTCACCGGGCAGGCAGCCGAGCAGCGGAAATACCAGCAGGCGCAGACACAGCCCGCCGAGCCCGAACAAGGCGAAGCTCGCAGCAGTGGCCAGCAGGCGCCAGTAGTAGGCGTCGCGGTGTTTGGCGGTCACGGGTTGCGATGCCAGGTCCATACACGATTTTTCCACGCATGTTGGCAGTCAGGTTGCTGGCCGAGCAGGGTTCGCAGCAGGTTGAGCGCGTGCGGCCAGTGCGCCTTTGACCGGGTTTCGGTGCTGCTGTTCAGGGTCAGCCGCCAGTCGGTACCGGGCGTGAGCAACAAGCCCAGCGCATAAGGGAACGGCACATCATCGACCCACTGCGAATACGCCTCGGGCGGCTGCTCTTCGGTGATCACCAGCAGCACCGCCGGGGCGCCTTCATCAAGCAATGCCGCCGCTTCGAGCATGCCGTGTTCGAGGCCGTCGCCAGCAGCGGCGAGGGCGGTCATTTCGCTGGTTTCACCGCGCATGATCGACCACAAACCGATGATCGCGTTATGCACCGACAGGCTGAATTGGGTCGGCGACAAGGGCTGCTCGGTGGCCAGATCGCGGAGGATTTCAAACGTGCGGGGGGTTTCGCCGTGCCGCGAGACGAACACCAGCGGCAGATTGTCCCGCCCGTCGGCCAGCGGCCAGCCAACGCTGAAGGCCATCCGCGCCAGGCGGCTGAGGCGGCGGCGCTGCATGGCCGGCAGAAACGACACATCGGGCGCGGCATCACTGCTCTGCAGCACGACCGGTTGTCGGCTCCAGGCCTGCCAGGCGTCCACGCTGTCGAGCCCCGGGGCCCACGCGCGCCATTGGGCGATGTTGAAGTTGATCACGGACATTCATCCCGCCCCTGCGGGCTTTCGTTGACGCGTTGAGTCGCCAGCGCCGCAGCAGGCTTGGCTTGGCGCAGGGCGCCGGGTGGCGCGCATTATCCCGGTGCGACGGGTGTGTAGCAAATGTTGGTTACATTTTGCCCAACAAAATGTACCGAGCGGTTCGCTGTATGGCTATCACTTGGCCATTATCCAGATTTGACGCGGCGTGTCTGTCAGGTGTCTCCGTAATGGCTGGCGGTTTTTTCCATGCCTGGGCGTCGATTTTTACACCTGACGACGTAGTCCATGTCGGTGAAGGTAGCGAAGCGCGGTCACCGCCAACTACACTCGGTCATTCTTTGATACACGGAGGTTTGGTCATGCGGCGCGTGGTGTTCAATCAGAAAGGTGGCGTGGGCAAATCCAGCATCGCCTGCAATCTGGCGGCGGTCAGCGCCAGCGAGGGTTATCGCACGTTGTTGGTCGACCTCGATGCCCAGGCCAATTCCACTCAGTATCTGACCGGGCTCACCGGTGATGACATTCCGATGGGCATCGCCGATTTCTTCAAACAGACCCTGTCGTCCGGGCCGTTCTCGAAAAAGAATCAGGCGGACATCTATGAAACGCCGTTCGACAACCTGCACATCATTACTGCCACCGCCGAGCTGGCTGACCTGCAGCCCAAGCTCGAGGCGAAACACAAGATCAACAAGCTGCGCAAGTTGCTCGACGAATTGTCCGAGGATTACGACCGGATTTATCTGGATACCCCGCCGGCACTGAATTTCTACGCGGTATCGGCGCTGATTGCCGCAGATCGAGTGTTGATCCCCTTTGACTGCGACAGCTTTTCACGTCAGGCCCTGTATGGGCTGATCGCCGAGATCGAAGAGTTGAAGGATGACCACAACGAAGGATTGGAAGTCGAAGGCATTGTGGTCAATCAGTTTCAGGCGCGGGCCAGCCTGCCACAGCAGATGCTCGATGAGTTGATCGCCGAAGGCTTGCCGGTATTACCGGTGTATCTGAGCAGTTCGGTGCGCATGCGCGAGTCGCACCAGGCCAGCATGCCGCTGATCCACCTCGATCCACGGCACAAACTGACGCAGCAGTTTGTTGAACTGCACAATCTGCTGGAAGGCCACTGATTCCCCGACTCACACGCAAATCCTGTGGGAGCGAGCCTGCTCGCGAAGAGGCCGGCACATTCAACATCAGCGTTGAATGATCGGCCGCCTTCGCGAGCAGGCTCGCTCCCACAGGGTGGTCTGTATTGGGTCAGATGCCTTGGCTACGCAGCCACGCCATCAACTGCGGCAATGGCAACGCACCGCTCTGCCGCGCCACTTCCCTGCCGTTTTTAAACAGAATCAGACTCGGAATCGAGCGAATCCCCAACTGCGCCGACAACTGCTGATTCGCTTCGCTGTCGAGCTTGGCCAGCCGGCACTTGCCCGCCAGCTGCGCCGCAGCCTGTTCGAACACCGGCGCAAACGACTTGCACGGCCCGCACCAGTCCGCCCAGACATCCACCAGTAACGGCAGATCGCCCTTGATCTGACTGGCGTAATCGCCTTGTTTGAGTTCGAAGGGTTTGCTCACCATCACCGCAGACTTGCAGCGTCCGCACTTGGGTTGATCGGCGAGACGCTCGGCTGGAATGCGGTTGACGCCATTGCAGGAGGGGCAGGGGATGAGGAGTGGGGTGGTCATGATTGGTTCTCTGATAGGCAGTCTATAGAACTGATTTGGAGTCGATCTGCCAACTTATCAATGTCGCAACTGCTCACATTTTTCTCAAAACAGTTCCGGGATCGATGGCTAGTCTGAAGACCAATTCGGCGTTTTACGCTTGTCGTGAGGAGATCGCTTTGTCTTTATCTGCGTGCTACTTTTGTTGCACTAATCCAGGAATCGATGATTCCTATGCATCAAATCGGAGCGACATAATGTCCGTAACTTCCAAGATACGCCGCCAAGGCGGCGCTGCCGTCATTACGATTCCGCCCACGCTTTTAAAGTTGTTGCATCTGGAGGTTGGCGCACAGCTAGAGCTGAATGTGGTCGATGGCGAACTGATTGCTCGTCCAGCCGTAGCCGCTACGCGTAAGCGTTATAGTTTGTCAGAGCTACTCGAAGGCGCAGAAGAATTGCAGAAACTTAACGCCCAGACTAGCGAGACCCTTGAAGGTGATTCTGTCGGCCGGGAGCTGGGTTGATGGTGCGCCGACAGCCCCCTCAGCGGGGTGACGTTTACTGGATTGATCCAAACCCAGTGGCGGGGCGGGAGATGATGAACAGACATCGCTTTGTGGTGATCACGCCCAGAGAGATCAACGCATTGGGCGTGAGCATGACGGTGCCTGTTACTAGCGGTGGGAATTTCAGCCGGAATATGGGTTTGGCGGTCGCCATTACTGGCCACGAAACCAATGGTGTAGCGGTGTGTAATCAGGTTCGCAGTTTTGACATAGAACAACGGGTACGAGACGGCACGGCCAAATTCATCGAGCGACTGGATGACGTGACAATGTCTGACATCGTCGACCGTGTAATCAGTGCAATCGACCCGCTAAGCTGAAGCGCCTACGAAGAACAACTGATCTCCAAATGCTTTCCCCACTCCGGTGGCCGCTCGGCGTAACCCTCCACCCCCGGCTGCTCCTCAAACGGTTTGCTCAGCACCGCATGCAATCGGCGCACCTCGGAATAGTCGCCTTGCTCGGCCGCATCGATGGCTTTTTGCGCAAGGTAATTGCGCAAGATGTACAGCGGATTGACTGCATGCATCCGTGCGCGGCGTTGTGCCTGATCGGCATTGCCGTCGCGGGTAACCCGGGCGACGTAGCGCTCGCCCCAGGCATCGAAACCTTTGATATCGACAAAATCGTCGCGCAGGCGGGCGATGGCCTGTTCGGCTGACTCTTCACCGAGGCGGCGGAAAAACAGCGTGTAGTCGACGCCGCTGTTCTGCATCAGTTGCAGCAGGTTTTCCAGCAGTTGCTGATCGTCGTCCTCGGCGGTGGTGAAGCCGAAGCGGCGGCGCATCAGGTCGAGGTAGTGCGCCTGGAACAGCGGCAGGTACAAGCCGAGGGTTTCGCGCAGGGCCTCGACGCTGATGAACGGCGTCAGCGCCTGGGCGAGCGCGCTGAGGTTCCACTGGCCCACCGGCACCTGATTGCTGAACGAGTAGCGACCCTGATCATCGGAGTGATTGCAGATGAAATGCGCGTCGAAGTCATCGAGGAAGGCGAACGGGCCGAAGTCGAAGGTGATGCCGAGGATCGACATGTTGTCGGTGTTCATCACGCCGTGACAGAAGCCGTAGGCCTGCCACTTGGCGATCAGCTCGGCGTTGCGCTCGACGATCTCGCGAAACATCGCCAGATACGGTTCCGGTTGTTCCAGACACTCGGGAAAGTGCATCGCCAGCACATGCTCGCCAAGCTGTTTCTGCTGCTCGGGGCGCTTGGTGTAGTAGAAATATTCGAAGTGGCCGAAGCGGATATGGCTCGGCGCCAGACGCAGCACCATCGCCGCGCGTTCCTGCTTTTCCCGCCAGACCGGCGTGTCGGAGCCGATCACGCAGGCTGCCCGCGAAGATGGAATGTTCAGCGCAAACAGCGCCTCGGAGGCGAGAAACTCGCGAATCGATGAGCGCAGCACCGCGCGGCCATCGCCCATGCGTGAAAACGGCGTCTGCCCGGCGCCTTTGAGGTGCAAGTCCCAATGCTCGCCAGCGTTGTTGTACACCTCACCCAGCAGCAGGCCGCGCCCGTCACCCAGTTGCGGGGTATAACCGCCGAACTGATGCCCGGAATACACCATCGCCCGCGGCTCGGCATCGGCCCACCGCTTGTGGCCGCCAAACAGTTGCGCGAATTCTTCGGTGTCGGCGCTGGCCGCATCGAGATCAAGCAAGGCCAGAGCGGCCGGGCTGGCGACCACCAGACGCGGATTGTCGATCGGTTCGGGCAGCACGTGCGCGGAGAACGCGTCGCCCAGCCGGGCAAAGCGGTTATCGAAAGTCAGTTCGTCGAGGGCTTTCACGGGCCGGCTCCAGCAGAATGTCCGAGCATTCTGCTGGGACCATGTCGGTTAGTCGAGTTTGCTCGGTGGCGGTTCCGGCAACGGTTTCTGCCCGTCGACGATCGGCACGATGGTTTTGTTCTCGGGCTCCACAGGCACCATCTTGTATTCCTGACCGTGGAGGTTCTTCAGATAAACCTCCATCTGCCGGAACGAGATGTTGATGTGCTGCTTCTTGAACTCGCGATTGATGAAGCGGTTGACCTCATCCAGCACCGGGTTGCGGTCACCGAGATCGCGCACATGCATGCGCAGTTCGTGGTCGAGGGTGCTTTCGCCGAAGTTGAGGAAGTACACGTGTGGCTCCGGTTCTTTGAGCACACGCGGGTTCTCCCGAGCCGCTTTGAGCAGCAACTCCTTGACCAGATCCAGATCCGAGCCGTAGTCGACGCCGAGTTTCAGCGTGACGCGGGTGATGGTGTCGGTCAGCGACCAGTTGATCAGTTGCCCGGTGATGAACGTTTTGTTCGGGACAATGATGTCCTTGCGGTCGAAGTCGGTGATGGTTGTGGCGCGGATGCGGATCTTGCTCACCGTGCCCGACAGGTTGCCGATGGTGATGGTGTCACCGATCCGCACCGGGCGTTCGAAGAGGATCATGATGCCGGAGATGAAGTTGGCGAAGATCTCCTGCATACCGAAACCGAGGCCCACCGACAGCGCTGCCACCAGCCATTGCAACTTGTCCCAACTGACGCCGAGGGTCGACAGGGTGGTGACAAAACCAACGCCGGCAATCACGTAGGACAGCAGCGTCGTTGTCGCATAAGCGCTGCCCTGGGCCAGATTGAGTTTGGACAGCACGAACACTTCGAGCAGGCCGGGCAAGTTGCGCGCCAGAGCGAAGGTGATACCGATGATGATCAGCGCGCCGAGCATGTCGCCGATGCTGATCGGCACCATGCTCATGTTGGCGCCGGTGCCGCTGGTGTATTCGTAAAGGGTGATGTTGTCCAGATACGAGAACACCGAAATCAGGTCCGACCAGACCCAGTACAGCGCCGCAATGAAGCCGCCGAGCAGGGCCAGGCGGATCAGGCGCAGGGACTGTTCGTTGACCTTTTCGATATCCAGCGTCGGCTCTTCGATCACCGCTTCGCCGTCGCCGGCCTCTTTTGCCGCCTGCCGCTTGGCCAGCGCGCGCTGGTAAGCCAGACGCCGCGCGGCAACGCTCAGGCCACGCACGAAGGTCGCCTCGATCACCAGCCAGAACATCAGCAGATACAAGGTATTGATCAAGCGATCACTGAGTTTCAGTGCGGTGTAGTAGTAGCCGAAGCACACCGCGACAAACAGGGCGATCGGCAGCAGGGTGAACATCACCCCGACGGCTTTGCGGAACAGCGAGGCATTCTGGTGCGTCGGGCTGCTGATCAGCAGGCGACTGAGCAGCCATGCCATCAACGCATAGCAAGTCAGCACCACCGGCATGCCGAGCACGTCATCGGCCAGCGCCGCCGGTTGCAACTCGGCGACGGCCACCACGGCGACCAGCGCCATTACTACCAGGCCGAGTCGACGCACCCAGCCCTGAAGGAACTCGACCTGCGGCTTCTCCCAGCGGAAGTGCAATTCCGCCACGCCACCCGGCGCAAGAATCCGGTACGCGGTGTAGAACACCAGCCAGGCCTGGCCCATCTGCAACAGCGCCGCGCCCATGTTGGCGTTCTGCCCGCGCGCGTCGATCTGCAGGGCCAGACCGCACAGCGCCAGACCCAGCGCCACCGGCATCGCCAACAGGATGTTGATCAGAATCGCCTGCGGCGTGTGCCACTGGCTGTCGCGCTTGAAGTGGCCGATGTCCTGGTGCACCTTGTTGAGTCTTCCGTACAGCGCTTTGCGTCGCCACAACAGGGCGCCGATCAGCAGCGCCAATGGCAGGAACAGCAAGGGACGCTGGGTCAGGCCGTCGGTCAGTTCGCTCAGGCTCGACGCCCAGGGCAGGGTGTTGACCTGTCGCTCGAGACGCTCGGGCACACCGCGCATCCATTCCACATCCAGCGGTTTGTTGCTGGGGATCCAGAACATCTGTTCGTCGAGGGTCGCGCGCAGGCTTTGCGCGGTGCTCAGCAATTGTTTCTGGTTGAGCTGCAGGGTGATCGATTCATTGAGCATCGCGCTCAATTCGCGGTTCAGCCGCTCGAGCAGATCAGCACGGGTGTTGGCCAGATCGAGCAGGCTTTTGCGCAGTTGCGGGGTGACCTGCTCTGGCGGCTGCGTGGCCAGCAAATTGTCGACGTAGGTCGCCGGATTGCTCAACAGCTCCCGCTGCTGGCTGACATCGAACTGATACAGGCGAATATCGGCAATCTGGTCGGCGAGGTCGCGGTCGACCTTCAAGTGCGGCAGCGCCTGCTTCTGTTTATAGAGAATTTTCGACAGCAGCAGGCTGCCCTTGAGCACGCTGATTTGCTCGTCCAGTGCCGAATCGCTCTGGGTCAGGGTGTCGAGTTGCTGTTTGGTCTGCAGGTTCTGCTGCGTGACTTCGTTGAGACGGTCGGTGCTCTTGAGCAAATAGTCGGAAAGCTTGAGGTTGGTCGCGCTCTCGCTCGCCAGCAGGCTGCTGCCGCCGGCCTTCTGCGCTTCGATCGATTGCTGGGTAACTGTTTCCTGCGACTGCGCCAGACGCTTCTGGTTGATCAGGGTTTGCAGTTCCTGGATCTCGCGGTCGAGGCGATCGGATTTCTCCGAGAGCAAGTCATGCTGAGCGTTGCCCAGATCCTGCAACTGGGTGTTGCCGGCCAACTCCTGGCGGCGCAATGGAATCAGTGCATTGAGTGCGGCCAGTTCGGCGTTCAACTGGTCGCGCTGTTCGGCGGTGACCGTTTTGCCCGTGTCCTTGCCGGATTTGAGGATGGTGTTGATCTGCTGGATGCGCGTCTGGCTGGCGGAAATCTCCGCCTGCGCACGCTCGGGGCGAGTCTGCGCGGTGATGATCAGACTGTTGGCTTCGGCCAGGGCTTTTTGCAGATCGCTTTGCTGGGTCGAGCGATCGGTGAGGATCTGCTCCAGTTGCTGGATCGACTCTTTCGGAAAACGCTGCGCTACCGGCACCGGTGCGGTGGCCTTGAGGCGGCTGAGTTCGCGGGTGTTTTCAATCGTCTGCTTCGGCGCGTTGGCCAGCTGACGCTTGAGATCGATCAGCTTCTGCTCGTAATCACGCTGGTTGTTCAGTTGATTGAGGGTGTTCTGCAGGACGGTCTGCAGGGTCTTCTTGTCGGCGTCCGGCAGTTTGCTGTCAGCCAGCTTGTCGAGGCTGGCCTGCACGGCATCGCTGGACGGTGGTTCGGCAGCATGCAGCGGGCCGACGACAAGACTGAGGCCCAGCAGGGCCGCGGCGAAAAAGGAGCGCAGGGTAGGCATAGAGACCGGTCAAGCAAGTGAGAGTGGAAGCAGTTTAGAGGAAGAGTCCGGGGCCCGGGCGACTTCCTTCGGGGAATCTGACGCCCACTTTGCCGATCTTGTTCCCGTCCATAACCGCAACCGTCCAGTGGGTGTTGTTCCACTCCACCTGGTCGCCGACGATGGGGGCGCCCCCGACTTTCTGGGCGATGAACGCGCCCAGGGTCATGTCCGGATCGATGCCTTCGGCCGGCAAGCCATACAGCGCTGCAACCGCTTTAAGCTGGGCGTCTCCTTCGAGTACGAAGTCGCCGAAGAAGCGCAAATCGAGGCCACGTTGCGGCGCCTGGCTGAACAGTTTGCCGAGGGCCGACAAGTTGTGTTCATGGCCAATAACACACAGCAAATCATCGACTTCCAGCACCGTACTACCCGACGGATGGAGCAGTTGCTGGCCACGAAACAGCGCCGCGATGCGGGTGCCTTCGGGCATTTTCAGCTCACGCAGGGGCGAGCCGATGCACCATTTCTCCGCGCCGAGCTTGTAAACGAACAGCTCCCACTCGCTGGTGACGTGCACTTCCAGTGCCGCCCGGGAAATCGGCGCGGGTTCCGGCGGCACCGTCACCTTGAGCAGCTTGGCCACCCACGGCAGGCTTGTGCCCTGCACCAGCAGCGAGACCAACACGATGAAGAACGCGAGATTGAAGTAGAGCTGCGCTTGCGGCAGGCCGGCCATCAGCGGGAACACCGCGAGAATGATCGGCACCGCGCCGCGCAGGCCGACCCAGGAAATAAAGGCTTTTTCGCGACCGTGGAAGGCCTTGAACGGCAGCAGGCCGACCATCACCGACAGCGGCCGCGCGAACAGGATCATCCACAGCGCCAGACCGAGGGCGGGCAGGGCGATCGGCAGCAGATCGTGGGGCGTGACCAGCAGGCCCAGCACCAGGAACATGCCGATCTGCGCCAGCCAGGCCATGCCGTCGAGCATGTGCAGAATGCCGTGGCGGCTACGCACCGGGCGGTTGCCGATCACCAGACCGCACAGGTACACGGCGAGGAAACCACTGCCATGCAAGGCGTTGGTCAGCGCGAACACCACCAGACCGCCAGCGATGATCAGAATCGGATAGAGCCCGGCGGCGAGATTGATGCGATTGACCAGTTGCAGCATCACCCAGCCGCCGCCCAGGCCGATCACACCACCGATGCCGAACTCGCGGATCAGGTGGGTCAGCAGGCTCCAGTGCAGGCCGGTTTCGCCGCTGGCGAGCATGTCGATCAGGGTGACGGTGAGAAACACCGCCATCGGGTCGTTGCTGCCGGATTCGATTTCCAGACTGGCGCTGACCCGTTCGTTTAGGCCTTTACCGCCGAGCAGCGAGAACACCGCAGCGGCGTCGGTCGAACCGACGATGGCGCCGATCAGCAGGCCCTGAATCAGATTGAGGTCGAACAGCCACGCAGCGGCCATGCCGGTCAGCCCGGTGGTGATCAACACCCCGACCGTGGCCAGCGACAGCGCCGGCCATAACGCCACGCGGAAACTCGATACCCGTGTACGCAAGCCGCCGTCGAGCAGGATCACTGCAAGGGCGAGGTTGCCGACCAGATAGGCCGTCGGGTAGTTATCGAAAATGATCCCGCCACCATCGACCCCTGCCGCCATGCCGACCGCGAGGATGATGACCAGAATCGGAATGCCGAGACGTGAAGAAAGAGAACTGACAAGAATGCTTGCGCCTACCAGCAACGCGCCGATCAAGAACAGGCTGTTGATGGTCGTCGCATTCAAAGGCAGTACTCCAGAAGCGTAAAGACGGGGGCACAAACTGACCATGCAGTCTGCGTGCCAGCGATTCTAACCTGTTGAAATGTGATGCTGTCAAAAAGGTTTTCAGGGTGCATCAGGTTTTGCGGCAGGCGGAGGATTGCGGCCCTCACCCTAGCCCTCTCCCGGAGGGAGAGGGGACTGACCGAGGTGTTTGTGCAGGTTACACCGACTTGCAATATCGAGCCGAACTCAAAATCTGAAAGGCCCTCAATCTGCTCCCTTTCCCCCTCGCCCCCTTGGGGGAGAGGGCTGGGGTGAGGGGGTAGCCTTTGATCTTAGAGGCTGAACCGCCCAACCATGTTGTTCAGATCCAGCGCCAGGCGCGACAGCTCATTGCTCGCCGCGCTGGTCTGATTGGCGCCGGTCGCCGACTGCACCGACAGATCGCGGATGTTGACCAGATTGCGATCGACTTCCCGCGCCACCTGCGCCTGCTCTTCGGCAGCGCTGGCGATGACCAGGTTGCGCTCGTTGATTTCGACGATGGCGCTGTTGATCGTGTCCAGCGACATCCCGGCGCCACGGGCGATGTTGAGCGTCGACTCGGCGCGCTCGGTGCTGTTGCGCATCGAATCCACGGCATGCTCGGTGCCGCTCTGGATGCTGCCGATCATGCGCTCGATTTCGCTGGTCGACTGCTGGGTGCGATGGGCCAGTGCGCGCACTTCGTCCGCCACCACGGCAAAACCACGACCGGCCTCACCGGCACGGGCCGCTTCGATCGCTGCGTTCAATGCCAGCAGGTTGGTCTGGTCGGCGAGGCCACGGATCACGTCGAGCACCTTGCCGATGTCGCGGGATTCATTGGCCAGGTCGCCGATCAGCGACGCGGTGCTCTGCACATCGGCGCTCATGCGTTCGATGGCGCTGACGGTTTCCTGCACCAGATCACGACCGTCGCCCGCCGAAGTGGTGGCGTTTTTCGAGGCTTCCGAAGTGCTGACCGCGTTGCGCGCGACTTCTTCGACGGCGCTGGTCATCTCGTTCACGGCAGTGGCCGCCTGCTCGATTTCGTTGTTCTGCTGGGTCAGGCCGCGAGCACTTTCATCGGTGACGCTGTTCAGCTCTTCTGCGGCAGACGCAAGCTGTGTGGCCGAACCGGAGATGCGCTGCAGGGTATCGCGCAGCTTCGATTGCATCTTCGCCATCGCCGCCAGCAGGCGCCCGGCTTCATCTTCGCCATCGACATGGATCGGCTGGGTCAGGTTGCCTTCGGCGATGGTTTCCGCCGCCTCCAGTGCCTTGGAAATCGGCTTGGTAATGCTCACGGTCAGCAACCAGGCGAACAGCAGGGTCAGGCCGCTGGCGATCACCAGCAAGGTCACCACCAGATTGAACGACATCGAATACTGATCCTTCGCGCCCTGGTCGGTTTCGGCGATCTGCTGGGTGTTGATCTCCAGCAAGCGCGCCAGCGCGGTATTCACCGCTTCCGAATTGCTCAGCAAATCGCTGTTGAGCATCTGCCGCAACTCGTCGATCTGATTGTTGCGCGACAGGGTTTTCATCCGCTCTTCGAGCTGACGGTACTGCGCCAGCAATTGCACGTACTGATCGTACGCCGCACGTTCCTGCGGGCCTTCGATCAGTGGCTCGTATGCGCGTTGCGCATCGGCGATCTGGCGATTGCGCAGGTCGAACAGTTCGATGGTTTTCTGCTGCACGTCGGGTTCGCGGTTGATCAGCAAACGATAGGAGAGCACGCGCAGGCGCAGGGTCAGTTGGGTGAATTCGTCCAGAGCCTTGATCGACGGCACGCTGGCGGTGGCGATGTCTTCGCCGGCCGCGCGGATCTTGCTCATCTGGTTCAGCGCAAACACGCCGAGGATCAACATCAGGCCGCCGATCAGGGCGAAGCCGGTGAACGCCCGTGGGGCGATGTTCATATTGCGAAGGGACATGGGCGGATACCGAAAAGGGCCGCATCCATGCGGGCTGAGACTGCTGTATGGGTGACTTATCGGTCATACGACTAAAGTCTTGAGGTGGTGTGCGTATTTGTCGCAGACAGGCTTGAGCGACGAAGTGCAGGAACCAGATCGACCAATCACAGTCTTTTAAACTCGCGAGAAGCTTCGCCCACCCAGGAAAATCAAGGCCTTGCGCCGGTTTAACCCTGGCATCCGTGGTGACTTTTCTTTATCGTACGCGCCCTTTGAAAAACGCTTGGAAGATCAAAATGTTGGAAGCATCCCTCAGCCAATTGGAACAGCTCGTCAGCGACCTGGTGCAACAGAACCAGACCCTGCTGCAGACCAACCAGACTCTGTCCACGGAACTGGCCCAGGCCAAGGATGAAAACGAAAACCTGCAACTGAACCTGATGGAGCAGGAAGAAAAACACGGCGCCACCGCCGCGCGCATCCAGGCGCTGGTTGATCGCGTCAATGCCGGTCCTGTCAGCGCATGAACCACGGCACAGCAGGGGTAAAAGTCATCTCCATTCTCGGCGAGGACTATTCGATCAAGGCACCGGCCGGGGAAGAACAGACCCTGTTGGACGCGGCGATGATGCTCAAGGCCGCGCTGGAAGACACCAAGCGCAAATACCCGACGCTGATCGGTGACCGTTTGCTGGTGCTGGCGGCGATGAATCTGTGCTCGCAGCAGATCGAAATGAAGAAACAGCACCAGGAAGAACTCGACCGTTATCAAGAGCAAGTCAGCGCCACGGTCGACACCATTGCCAAGACGATCAGTCAGGGTTGACTCGCTTTTCGCAGCGCCTCGGTACATTGAGGCGCTGAACATGCTGAGGTCTTGTTGCTATGAGGCTTGGAGTATTGGCTGCCAGTAGACTTTTGTTGTCCATTCTCCATCGGATTGCTTGATGAACTCTGAGTGGGAAACTCTATAGGTAGTATTTTCGATCGTCACTTCATCACCCTTGGAAAGCAGGTAGATATATTCTGCCGACGGAATTGGCTGAACTGTGCTGTACGTCGTGCCTGCGAGAGTGGTGATCGTAATTTTGTAATGGATTACCGGGAAAACCATGACCTCGGTGAAGTGCCTGCGAATAATCATCGATTGAGAAGTCGAGCTCCCGACAAAGTCGCCAATGAGCGCCGATTTAACAAACGTATCGTTGTCAGCCATTGCCTGAACAAAATTCTCTCGTGGACCGGTGTCAGTCATGTTCTTTCTCCTGCGATGGACGGCTTGGATCTGCGACGCGGATGCTTGTCACAGACGTGAAACCGCGAATCTAAGCCACCCGATGCAAGTTGTAACCTGTCAGACTTGACAGTGAATCCCTCGATATAACGGCCAGCTTCTTGCTTGTAAGGATACGGCTGTACCGAAGGTTGTGTTTTATTCTGATGCTCTTTGTATACAATCGGCACGGCTGTTGCAGTGGTTCAGGCTCTTATTCTTCGGGGGTGCTCCATGCAGTGGTGGCGACGCAGTATTCAGTGGCAGTTGATTCTCGGCATGGGCGCGGCCCTGCTGATCAGCATCGTGATTGTGGTTGGCATTTATACCCTGGTGGTCAACCGCCTCGCCCAGAGCTATCTGGTCGAACAAGCGCTGCCGTCGAGCATTGAAGCGACGCGCAACGATATCGAACGCATCCTCGTGCAACCGCTCACCGCCGCCAAGGACATCGCCAGCAACACCATGGTGCGTGACTGGCTGGCGACAGGCGAGGACAGCAGCAAAACCGCGCTCTTTGCGCAGTATCTGGAAGGCATCCGCGCCGAACACAAGGCCTTCACTGCGCTGATCATCGGCATCGAATCCAATCACTACATCACCGAAAAAGGCCTCGATCGCACCCTCAGTCGCGCGAAACCGGCCGACGCCTGGTTCTATTCCTTTCTCGACAGCAATCAGCCGCGCACGCTGAACATCGACAACGACGGCGCCACGGGCGAGCTGGCCTTGTTCATCGATCTGAAGGTCGAGCAGGCCGGCAAAGTCGTTGGTGTCGCCGGACTTGGGCTGAGCATGAAAGAGCTGTCGGAGCTGATTCACAACTTCAGTTTCGGCGAGCGCGGCAAGGTCTATCTCGTGCGTTCCGATGGTTTGATTCAGGTCCATCCTGAAGCGCAGTTCAGCGGCAAACGCACCTTGACCGAGCAGATCGGCGCCAACGCGGCGCAAGCGCTGATGGGGCACAAATCCGCAGTGAACAGCAGCTTCCAGCGCGACGGTGAAGACTTCCTCGCCTTCAGCCTGCCCCTGCGCGATCTCGGCTGGACCCTGGTGGCCGAAGTGCCGCAGTCGCAGATCTACGCCGAAGCACGGAAAGCGATGTGGATGAGCGGCGGCATCGGTCTGGTGGTGGCGCTGGTCTGCCTGGCGTTGGTGGTGTGGCTGGCGCAGGGGCTGGTGCGACCGATTCGACAAGTAACACGGGCGCTGGTGGCCATCGGTAGCGGTGGTGGAGATTTGACCCACCGGTTAGATTCCAGCCGTGCCGATGAGCTGGGCGACCTGGCGCGCGGCTTCAACCGTTTCCTCGACAGCCAGCGCGCAATGATCGGTGAAGTGCTGACCACCAGCGAGCGCCTGCGCACAGCCGTAGGGCAAGTGGCTACGGTGGTGGACAACACCGCCGAGCGTTCCGGCCGGCAGCAGGAAATGACCGACATGGTAGCCACCGCCGTCCACGAAATGGGCCTGACCGTGCAGGAAATCGCGCAGAACGCTGGCAACGCCGCGCTTGCCTCGCAAACCGCGCGCGATGAGGCGTTGCAGGCACGGGAAGTGGTCGGTGGCTCGATCCGTCATATCGAAAGCATGTCCGATGAGATCGGCTTAGCGGCGGGCGCAGTGGGTGAGCTTGCGCAGCAAGTGGCGTCGATCGATTCGGTGCTGGCGGTGATTCGTGGCGTTTCCGAACAGACCAATCTGCTGGCACTCAACGCCGCCATCGAAGCTGCCCGCGCCGGCGATATGGGCCGTGGCTTCGCGGTGGTCGCCGATGAAGTGCGCACCCTCGCGCGCAGGACCCAGGCCTCGACCGACGAAATTCAATTGATGATCGGCAGCCTCAAGCAAGGCGCGGAAAACGCCGTGTCATCGATGCGCACCGGCCAGGCCGCGACCGGCACCGGGGTTGAATCGAGCCAGCGCACCGGCGCATCGCTGACGGCGATCACCGGTCAGGTCGAGCGCATCAGCGATATGAACCATCAGGTGGCGACGGCAACCGAAGAGCAGTCGGCGGTGACTGAAGAGATCAACCGCAACGTGCAGGGGATTTCCGATCTGGCGCGGGCGACGGCGGGGGAGGTTCGTGCGTGTCGTGAGGATTGTCAGATGTTGCAGCGGCTGGCGGATGATCTGGCGCGGCAGATGGGTGGGTTCAAACTGAGTTGAGTATCAGACCTGAAAAGCCCCTCACCCTAGCCCTCTCCCGGAGGGAGAGGGGACTGACCGAGGCGTCTATCGCTATACGTCGACCTGAAAACACCAGTCGATTATGGATCCGGCAAGGCCCTTTCAGGTCGGCGTACTTCTTGAATATCCCCCATTCGGCCCCCTCTCCCTCCGGGAGAGGGCTGGGGTGAGGGTAGCGTTTCAGAACCACGCATCCCGCATCCCCAGACACGTATCATCCCGCGCCTCCAGCAAGTCCAGCTCATGCTGGCAACCCGGCACTTCCCATGTCAGGAAATACCGCGCCGCCTGCAACTTGCCCTTATAGAAGTCGACATCTGCAGCATTCCCTTTGGCCAGGCCTTCTTCAGCGCGAATCGCCTGCTCCAGCCAGCGCCAGCCGATCACTGCGTGGCCGAACACTTTCAGGTACAGCGCTGAGTTCGCCAGGCTGCTGTTGACCTTGCCTTGGGCCAGATCGGTGAGCAGGCCGATGGTCACGGTTTGCAAGCGGGCAACGAGTTTTTCCAGCGGTTCGCGCAGTGCATCCAGCGAGTCGTATGCAGTAGCGCGTTCGGCCGTGTTGGCGATCAATCGAATCAGCTGCTTGAGACCGGCGCCACCGTTCTGCGCCAGTTTGCGCCCGAGCAAATCCAGAGACTGGATGCCGTGGGTGCCTTCGTGGATCGGGTTCAAGCGGTTGTCGCGGTAGTACTGCTCCACCGGGTACTCACGGGTGTAGCCGTGGCCGCCAAGAATCTGGATCGCCAGTTCGTTGGCTTTGAGGCAGAACTCCGAAGGCCAGGATTTGACGATGGGCGTCAGCAGGTCCAGCAGCTCATGAGCCTGTTTGCGTTCGGCTTCGGTTTCCAGCGTGGTGGTGTCATCGAACAACCGCGCGGCGTACAGGCCGAGGTCAAACGCACCTTCGACGTAGGATTTCTGCGTCAGCAGCATGCGTCTGACGTCCGCGTGCTGAATGATCGCCACCGGCGCAGTGGTCGGATCCTTGCTGTCCGGCACCCGGCCCTGCGGCCGCTCACGCGCATATTCCAGTGAATACAGGTAACCGGCATAGCCGAGCATCACCGCGCCCATGCCGACGCCGATTCGCGCTTCGTTCATCATCTGGAACATGTAGCTCAAACCATGGTGCGGTTTGCCCACCAGATAGCCGACGCACTCACCGTTATCGCCGAAGTTCAGCGCCGTCGATGTGGTGCCGCGCCAGCCCATCTTGTGGAACAAACCGGCGAGCAGCACGTCGTTGCGCTGGCCGAGGCTGCCGTCGTCGTTGACCAGAAACTTCGGCACGATAAACAGCGAAATACCTTTCACCCCCGGCGGGGCGTCCGGCAGTTTGGCCAGAACCATGTGCACGATGTTTTCCGACAGCGGGTGATCGCCGCCGGAAATGAAGATCTTGTTGCCCTTCAGGCGATAGGTGCCGTCGGACGCAGGCTCGGCGCGGGTACGAATGTCCGACAGCGATGAACCGGCATGGGGCTCGGTCAGGGCCATGGTGCCGAAGAAACGTCCGTCGATCATCGGTTGCAGGAAGCGCTGTTTCTGCTCTTCGCTGCCAAAGCTCTCGATCAGATTGGCCGCGCCCATGGTCAGGAACGGGTAGGACGTCGAAGCTGCATTGGCGGACTGGAAATGCGCGAAGCAGGCTTGCGACAGCAGGGTCGGCAATTGCATACCGCCGGCCTCGAAACTGCGCGCTGCGTTAAGGAATCCGGCCTCAAGGAAGGCATCCACCGCCGGTTTGACTTCAGGAATCAGGATCGCCTTACCATCCACGTAGCGCGGCTCGTTCTCGTCGCCCTTGCGGTTGTGCGGCGCAAAGTACTTCTCGGCGATGTTGCGCGCGGTGCCGATGGCGGCGTCGAAGGTCTCGCGATTGTGCTCGGCAAAGCGCTCGCGCCGGGTCAGGCCCTCGGCATCGAGGACTTCGTACAGCTCGAAAGCCAGATTGCGGGAACTGAGCAGCGTCTCGGACATGGCGGCCTACCTGGAAATTGGGGTTGGGCCGAGTCTAAGTCGGTGGAATAGAGGCTGGATAGGATGATTGATGAGAGTGATGCAGAAGCAAAAGATCGCAGCCTTCGGCAGCTCCTACATTTGGAATGCGTTTCCCTGTAGATACTCTGTTCACGGTCAAGCTTTTTGGGTGTGTTTATCGCTAAAAAGCTTGGCTGTACTGAAGTCTTCGCCTGCCCGCATGCAGGCCCATAGTCCGGTCAGGTATTTGCGCATGACTGCGACAATAGCCTGCATCTTCCTCTTTCCTCGAGCCACCAAGGCTTCGTAAAACGCTTTCACATTTGGGTCGCAACGTATGGCGGTCAGCGCAGGCATGTACATCGCTGATCGCAAATAGGCATTGCCGCCCTTACTTATCCGGCCGGGTTTATCAATGCTGGTGCCTGATTGCGTGAGTCGGACATCGAGTCCGGCATGGCGGCTGACCTGCGCTGACTTGAGCGTTACCGGTAAGGTCGTCAGTTCAGCCAGCGCCGCAAATACTGAGATCTCACCCATGCCAGGGGCGGCGATCATGTGGGCGAACTGGGCGCTCAACGTTGGGCAGTTGTCGATCAATGCACGACCCGCTAGTCGGAAACGCTCGATTCGTTTGTCAAAGGCGTTGATGGCTTCTTCTTCGTCTTCAATCAGCATCAGAAGAGTTGTTTGAGTGGCTTTTAGTGCATGCAGCTCGTTTTTGGCGCGGGTGCGATGACCCGTCAAACGATTGATGTGGCGACCGATAGCGCGTAGCTCAAGCTGTATTGAAGTGGGCGGCGTCCACAACCTTGGGCTCATGCGTTCGCCGTACTCAGCTAATAACTGGGCATCGATTGCGTCCGTTTTGCTGTTTTTCAGCATCAGTTTTGCAAAGTTGTGAAAACTCTTCGGATTGATAACCGAGACTGGCAAACCCGCCGCAGCGAGCTCCATGGCCAAGTCCAGATAGTAGATTCCTGTGGCTTCCATCACCACAGACATAGGCTTGAGCTCAAGCAATTTGCCGACAGCAGCTTTGCGCCCCGCCGGTGTCTGGTCGATATTGCACTGACCTGCAAAGCGGCCGCCATTGCGCCAGCCCATCGCTGTAGTGCGAGATCCCACATCCAAGCCGACGTGCATGTTCATGCTTTCAACTCCAAGAGAACTGAGTTAAAAATGCTTCCTGGTTCCCCTGACCTCGAACTTCATGCCACTGCAACCTTGTAATGCGAAGTCCGACTCGTCGGCTTCTCGATACTCTTCGTGGTGGGCAATGAGGCGGGGGGACCTCTCTACATACAAGGTCAGGAGCAAGTCCTGCCTTAAGGAGCGATCGGTCTCCCCCAGAAACACATCTTCGTATGTCGCACCAGCGAGCTTAGATCTCATTCATGCTGGTGTGTGGGGAACATACAAGGAGCTGCCGAAGGCTGCGATCTTTTGATCTTCTGTGGAAGCGAGCCTGCTCGCGAAAGCGGTGGTTCAGGCAACATTGATGTCGACTGAAACGCCGTCTTCGCGAGCAGGCTCGCTGCCGCAGGGTATTGCTTACCAGGCAACCATTGCAGTCGCCTGGACTTACAGCGGTTTAACCGATCGTCATCAGACTGGCATTGCCTCCAGCAGCAGCCGTGTTCACGCTCAATGCACGCTCGATCACCAGGCGCTCCAGGGCAATGTTGGTCTCGCCTTGGGACAGTCCCTGAACGCCAACGATCGCGCCGCCACGCTGGGCGATCTGCTGGCAGACGCCGCGCAACTGGTCGGAGTGGCCGTGATGCAGCACGGCATCGAACACCACTTCGTCCTTGTTCCAGTCGGCAACACGTTTGATCCGCGCCTGGACTTCCTTCGGCAGACGGGCGAACAACGCCTTGGTCAGCTCGGTTTCCGGCCACACCGCCGAACCGCCCACTGCCAGCACCGCCGCCAGTTGCGTCAGCAGATCACCTTCAACTTCCGCCAGGCACAGCACGTGTTCGCGCGGCAGAATGGCGTAGCTGTTTTTCTCGCCGGTCGGGCCAGCCAGCACGCGGGTGATGCCGCTCTGCGACTGTGCTGCGTATTGCACGCACAGGGTGCTCAGATCGGCGAACTTGTTGTTGTCGGCCCAGGCTTTCAGAGCGTTCAACGATTGGCTCATGGCATCGCGCAAGCGCACGTCCGGGGCGACGATGGCGTCACCGCGAGCGAAGGATTGCTCGATGGCGTCGCTAGGACGCGTCGACAGCAAACGGTACAGATACAGCGGGCCGCCGGCTTTCGGGCCAGTACCCGACAGGCCTTCGCCGCCGAATGGCTGCACGCCGACCACGGCACCGACGATGTTGCGGTTGACGTAGACGTTACCGGCGTTGACGTTGTCGATCACCTTGGCGATGGTCTCGTCGATGCGCGTGTGCACGCCCAGCGTCAGGCCGTAACCGGAGGCGTTGATCTGGCCGATCAGTTGATCCAGCTCTTTGCGCTTGTAGCGCACCACGTGCAGTACCGGGCCGAAGATCTCGCGTTGCAGTTCGTCGAAGCTTTCCAGCTCGATCAGGGTCGGCATGACGAAGGTGCCGCGCTTGATCTCTTCGCTGTCGGCAATCGCAACCTGGTAAACATTGCGACCTTTGTCGCGCATGCCCTGGATGTGCTTGTCGATGCCGGCCTTGGCTTCGGCGTCGATCACCGGGCCGATGTCCACGGACAGACGCTCGGGGTTGCCGAGACGGCTTTCGGCCATGGCACCCTTGAGCATTTCGATGACGCGATCGGCGGAATCTTCCTGCAGGCACAGCACGCGCAGTGCCGAGCAACGCTGGCCGGCGCTGTCGAAGGCCGACGACACCACGTCGATCACCACTTGTTCAGTCAGTGCCGAGGAATCGACGATCATCGCGTTCTGGCCACCGGTTTCGGCGATCAGCGGAATCGGACGGCCCTGGCTGTCGAGACGGCCAGCGATGTTGCGTTGCAGCAAGCGCGCGACTTCGGTGGAACCGGTGAACATCACGCCTTTGACGCGTTCGTCACCGACCAGACCGGCGCCGACGGTTTCACCGCGCCCCGGCAGCAGTTGCAGCACGCCTTCCGGGATGCCGGCTTCGAGCATCAGGCGCACAGCCTGAGCCGCTACCAGCGGAGTCTGCTCGGCCGGTTTGGCCAGTACCGGATTACCGGCAGCCAATGCCGCAGCGACCTGGCCGCTGAAGATTGCCAGCGGGAAGTTCCACGGGCTGATGCACACCACCGGGCCCAGTGGGCGGTGGGCGTCGTTGCTGAAATCGTTGCGCGCCTGCACCGCGTAATAACGCAGGAAGTCGACGGCTTCGCGGACTTCGGCGATGGCGTTGGCGTAGGTCTTGCCGGCTTCGCGAGCCAGCAGGCCCATCAGCGGCTGGATCTCGCCTTCCATCAGGTCAGCGGCACGTTCCAGGATCGCCGCACGTTCGGCCGGCGGGGTGGCCTGCCAGATCGGCGCGGCGTTCAGCGCGCATTGAATGGCGCTGTCGACATCTTCAACGGTAGCTTCTTGAACATGACCGACCACATCGCGGTGATCGGACGGGTTCAGCACGGCGACCGGCGTTTCGTTGCTGGACGCGCAACCGAGCATCGGCGCGGCTTTCCAGTCGTTGTGCGCGGTGGCGAGCAGGGCGCAGGACAGCGAGGCCAGACGATGTTCGTTGGCCATGTCGATGCCGCTCGAGTTGGCGCGCTCGGCACCGTACAGGTCACGCGGCAGCGGAATGCGCGGGTGCGGCAGGCCGAAACCACCTTCCACGGTGGCCATCTGCTCGATCTGCGCCACCGGATCGGCCACCAGTTCCTGAATCGAAATCGACTGGTCGGCGATACGGTTGACGAACGAAGTGTTGGCACCGTTTTCCAGCAGACGACGCACCAGGTACGCCAGCAGGGTTTCGTGGGTGCCGACCGGTGCGTACACACGGCACGGACGGTTCAGCTTGCCTTCGGCAACCTTGCCGACAACCTGCTCGTAGAGCGGTTCGCCCATGCCGTGCAGGCACTGGAACTCGTACTGGCCCGGGTAATAGTTCTGACCGGCGATGTGGTAGATCGCCGACAGGGTGTGGGCGTTGTGCGTAGCGAATTGCGGGTAGATGACTTCCGGTACCGACAGCAGTTTGCGTGCGCACGCAATGTAGGAAACGTCGGTGTAAACCTTGCGGGTGTAGACCGGATAGCCTTCCAGACCTTCGACCTGGGCGCGCTTGATTTCGCTGTCCCAGTACGCGCCTTTTACCAGACGGATCATCAGGCGATGACGGCTGCGGCGGGCCAGATCGATCACGTAGTCGATCACGTACGGGCAACGCTTCTGGTAAGCCTGGATGACGAAACCGATGCCGTTCCAGCCAGTCAGCTGCGGCTCGAAGCACAGGCGCTCAAGCAGATCCAACGACAGCTCGAGGCGGTCGGCTTCTTCGGCGTCGATGTTCAGGCCGATGTCGTATTGCTTGGCCAGCAGGGTCAGCGACAGCAGGCGCGGATACAGCTCGTCCATCACGCGCTCGTACTGCGCACGGCTGTAGCGCGGGTGCAGCGCCGAGAGCTTGATGGAGATGCCCGGGCCTTCATAAATTCCACGACCGTGGGACGCTTTGCCGATCGAGTGGATCGCTTGTTCGTACGAGGCCAGGTATTTTTGCGCGTCGACTTCAGTGAGTGCCGCTTCACCGAGCATGTCGTAGGAGTAACGGAAGCCTTTGGCTTCGAACTTGCTCGCATTGGCCAGTGCTTCGGCGATGGTTTCGCCGGTAACGAACTGCTCGCCCATCAGGCGCATGGCCATGTCGACGCCCTTGCGGATCATCGGCTCGCCGCTCTTGCCGATGATGCGGCTCAGCGACGAGGTCAGGCCGGCTTCGTTGTGGGTGGAGACCAGTTTGCCAGTCAGCAGCAGACCCCAGGTCGCAGCGTTGACGAACAGCGAAGGGCTGTTGCCCAGGTGCGGATGCCAGTTGCCGGTGCTGATCTTGTCGCGGATCAGCGCATCGCGGGTGCCTTTGTCCGGGATGCGCAGCAGCGCTTCGGCCAGGCACATCAGCGCCACGCCTTCCTGGGACGACAAGGAGAATTCCTGCAACAGACCCTGAACAATACCGGCACGACCGCCGGCACTTTTCTGGTTACGCAGTTTTTCGGCGATGGTCGCCGCGAGCTTGTTGGTGGCTTCGGCCATCGGTGCCGGCAGGCGTGCCTGCTCGATCAGCATTGGCACCACTTCCGGCTCAGGGCGGCGGTAAGCAGCGGTGATCGAAGCGCGCAGCACCGATTGCGGGAGGATGCTTTCAGCGAATTCGAGGAAGCATTGGTGAGCGTGATCGGTCTGCACTTCGCCTGCGTCATCGGCGTCTTTGGCGGTCAAACCGTTCAACTCGGTCAGGGTTGCACCACCCTCGAGTTTTTCCAGGTAATTGAAAATTGCCTGCTTGATCAGCCAGTGCGGCGTGCGATCAATCGAGGTTGCGGCAGCCTTCAGGCGCTCGCGGGTCGGGTCATCGAGTTTGACCCCAAGGGTGGTGGTAGCCATATTTTTATCCTCATGGTTGCCACAGTTGCGTGGCATCAGCTGGCCGCAAGATTAGCCGTGCGCTGAATGAGGTGCAACCGGGTGCAACCCTTTTTTTGCCGGAATAATACGCAGCTCGTCAGGAAATAATTTCTGGTACGAAAGTGCTGCTCCTGCTTGGTGCTTTTACTTCTAGCAAAGAGGCATGACTGCCACAAAAGGGAGCAAAAACGGGGTGATCGTCGATTAATCCGATTGGGTGCAACTAATTCTCGCGAAACTGGTTGCACCTTATTTGCTTTGTTGCATAGCATTCGCCGCCAAGGTGCAACCGGGAATAACCCGGTGTACCGGCTGATGGCTTTCCTGGGGAAACATCAGTCTTAAATGCGCGGGATCCCGGATCGTCTGCCAAACGTCGTCGTTTGCGAGCGGTTCACTACCGCCGCTACATAAAAACAAAGCCAGGGCGTAACTCAATGAGCGTAAGCAATCCAACCCTGATCACGTTCGTGATCTACATCGCAGCAATGGTGCTGATCGGCTTCATGGCCTATCGCTCCACGAATAACCTTTCCGACTATATTCTCGGCGGTCGCAGCCTCGGCAGCGTCGTCACCGCGCTGTCTGCCGGTGCCTCCGACATGAGCGGCTGGTTGCTGATGGGCCTGCCGGGCGCCATCTACATGTCCGGTCTGTCCGAAAGCTGGATCGCCATCGGCCTGATCGTCGGTGCCTACCTGAACTGGCTGTTCGTCGCCGGCCGTCTGCGGGTGCAGACCGAGCACAACGGCGATGCACTGACTCTGCCGGACTACTTCTCCAGCCGTTTCGAAGATAAAAGCGGCTTGCTGCGGATTATCTCGGCGGTGGTGATTCTGGTGTTCTTCACCATCTACTGCGCTTCCGGCATCGTCGCCGGTGCGCGTCTGTTCGAAAGCACCTTTGGCATGTCCTACGAGACGGCGCTGTGGGCCGGTGCTGCGGCGACCATTGCTTACACCTTCGTCGGCGGTTTTCTCGCGGTGAGCTGGACCGACACCGTACAAGCGACCCTGATGATCTTCGCGCTGATCCTTACGCCGATCATCGTCCTGCTGGCCACCGGCGGCGTCGACACCACGTTCCTGGCCATCGAAGCGCAGGATCCGAGCAACTTCGACATGCTCAAAGGCACCACCTTCATTGGCATCATCTCGCTGATGGGTTGGGGTCTGGGCTACTTCGGCCAGCCGCACATCCTCGCGCGTTTCATGGCGGCGGATTCGGTGAAGTCGATCGCCAAGGCGCGTCGCATTTCCATGGCCTGGATGATCCTGTGCCTGGGCGGCACCGTGGCGGTGGGCTTCTTCGGTATCGCTTACTTCTCGGCGCACCCGGAAGTGGCCGGTCCGGTCACCGAGAACCCGGAGCGCGTGTTCATCGAACTGGCGAAAATCCTCTTCAACCCATGGGTTGCCGGTGTGCTGCTGTCGGCCATTCTGGCTGCGGTAATGAGCACCCTGAGCTGCCAGTTGCTGGTGTGCTCGAGCGCCCTGACCGAAGACTTCTACAAGACCTTCCTGCGCAAGTCGGCCTCCCAGCTTGAGCTGGTCTGGGTCGGTCGTGCCATGGTGCTGCTGGTAGCCTTGATTGCTATCGCGATGGCTGCCAACCCGGAAAACCGCGTACTGGGTCTGGTGTCCTACGCCTGGGCCGGTTTCGGTGCTGCGTTCGGTCCGGTGGTGCTGATCTCGGTCGTCTGGAAAGACATGACCCGCAACGGCGCACTGGCCGGCATTCTGGTCGGGGCAATCACCGTGGTGGTCTGGAAACATTTCGAACTGCTGGGTCTGTACGAAATCATTCCGGGCTTCATCTTTGCCAGCCTCGCCATCTACTTTGTCAGCAAGGCGGGTGAACCGACTCGCGGCATGGTTGAGCGCTTCGAGGCAGCGGAAAAAGATTTCCATCTGAACAAGTGATGGACTGAGCTTCGGCTCACATGAAAACGGCTCGTTTCCTACCGGAGGCGGGCCGTTTTTTGTTGCCTGTGATTCTTCAACAACACTGGAGAACCCTGTGGGAGCTGGCTTGCCAGCGATGACGGTGTGTCAGTCAGCGATAAGTTGAATGTGCCGACCTCATCGCTGGCAAGCCAGCTCCCACAGGGACACTGACCGGCTTGAAGGAATGTCTGTAGTCAAAGTGCTAATTTCTAAAGGTCCTTTCAGCAAACCACGTAGGGCAAATCTGAATTTCCCGTCACCTGCTCATCACCCCTTGCCCCTCATGCAGAATCGCCCGCCCTCACACTGCAGAGAGACATCGGATGTTCGCGCCTGCCAATCAACCGCGTTTCACGTTGACCCTCGAAGGCGCCCGGCACGACCTCAAGGTCCTTGAGTTCACGGGCAGGGAAGCCATCAGCCAACCCTTTCGCTTCGAGCTGGAACTGGTCAGCGAGCGGCCGGACCTGGATCTGGAAAGCCTGCTGCATGGTCAGGCGTTTCTGAGTTTCGATGCTCAGGGTTGCGGTATTCATGGTCAGATTTATCAGGTCGGGCAGGGCGATTCCGGGAAACGTCTGACACGCTATCACCTCAGCCTTGTCCCGCGTCTGACGTATCTGGGGCATCGCATCAACCAGCGGATTTTTCAGCATCAGAACGTGCCGCAAATTGTCACGCAGATCCTCAAGGACCATTCGATCCTGCGCGATGCCTTTGAATTTCGCCTGGGCAGCGAATACCCGGAGCGCGAATACTGCGTGCAATACGCCGAAAGCGATCTGGCCTTCATCCAGCGTCTGTGTGCCGAAGTCGGCATTCATTACCACTTTCAACACAGCCCCGAAGGCCATTTGCTGGTATTCGGCGACGACCAGACCGTGTTCCCCAAGCTGCCCGAGCCGACGCTGTATCTGCCGGGCAGCGGCATGTCGGCGGGCGCGCCGGCGATTCAGCGTTTCAATGTGCGCGTGGAAACCCGCACCAGCGTCGTCACCCGGCGCGACTACAACTTCGAAAAACCACGCCTGTCGCTGGAAAGTCGCAGTGACGGCGAGCAGCGTCCAGTGCTGGAGGACTATCACTTTCCCGGTCAATTCAATGATCGCGAAACCGGCAAAGGCCTGACGCGCCGCGCGCTTGAACGTCATGTCGCCGATTACCGTCAAGCCGAAGGCACCAGCGACGAATCCTCGCTGGTCTGCGGCCATTTCCTGCAACTCACCGGGCATCCGCGCAGCGACTGGAATGATCTGTGGTTGCTCACCTGTGTCGAGCATCGCGGCCGTCAGCCGCAGGTGCTTGAGGAATCGGTGACCAGCGATGGCGAATCCTTCCAGGGCTACCGCAATACTTTCGTCGCCACGCCGTGGGACGTGGTCTTTCGTCCGGCGCTGTGCCCGGAAAAACCGCGCATGTCGGGCTACCAACCTGCCGTGGTCACCGGCCCGAAAGACCTTGAGATCCATTGCGATGAATACGGCCGGGTCAAAGTGCAACTGGCCTGGGACCGCGATGGCGAACTCAATGAGCACTCCAGTTGCTGGCTGCGCGTTGCGACCGGTTGGGCTCACGATCACTACGGCAGCGTGTTGATTCCGCGCGTCGGCATGGAAGTTTTGGTCGGCTTCATTGATTGCGATGCCGACAAGCCGCTGGTCATGGGTTGCCTGCCGAATGCGGCGACCCCGGTGCCGCTGGATCTGCCGGCAGACAAGACCCGCAGTATCTTCCGCAGCCAGAGCAGCCCTGGCGGTGGCGGTTATAACGAACTGCGCATCGAAGACAAAAAAGGCGCCGAGGAAATCTACCTGCGTGCCCAGCGCAACTGGACCCAGCATGTGCTCAACGACCAGCAGCTGCAGGTCGATAATCAGCGCAGTGTGGTGGTCACCGGCACCGCCCGCCATGAACTCAAGGCCGACGAGCAACGCATCACCCACGGCCAGCGCCAGACCGAAGTCAGGCAGGATGATCATTTGTCCGTGCTCGGCGACCGGCAGGTGCGGGTGAACAGCCAGGCCACCAGCGCCTCGGCGCAGATCCATATCAGCGCAGGCCAGCAAGTGGTGATTGATGGCGGCGCGAGCGCGACGATTCAGGCCGGGGGACAGTGGATCAACATTGGTCCCGGCGGAATTTTCAGCAGCGTGCCAATTGTTGTGGGCGGCGCGCCGATGGCGGCGACCAGCGCTGCGCCGGTGGTGCCGGGATTGCCGGAGAAACTGGCCGCTGCGCCGGCGGCGATTCTCACCGCCGCACAGATCATGAGTCTCAAAGGTGATGCGCCATTCTGCGAGGAGTGTGAGCGTTGTAAGGATGGTGTTTGTGCAGCGTGAGGAATTGACGCCCGAACAATGGCTGGCGCGGCAGCCGCTGCATGCGTCGGAACAACTGTTCGCCATTTTCAGCCGCGCCAGCGACGCCGATGCCTTCAAAGCCTGGCAGGGCACGGCGAATCCGGTCTGGGCCGAGACAATTTATGCCGAGTGGGACGCGGTGATGCCCTACGTGGGAATTGTCGCTGCAGACAGTGAGTTTTTACGTTGGGTGGCGGAAACAGAATCCCGGGATTGGGGATGGTTGGCGGTGTCTTCGGCGGATCTTGACGTGCTGGTCGAACATTTCCGCAGCCTCACTCAAGTGCTGATGCCGGACGGTAAAACCGTGTTTTTCCGCTTTTGGGATGGTCGGTTTCTGCTGCCTCTTTTGCACTCTGAGGAGGTCAATTCCGCGCAATTGCTGCCAGTCGTTTCACGAGCCTTGATCAATGGCCAAGCCATCGAAATCGCGGGCCGTGCGCTGGTTTCGGGGCGGGTCTTTCCGTGGTGGAGCGTGCCGCAATCGCTCTTGGCGCAGACAGATGCAAGCGTACGCATCGCCAATGCTTTGCAATGGCTGAGCGAGGAGCAACCGGCCGTGTTCGAGGCGTTTCCCGAGGCTGTTTTGCGCTGCAAGGTCGGGCAGTTTTTCAAATTATCGATGTCGGAAGATTCGTCACGATCGTCCCTTCTGGAGTTTTTGCTGGCAGAGGCAGAGTGAAATTTCGGGGCAAACGCTTCGGACGTTTCCTTCGAATCGCGGCGGCTTTCATGAACTGGTGCGCGGTGGGTTGCAGGGATAGTCTTTTCGTTGTCGCCGCGAGAGCGTTGGCAGGATGAAGGATTCCCGCATTCATGACGTTACAGTTCGTTGGCTTTTTGCGGCACTTGGTTCAAGTCCGTAAGATCGTTCGCGGCGGCTGTGCGTGGGGCACGCTTCGGCGTGGCCGAGGTCCATGATTGCTCGGTTCCTACTCCCGCGCACAGCTGCCACCCTAACCCGTAGGAAGGTGTGATGGCGGCTCACGTTTATCAATCATGGGACCCGGAAAATGACCAATATGCATACTGATTCACCCTACGAAAAAATCACTCCTCACCCCGACAACCGCTTCATGGCCCTCACCGGCAATTGCAGTGACATGCCCAGCCTGTTCGTCGACACCCACGTGCCCCTCGACATCCTCATGGACGCCGCCAACCATCGCATCCGCGCCGTGGTCCAGGTCCTGGAAAACATGTGCATGCGCGGCTCGATCGAATGCGACTCCGTGATCCTCAGCGACTTCGCCCTGCTGTGCGCCATCCCATTGCGCGATGGCTGTGATGTGCTCGATGTCATCGGCAGACGCTTGCGCAGCATGCCCGCCTGAAGATCAGAAGATCGCAGCCTTCGGCAGAGTGGACGCCTATCCCATGTAGGGGCTGCCGAAGACTGCGATCTTTTGTCGTTGAAGAGCAAGTCACGGCGTTGTTTTAGGCTGCGAAGCCAACCTTATTGAAGCGGTAAACAGAATTTTTTATCAGGGTTACTTTTTTTATATCTTTGTCACATTTCCCAGAAGTCTGCCAGCAGCGCCGTCGCTAATGGTAAAGCTGACCTTGTCACCAACTTTCAGGCGGGGATCGCCCGGAGTGCTTACGCTCAGGTCTCCACTGTTGTCATCGGGTTTCACCGTTATTGAGTATGTTGGGTACGGCCCGCCTGCACCACTGGTATAGGCGCTAATCACGGTGCCATTGCCCGATGTATTTACAGTAATTTTTGCCATTTCCAATCTCCTTCCAGTCGTAGTCTAGAATCAGGGCGATCGATTGATTTTCGCGTCGTTCAGACTATGGATCAGTAGCTACCGATAACGCCACTGTCAGATCTGACAGGTAATTGCATTAAATACTACCGTCTATCCAAATTCGACCTTTGTGCAGCTCCGTAAAATTCCTCATCTCCGATTTCCTGATATGGCCTTCAACTACCCCCCACTTTGCGCCGTGCTCCTGGTGCTGGAGAATATATGCATGCGCCGTTCGATCAAGGTGACTCGATGATCCTCAGCGACTTCGCCAAATTCTGCGCCATCCCCTTGCTCGACGTCATCGGGCGACGTCTGGGCGCCATGCCTGCCTGAACTGTTCAGAAGCAAAATCAAAAGATCGCAGCCTTCGTCAGCTCCTACACGGGATCATCTGTAGTAGCTGCCGAAGGCTGCGATCTTTTGACGTTTAGGGTTCAGCAGTCAGTCTGCGATGTGCCGATCCTGGGTCTTGATAAAACTGTCGAAAGCCTCTGACTTGAGACCTCCAGGCACCCATAAAAAACGAAATGGCTTTTCGAGTGTTTGCTGATCGACGGTGTCTGCTCAGATGCCGCATACACATAGTTTCTGGTTGTTTTATAACGATCGTGCAGCACTTGCAGCGTGTCTTCATTTTGCTGGATGGAATGCAGGCCGTTGCCCATGGATGAGTAGGCATTGGCGGATAGTGCAATGTCTTTTCTCTGGGCTGATTGCTCATTGAATGGCGCCGGGATGCAGTTGGCTCAGCCCGTAGTTCTTTAGTGTCTGGCGTGCCTGTTCAATGTGGGTTTCGTCGGCAAGGGCGAGGTATGGACTAAGAAGGCTGAGTAAACAGATGATCAGATATCGCATGAATTTTTGACTTCCTGTCGTTGATGGTTAGCCAGTTTAACGCCATAAAAGCAAAGCCCCTCACCCTAGCCCTCTCCCAGAGGGAGAGGGGACTGACCGAGTTGTCTGGGTGTTGTACGCCGACCTGCGACTTCAGCGGTGAACTTCGCTTGGCCAAGCCTGGATGGTGGTGTTCTTTCGGGGGACTGACCGAGTTGTCTTGGTGTTGTACGCCGACCTGCGACTTCAGCGGTGAACTTCGTTTGGCCAAGCCTGAGATCACGTCGATCATTCAGGTCGATGTAACTCGCAAGATCGCCACCGTAAGTCCCCTCTCCCTTCGGGAGAGGGTTAGGGTGAGGGAAAGGCGTTTGTCCACTCGGCTGCGAACCCCTGACTTGCCGACCGGTAAAAGGTAAACTTTGCGGCCCTCGCAGGAGCAGCCATGAATTATCGTCACGCCTTCCATGCCGGCAATCACGCCGATGTGTTCAAACACCTGACCTTGACCCGCCTCATCGCTCTGATGTCGCGCAAGGAGCAGCCGTTTGCCTATCTCGACACGCACGCCGGCATCGGTCTGTATGACTTGCAGGGCGATCAGGCCAATCGCACCGGCGAGTACCTGGAAGGCATTGCGCGCTTGTGGGATCAGCCGGACCTGCCGGCGCTGACTGCCGACTATATGAAGGTGCTGCACGAGATGAACCCGGATGGCCAGTTGCGCTATTACCCGGGTTCGCCGGAGCTGGCACGACGTCTGACGCGGCCGCAGGATCGGGTGATGCTCAACGAGAAGCATCCCGAAGATGGCGTGTTGCTCAAGGACAACATGGCCGGCGATCGTCGGGTAAAAGTGCATCTGGGCGAGGGCTGGCACGTGGCGCGGGCGATGTTGCCGGTGCAGGAGAAGCGCGCGGTGATGCTGGTCGATCCGCCGTTCGAGCAACTGGACGAGATGCAGCGCTGCGCGGCGTCGATGAAAGAAGCCATCGGCCGCATGCGCCAGACCGTGGCAGCGATCTGGTATCCGGTGAAGGATCAGCGTGCATTGCGGCGTTTCTATCAAGACCTGGCGGGCACGGGTGCGCCGAAGTTGCTGCGTGTGGAGCTGCTGGTGCATCCACTGGACACGCCGAACAGCCTGAACGGTTCCGGGCTGGCGATCGCCAATCCGCCGTGGGGGCTGGAAGAAGAATTGCGTGAGCTGCTGCCGTGGTTGTCGAAGAAGCTGGGGCAGACTCAGGGTGGCTGGCAGATGGATTGGCTGATTGCCGAGAGCTGATCGCCGAGCGATCGTTCCCACGCTCCGCGTGGGAATGCCTCAATGGACGCTCTGCGTCCGCTGTCAGGACGCGGAGCGTCCCGGGCTGCATTCCCACGCAGAGCGTGGGAACGATCAGGCGGGGTTAGTTGCCCGCTAGGCTCGCTGGCATACAAACGCCGGTGCCGCCAATCCCGCAGTAACCTTCAGGGTTCTTCGCCAGATATTGCTGGTGATAAGCCTCGGCAAAGTACACGGTCGGCGCCTGTTCGATTTCGGTGCTGATTTCACCCAGACCGGCCTTGGCGAGTTCCGCCTGATACACGTCTTTGCTCTTCAGCGCCGCATCCAGTTGCTCCGGGGTGGTCGCATAGATCACTGAGCGGTACTGAGTGCCGATGTCGTTGCCCTGACGCATACCCTGAGTCGGGTTGTGCAGTTCCCAGAACATCGCCAGCAGTTCTTCGTAACTGACTCGGGCCTTGTCATACACCACCAATACCACTTCGGCGTGGCCGGTCAGGCCCGAGCAGACTTCTTCGTAAGTCGGATTTGGCGTGAAACCGCCGGCGTAACCGACCACGGTGCTGACCACACCTTCGCGCTGCCAGAAACGTCGTTCCGCGCCCCAGAAGCAACCCAGACCGAAAATCGCAAAGTCGACGTCCTGAAAGAATGGACCGAGCAGCGGGGTGTCTTCGAAGACGAAGTGTTTTTCCGGCAGGGTCATCGCGGTTTCGCGGCCGGGCAGGGCTTGTTCTTTGGTTGGAAGCACGTTTTTGTTCACCAGAATTTCCGAGCGCAGAACCATGAGCGTTCCTCTCAGTCAGGTTGGAGGTAAAAAGTCAGACCGCCAGTGTGCCGAATGATGCCGGAATTCGCACTATCAAAACTGTGGGAGCGAGCCTGCTCGCGAAAGCGGGGTGTCAGGCGACGAAGATGTCGACGGTTTTATCGCCTTCGCGAGCAGGCTCGCTCCCACAAGGGATCTTCATAGAAGCCGGGGTTAGAGGCAGAGCGGGCCGCGCGGATAGCGCTTGAGAGCCTGGATCAGCTCGCCGCCTGGAATCGGTCGGTCGAACAGGTAACCCTGGCCGACGTCGCAACGATGCCGGCGCAGGAATGCCAGTTGCTCGGCGGTTTCGATGCCTTCGGCGACGACCTTGAGTTTCAGGTTGTGGGCCATGGCGATCACCGCCGAGGTGATTTCCATGTCGTCCTGGTTGTCGGGGATTTCGTGGATGAAGCTGCGATCGATCTTGATGATGTCGATCGGGAATTTCTTCAGATAGCTGAGCGACGAGTACCCGGTGCCGAAGTCATCCATGGCCAGGGTCAGGCCCAGGTGCTTGAGCTGGTCGAGTTGCAAATGCGTGTCTTCGGTGGCTTCCAGCAGCAGGCCTTCGGTCAGCTCGAGTTCGAGCAGATTGGCCGGCAGCGCTTCTTCCCTGAGGATGTTGGCGATCGAGGCGACCAGATCCGGATCGGAGAACTGTTTCGGTGACAGATTGATTGCCACTTGCAGGTTGCCCAGGCCGGCAGCGGTCAAGGATTTGCTCATGCGGCACGCCTGACGCGCGATCCACTTGCCGATCGGAATGATCAGGCCGGTTTCCTCGGCGACGCTGATGAACTGGTCCGGGCGAATCATGCCGCGCTCCGGGTGGTTCCAGCGCAACAGCGCTTCCATCCCCAGCAGACGACCGCTGCGCAGGCACAGTTTCGGCTGGTAGAACACGTCCAGCTCGTTCTGCGTCAGGGCGCGGCGCAGGTTGTTCTCGACGAACAGTTTGTAACTGGCCTCGGCGTTCAGCGCCTCAGTGAAGACCTGCAACTGGTGTTTGCCGTTGGCCTTGGCCTTGTGCAGCGCCAGGCCGGCGTTGCGCATCAGGGTCTGCGGGTCGCGCCCGTGCAGCGGCGCGCAGGCCAGACCGACGGAGCCGGTGACGCTGATCAGCTGGTTGTCGACGAACATCGGCTTGTCGAGGGTCATCAGCAACTGACTGGCGATCTGCTGCCCGGCCTCAAGATCGGTGTCGTCGAGCAACACGGCAAACTCGTTACTGGCAAAACGCGCCAGGCTGCCACTCGGGCTGAGGCTGTTGCGCAAGCGCCGGGCGAGGCTGATCAACAGTTTGTCGCCGGTCTGGTGACCGAGGCTGTCGTTGATGCGCTTGAAGTTGTCGATGTCCACCAGCAACAGGCTGATCGGCGTATCGCTGTCGCGGGCGAAACGCTCATCGAGATTGCGGATGAATGCCGGACGGTTGCCGAGGTTGGTCAGGTTGTCGGTATAGGCCAGGCGCTCGATACGTTGCTGCGCGAGTTTGGTCTGGGTGATGTCTTCGTAGATGCCGATGTAATGCGTCAGCTCACGGTTATCGCCATAGACCTTGGAGATCGACAGCTGGCCCCAGTACGGTTCGAGGTTCTTGCGTCGGCTCTTGAATTCGCCCTGCCAGCTGTTGCTCTGGGCCAGCGCCGAGGGCGCATCGAACAGCAGCTCGCTGAGATTTTCCAGGGCGGGCAGTTCCGACAGGCGCTGGCCGTGGACTTCCTCGGTGGTGTACTGGGTGATCGCAGTGAAGCTCGGGTTGACGTACTCGACCACGCCGTCGCAGTTAACCAGCAAAAAGGCGTTGGCGCTTTGCTCGACCGCGCGCTGAAACAGGTGCAGGGCGCTGGTGGCGGTGCGCCGGTTGTGATTGTTGATCACTTGTGCGAACTGGTCGGCCAGCTCACCGGCGAAGGCGATTTCGTCGGACTGCCAGGCACGGGTGACGCCGGTCTGTTCCAGGCACAACACGCCGACAACCTGGCCGTCGACGCGAATGCTGGCATCGAGCATGGCGTTGACGTCACGCGGACGCATCGCCTCGGCCATCTCGCGGGTGCGCGGGTCGTGCATGGCGTTGTGGGCATCGATGGCGCGGCTGCTGTGCAGGGCTTCCATGTAGTCGGGGAAGCCGCTGATATCGATCGGCTCCGGCAGGATGTATTCCTGGGTCGCGCGATGGTAAGCGGAGATCGGCAGCAAGCGCTGGCCTTCGAGGTTCCACAGGCTGGCGCAGTCGATCTCGTAGATATCGCAGGCGCAGCGGGTGATCAGTTCAGCGGCTTCCTGCAGCGAGTTGTGCGTGCTGTAGCGCTGGCGTGCGAGCAGCAGAATCAGATCCTGCTGGGCACGCACGCGCTCCAGATGCTGCAGTTGTTCCTGCTGGGCACGCTGGTTCAGCTCAAGGGCGATTTGCAGGCGCGAGTTCTGGGTTTCCAGATCCACCGAAGGCAGCGCCTGGGTTTCGTCGAACACCTCGTCGACCGCCAGCAGGTAGCCGCGCAGCAAGTGCCGGTTGTGCTGTTTGTAGGCTTCGCCCAGCTCGAGGATGTTCAACGCGCCGGCGGCGGTGTGCAGGGTGTAACGCACGACGTAATGTGGGCTTTTGCTCAGTTGCTGCTGGATCGCATCGTGCAGTTGATAGCGCGCCTCGGGCTCCATCAGGCTGGCGTAAGGCGAGCCGACCAGTGCGCAGAGCTCGACGGCCGGCTGGCCGAACTGGCGTTCGCAGTTGGGATCGAGGAACAGCATTGCCCAACTCGCTTCATTCAAGCGCTCGAAACGCAGCATGCCGAGCCGCGAGGGCACAGGCAACTGCGTCACTACCTCGGCCGCCATACGGCTGGCGGCATCGGGCTGGCTCTTCATGAAGGAAACTCGCTTGGAAATATGCTGAATGCGCCGGGCTCTCGCCCTCTTGTCTGTTGGCTGCGGCAAGGTTGCATCATTGCGGCACCGACTGACAAGAGAGATGAAGGCCAAGTGCTATAAGAATATGTCGGCTGCAGTGAACATTTCTCCAGTGCACAACTGAAATGAGCAAAAGATCGCAGCTTCACGCAGCCCCAACAGGGTAATGCGCCTTGTGTAGGAGCTGCCGAAGGCTGCGATCTTTGGGTGTTTCAACGCAATTTCATACTGATCGACTGCAACTTCTTGCCATCGCGGTCATGGTAATTGACCAATATCTGATCAGCCTCAACGACCACATGCGCAAAATTGTCCTGACTCACCACCGCACTGGTGAGCTCGTGCCGATAATCCCCGGCTGCCGTGCGCACCAGCGGTTGATCGAGGATAAACGTTGAAGCCTTGGCATACGGCAGCAATTTGCTGTTGTGCAACGGCGAGGACACGATGGTGTGCACCTCGAAATCGGTGTCCTCGCTGTGACTCAAGCGACTGGTCAGCGAGCCATGGACGTCGCCGGAGACGAACACCACGTTCTTGATCCGGTGAGTGCGGATGGTTTCCAGCAGGCGCAGACGCTGCTCGGGAAAAGCTTTCCAGGCATCGTCACCGTTGAACTTGCGATCGGGATAGAACATCACGCTGGTCACCACGAACTTCACTCGTGCCGGGCTATGGATCAGCCATTGCAGCAGGGCCTGTTCCTGCTCGATGTCGAGAATGCGCCGGTCTTCTTTCGAGAGGTTGCGTCGGGTGCGGCTGTCGGTGACGAACCAGGCGATATCGCTGTCGCCAAACTGATACCAGTAATGCTTCAACGTATCCCGGTCTATCTGACCCTTCTCATTACATGCATAAACCGGGCTGTGGCTGGCTTGATAAAGTTCATAAGCGGCCATGGCGTTGCGATATAAGTCCTCGTCCGCTGCGGTGGCATTGGCAGGCCAGTTATCTTCTATTTCATGATCGTCGAGCATCATGTAAGTCGATGTATTGGACATCAGTCGCTGAATATTCGGTTGCGAAAATGCCGTTCGATATTTCTTCAGGATGTCTTTGGCTTCGCGATCCGGAGCAATGACATTCAAATCATCTACATACACTTGATCTCCGGTCATGATCACCGCGCTGACGGGTAGATGACTGTTCTCGACCAGTCGATTGATCGAGCCAAAGATGCGGTCGCCCAGTTGCGGCAGGGAAGCGACGCCAGCGGTAATCCGCAGATAACGGCACGAACCGACGACAAAGCCCCGAGGCTGGCTGGCTTTCGCGGTGCGGGTGCGAAAGCGGTAGAGCTGTCGCGGCCATTGCAATGGAAACTCAATGACCGTGTCGATGGTATGCACCGGATTCATCGGACTTAACCAGCCGGCTTGATATTCGTATTCACAATCAGCTTCGAGATCCTGCAATACCAGTACACCCGACATGTCATTGGCCGGGTTCAAAAGTGCAAATACGCTGTTCGACCATTTTTCCGTGCCGGCCTTGCGAGCGCGAACTCCGGCAAATACACGTTTTTTGTCCTGTTGTTCGCCGCGCATGAAAATGCGCACTTCGTTAGTTGTCGCGTGGCCCACGATGGGGCCGATAGTCGGTTTGAACATGATCGATTCCGTTCGAGATTTTAATAAACAAGATTTAAATAAGCGGAGCGCGTTGAAGCAACTTTCCTGAGCAGAGGTTAGTTGGCCAGCGGCGGAAAATATTGGCGTTAAGTGGACCAGACCTGTGGCCGATGTCAGCGCAGGTTGTAGGAAAGAGGCGCGATCCGGTTTATTTCAGGCAAAAAAAAGCCCCGTCAATTGACGGGGTTGAGGTACGAGCGTGTGGCGCTCGAAAGGGTGCAGCAAGCGGCCCTCCGTCGCCGGAGGGCCGTTTGGGTTACAGCAGGATGGTGCGGATGTCGCCCAACAGACTGCCTAGACGCTGAGTGAAGCGTGCCGCTGCAGCGCCGTTGATCACGCGGTGATCGTAGGACAGCGACAGTGGCAGCATCAGCTTCGGCTGGAAGGCTTTGCCGTCCCAGACTGGCTGGATGGTTGCCTTGGAAACACCGAGGATCGCCACTTCCGGCGCGTTGACGATCGGCGTGAAGCCGGTGCCGCCAATATGACCGAGGCTGGAAATGGTGAAGCAGGCACCCTGCATCTCGTCCGAGGACAGCTTCTTGGTGCGCGCTTTTTCAGCCAGCGAAGCCGCTTCGGCTGCCAATTGCAGCAGGCTCTTCTGGTCGACGTTCTTGATGACCGGCACCAACAGGCCATCCGGAGTGTCGACGGCGAAGCCGATGTTCACGTATTTCTTGCGGATGATCGCCTTGCCGCTTGGCGCCAGCGAACTGTTGAAGTCCGGCAGCTCCTTGAGCAAGTGCGCGCAGGTCTTGAGCAGCAGCGGCAGGATGGTCAGCTTGACGCCAGCCTTCTCGGCCACGGCTTTCTGCGCAACACGGAAAGCTTCCAGCTCGGTGATGTCCGCCGAGTCGAATTGCGTCACGTGTGGCACGTTCAGCCAGCTGCGGTGCAGGTTGGCGGCGCCGACCTGCATCAGTCGGGTCATCGGCACTTCTTCGATTTCGCCGAAACGGCTGAAATCGACCACCGGAATCGGCGGAATGCCCGCACCACCGGTAGCGCCGCCGGCAGCGGCCGGCGCTTCCTTGGCCTTCTGCATCATCGCCTTGACGTAAACCTGCACGTCTTCCTTGAGGATGCGACCGTGCGGACCGCTGGCGCCAACAGCGCTCAGCTCGACGCCGAACTCACGGGCCAGTTGACGCACGGCAGGGCCGGCGTGAACTTTCGCGCCCGGCTTGGCCGGTGCGGCGGCTGGAGCGGCGGCAGCAGGTGCAGCGGCAGCCGGAGCAGCAGCGGCAGGTGCCGGAGCGCTCGGAGCTGCGGCAGCTGGAGCCGGGGCAGCAGCAGGGGCCGCGCCTTTGACTTTCAGCTTGAGGATCAGGTCGCCGGTACCGACTTCGTCATCCAGCTTGATGGAAACGCTTTCCACCACGCCAGCGGCAGGCGATGGGATTTCCATGCTTGCCTTGTCGGATTCCAGGGTGATCAGCGACTGGTCGGCTTCAACGGTATCGCCCGCCTTGACCAACACTTCGATGATCTTGGCTTTGCCAGCCGAGCCGATGTCCGGAACGTGGATGTCCTGAACGCTGTCGGCAACCGGTGCTGCTGGCGCGGCTGCCGAAGCAGGCGCAGCGGCAGCGGCCGGTGCAGCAGCCTGGGCCGGAGCGGCAGCCGCAGGGGCCGCAGCACCCGCCACTTCCAGATCCAGAATCAGGTCGCCAGTGCCGACTTCGTCGTTGAGCTTGACGCTGATGGCCTTGACCACGCCAGCGGCAGGCGACGGGATTTCCATGCTGGCCTTGTCGGATTCCAAGGTGATCAACGACTGATCAGCTTCGACGCTGTCGCCGACCTTGACCTGAATCTCGATGATCTGTGCCTTGCCCGACGAACCGATGTCCGGCACGTGCACTTGCTGTACCGAAGCGGCAGCAGGAGCAGCGGCAGGCGCGGCAGCAGCAGGTGTCGCAGCCGGTTTCTCTTCGGCTTTGGCAGGAGCAGCGGCAGGAGCAGGGGCCGCTTCAGCGGCGCCCTCGACTTCCAGCTCAAGCAGTTCGTCGCCTTCTTTCAGACGGTCGCCCAGCTTCACTTTCAGGCTCTTGATGACGCCGGCTTTCGGGGCCGGCACTTCCATGCTGGCCTTGTCCGATTCCAGGGTCAGGATGCTCTGGTCGGCTTCGATGCGGTCGCCGACCTTCACAAACAGTTCAATTACTTCACCTTCACCGCTGCCGATGTCAGGTACGCGAATGAGTTCGCTCACAAAATGTCTCCTCAGCAGTCCAGTGGGTTGCGTTTTTCCGGGTCGATGCCGAACTTGGCGATGGCTTCGGCCACAACCTTAGGTTCGATATCACCACGGTCAGCCAGTGCTTCCAGGGCTGCCAACACCACGAAATGACGGTCGACTTCGAAGAAATGACGCAGTTTCTTGCGGCTGTCGCTGCGGCCGAAACCGTCGGTGCCCAGGACTTTGAATTCCTTGGACGGTACCCACTGACGGATCTGCTCGGCGAACAGCTTCATGTAGTCGGTAGAAGCAATGACCGGACCTTTACGGCCGTTCAGGCACTCTTCGACGTAGCTCAGCTTAGGCTTCTGGCCAGGCTTGAGACGGTTGCTGCGCTCTACGGCGAGGCCGTCGCGACGCAGTTCGTTGAAGCTGGTAACGCTCCAGACGTCAGCGCCGATGTTGAACTCTTCACGCAAGATCTTCGCCGCTTCACGCACTTCACGCAGGATGGTGCCGGAGCCCATCAGCTGAACGTGGTGCGCCGCATCGCGAGTGTCTTCCTCGAGCAGGTACATGCCTTTCTTGATGCCTTCTTCGGCACCGGCCGGCATGGCTGGCTGCTGGTACGACTCGTTCATCACGGTGATGTAGTAGAAGATGTCCTGTTGCTCTTCGGTCATCTTCTTCATGCCGTCCTGAATGATCACCGCCAGCTCGTAGCCGTAGGTCGGATCGTAGGTGCGGCAGTTCGGGATGGTCGCGGCCAGCAGGTGGCTGTGACCGTCTTCGTGCTGCAGACCTTCACCGTTCAGGGTGGTACGCCCGGCGGTGCCGCCGATCAGGAAACCACGGGTACGGCTGTCGCCAGCGGCCCAGGCCAGGTCGCCGATACGCTGGAAGCCGAACATCGAGTAGAAGATGTAGAACGGCAGCATTGGCTGGTTGTGGCTGGAGTACGAAGTACCGGCAGCGATGAACGAGCTCATGGCGCCTGCTTCGTTGATGCCTTCTTCAAGGATCTGACCTTTCTGGTCTTCCTTGTAGAACATCACCTGGTCTTTATCGACTGGCTCGTAGAGCTGGCCGACGGAGGAGTAGATACCCAGCTGACGGAACATGCCTTCCATACCGAAGGTACGGGCTTCGTCCGGGATGATCGGGACGATGCGCGGGCCGATTTCCTTGTCCTTGACCAGTTGCGCGAGGATCCGCACGAAAGCCATGGTGGTGGAAATTTCACGGTCGCCCGAGCCATCGAGGATGGCTTTCAGAGTGTCCAGATCCGGAGTCGGTACGCTGAAGCTCTGCGCGCGGCGCTGTGGCACGAAACCGCCCAGTGCGGCACGGCGCTCGGCGAGGTAGCGGGCTTCGGCGCTGTTTGGCTCTGGTTTGAAGAACGGCAGGTTCTCCAGCTCCTCGTCCTTGACCGGGATGTCGAAGCGGTCGCGGAACAGCTTCAGGCTGTCGACGTCGACTTTCTTGGTGTTGTGCGCAGTGTTTTTCGCTTCGCCGGCACCGGTGCCATAACCCTTGATGGTCTTGGCGAGGATGACGGTCGGTTGTTCCTTGTGGTTGACCGCTTCGTGGTACGCCGCGTAGACCTTGTACGGGTCGTGGCCGCCACGGTTGAGTTTCCAGATCTCGTCGTCGGACAGATCGGCAACCATCGCCTTGAGTTCAGGCGTGTTGAAGAAATGCTCGCGAACGAACGCGCCGTCTTTGGCTTTGTAGTTCTGGTACTCGCCGTCGATGACTTCGTCCATGCGACGTTGCAGGATACCGTCGACGTCTTTGGCCAGCAGCGGGTCCCAGAAACGGCCCCAGATGACTTTGGTCACGTTCCACTGCGCACCACGGAACACGCCTTCGAGTTCCTGGATGATCTTGCCGTTGCCGCGAACCGGGCCGTCGAGGCGCTGCAGGTTGCAGTTGATGACGAAGATCAGGTTGTCCAGCTTCTCGCGGCCGGCCAGGGAGATCGCGCCCAGGGATTCCGGCTCGTCGCACTCGCCGTCGCCCAGGAAGCACCAGACTTTCTGTTTGCCCGGCTGGATGAAACCGCGGTGCTCCAGGTACTTCATGAAGCGCGCCTGGTAGATCGCCTGGATCGGACCCAGACCCATCGATACGGTCGGGAACTGCCAGAAGTCAGGCATCAGCCAAGGGTGCGGATAGGACGACAGGCCTTGACCATCGACTTCCTGACGGAAGTTGTTCATCTGGTCTTCGGTGATGCGGCCTTCCATGAATGCGCGGGCGTAAACGCCTGGCGAGGTGTGGCCCTGGAAGTAGATCAGGTCGCCGCCATGTTCGTCGGTCGGGGCCTGGAAGAAATAGTTGAAGCCGATGTCATACAGGGTCGCACTGGAAGCGAAGCTGGAGATGTGACCACCCAGGTCCGAATCTCGCAGGTTCGTGCGCATTACCATGGCCATCGCGTTCCAGCGTACCAGCGAGCGAATGCGGCGTTCCATGAACAGGTCGCCAGGCATGCGTGCTTCGTGGGTAACGGGGATCGTGTTGCGGTAAGGCGTGGTGATCGCGTAAGGGAGCTGCGAGCCGCTGCGGGTCGCGAGTTCGCCCATACGGGTCATCAGATAGTGAGCACGGTCTTCGCCTTCTTTGTCGAGAACCGATTCCAGGGCGTCCAGCCATTCCTGGGTTTCGACGGGATCGAGGTCTTGCATGGCTTGCTCCAGGGCGGAAAGGCTTCCAGAATCGGTTGCCTGAGTTTGCGACTGGCCTTGTGGGCAGACGATTTAAAATTCTTGGATTGCCGACAGGTTGTTCCGGCGGCGTGTAGTTTTACTACAAATCTTCCGGCATTTCAGCCTTTCGAATGTATAGACGAGTAGTAAAACTACAGATGAAAGGCTTGTGGCCTCCGACTGCGTTGTGAGAATAATCGTTAAGGCGGGTCGATTTCCATCCGAATAAGGTGAAAGTTTGATGCTGGATGCCAAAGAAGAAGAAATTTCAGCTATTTCTAACTTTTGTTCGACAGTCCTTCACGTAGCGGGTTTTCATCATTCACTACAAGCGGCCCTTATTACGCCGATCAAGGATAGACCATGACCCTGCCCGTGCTTGCCGAACTGCCCGCCATTCTCCTGCCGTTGGTCAGCCGATCCGAGCAGTCGTTCCGTACGTCCGTCGCCGCCCTTGAAGACGATCACGGCCTGTCGAACTGGACGTCGGAGCGCTGGGCGCAATTCGCCCGCGTCAGCGCCGCCAGCGAATTTGTCATTGAACAGAGCATTCGTGACCCTTTGATGTTGCTGTCGCTGGTGGCGTCCGGCGAACTTGATCGGGCGTTCGCGCCCGGCGAACTGTGCGCACAGATCGCCGCCGCCGTGAACTGCGCGCAGAGCGAAGACGAAGTCGGCCGCGCCTTGCGCCGTCAGCGTGCACGGCATCAGGTGCGGATCATCTGGCGCGACCTGACCCGTCAGGCCGATCTGGTGCAGACCTGCCGTGACCTCTCGGACATGGCCGACGCCACCATCGATCAGGCTTATCAATGGCTGTACAGCCGCCATTGCGAGCAATTCGGCACACCCACCGGCCGGCGCAGCGGTGAGCCGCAGCAGATGGTCATCCTCGGCATGGGCAAACTCGGCGCGGTCGAGCTGAATCTGTCTTCCGATATCGACCTGATCTTCGCCTACCCCGAAGGCGGCGAAACCGTCGGCGTGAAACGCTCGCTGGATAATCAGGAATTCTTCATCCGCCTCGGCCAGCGTCTGATCAAGGCCCTCGATCCGATGACCGTCGACGGCTTCGTGTTTCGCGTCGACATGCGCCTGCGCCCCTACGGATCGTCCGGCGCGCTGGTGCTCAGCTTCAATGCGCTGGAGCAGTATTACCAGGATCAGGGCCGCGACTGGGAACGCTACGCGATGATCAAGGCGCGGGTGGTGGCTGGCGATCAGGTTGCCGGCGCGCAGTTGCTCGACATGCTGCGGCCGTTCGTCTACCGCCGTTACCTGGATTTTTCGGCGATCGAAGCGCTGCGCACCATGAAGCAGCTGATCCAGCAGGAAGTGCGGCGCAAAGGCATGGCCGACAACATCAAGCTCGGCTCCGGCGGCATTCGTGAAGTCGAGTTCATCGCTCAGGCCTTTCAGTTGATCCACGGGGGCCGCGATCTGAGCCTGCAACAGCGTCCTCTATTAAAGGTGTTGAGCACGCTGGAAGGGCAGGGCTATCTGCCGCCGGCGGTGGTCAGTGAACTGCGCGAGGGTTACGAGTTTCTGCGTTACACCGAACATGCCATTCAAGCGATTGCCGACCGTCAGACGCAGATGCTGCCGGACAGCGCGCAGGATCAGGCGCGGATCGCCTTCATGCTGGGTTTCGCCGATTGGCCGGCGTTCCACCAACAGCTGATGTACTGGCGCGGGCGCGTAGCCTGGCATTTCGCCCAGGTGATCGCCGATCCCGACGAAGAAGAGGGCGGCGAAAGCGAAGTGGTGGTCGGTGGCGAATGGCTGCCGCTGTGGGAGGAAGAACAGGACGAAGAGGCCGCGTGCCGACAGTTGCAGGAGGGAGGTTTCGTCGATGCCGGCAAAGCCCTGAAAGCGCTGGCCGGTTTGCGTGGCAGTCCGCAATTGCGCGCGATGCAGCGGCTGGGGCGCGAGCGTCTCGATGCTTTTATTCCGCGACTGCTCGCGCAAGCGGTGGAGCATGAAAATCCCGATCTGGTACTCGAGCGCGTGCTGCCGCTGGTGGAGGCGGTGGCGCGGCGTTCGGCGTATCTGGTTTTGCTCACGGAAAACCCCGGCGCGCTGCGCCGCCTGCTGACTTTGTGTGCGGCGAGCCCGTGGATTGCCGAGCAGATCACGCGCTTCCCGCTGCTGCTCGACGAATTGCTCAACGAGGGTCGGCTGTTCAAGCCGCCGCTGGCGCCGGAACTGGCGGCCGAGTTGCGCGAACGCCTGACGCGAATTCCCGAGGACGACCTCGAGCAGCAAATGGAAGCCCTGCGCCATTTCAAACTGGCGCACCGCTTGCGCGTCGCCGCCTCGGAAATTGCAGGCAGCCTGCCGCTGATGAAAGTCAGCGATTACCTGACCTGGCTGGCCGAGGCGATTCTCGAACAGGTGCTGGCCCTGGCCTGGCGGCAGACCGTGGCCAAGTACGGCACGCCGCTGCGCACCGACGGCACGCTGTGCGATCCCGGCTTCATCATTGTCGGTTATGGCAAAGTCGGCGGTATTGAATTGGGGCATGGTTCCGATCTGGATCTGGTGTTCATCCATGACGGCGATCCGCAGGCGGAAACCGACGGGCCGAAATCCATCGACGGCGCGCAGTTCTTCACGCGCCTGGGGCAGCGGATCATTCATCTGCTCACGGCGCAGACCAACTCAGGTCAGCTGTATGAAGTGGATATGCGCCTGCGGCCGTCCGGTGCTTCCGGGCTGTTGGTGAGCTCACTCGGCGCATTCGCCCGCTATCAGGAAAACGAAGCCTGGACGTGGGAGCATCAGGCCTTGGTGCGCGCGCGGGTGCTGGTGGGCAGTCAGGATGTCGGCCAGGCCTTCGAGAAAGTCCGTGCGCAAGTATTGGGCAAACCACGGGATCTGGCCAAACTGCAACAGGAAGTCAGCGAGATGCGCGCCAAGATGCGCGACAACCTTGGTACCCGCAGCACCGCAGCCGGCACGGCGGCGAATGCGTTCGACGCGGGCGTGCCGTTTGACCTCAAGCAGGACGCCGGAGGTATCGTCGATATTGAATTTATGGTGCAATACGCGGCCCTGGCGTGGTCGCACAGCCATCCGCCGCTGCTGCGCTGGACCGATAACATCCGCATTCTGGAAGAGCTGGAACACGAAGGGCTGATGCCCGCAGAAGATGCCAGTCTGTTGCGCGAGGCCTACAAAGCCTACCGCTCCGCCGCCCACCGGCAGGCCTTGCAGAAGGACGCCGGGGTAATACCGGGCGACCAGTTTGCCGACGAACGCCGGCAGGTTTTGCGGATATGGAAAGAGATGGGGCTAAGCTGAAAGCGGTTTATGCAGCACCCAATACCCTGTGGGAGCGAGCTTGCTCGCGAAGGCGGAGTGTCAGACGACACCGATGTCGGATGTGATGGCCCCTTCGCGAGCAAGCTCGCTCCCACAGTGATCTGCGCTGAAATGCAGATGTTGAAACAGATGCAAAACCCTGTGGGAGCTGGCTTGCCAGCGATAGCGGAGTATCAGACGACAATAATGTTGAATGTGAAGACCCCATCGCGGGCAAGCCCGCTCCCACAGTAGATCTACAGTGTTTGTAGAATTCTCGAGGCGGGGAGGCGTAAATGCCTCCCCGGTTCGTTTTTGGAAACCACATGAATATTCTGATCGTTGGGCCCAGTTGGGTCGGTGACATGGTGATGGCGCAGACACTGTTTCAGTGTCTCAAGCAGCGCCACCCGCAATGCGCAATCGACGTGCTGGCGCCCGAATGGAGCCGGCCGATCCTTGAGCGCATGCCCGAAGTGCGCAAGGCCTTGAGCTTCCCGCTCGGCCACGGCGCGCTGGAACTGGCGACGCGCCGACGCATCGGCAAGTCCCTGCGCGGTCAGTACGATCAGGCGATCCTGCTGCCCAATTCGCTGAAATCGGCACTGGTACCATTTTTCGCCGGCATTCCGAAACGCACCGGTTGGCGCGGTGAATTCCGCTATGGCCTGCTCAACGACGTGCGTACCCTCGACAAAGAACGCTATCCGCTGATGATCGAGCGCTTCATGGCCTTGGCCTATGAAGCCAACGCCGAGCTGCCGAAGCCGTACCCGCGCCCGAGTCTGCAAATCGACCCGGTGACCCGCGAGGCGGCACTGGTCAAGTTCGGCCTGAGCCTTGATCGCCCGGTCCTGGCCCTGTGCCCCGGCGCCGAGTTTGGCGAATCCAAGCGCTGGCCGTCCGAGCATTACGCCAAGGTCGCCGAAGCGCGCATCCGCGAAGGCTGGCAGGTGTGGCTGTTCGGCTCGAAAAACGATCACGCGGTCGGCGAAGATATCCGCGCACGTTTGATCCCGGGCCTGCGCGAAGAATCGGTCAACCTCAGCGGCGGCACCTCGCTGGCCGAGGCCATTGACCTGCTGTCCTGCGCCGATTCCGTTGTGTCCAATGACTCCGGCCTGATGCACGTAGCTGCGGCATTGAATCGTCCGCTGGTCGCGGTATACGGCTCGACCTCGCCAGGTTTCACCCCGCCGCTGGCTGAGCAGGTCGAGATCGTGCGCCTGGGCATCGAATGCAGCCCGTGCTTTGATCGCACTTGCCGGTTCGGCCATTACAACTGCCTGCGTCAGCTGATGCCGGAAGCGGTCAACGATGCCTTGCAGAAGTTGCAGGGCTCCGTGGTCGAGGTTCATTAACTTGCGGGTATTGTTGATCAAGACCTCATCGCTGGGCGACGTGATTCACGCGTTGCCGGCGCTGACCGATGCTGCACGCGCGATCCCGGGGATCAAGTTCGACTGGGTGGTGGAAGAGGGCTTCGCCGAGATTCCGAGCTGGCACCCGGCGGTCGATAAAGTGATTCCGGTGGCGATCCGCCGCTGGCGCAAGAATCTTTGGAAAACCACCACCAGCGGCGAGTGGAAACGCTTCAAGCAAAGCGTGCGCGCCAATAAATACGATCTGGTGATCGATGCCCAAGGCCTGCTGAAAAGTGCCTGGCTGACCCGCTACGTCAAAGCCCCGGTGGCCGGCCTCGATAAAACCTCGGCCCGCGAGCCGATGGCTGCGCGCTTCTACGATCGCAAGCTCGCCGTCGCCCGTGGTCAGCACGCCGTCGAACGCGTGCGCCAGTTGTTCGCCATTGCCTTGGGTTACGACCTGCCCAAAGGCCTCGGCGATTACGGCCTCAACGTTGAACGACTGGTCGAGTTGCCGCGCAAGAACGCCTACGTGGTGTTCCTCCACGGCACCACTTGGGACACCAAGCACTGGCCGGAAATCTACTGGCGCGAGCTGACCGAGCGGGTCGGCTACCTCGGCGTTGGCGTGAAGCTGCCGTGGGGCAACCCGCAGGAAAAGGCCCGCGCCGAACGCATCGCTGCCGGCTTCAAACACGCCGAAGTGCTGCCGAAACTCAATCTGGCCGGCGTCGGCAAAGTCCTCGCCGGCGCGCAAGCCTGCGTGGCGGTGGACACCGGGCTCGGCCATCTGGCCGCTGCGCTGGATGTACCGACGATTTCGTTGTTCGGCCCGACCAACCCGGGCCTCACCGGCGCCTACGGCAAGCTGCAGATTCATCTGGCCAGCGACTTCCCGTGCGCGCCCTGCATGCAGAAAAAATGTACCTATCAACCGACCGCGCAGGATGCCCGTCAGTTTGACCTGAAACGCGAGCAGCCTTTGTGCTTCACGCGTGTGAACCCCGAGCGTGTCGCCAGCCGACTGAGCACGTTGTTAATGGCTGAGGAGCTGCGCTGATGCAATTGGCATTTGTCCTGTACAAATATTTCCCGTTCGGTGGCTTGCAGCGCGACTTCATGCGCATCGCTCTCGAATGCCAGAAACGCGGCCATCAGATTCGCGTCTACACGCTGATCTGGGAAGGCGACGTGCCGCCCGGTTTCGAAGTGCTGGTGGCGCCGGTCAAGGCATTCTTCAACCATCGTCGCAATGAAAAGCTCAGCGCGTGGATGGCAGCGGATCTGGCCAAGCGTCCGGTCGATCGCTTGATCGGCTTCAACAAGATGCCGGGCCTGGACGTCTACTACGCCGCCGACGGCTGCTTCGAAGACAAGGCGCAAAATCTGCGCAACTCGCTTTATCGCCGCTGGGGTCGCTATCGCCACTTCGCCGAGTACGAGCGCGCGGTGTTCGCCAAAGACGCGAAGACCGAAGTGCTGATGATTTCCGAAGTGCAGCAGCCGCTGTTCATCAAGTATTACGACACGCCGCTCGAGCGCTTCCACCTGCTGCCGCCGGGCATTGCCCAGGATCGTCGGCGGCCGGCGGATGCCGATGAGATTCGCGCCGGTTTCCGCGCTGAATTCAATCTCAAGGACGACGAGTTGCTGCTGGTGCAGATCGGCTCCGGCTTCAAGACCAAGGGGGTCGATCGCAGCCTCAAGGCGCTGGCCGCCCTGCCGGCCGAATTGCGCAAACGCACCCGGCTGTTTGTAATCGGCCAGGATGACCCCAAATTGTTCCAGATGCAGAGTGCGACGCTGGGCCTGGGCGACAATGTGACCTTCCTCAAAGGCCGCAGCGATATCCCGCGTTTCCTGCTCGGTGCCGACCTGTTGATTCACCCGGCCTACAACGAAAACACCGGCACCGTGCTGCTTGAAGCGCTGGTGGCCGGGTTGCCTGTACTGGTCAGTGCGGTCTGCGGTTACGCCCATTACATCGCCGAAGCCGATGCCGGGCGAGTGCTGGACGAGCCGTTCGAGCAGGCGCAACTGACCCGATACCTGACCGAGATGTTGAGCGACGACGCTGCACGGGCGGCCTGGAGCCGCAACGGTCTGGCCTTCGCCGAGACGGCCGACCTCTACAGCATGCCGCAGCACGCGGCGGATGTGATTCTGGCGGAGCACGCTTAATGAAGTTGATGCTGGCTGAACCGTTCAAAAGCCTTTGGGCCGGACGCGACCCGTTCGCCGAAGTCGAAGGCTTGCAGGGCGAGGTGTACCGCGAGCTGGAAGCGCGCCGGACATTGCGCACGGAAGTCGACGGCAACGGGTTTTTTGTGAAAATCCACCGTGGCATCGGCTGGGGCGAGATCTTCAAGAACCTGCTGACCGCCAAGCTGCCGGTGCTCGGCGCGGGTCAGGAGTGGAAAGCCATTCAGCGTCTGCAGGAAGCCGGCGTGCCGACCATGACTGCCGTCGCCTACGGCGAGAAGGGCAGCAACCCGGCGGATCAGCATTCGTTCATCGTCACCGAAGAACTCGCGCCGACCATCAGCCTCGAAGACTTCAGCATTGACTGGGTCAAGCAGCCGCCGGAGCCAACACTCAAGCGCGCGCTGATTGCCGAAGTCGCGCGGATGACCGGAATGATGCACCGCGCCGGGGTCAATCACCGTGACTGCTACATTTGCCATTTTCTGCTGCACACCGACAAACCGGTCACACCGCAGGATTTCAAACTCTCGGTGATTGACCTGCATCGAGCCCAGACCCGCGCAAAGATCACTCAGCGCTGGCGCAACAAGGATCTGGCGGCGCTGTACTTCTCGGCGCTGGACATCGGCCTGACCCGCCGCGACAAACTGCGTTTCCTCAAAGGCTATTTCCAGCAACCGCTGCGGCAGATTCTGGCAGAAGAAGCGCCATTGCTGAGCTGGCTGCAAGGCAAGGCCGACAAGCTCTACGAGCGTAAACAGCGTTACGGGGATGCGCTCTGATGGCGGGTTGGACACTTGAGCCGCAGTACGGCGAACTCGCCGAAGATTTCGGCAGCCTCGAAGCCGTATTTGCCTTGCAGGGCGAACGCCTGACCCGCGATCCGCTGTCGGAGGTGGTTCGGGTGCAGCGCGACGGCGTCAATTATTACGTCAAACGCTACGTCGGCGCCGGTAAGGGCCTGCGCCGTTACCTCGGCAAGCCGCGTGTAAAAATGGAATGGCAGAACCTCAAGCGCTTCGCCAAGTGGGGTATCCCCACGGCCGAGGTGGTGGCCTGGGGGCTGGAGCGGCGGGGCGCGGCCTATGATCGGGGTGCGATGATCACCCGTGAGCTGCCCAATACCGAAGACCTTTCGGCACTGGCCGAGCGCAAGGATCCCAGGCTCAAGGATCGCGCCTGGGTCGACGGTGTCAGCCAGCAATTGGCCGGTTACACCCGGACCATGCACGACCATCGGTTTACGCATAACGATTTGAAATGGCGCAATCTGCTGATCGACGATCAGGCGCGCATCTTCCTCATCGACTGCCCCAACGGCGAATTCTGGCGCGGCTTCTGGCTCAAGTACCGGATCACCAAGGACCTCGCCTGTCTCGACAAACTGGCCAAATATCACCTGTCCAACACCCAGCGTCTGCGCTTCTACAAGCAGTATCGCCAGTGTGATCGGCTCGATGTCGCCGACAAGAAGCGGATTCGCCACGTGGTGAGATTTTTTGAGGGGCGCGAATGACTGATTTTCTTGCCGAACAGGACCGCGCACTGCTGGAGCGCCACGGTCTCGGCAATTTCGATGCACTGTGGGCCAAACAGCTTGAAGCTGTGGATGAGCCCAACACTGCCGGTGGCGGCTGGAGCAGCGTGTTCCGTCTCGATCTTGAGGGCCAGGGCTATTACCTCAAGCGCCAGAGCAATTATCTGACCCGAACTTTGCAGGCGCCGTTTGGCGAGCCAAGCTTTGCCCGCGAATTTCGCAACATCAGCCGTTATCGCAAGCTGGGCATACCGGCGTTGCAGGCGGCGTTTTTCGGTGAGCGCAAGGTCGCTGGGGAAGTACGCGCCATTCTGCTTACGCGCGCCCTGGATGGCTGGAGCGACCTGGATTCGTTGCTGACGCGCTGGGCGCAGCTCAGTGCCGCTCAGCATTCGGCGATTCTCAAGGCTTGCGGGCTGCTGGCGCGGCGGCTGCACGGCGCGCGTCAGGTGCATGGCTGTTTCTATCCCAAACATATTTTCCTGCGCGCCACCGGCGACGGCTATGAGGCGCAGCTGATCGATCTGGAGAAAACCCGGCCGTTGCTGTTCGGCATGCGTGATCGGGTCAAGGATCTGGAACCGTTGCAACGGCGAGCGCCGCAATGGAGCGAGGCAGACTTGCGCCAGTTGCTCGCGGCTTATCTCGATCAGCCGACTGACAGCTCGCTGCTCGACAGCTGGCTGAGCCGACTGACAGCGCGGCGCAGCCACAAGGAGACCCGCTGATGCAATTGTCCGAGCTGGCCCGGGCCGGGCGTACCCCCTCACTGCCGCTGACCGTGACCCTGGCGGACGCCGCCGGTGTTGCGGATTTGCAGTTGCTGAGCCTGCTGCGGGTGTTGCCCGGGCAGCGCTATGTTGGCGCCGGCGTCTGGCGCGGTCGGCCGGTATTGGCCAAGTTGCTGGTCGGCAGCAAGGCCGCCCGGCATTTTCAGCGGGAGCTGGACGGTGTGCGCCTGCTCGCTGCGCAAGGTCTGACCACGCCGCTGCTGTTGGCCGATGGACTGAAAGACGGTGAGGGTGGCTGGCTGCTGTTCGAATTCCTCGAGGGCGCCGAGAGCCTCGGTGATGCCTGGGCCGAGGTCGAGTCTCTGCCGGCACTGGCCGATGAGCAGACCGCCGTTCTGGCCGAAGCGCTTGACGCTATCGGTCGGATGCATGGCAAAGGACTCTGGCAGGAGGATCTGCACCTGGACAATCTGCTGCGTCACGGCGGTCAGTTGTACCTGATCGATGGCGCCGGAGTTCGTGCGGAAGCTGCGGGCCAGCCACTGTCCCGACAAAAAGTGCTGGAAAATCTCGGGGTGTTTTTCGCTCAGCTTCCGAAGTCACTCGAGCCGTTCACCGAAGAGTTGCTGGTCTATTACCTGTTGAGCAACAGCGAACATGCTTTGCCGCTGGAGGCGTTGCAGAAACAGATCGACAAGGTGCGCAGTTGGCGGCTCAGGGATTATCTGAACAAGGTCGGCCGTGAATGCACGCTGTTCGCCGTGCAGCGCGGTGCATTTGTCCTGCGCGCCGTTCGCCGTGAAGAAGCAGCGGCCATGCTGCCGGTGCTTGATCAGGCCGACGCCTTGCTTGATCGGGGGCATCTGTACAAGACCGGCGGCGCGGCCAGCGTCGGCAGAGTCGAGGTGGCCGGGCGAGCTCTGGTTATCAAACGCTACAACATCAAGAATTTCGCCCATTGGCTCAAGCGCTTCTGGCGCCCGAGCCGGGCCTGGCATTCGTGGCGTGAAGGCAATCGCCTGGCGTTCCTGGGCATCGCCACGCCGAAACCGCTGGCGGTACTGGAAAAGCGTTTTTTGTGGCTGCGCCGCAGTGCCTATCTGGTCACCGAGTTCCTGCCCGGGCCGGACATCATCGAGCGCTTTGCGCCGTACGTGGAAAATGGCCAGGCACCGGAAGCCGAGTTGCTGGCGCTTGATCAATTGTTTGCCCGATTGATCGCCGAGCGCATCAGTCATGGCGACTTCAAAGGCCACAACCTATTCTGGCAGGCGGATCGCTGGGCGCTGATCGACCTCGACTCCATGTGTCAGCACTCATCGGTCGGCAGTTTTGCCCCAGCTTACGCCCGCGATCGCGCGCGGTTCATGCGCAACTGGCCTGAAAGCAGCGCGTTGTACCAGGTCATTGATCAGCGGTTGCCGAAAGAAGTCTCCAGCGCAGGGTGATTCCTTCTCACGAGCAGACTCGTTCTTGCAATGGACCTGGTCCACTGCGAAACGGAGTCTGTGGGCAGTAGCGGACAAAATACAGCGATCTGTCCTACAACTTCTCCAGAAGCCATGAACTGTGCCCTGCTCGGGCTCGATGCTAATTTGCCTGACGATCTCGGAGGGCGAATCTTGAGCATGAAAAAAATTCTGACGCTGGGCGTAATGTCTGCAGTTCTCTCAGGCTGTGGCAGTGTCTCGACCGTTTTGCAGGGCGACGCCGATGCTGCCCGTGACCTGCGCAAAAAGAAGACCTACTGCCAATCGATTCCGCGCATCTACAGTGGTCTGGCCTTCGATTTTTGCACGCTGAATGCGCCGCCTGATCCTACGGGCATGCTGGCGCCCTTTGTGTTGCTTGATCTTCCGCTGTCCGCCGTGTTCGATACGCTTTCGTTGCCTTACACGGTCTATCGGCAGATTACCGATTCAAATCTGAGTATTTACTGGCGCAGAGACGGCTATTGAGTCGTTGGACTCGTTGAATCGGATCAATCGCGCAGGTGGCAATTCGTACAAGGTAATTCCCGTCATGTTTACGCTATAATCCCGCCCTTTAGCTGCCACTCGCCCTGTGCGAGGGCACATCAATTTTCAAGGCGCATCGCGCCTGCATGCAGACTAAAGAGGCTAGACCCCTGTGGCATTGACGATTCTTGGCCTGTCCGGCGCCCTTAGCCATGATCCTTCCGCAGCCTTGTACATCGACGGCAAGCTGGTCGCGGCGGCTGAGGAAGAGCGCTTCGTACGCGATAAACATGCAAAGAACCGCATGCCCTACGAATCGGCGAAATTCTGCCTCGAGCAGGCCGGCATCAAACCTTCCGACGTTGACGTGGTGGCGATTCCATTCGCCCCGATCAGCCTGTTCGGCAAGGCCCGCTGGCACTACGCCAAGCGCTACTGGTATGCCCCTGATCGCGCACTCGATGCCATCCTGATGGGCAACCGTCGCTACAAGCGCTATCGCAACAAGATCGTCTGGTGCCTCGAGCAACTGGGCTTCGATCCGAAGAAAATCAAGATCGAGCCGGTCGAGCATCACCTGGCTCACGCCTCCAGTGCTTATCACTGCTCCGGTTTCAAGGAAAAAACCGCAATCCTCGGCATCGACGGTAAAGGCGAATACGCCACGACCTTCTTCGGTTACGGCGAAAACGGCAAGATCCACAAGATCAAGGAATTCTTCGACCCGGATTCCCTCGGTGGTTTGTACGGTGCGATCACCGAATTCCTCGGTTTCGAGATGCTCGACGGCGAGTTCAAGGTCATGGGCATGGCGCCATACGGCGATGCCAGCAAGTACGATTTCTCACGTCTGGCCTCGTTCGAAAATGGCGAGCTGGTGATCAACACCGACTACGCCAACGTGATCGGCCTGCGTCGCTATAAAGAGAAGGGCAAGGGTTTCTACTTCTCGCCGAAGCTGATCGAGTGGCTGGGTCCGAAGCGCGAAGGCGACATCGCCGACGAGCCGTACATCCACTACGCCGCGAGCATGCAAGCGCTGTTCGAGAAGCTCGCGTTGCAGATGATCGACCACTATCTGGGCGACGTGCTCAAGGAAACCGGCAAACTGGCTTTCGCTGGTGGCTGTGCGTTGAACGTCAAGCTGAACCAGAAAATCATCGCTCGCGACGACATCAAAGAGCTGTTCGTACAGCCTGCGTCCGGCGATGCCGGCACCGCAGTCGGCGCTGCCGCTTACGTGTCGCACGCCCGTGGCGTACCGGTCGAGAAGATGGAACACGTCTACCTCGGCCCGTCGTACAGCAACGAGGACGTGATTGCTGCGTGTGCCCGTCACGAGAACAAGCCGACCTGGCGCAAGCTCGACAACATGCCGGAGCAGATCGCCCAGATCATGGTCGATGGCAACCCGGTCGCCTGGTTCCAGGGCCGTATGGAATTCGGTCCGCGCGCGTTGGGTGGTCGTTCGATCATCGGTTGCCCGAGCGTGGCCGGTGTCGCCGACCGCATCAACCATCAGATCAAGTTCCGCGAGCGCTGGAGGCCTTTCTGCCCGTCGATGCTCGACACCGTCGCTCCACAGATGATCAAGATCGATCACCCGGCGCCGTTCATGACCTTCACCTTCGAAGTCGCCGAAGAATGGAAAACCCGCGTGCCGGAAGTCGTCCATGAGGACGGTACTTCCCGTGCCCAGGTACTCAAGCGCGAATACAACCCGCGCTACTACGACATGATGAAGGCGCTGGAAAACCTCACCGGTAACGGCGTGTCGCTGAACACTTCGCTCAACCGTCGTGGCGAACCGATGATCTGCTCGCCGACCGACGCGCTGAACATGTTTTTCGGCTCGGATCTGCAGTACCTGATCATGGAAGACATTCTGGTGGTCAAAGAGGGCGCCAACGCTTATGACTCGCTCGGCTGAACGCCATGTGCTGCAGTTCTGTCACGGCTATGACGGGCCGTTCCTGGACTGCGCGCGGCAGTACGCCAGCCTGTTTGCCGGCACCGGCTATCGGGTGACCACGGTGTTTCTGACCGGGGCCGCCGATAGCGAGGTGGCCGCAGCGTGTGCTTCCGATGAAGTGTTGTTCATGGAGTACAGCTCCAAGGCCATTCGTGGCCTGAAACTGGGGGCTATCGGCGATCTGCGCAAGATCGTCGCCTCACGCAATTTCAGTCTTTGCATCGCCCATCGCTTCAAGCCGATCTATATCGCCTTGCTCGGCACATCGCTGCCGGTCATTGGTGTGCACCACGCGTTCGGCGATTACCAGCGTGGGACGCGCAAGTTGTTCGCGCATATTTTCCGCCAGCGCCTGAGCCTTCTCGGCGTGTCGGATGCAGTGCGTGACGACATGCGGCGCTGCCTGCCGAAATGGCCGGCAAGCCGAATCCAGACGTTGTACAACCGCATCGATGTGCCTGCACTGCAAGCCCGTCAGGTACCTTCCGAAGAAGCGCGGCAGATCCTCGGGCTGTCGCCGGATGCCTGGATTGTCGGTAACGTCGGCCGCCTGCACCCGGACAAGGATCAGGCCACGTTGCTGCGCGGGTTTGCCCAGGCGCTGCCAGGCCTGCCGGACCACAGTCAGTTGGTCATTCTCGGCAGTGGTCGCCTGGAGCAGGATCTCAAGGGGCTGGCCCGTGAGCTGGGCATTGCCGACCGAGTGCTGTTTCTCGGTCAGGTGCCTGATGCGCGCAATTATTTCCGCGCCTTCGATGTGTTCGCCTTGAGCTCCGATCATGAACCGTTCGGCATGGTCTTGCTGGAGGCCATGGCCGCCGGCTTACCGTTGCTGGCCACCGCATGCGGCGGGGCGAAGGAAGTGGTCGAGGGGGTGGGCATTCTGTTTCCACTCGGCGATGCCGAACATCTGGCTCAAGGGCTGCAACACCTGGCCGCGATGGATGAGTCGCAGCGTCGTCAATGTGCACAGATGATGCTTGAGCGACTGCATGAGCGTTTCTCCGACCGTGCGGTGCGCGAGACCTTCTGGCGCCTGCCGCCAGTTACCGATCTGGCAACGAGGGGCTGATGCTCAACCGATTTCAAGGCTGGCGCGAACGTGGCTGGTCGCCCGTTGACGCCTCGACCTACGCCACTGCCTGGCAACGTTATGGCGGCAGTGTCGCGACACATCCGCTGGTCATCGAGCGCCTGGCCGACTTGGCCGGGATCCCGGTGCGTTATCTGGCCTGGCAGCAGCAGGGCGAGGTTGAAGCCGCCATCGCTACCTGGGGACGCGACCTGGCGTTGTCCAAGGACGTGCTCAAACGCAACGGCAAGAAAGGCCTGTTCGACCTCGGCAATGCCGAGCTGATCCTGCCAGCCGCCGTCGATGCCCAGGCATCGCTGCGACATCGGGCGCGCTATCTGTCGGCACTCAACGAAGGCCGTTTCAGTGGCCTGAAGTTGCAGGCTGAGCAACTGGCCATGGCCCGCACGCCGGAAGAGTTGTCGAAAAAGTTTCGCTATAACCAGCGTCGAGAGCTGCGTCTGCTGGAAGAAGCGGGCGGTGTGGTGCGAGCGGTCAGCGAGTTTTCCAGCGTTGAGCTGGCCGCGATGTACTGCGATCTGTTTCAGCGCCGCTGGGGCTTTCCGGCGACCGGCGCGGCGCGCATGGCCGAGGTCATCGAGTTGCTGCGCGAGTTGCTGATCGGCTCGGTCATTTTCCTCAACGATGCGCCGATTGCGATTCAATTGGTCTACCGCGTTGAGGCGGCAGAATGGATCAGTGTCGAATACGTGAATGGCGGCGTGGATCCCGAAACCCGCGAGTTCAGCCCCGGCAGCGTGCTGAGTTTTCTCAATACGCAAAGCGCCTGGGAACACGCACGGGCACTCGGCAAGCCGCTGCGTTTTTCATTCGGGCGCGCTGACCGTGAATACAAGGACCGCTGGTGCAACCCTGTGCCGGTGTTCACCGTATGAGCCAGACCATGAGCCGCAAACAGCAATTGCTCAAGCGCCATCGACGCAACAAGCGCGTGGCTATGTTGGTCGCGCTGGCCGCAATCATCGCGCTAAGCGTGCTGGTCGCCTGGTGGCTGGCGCCGGTGTTGCTGATCGGCGGCTGGATCGCCCATGAAGCGTGGTTTGCCGATCATCTGTTCTACGCGCCCGGCGACGATTACCAATACAGCTTCCCGCCCTATACGCCGCAGCCGAAGGTTCATCTGCACGGCGAGCAGTTGCGTCTGGATGAAGGTGTGATGCTGGCCGATGACGCTACGCTGATCCTGGCGGTGCGGGTCAAAAGCACCTGGCTGGGGCGCTTTCTCGATCCTTGTATCGCGTTGTCGGGCGGCGCCAATCCTGACGTGCAAACCTTTGAGCGCGGTGTCGGCGGCCTGCGCTATCTGAACCTCAGCGGTCAGGCGCAAGCATTGTCCGAAGGAGTATTGCGTCTGCGCGGCCGTTTCTGTCGAGTGTCGGGCGAGCCGGTGCTGTGGTCGCTGGAACACGCCGATTACCGTCGTCAGCGGGTCATGGTCATTGCCCCTCACGCGGATGATGCGGAACTGGCGGCGTTCGGCTTGTACAGTCAGGCCGATGAAGCCTGGATCGTTACCCTGACTGCTGGTGAAATCGAGGCCGAACACTATCAGCAGATGGGCATGAGCAAGGTCGACGCCGCGCGGCTGAAGGGACGTTTGCGCGCCTGGGACAGCCTCACCGTGCCGCAATGGGCCGGAGTCGCCCAGCAGCGCTGCTTGCAGTTGGGATATTTCTGCCTGCAACTGGCCGCGATGCGTGACAACCCGAATCAACCGGTGGGCTCGCGCGAAGCGGACTTGAGCGATACCCGCCTGTTCCGTCAATTCAATCCATTTGTGCTCCCGGGGGACGCCGATGGCGCGCCGACCTGGAACAATCTGCTGGCCGATCTGCGCGAAACGATGCTGCGCGCTCGTCCGGACGTCATCGTGCTGCCGCATCCGGCGCTCGACCCGCATCCTGACCACATCTGCGCGCAGCAGGCTGTGCTTGAAGTGTTGAAAGGTCTGGACTGGCAGCCGACGCTGCTCGGTTATGCCAACCACCTGCACGATAACGACCGGTGGCCGATGGGTAATAGTGGTGAAGGCGTGGCTCTGCCGCCAGCCTTTGATGCTGGCGTGCCGGTGCAGCCTGTATGCCTGGCGTTGTCCGCAGAGCAGCAGCGTGACAAAGCCATGGCCCTGGGCATGATGCATGACTTGCAGCCGCCTGCGCCGTTCAAGCGTCGCTTGCGTCGCAGCCTGCAGCGATTGCTGGCTGGGCGCTCCGGTTCGCTTTATGGCGAAAACGAATTTTTCCGCAAGGCGGTTCGGCGACATGAACTGTTCTGGCGTTTGTAGCGACACAGGCGCCCGCGCAAGACTTTCTTGCGGGCGGGCATGTTCAGGTTTGCTCGGGTTGCTGTTGCGGCAAGGAAGACAATGAAAGTTCTATTTCTGGTGCAGAAAGATCAACGGGCCATTCTCGATCGGTTGTACGAGGGTGTCGCCGCCCATTGTGAGTGCGATCTGCGCTGGTTGAGCGGTGACGAGCAGCGCAATCTGCGTCGATACTTTCGCCGCGAAGTCGACGTTTCCCGCTATGACCGCATCGTGTTTTTCCTGCGCTTCAAGCAGGAGATCCGTCAGGTCGGATTTATTCGCACCATCCCCAATCTGGTGATTCTGGAGCACGACGCCTATCAGAATTACATTCCCTGCAAGTACACCGGCAAGTTCAGTGCGCACTATCGGCGTTTGCCGTGGGCACGCGTGATCAGTTCCGGTTTCGTGGTGGCCGAGCGCCTGCGCTCGGAGGGCTTCGACGCCGTGTTCGTGCCCAAGGGCTACGATCAGACGCAATTGCAGGACCAGAGGCGCGAGAGGGATATCGAACTTGCCTTCGTCGGCAGTACCAACAGTGTGGCCTACAGCGGCCGCAAGGCACTGCTGGATGAATTGGGCCAGGTCGAGCCGCTGCTGGTGACGCGGACCAAGTCCGGGGCTGAATACCTGGAAACGCTCAACCGTATCCGCTTTTTTGTCAGCGCGGACGTGGGCATGGGCGAGTTCATGATCAAGAACTTCGAAGCCATGGCTTGCGGCTGCGTCCTGCTGGCCTATGATCAAGGCGCCGCCGAAGCTGCGGCGCTGGGTTTGCAGGACATGCACAACGTGGTGTTCTATCAGACGATCGCGCAGTTGCAGGAAAAGCTGGCCACGCTGCGCGAGGATCCGCAACTGGCGCAACGCATCGCTGACAACGGTCGCGAACTGGCGGTGGAGCAGTTCAGCTTCGCGCGGATCGGTCAGCGCATCGTTGAAGAACTTGAGCCGCCGTTGCGTGAGCGGGCGCCGCTGAGTCTGCTGGAAAAAATCCGCCTGAAAGTGGGCATTTGACAAGTGTCATATAGCCAGTGATATTGCTGGCGACTTCTGATTAACGAGATTTCGGTGCAATTTTCCAAAGAAAGCCAGATTACATTGGTGGTTACCAGCTGCGGTCGACTCGATCTGCTCAAGGCCACTCTCGATAGCTTCGACCGGTACAACACGGCACCCATTCGTGAAGTGTTCATCACCGAAGATGCCGGCGACGAAGGCGTTGCCGGGATTCTGCCTGCCCACTGGAAAGAGCATTGCACGGTTTTCGTCAATCGTCCGAAGCTGGGCCAGTTGGCTTCGATCGACCTGGCCTACGGACACGTCAGCACCCCCTACATTTTTCATTGCGAAGATGACTGGGAGTTCTATCGTCCGGGGTTCGTCGAAGACTCGATGACCATTCTGCAAGCGCGGCCGGAAATTCTGCAGATCTGGTTGCGCAGCTATAATCACGATCTGCGTGTTCACAGCCCATACATCCACTTGGGCGCGCGCGAGATTGTCGATGGCGTCGCCTGTTATCCGCTGATTTCCGACAAGCCGGAGTGGCAAGGGTTCTCGCTGAACCCGGGGTTGCGCCGACTCGAGGATTATCGGTTGTGCGCGCCTTTCGCCGGACACGGTGGCGAGAAGGCCTTGTCACAGCGCTACTCGCAACTGAACAGGGAGGCCTTGATACTCGAGGCAGACGCGGTCATGCACACCGGTTTTGGTCTGCATGTGCAAACGGATGTCGAGCGTGAACGCAAAGCGCGCCGCAATCGCCGCGAGCAGATTAAATTTGCCTTGTTTCTGTTGCTGGGAGTCTGCATTGGCTGGTTCATCAACTGAGTTCGAGTACCGCGCAGCTTGTCCCCGCAAATCCGTGCAACGGCTTTCTGCCCTATGAATATTCTCAATATCATGTGGGCCGGTGGCGCTCCGTTCGCATCAATCCATAAAGTGCATCAGCAGATACTCTCTCAGGCTGCGCCGTCGGCGGTGGTCAAAACCTGGCTGCTCCAGGGGCAGGGAGCCGAGTGCGGCGTGGATGTCGGTGAGGTCCGGGAGTGGCAGTTATCGTCAGCCCGCCTGAAGGGCCGGCATTTCTGGCGTTTGGCCAAACCCGTGATGCGGGCGAGGTTTCGCCAGGCGCTCGTGGACAGTGACGCTCGATTGCTGCTGCTGGACGGCATGGGTGTCGCACGCACGTTATTACCGGTCCTCAAGAAACTGCCGCATATCCGCGCGGTAGTGATTTTCCACGGTTCGGCGCGATTGAATGCCGGCGACCAGGCTCTATTCCAGGCAATCCCTGCGTCCCGGCTGAAACTGGTTGCCGTTTCCAGCACTCTCGCCGATTCACTGGCCCGCGATCTGCAGATGCCTGTCACCCCGTTGCGAAGTGCGTTCGATCCGGAAGCGTTTCGTGCTGACCTGTTCACCCGCGAGCAAGCCCGGACACGGTTGGGGTTGCCGCAAGGCGATACGCCGGTATTGGGCGCGGTAGGGCGGCTGGTCTCCGAGAAGGGGTTCGGTTATTTGCTGGATGCCTTTGCCGCAGCACTCGACAGCCGCCCGGACTTGCGCCTGGTCATTATCGGCGAAGGCTCCAAACGCGCGGCGCTGGAGCAGCGCATCGACGCGCTTGGCTTGCACGACAAGGTCTTGCTGACCGGGCATCTGAACGAAGCAGCGCAGCTTTATCGTGCGTTCGACTGGGTTGCGATCCCTTCGCTGGAAGAGGGCCTCGGTCTGGTCATGCAGGAAGCGGTGATGGCCGGCGTACCGGTGTTGTGCAGCGGTCTGGAGGTGTTCAGCGAACAACTGGGCAGCGCCGGCTGGTATGCCCCGGTCAATGACACAAAGGCCTGGTCCGAGACCATCGACCGCGCCTTCGGTGCCTCATCTCAAGCGATCAATGCCGAGCAGTACCGGATGCTTTCACCGGACGAGGCCTGGGCGAACTTCAGCCAGGCTGCCCGCGCATTGTTTTCATGACGACAAGACCGCGCGCTCAAGTGCCTGCATCGGAAAGCTGTCGTTCAGCTTTTCGCGCGCAATATAGCGTGCGAAGTGTTGCAGGTTGCGTTTGATCAAGCGCTTTGGCAACGGTCCGCGGGTGAAGCGCATGTCGGCGACATCGATCAGGCCCATGCGGTTGTCTGGTGTGACGACGATGTTGCCAAGATGCAGGGAGCGGAAATAGATGCCCGAGCGGTGCAGGCTGCGTATCAGCTCGGCCAGATCCGGCAATGCCTGAGTCCAGTTGAAACCTTGTTTTGCGGCGATCTGGCGCAGCGTTTGCCCTGGCAGAGGCTCATACAGCACGGCGGTCATGCCTGGTTTCTCAAGGCGAAAGAACTGGAGGATCTGCAGCGTCGGTACGCCGAGTTTGTGCAGCTCGACGGCGTTGTCGATGAATCGCTTCGAGTAGGGGCGAAACAAGGCGGATGAAAAAAACCTTTTGCGACGAAACAGTTTGAGAATTTTCCCATCCTGCAGCAGGTAGACTTTCGGCCCATAGCTGTCCGCTTCCAGAACTTTGGCGGCGTCGATCATTTGGTCTAGAGCGGCTTGTGAGAGCCGGGAGCATCGCATCGTAGGAAGCCTTGTCGAAAGTGCGGGGTGTAGTAGCGGGCAATGATGCCGAAAAGTTTCGATTTTAACCATGCCGCGTCGCATGGGCGAACCCTTGTCAGGAGCAGATTGATGCAGGAAACACGCTGGGCGCAACTATGGATGGCGATGGGGCTCTTGTGGTTTTTACTGGCTATTGCCGTAGCGCCCACCAACAAGGTCTACCAGCAGGGGCTGGTGGCTCTCGTCTGGTTGCCGGCGCTAGTGCTGGGCTGGGCTGCGCGGCACCGCGTCAGAGAAGTGCTCCATGAACAACGCTGGATCTACCTGCCATTGCTCGGATTGCTGGTCTGGTCGCTGATCAGTCTGGCATGGACAAACGCACCGGAAACGGGGCGCGAGGCCAAGCGTCTGTTGTATATCGTGGTGTTCCTGCTGTTTTTTCCGGTGTTCGCCAGCGGACGCCCCGAGCGGTTGATTCGCCTGATGCAGTGGGGCGGGCTGGGATTGGCAGTAACTGCGCTGGTGGCCATCGTCAGGTTTTACGTCATCGAAGGTAACGCCTGGTCTGCCCGGGTGGAAGGGCTGGGTGAGCTGGCGCATCCGATCCTCGGCGGCTATGTCATCGGCCTGGCGGCGGTGTGGCTGGCCCTGTGGGCGCCGCGTGGCGTGATGTGGCAAGGGGTCTGGACACTGGCGTTGGCGGTGCTGGGTATCTTTGTACTGATGAGTCAGAGTCGAGGCGCGGCGCTGGCGTTGTTTCTGACCATCCTGGCCATGCCGATCTGGTGCCGTGACCGCCACAGCCGAATCGTCGCAGCCGTGGCCCTGGTGGTGGCGATTGTGGCGCTGTGGCTGTTCGAACCGTTGGTGCTGGCGCGCGGAGTTTCCTTTCGTCCGCAGATTCTGATGGCCTCTCTGGATATGATTGCCCAACATCCCTGGGGTGGGTTGGGCCTGGGTGGGGACTACCGGGTTTTCTGGTCGGGCATGACTTTCGATCACGCCCACAATCTGTTCACCCATGTTGCGATCGTACTGGGTCTGCCGGGACTGCTGTTGTGGTCTGCCGTCTGGTTCGCCGTTATTTTCCAAGCGTGGAAAGTTCGAGAAACGCTGTATGCCCGGGGGATCATCGGTATCTGGCTGTTCTCGACACTGGCGATGCAATTCGACGCTGCCAGCCTCACCGGCACCCCGCGCGCCGAGTGGTTCATCAGCTGGCTGCCGTTGGGGCTTGCCAGCGTTTTGGTATGGGCGCGGGCCAATGGCGGCGCTTGTGATAAAATTTCGCGTTCTTCTTAACCAGTGAGCTCTACGATGACTGACGCACCGCCCAAAGCGGAACAGGAATCCAGCCTGAAAATCTACTTTCGGCTGTTGGGGTACGTAAAACCCTATATCGGTCTTTTCCTGCTGAGTATCGTGGGCTTCGTGATCTTTGCTTCCACGCAACCAATGCTGGCCGGGATTCTCAAGTATTTTGTCGATGGCCTGAGCAACCCGGAAGCGGTGCTCTTCCCCAACGTTCCCTATCTGCGAGACGTGCAATTGCTGATGGCTGTGCCGTTGCTGATCATCCTGATCGCAGCGTGGCAAGGCCTCGGCTCGTTTCTCGGCAACTATTACCTGGCGAGGGTTTCGTTGGGGCTGGTGCATGACCTGCGTATCGAACTGTTCAACAAGCTGTTGGTACTGCCCAATCGCTATTTCGATACCCACAACTCGGGTCATCTGATCTCGCGCATCACCTTCAACGTGACCATGGTCACCGGCGCCGCCACGGATGCCATCAAAGTGGTGATCCGCGAAGGCCTGACCGTGGTTTTCCTGTTCGCCTATCTGCTCTGGATGAACTGGAAACTGACTCTGGTGATGCTGGCGATCCTGCCTGTGATCGCGTTCATGGTCGGCAACACCAGCAAGAAATTCCGCAAGCAGAGCAAGAAGATCCAAGTGGCCATGGGCGACGTCACCCATGTGGCTTCCGAAACCATTCAAGGCTATCGCGTCGTGCGCAGTTTTGGTGGCGAAGCTTATGAGCAGCAGCGTTTTGCGGCGGCCAGCCAGAGCAACACCGACAAACAGTTGCGCATGACCAAGACTGGCGCGGTGTATACGCCGATGCTGCAGCTGGTGATCTACACCGCCATGGCCGTGCTGATGTTCCTCGTACTGTTCCTGCGCGGTGATGCAACGGCCGGTGATCTGGTTGCCTACATCACGGCTGCCGGTTTGCTGCCCAAACCGATCCGGCAATTGTCTGAAGTCAGCTCGACCATCCAGAAAGGCGTGGCCGGCGCCGAAAGCATTTTCGAGCAACTCGATGTTGAACCGGAAATCGACACAGGTACGATCGAGCGTGATCGGGTCAGTGGCCATCTGGCGGTGAACAACCTCAGCTTCACTTACCCGGGCACTGAACGGGAAGTGCTGAAAAACATCAGCTTCACCGCTTCGCCAGGTCAGATGATCGCCTTGGTTGGGCGTTCCGGCAGCGGCAAATCGACGCTGGCCAGTCTCATTCCGCGCTTCTATCACCACGAGACCGGCGAAATCCTGCTCGATGATGTCGAAATCGAGGACTATCGTCTGCGCAATCTGCGTCGCCATGTAGCGCAAGTGACCCAGCACGTGACGCTGTTCAACGACACCATCGCCAACAACATCGCTTACGGCGATCTGGCAGGCGCGCCTCGCGAAGATATCGAGAAAGCCGCCAGGGATGCATTTGCCATGGACTTCATCGCGCAGATGCCTCAAGGCCTGGATACCCAGGTCGGCGAGAACGGTGTGCTGTTGTCTGGCGGACAGCGTCAGCGCCTGGCGATTGCCCGGGCCTTGCTGAAAAACGCCCCGCTGCTGATCCTCGACGAAGCGACGTCGGCCCTTGATACCGAGTCCGAGCGGCACATTCAGGCGGCACTCGACCATGTCATGAAAGGCCGCACCACGCTGGTGATTGCCCACCGTTTGTCGACCATCGAGAAGGCCGATCTGATCCTCGTCATGGATCAGGGCGAGATCGTCGAACGCGGCACTCATGCCCAACTGCTTGCTCATAATGGCTACTACGCGCGTCTGCATGCGATGGGGCTGGATGCCCCGGCTGAAGACATTGCCTGATCTGCAGATGAGGGTGGGCCAGCCTCACCCTCGTGTATTCCCGGCGCGCGCGATCCTGTTAATATCGCGCCCCTGTTCATTTTGTATGTGGGTTGCTCCATGAAATTGTCGATGCCGCGATTCGATCAAGCCCCTGTCTTGGTGGTCGGCGATGTCATGCTCGACCGTTACTGGCATGGCGGAACCTCACGGATTTCTCCTGAAGCGCCGGTGCCGGTGGTCAAGGTCGAGCAGATCGAGGATCGCCCGGGCGGTGCCGCCAACGTTGCGCTCAACATTGCCGCGCTGGGTGCGCCGGCATCGCTGGTGGGCGTGACCGGCGATGACGAAGCCGCCGACAGCCTGAGCAACAGTCTCAAGGGCGCGGGCGTGCGCGCCTTGTTTCAGCGCATCGCGCACCAGCCGACTATCGTCAAGCTGAGGGTTATGAGCCGGCACCAGCAGTTGCTGCGTATCGATTTCGAAGAAGTGTTCGCCACCGATGCTCTGGCACTGGCCGCGCAGGTTGACGGGTTGCTTGAAGGCATCAAGGTGCTGGTGTTGTCGGATTACGGTAAAGGCGCGCTGAAAAATCACCAGGCCCTGATCCAGGCCGCCCGTGCCAAAGGTATACCGGTATTGGCTGATCCGAAGGGCAAGGACTTTTCGATCTACCGCGGTGCCAGCCTGATCACACCGAATCTCAGCGAGTTCGAAACCATCGTCGGTGGTTGCGCCGATGAGCACGAACTGGTGAGCAAGGGCGCCGTCCTGATGCAGGAGCTCGACCTCGGCGCGCTGCTGGTGACCCGTGGTGAACACGGCATGACCTTGCTGCGTCCGGATCATCCGGCGTTGCATCTGCCGGCCCGCGCCCGCGAAGTGTTCGACGTGACCGGTGCCGGCGATACGGTGATTTCGACCCTGGCCGCGGCCATTGCCGCAGGCGAAGAACTGCCGCACGCCGTGGCGCTGGCCAATCTGGCAGCAGGCATCGTCGTCGGCAAGTTGGGTACCGCAGCGATCAGCGCCCCGGAACTGCGCCGCGCCATTCAGCGCGAAGAAGGTTCGGAGCGAGGCGTGCTGGGTCTTGAGCAACTGCTGCTGGCGGTTGACGATGCCCGTGCGCACAACGAGCGGATTGTCTTCACCAATGGCTGCTTCGATATCCTGCATGCCGGCCACGTGACCTATCTGGAACAGGCCCGCGCTCAGGGCGACCGCCTGATCGTGGCGGTCAACGATGACGCCTCGGTCAGCCGCCTGAAAGGCCCGGGCCGGCCGATCAACAGTGTGGATCGCCGCATGGCGGTACTCGCCGGTCTTGGCGCGGTGGACTGGGTGATCAGCTTCTCTGAAGGCACACCGGAAAACCTGCTGCGCGAGGTCAAGCCGGACGTGCTGGTCAAGGGCGGCGATTACGGAATTGATCAGGTGGTCGGCGCGGATATCGTCACCGCCTACGGCGGCACCGTGAAAGTCCTGGGGCTGGTGGAAAACAGCTCGACGACAGCGATCGTGGAAAAGATCCGCGGCCAATAAGATCAAAAGATCGCAGCCTGCGGCAGCTCCTACAGGGGAATACATTCCAATGCAGGAGTCGTCGAAGGCTGCGATTTTTTGCTTTCAGGAATTCACTTTCTTGCGCGGTACGATTTTCTTCAGCAGCTGCCTGGCCTTGCCGCGCAGGCGTGCCAGTCCAGTAGCCTTCTCGGGTGGCGTCAGACCCTGTTGGCGCAACCAGTCCTTCCAGCGAATCCGCTCATCACGCACCAGCCAGCCATCCTGTCGCGCGAAGCTTTCGGCCAGATACAGACCGCGGGTACTCGCCGGATACAGTTGATCCTTTTTCAGGGTGTACAACTCGGGCAGCGGCTGGCCGTCGTGCAATGGCATTAAGTACAGGTCTGGCCGTTTGCGATCGAGTCGCGCCACCAGTTGATCGCCTTCCAGACGCTCGTCGACATGAAACAGGCTCAAGGACTTCGCCTCCTTGGGCACGTCCAGGCGCAAGTCATAGATCAATTGCAGGGACGCCGTCGGCAGATGCACGTACGCCCTTGGTCGCTCCAGCAATTGCAGGTTGGCGCAGCGCACCGGACGCGCCGAACCGGACAACGGCGTCAGGCGAAACGGCAACGCCTCACGGTAATGCAGCGCAGCGGAGTAGGGCGCCGGCAACCAAGTCTCGTTGAAGCGCCCGCCGAGCCAGCCTTCCGGGGTTTCCAGCAGACACTCTTCGGCAATCTCCTGAATCGCCGTGTGCAGCGGAATATTCAGCTCATGAGCAGGCACATAGCCGGAAATCAGTTTCAGCACCACGTCGCCGCGATCCTGCCGACGCTGGCGCACCAGCACCCAGTAATCGCGATTCTGCCAATGCAGGGTCAGGCGCACGGACACGCCGAGGTTGGCCAGTTCCAGGGCGAAGCGCTCGCTGTCGGCGACGCTGACCGGTTTACGCCGTTGCAGGGTCTGGGCGAAGTTCAGCGGCATGCCGACGCTCTGATAGCTCAGGCCTTCGGGTGTGGCTTCGACGAACAGCGGCAGTGTCTTGAAGTTGCTCGGGTTCTTGCGGATGAGCGTGCGCGGCATATCGGCTCCTGGCTTAAGGCCGCGGGGCGGCGTCAGTGACTACGCAGGACCTGGGCAACGGTCGCTACGTTATGGGCGAGGTGCAGCGGATTGATCGTGCCGACAATAGCACTGGCAACGCCGGGATGAGTGAACAGCAACTCGAAGCTGGCGCGCACCGGATCGACTCCCGGACTCAGACAGACATGACCGCTGGCCAGGGCTTTTTTCACCAGAATGGCTTTGCCGTGGGCAGCAGCATAGTCAATGACCGCCTTTTCGTTTTGTTCGTTCAGATTGTAGGTGACCATCGCGCAGTCGCCTTGCTCCAGCGCTTTCAAGCCGCCTTCGACGGTTTTGCCGGAAAACCCGAAGCCGCGAATCTTGCCCTCGGCCTTCAGCGCCGCGAGGGTGGCGTAGACCTCTTCGTGCTCAAGGATGGCCATGTCGTTGCCGTCCGAGTGCACGAGGACCAGATCGATAAAATCCGTTTCCAGACGTTGCAGGCTGCGCTCGACCGACATTCGCGTGTGCGCGGCGCTGAAATCGTGACGCGACAGGCCATCGGCAAACTCTTCACCGACCTTGCTGACGATCACCCAGTCCTGACGCTGACCGCGCAGCAGCGGGCCGAGGCGTTCTTCGCTGCGCCCATAGGCCGGTGCGGTGTCGATCAGGTTGATGCCCAGATCGCGCGCCTGGCGCAGCAGCATGCGCGCTTCGTCATCGCCGGGAATCTGAAAGCCGTTGGGGTATTTCACCCCTTGATCGCGGCCGAGTTTGACCGTGCCCAGGCCCAGCGGCGAAACCGTCAGGCCGGTGCTACCCAGTGGGCGATGAAGTTCGTGCAGAGTGGCGATGCTCATGGCAGCAGTTGCTCCCACGCGGGTACACCTAGCGGTGGTTTCGGCAGCGGCGGCAGCGGATCAGTCGCCTGCGGCTGGATGCCGTCGCGTTGCAGCGAGGCGATAACGCGGTCGGCGAAGTCCGGCGCCAGTGCCAGTTTGGTCGGCCAGCCGACGAGCAAGCGACCTTCCTCGGCGAGGAATGCGTTGTCCGGACGGGTCAGGCCGGTTTGCAGCGGCTCCGCGCGGTCGACGCGCAGGGTGGCCCATTGCGTGGTGCTGAGGTCGATCCACGGCAGCAATTGGGCGATTTCCTTTTGCGCGGTGGCGATCTGTTCGGCTGGTTCGCGGGCCACGCCTTCGCTTTCGGCGATGTCGCCGCCCATGTACCAGACCCACTGGCCATCAGCCGCCGGATGCGTGGTCACGGTGATGCGCGGCTTGGTGCCGCCGCCCAGGCAGTGCGCGTACAGCGGTTTCAAGCCGGGGCCTTTGGCGAGGATCATGTGCAGGGGGCGGCGCTGCATGGCCGGACGGCTCAGGCCCAGGGCTTCAAGCAGTTCGGCCGTGCCGGCGCCGGCGCTGAGGACGATGCGCTGGGCGCGGATCTCACGGCCGTCGACTTTCAGGCCGACCAGCACGCCGGCTTCCAGCAGCGGCTCGATGACCTGCCCGGCGAGCAGACCGTCACCGGCCAGCTCGGCGAGGCGCTGGATCAGGCTCGGGACATCCACTACCAGTTCGGCGAGGCGATAGACCTTGCCCTTGAAACGCTTGTCTTGCAGGGCCAGCGGCAGTTCATCGCCCTTGACCTGATCGACCCGGCCACGCACGGCTTTGCTGGCGAAGAAACTGGTCAGATTGCCGGCCAAAGTGCCTGGCGACCACAGGTAATGGGCTTCGGACAGCAGGCGCACGCCGGACAGATCCAGCTCACCATTGCCGGCCAGCGCCTCGCGCCAGCGGCGCGGCATGTCGGCGATGGCTTCCGAGGCCCCGGTCAGCGCGCCGTGCAGCGCGTACTTGGCACCGCCGTGGATGATGCCCTGGGACTTCACGCTCTGCCCGCCACCGAGGCTGGCGCTTTCCACCAGCACGGTCGAAAAACCCTGACCGCGCAGGCGCGCATTCAGCCAGAGGCCGGCGACACCAGCGCCGACAATCAGAACGTCGGTGGAAATAACGGATGGCATGCAGCGACCTCAGTGCTCAAGACGAGGGCGCAGTATACAGACTCGGGAAAGGGGCGGATTTGTCGATGATCAACATGCCGAACATATGGGCCAATGTGGGAGCGAGCCTGCTCGCGAAGAGGGAATGCCAGTCGACATATGTGTTGACTGATGTACCGCATTCGCGAGCAGGCTCGCTCCCACAGGGGATTGTGTCTGGCAGTTAATGGCCGGCGGTTTTCGAGAACAATTGAATCACCACCACGCCCAGCACGATCAACGCCATCCCCAGCATCGCCGGGATATCCAGCTTCTGCCCATAGATAAACAGTGCCGCCACGCTGACCATCACAATGCCCATACCGGCCCAGACCGCGTAGGCCACGCCGACCGGAACGGTGCGCACTACCAGCGTCAGCATCCAGAATGCAATCCCGTAGCCGACAATCACCAGAATCAGCGGTAGAGGAGTGCTGAAGCCCTTGACCGCTTTCATCGAAACGGTGGCGATCACTTCGGCGCAGATGGCGATGGCCAGATAGACGTAGGCGTTCATGGTTTCGATCCTCAAATAAATCTTTGCTTGCTGAGGCGACATTTTAGGGATTGCTCAGATGGGGTAAAGTCATTACCTATCTGTTCTATAGATGGGTTGGTAGCAAGCATGCAATGGAATCTCGAGCAGCTGCGGGTATTTGTCGACGTCGCCGAACAGCGATCGTTCTCCGCCGTGGCACGTCGACAACGCAAGGCGCAATCGGCGATCAGCAGTGCTGTCGCGATGCTCGAAGAGGATTTGCGCGTGAGCCTGTTCGAGCGCAGCAGTGGCCGTCAGCCCAGTCTCACCGAGGCGGGCGAGGCATTGCTGGAAGAGGCGCGGGAAGTGTTGCGCCAGTGCGAGCGCCTCAACGGCCGCGCGATGGCCATGCTGCGCGGCCAGGAGGCGCAGTTGCGGGTGGCTCAGGACGAGGCGATGCCCTATCAGGCGCTGGTGGAAAGTTTCGGCGAACTGGCCGAGCAGTTTCCCAGCCTGGAAGTGCAACTGACCAGCGCCGCCCAAGGCGAAGTCGCGCGCAAACTGGTCGAACGCCGGGCCGATCTTGGCTTGTTGTTCTATCACGATGAAATCCCCGAAGCCCTTGAGCGCCGCGTGCTGGGTCGAGTGGAAATGGTCACGGTCTGTGGCGTCAATCATCCGCTGGCGCAGCATTCCTATGTGACCTGCCAGCAACTGGCGCAGCACCGGCAATTGCTGATGTCGACGCAGACCAGCGTCTATCCCGGCAACGAGCCGGCCAGCCCACAGGTGTGGCGCGCCGACAGCTTTTACGTAATGTCCGAATGGCTGGTGCGCGATCTCGGCTGGGCTTGGTTGCCGCGCCACGTTGTGCAGTACTCGGCGTATCAAGGCCAGATGATTGAGCTCGACAGCGAATGGACGCCGCCAGCGCTGGTGGTGGAACTGGTCTGGCGCCGCGACGAACCGCTCGGCCCGGCCGCGCGCTGGCTGGCGGAACGTTTTGCCGTGCACTTGCGGGCGATCGGCGACAAAAGCCGATAAACTCCGCCGCCATGAATAGAACTCTCTACACCGCGCTGTTTTACCTGGGGCTGCCATTGGTGGCGATTCGGCTGTGGCTGCGTGCGCGCAAGGCGCCGGCGTATGCCAAACGGATTGGCGAACGTTTCACTTATAGCATGCCCACCCTGCAGCCCGGTGGCATCTGGGTACATGCGGTGTCGGTCGGCGAAAGCATTGCCGCCGCGCCGATGATCCGCGCGCTGCTGGAACGCTATCCGACGCTGCCGATCACCGTGACCTGCATGACCCCGACCGGTTCGGAGCGGATTCAGGCACTGTTTTCCAACGAGCCGCACATTCAACACTGCTATCTGCCGTATGACTTGCCTTGTGCGGCGGCGCGTTTTCTTGATCGCGTACAGCCCAGGCTTGCAGTGATCATGGAGACCGAGCTGTGGCCTAACCATATTCATCAATGTGCCAAGCGCGGGATTCCGGTGGCGTTGGCCAATGGGCGGTTGTCGCAGCGTTCCGCCAAAGGCTATGGCCGCTTCAGCAAACTCACTGCGCCGATGCTCGCCGAGATGAGTTTGCTGGCCGTGCAGACCGCAGCCGAGGCCCAGCGCTTCCGCGATCTTGGCGCACGTCCGGAAACTGTCGAGGTCACCGGTTCGATCAAGTTCGACCTGACCATCGACCCGCAACTGTTGCGGCGTGCAGCCGAACTGCGCAGCCGGTGGCAGGCGCAGGATCGCCCGGTATGGATCGCTGCGAGCACCCACGAAGGCGAAGACGAAGTGGTGCTCGACGCCCATCGTCGTTTGCTGGGCAGTCATCCCGATGCGTTGCTGATTCTGGTGCCGCGTCATCCCGAGCGTTTCAATTCGGTGTTCGACTTGTGCCAGCGCGAAGGTTTCGCCACGGTACGTCGCTCGACCGGGGCCAATGTCGATGCGCAGACGCGCGTGCTGCTCGGCGACACCATGGGTGAGTTGCTGTTTCTCTATGCCCTGGCCGACAGCGCTTTTGTCGGCGGCAGTCTGGTGCCGAATGGCGGGCACAACCTGCTCGAACCCGCCGCGCTGGCGAAACCGGTACTCAGCGGCCCGCACCTGTTCAACTTCCTCGACATCGCCGCGCAACTGCGCGAAGCCGGGGCGTTGGCCGAAGTGGATGATGCCGAAGGGCTCGCAGTCGAGGTGCAGCGCTTGTTCGAACTGCCGCGTGATGCGCAGCGCATGGCCGAGGCTGGGCTGGCGGTGATGCGCCGTAATCAGGGCGCGTTGCAGCGGCTGCTGGATAGCTTGGGCAGATTGATCAAGTAAGCAAAAAGATCGCAGCCTTCGGCAGCTCCTAGAGTTGGAATGCATTTCCCTGTAGGAGCTGCCGAAGGCTGCGATCTTTTGTTTTTAACGCTTAAGGCCGGGCCTTGAGCTGCGCTTCCGCCGCCGACGCCAGATCCGGCGGCAGGAAGTCCTTGTCCGGGTTGTAATCGGCTTTCAGATAGCGCCGCAGATCTTCCAGATCACCCGGGTTCAGCGTCCCCGCCGCCTGCTTCAGGCGCAGGTTGTCGAGGATGTAGTCGTAGCGGGTGTTGTTGTAGTTGCGCACCGAGGTGTACAGCTGGCGCTGCGCGTCGAGCACGTCGACGATGTTGCGCGTGCCGACCTGATAACCGATTTCCGTGGCTTCCACCGCACTCTGGTTGGAGATGATCGACTGGCGGCGCGCCTGCACCTGCTCGACGTCGGTGTTCACCGCGCGGTGCAGATTGCGGGTGTTTTCAACTACTTGCCGGCGCAGCGATTCGCGCTGCTGTTCGCTCTGATCCAGTTGCGCATAGGACTGACGCACTTGCGAACTGGTCAGCCCGCCGCTGTAGATCGGGATGTTCAGTTGCAGGCCCAGCGTGCTCTGCTCGACGTTGCCGCCATAAGGTGCGCCGAACGAGTTGGGGTTGGCGAAGCCGAGGGCGTCGTTGTCGCCTTTCTCGTATTTGGCCACGGCGTCGAGGGTCGGCAAGTGGCCGGCCTTGCGCTGCCTGAGCGTCTGCTCGGCGGAGCTGACCGCGTAGTTGCTGGCGAGCAGATTGAGGTTCTGCCGCGCCGCCGTGTCGACCCAGGATTTCGCATCGTTGGGCGAAGGCGGCAGAATCGGCAGCGTGTGGACGATGCCCTGAATCGAGTTGTACTGACGGTTGGTCAGGGTGATCAGCGCCTGGAACGCATCATCGACCTGACGCTGGGCGACGATGCGGTTGGCTCGCGCGGTGTCGTAACTGGCTTGCGATTGCAGCACGTCGGTCTTGTCCGAAAGGCCGACATCGAAGCGCTCGTTGGACTGATCGAGCTGACGTTTGAACGCCGCTTCTTCAGCCTTGGTCGAGGCCAGATTGTCCTGGCTGCGCAGCACGTTGAAGTAGCTTTCGGCGCTCTGCAGGATCAGGTTCTGCTCGGTGGCCGAGAGCTGCAGCGCGGCCTGTTCGTTGACGTCTTTGGCTGCTTGATACTGGAACCAGCGATCGGCGCGGAACAGCGGCTGCGCGAGTGTCGCCTGATAGGAATGCGCGCTGCGGTTGGCGATGGCCGAAGGCTGGTCGATCGAGGTGCGCACGTCGGCGACTTCGGCGCCACCGGACAGGTTTGGCAGCAGACCGGCGCGGGCCTGCGGCACCACTTCTTTCTGCGCGCCATACTGGGCGCGGGCCGCCGCGAGGTCGGCGTTATTGTCGACCGCTTCCTGATAGACGCTGACCAGATCGGTTTTGGTCGACAAGGGTGCTTCCGCTGCCCAGGCCATTGTGTTGGACGCACAGGACACGGCAACAGCCAATGAAAGTTTGCGCAGCATTAGGCGATCCCTAGCATGAATATTATGGAAGTAATCCGGGCGCCAAAGGTAAGGCGCAGCCCGCACAGCGTCAAGGCTGGGCAAGCCAAGCGAGTGTAGTTGCGCATTGCTCCGGCAACAATCGGCCAGCCTGGGTATTTACGCCATTCATCATGGCGTTCGCTGCGGTGTTGGCGTTCCTTGATGGTTGTGTCTAGACTGGCCGGGTTCTTGTCGGGGTGCCTTGCTATGAGGCTGAGATCGAATAATTTCGGATCCCGTTGAACCTGATCAGGTTAGCGCCTGCGTAGGGAACAAGATTTCTCGTCACCCGGCGAGTCCTCTTGTGCTTCGTCCGGGATATTGTTCGACAATCGAACGCTCGTGACGAATGCACAGCACCGGTCCTGGTGCGTCCGTGCCTTTCAGGTTCTGCTCCGACAATCCACTGCTGGATGCTGTCTGGAGAGCCCGTGATGACAACAAAAGAAAAAAACGCGATCAACCTGAGTGACTCGGCCAAGGTCGACGAGCAATCGGTCAAGCCGTTCACCCGTTCGCAAAAAATCTACGTTCAGGGCTCGCGCCCGGACATCCGCGTGCCGATGCGCGAAATCAGCCTCGATGTAACCCCGACCGATTTCGGCGGCGAGATCAATGCGCCGGTCACGGTCTACGACACCTCCGGCCCGTACACCGATCCGAACGTGGTCATCGATGTGCGCAAAGGTCTGGCCGATGTGCGTTCAGCGTGGATCGATGACCGTGGCGATACCGAGCGCCTGCCGGGCCTGAGCTCGAACTTCGGCCAGCAGCGTCTGGCCGATGCCGAACTGACCAAACTGCGCTTCGCCCACGTCAACAACCCGCGCCGCGCCAAGGCCGGGGCCAACGTCAGCCAGATGCACTACGCGCGCAAAGGCATCATCACCGCCGAGATGGAATACGTCGCCATCCGCGAAAACATGAAGCTGCAAGAGGCCCGCGCAGCCGGTTTGCTCAAACAGCAACATGCCGGCCACAGCTTCGGCGCAAGCATTCCGCAAGAAATCACCCCTGAATTCGTCCGCGAAGAAATCGCTCGCGGTCGCGCGATCATTCCCGCCAACATCAACCACGTCGAACTGGAACCGATGATCATCGGCCGTAACTTCCTGGTGAAGATCAACGGCAACATCGGCAACAGTGCCCTGGGTTCTTCGATCGAAGAAGAAGTGGCGAAGCTCACCTGGGGCATTCGCTGGGGCTCGGACACGGTGATGGACCTGTCCACCGGCAAACACATTCACGAAACCCGCGAGTGGATCATCCGCAACTCGCCGGTGCCGATCGGTACCGTGCCGATCTATCAGGCGCTGGAGAAGGTCAAGGGCGTCGCTGAAGACCTGACCTGGGAGTTGTTCCGCGACACCCTGATCGAACAGGCCGAGCAGGGCGTCGACTACTTCACCATTCACGCCGGCGTGCTCCTGCGTTACGTGCCGCTGACCGCCAAACGCGTCACCGGCATCGTCTCCCGTGGTGGTTCGATCATGGCCAAGTGGTGCCTGGCGCACCACAAAGAGAACTTCCTCTACACCCACTTCGACGAAATCTGCGAAATCATGAAGGCCTACGACGTCAGCTTCTCGCTGGGCGATGGCCTGCGTCCGGGCTCGATTGCCGACGCCAACGACGAAGCGCAATTCGGCGAACTGGAAACCCTCGGCGAGCTGACCAAAATCGCCTGGAAACATGACGTGCAATGCATGATCGAAGGCCCGGGCCACGTGCCTATGCAGTTGATCAAAGAGAACATGGACAAGCAGCTCGAATGCTGCGACGAGGCGCCGTTCTACACCCTCGGCCCGCTGACTACCGACATTGCGCCGGGCTACGACCACATCACTTCCGGTATCGGCGCGGCGATGATCGGCTGGTTCGGTTGCGCGATGCTCTGCTACGTGACGCCGAAGGAGCACTTGGGCCTGCCGAACAAGGATGACGTGAAGACCGGGATCATCACTTACAAGATCGCCGCACACGCAGCGGACCTGGCCAAGGGACACCCGGGCGCGCAGATCCGTGATAACGCACTGAGCAAGGCGCGTTTCGAATTCCGCTGGGAAGACCAGTTCAACCTCGGCCTGGACCCGGACACCGCACGTTCCTATCACGACGAAACCCTGCCGAAGGACTCGGCCAAGGTCGCGCATTTCTGCTCGATGTGCGGGCCGAAATTCTGCTCGATGAAGATCACCCAGGAAGTCCGTGAATACGCGGCCAACCAACGCATCGACGCGGTCGACGTGGACGTCGCCAAAGGCCTCGCGGAACAGGCCGAGCGGTTCAAGAAGGAAGGCAGTCAGCTGTACAAGAAAGTTTGACCCCGTACTGATCGTTCCCGCGCTCCGCGTGGGAACGATCACAACAAATGTCCCTTTGAGATAACACCCTTGAGCATTCAACCCGGCACCTATTCCCCCGACCTCGCCGTCCCCGCTGCAAAGCGTGTGTTCGGCGGGCGCGATCTGTTTTCCCTGTGGTTCTCCCTCGGCATCGGCCTGATGGTTTTGCAGACCGGCGCATTGCTCGCGCCGGGTCTGGGTCTGTCCGGTTCTTTGCTGGCCATCTTCCTCGGCACGCTGGTCGGCGTGCTGTTGCTGGCTGCTGTCGGCGTGATCGGCAGCGACACCGGCCTGTCATCGATGGCGGCGCTGAAGCTCAGCCTCGGCAGCAAAGGCGCGAGCCTGCCGGCGCTGCTCAATCTGCTGCAACTGATCGGCTGGGGCTCGTTCGAAATCATCGTCATGCGCGACGCCGCCAGTCTGCTCGGCAGCCGCGCCTTCAGCGAAGGTTCGCTGTGGGCCAATCCGATTCTGTGGACGCTGTTCTTCGGTGCGCTGGCGACCTTGCTCGCGGTGAGCGGGCCGTTGACGTTCGTGCGGCAGATTCTGCGCAAGTGGGGCATCTGGCTGTTGCTCGCCGCGTGCCTGTGGCTGACCTGGAACCTGTTCGCCAAAGCCGACCTCGCGGCGCTGTGGGCGCGCGCCGGTGACGGTTCGATGCCGTTTGCCGTGGGCTTCGACATTGCCATCGCCATGCCGCTGTCATGGCTGCCGCTGATTGCCGACTACTCGCGTTTCGGCAAGCGTGCGAAGAATGTTTTCGGTGGCACGGCTGTGGGTTTTTTCATCGGTAACTTCTGGCTGATGAGCCTTGGTGTGGCCTACACCCTGGCGTTCGCGCCGAGCGGTGAAGTCAATGCGTTGCTGCTGGCCTTGGCTGGCGCCGGCCTGGGCATTCCGCTGTTGCTGATTCTGCTCGACGAGTCGGAAAACGCTTTTGCCGACATTCACTCGGCGGCGGTATCGAGCGGGATTCTGTTGCGTCTGAAAGTCGAGCATCTGGCCTTGGCCATCGGCGTGATCTGCACGCTGATCGCACTGCTGGCGCCATTGGCGCAGTACCAGAATTTCCTGCTGTTGATCGGCTCGGTGTTCGCGCCGCTGTTCGGCGTGGTGCTGGTGGATCACTTCATTCTGCGCAAACGCAGTGCTCAGGTCGCGTCAGCCGCATTGCGCTGGCCGGCGTTGCTGGCGTGGCTGGGTGGTGTGAGCACCTACCACTTGCTGGCGAATCTGTATCCGGATGTCGGCGCAACCCTGCCGGCGCTGGTGCTGGCAGGGCTGTTGCAGTTAGTGCTGGGCCGGGCCTTCAGTTACGGCCGGGAAACAGCTCAGGCTTGAGAATGCCGTTCAGGCGCGGGTAAGGAATCTTCAGTTCGACGTGGCCCAGCGCATAAGGCGCGATGGTAGTCACGTCGTACTTGAGGATCACGCCACCATAGGTCAGCGCCACGTGCGGGGTTTTCACGAACGGCCAGTTCGCGACGAATTCCGCCTCCTGATCGAGCTTGGTACTGATCAGCCAACTGTTGTGCGCCACTTGCGCGGCTTTCCAGAACGCCTCTTCCTGCCCCGGCAGCAACATGTCGGACAGGTTCAGCACCTTGTGCTGCTGGCGCGAATAGTTGATGAAACCGCGACCCGGCGTGCCGTGGGCGCCGCCGGTGTCGAGGTAGCTCGACAGCTCGATGATCACCAGTCCGTCATGCTGCTCGCGTACTTTCGCTTGCAGATAGCTGCTGTTGCGCGGGCCGGCGCTGGCGAGGAACTGCTCGCGGTAGGCGGCCAGGGTTGGCGCTACCGGTGCGTTCTTCTCGGTGCGGGTCATTTGCAGCAGACGTTTTTCGATGATGCCGTCCAGTGCCGGCTCGTCCGGGAAGCGCAGGGTGTCGATGTTCACCAGCGGGCAATCGGGATTGGAACAGCCGGGTTTGAGTTGTTCCGAGGCGTCGCGGGTGGTTTCCAGCGGCGTGCGATAGTTGGGCTGGAACAGGCTGGCACAGGCGCCCAGAGTCAGGGCAATAGCGGCCACGGAGGCAATTTTGAAAAGCGACATGGGCGTCCTTTCGAAAGCAGGGGAAGGCAAAAAGATACCGCTTCGACTCTCAACGGAGCAGTCAGTTCGCCACTAAGCTGATTAGAGTGTGTTTCAGCTTCACCGTCCATCCCGCTGACGGTAAAGGGGCTGCATCAAACGGTGCGGGCGCGTTAGGATGGCGCGAAGTCGAGGTTGCCGGTTGTACACAGCAACCTCGTAATGGATGTGCAGTAAAGAGGAAGATTATGACTGACTTTGCCAACGCCATTCCGACCGCCGTGGATATCGTGCGGCGCGAAAAATGCTACGAGGGCTTTTACAAGCTTGACCGTGTGCACCTGCGCCATGAGCTGTTCGCCGGTGGCATGAGCCGCGAGATCAATCGTGAAATCTTCGTGCGCCACGATGCCGTGTGCGTCCTGCCTTACGATCCGCAGCGCGATGAAGTGGTGTTGATCGAGCAGTTTCGTGTCGGCGCCATGGGCAAGGCCGACAACCCATGGCTGGTCGAACTGGTCGCCGGTCTGATCGACAAGGATGAGCAACCGGAAGAAGTTGCTCACCGCGAGGCGCAGGAGGAAGCTGGGCTGGACATCAAGGCGCTGTGGCCGATGACCAAGTATTTCCCCTCGCCGGGTGGCAGCAACGAGTTCGTGCATTTGTATCTGGGACGTTGCAGCACCGACGGTGTCGGCGGTCTGCACGGGCTGGAAGAAGAGGCCGAAGACATTCGCGTAACGGTCTGGGCATTTGAAGATGCCTTGCAGGCCGTGCGTGACGGACGTATTGCCAACGCGGCGAGCATCATCGCCTTGCAGTGGCTGGCGCTCAACCGCGCCGAAGTGAGGGGGCTATGGTCGTAAACAAGCTGCGCGATCGTTATCGGGTTGACCTCGTAGGGCTGCAAGCCGCCTGCGAGGCCAACTACGCGCGCCTGATGCGACTGCTGCCGGACATGCGCAACGAACCCGAGGCGCGGCGTATCGCTGTGACCCAGGGCGAGCAGATGCTTGGCGTGCTCGCTCTCGAGGTGTTGCAGACCTGCCCGTACACCACGACCTTGCAGGTGCGCCAGGAGCACAGTCTGCCGTGGTTGCCGGTGCCGCAACTGGAAGTGCAGGTCTACCACGACGCGCGCATGGCCGAAGTGGTCAGCGCCGAGCATGCACGACGCTTTCGCGGCATCTATCCTTATCCGAACGCCGCCATGCACCAGCCCGATGAAAAGGCCCAGCTCAATGTGTTTCTGGGCGAATGGCTGAGTCATTGCCTGGCGTTGGGGCACGAGTACGAAGTCGTTCGCTAGTTGTGAACTGCGTCCGCTTCGGCGGTTTCCCCTTTTTGTCATCCCCCAGCATAATTGCCGCACCCATCCATTGCGTGCTTAGCCCCGGGAGAGCGCCTTGCCCAGCGTATCGACATTGACCAGCGCCGACCCGGCGCTGCTGGTGCAGTTGTCCGACAGCCACTTGTTCGCCGAGGCGGACGGCACGCTGCTGGGCATGAAGACCCGCGAGAGCCTGCAAAGGGTCATCGACCTGGTGTTGGCGCAACAGGCGCAGATCGACCTGGTGCTGGCCACCGGCGATATTTCCCAGGACGGCACGCTGCAGTCGTATCAGGCATTCCGCCAACTGAGCGCGCAGATCAGTGCACCCGCGCGCTGGATTCCCGGCAATCACGACGAGCCGATGGTCATGGCCGAGGCGGCGGTGCAAAGCACGCTGCTGGAGCCGGTGGTCGATATTGGCAATTGGCGGGTGACGATGCTGGATTCGGCGGTGCCGGGTTCGGTGCCGGGCTATCTGCAGGATGATCAATTGCAACTGCTCGCCCGCGCGCTGAGCGAGGCGCCTGAGCGCCATCATCTGGTGTGCCTGCATCATCATCCGGTGTCGATCGGCTGCGCGTGGATGGAGCCGATCGGCTTGCGCAACCCGGAAGCGTTCTTTGAAGTGCTGGATCGCTTTCCACAGGTTCGCGCGGTGCTGTGGGGGCATGTGCATCAGGAAATCGATCGCGACCGCAATGGCGTGCGCTTGATGGCCTCGCCCTCGACGTGTATCCAGTTCGAGCCGGGGAGTGCGGATTTCAAAGTGGGCGAGCAGGCGCCGGGGTATCGCTGGTTGCGATTGTTGCCGGACGGGAAATTGGAAACGGGCGTCGAAAGAGTCAGCGACTTCGAGTTCACAGTCGATTACGGCTCCAACGGTTACTGAACTGACAATCAAAGACCCTCACCCCAGCCCTCTCCCAGAGGGAGAGGGGGCCGACCGCGGTGTCTTTGGCTGTGCATCGACCTGAAACAGCGATATCGATTATGGATTCGCAGCAAAACGCTCAGGTCGGTGTAGCTCTCGAATATCCCCCAGTCGGTTCCCTCTCCCTCCGGGAGAGGGTTAGGGTGAGGGCAGCTTGTGCTGTCACACCAATTTATTGAACCCACCCCCAATCCCGGTCCTTCTCCCTGTAAACTCCGCTATCTTTCGCCGACAGCCAGGGAGCTCAAATGTCCGGTTCGATCCTCTATATCCACGGTTTCAACAGCGCGCCGGCCTCGAAGAAGGCCTGTCAGCTGGTCGCGGTCATGGAGCAGCTGGGTTTGAGCGGGCAATTGCGCGTGCCGGCGCTGCATCACCATCCGCGTGAAGCCATCGGTCAGCTCGAGCAGGCAATCGCCGAGCTGGGCCGGCCGTTGCTGGTGGGAAGTTCGCTCGGCGGCTACTATGCGACTCACCTGGCCGAGCGCCATGGCCTGAAAGCCCTGCTGGTCAACCCGGCGGTCAGCCCGCACCGGATGTTCGATGGTTATCTGGGCACGCAGCAGAACCTCTACACCGATGAAACCTGGGAACTGACCCACGACCACGTCACGGCGCTGGCCGAACTGGAAGTGCCACCACCGCAGGATCCGCAGCGTTATCAGGTCTGGTTGCAAACCGGCGACGAAACGCTGGATTATCGCCTCGCCCAACAGTATTACCGCGCCTGTGCCTTGCGCATCCAGGCCGGCGGCGACCACAGTTTCCAGGGCTTTGCCGGGCAATTGCCGGCGTTGCTGAGTTTTGCCGGCATGGCTGCCGATATGTATCAGGCAATCGATTTCACCACGCTGTGAAGTCTTGCCCCTCTTTCATGAATGACTGACGACGAGACCTTATGGCCACTCCCAGCGCTAGTTCTTATAACGCCGACGCCATCGAAGTCCTCTCGGGCCTCGACCCGGTGCGCAAACGCCCCGGCATGTACACCGACACCAGTCGGCCGAACCACCTCGCCCAGGAAGTCATCGACAACAGCGTCGACGAAGCCCTGGCCGGCCACGCCAAATCGGTGCAGGTCATCCTGCACGCCGACCATTCGCTGGAAGTCAGCGACGACGGCCGTGGCATGCCGGTCGACATTCACCCGGAAGAGGGTGTGTCCGGCGTCGAACTGATCCTCACCAAGCTGCATGCGGGCGGCAAGTTCTCCAACAAGAACTACCAGTTCTCCGGCGGCTTGCACGGTGTGGGTATTTCCGTGGTCAACGCGCTGTCGACCGAAGTGCGCGTACGGGTCAAACGTGACGGCAACGAATACCAGATGACCTTCAAGGACGGCTTCAAGGCCTCCGAGCTGGAAATCGTCGGCACCGTCGGCAAGCGCAACACCGGCACCAGCGTGTACTTCGCGCCGGACCCGAAATACTTCGATTCTCCCAAATTCTCCATCAGCCGCCTCAAGCATGTGCTCAAGGCCAAGGCTGTGTTGTGCCCGGGCTTGCTGGTCAGCTTCGAAGACAAAGGCACCGGCGAGAAAGTCGAGTGGCATTACGAAGATGGCCTGCGCTCCTACCTGGTCGATGCGGTCAGCGAATTCGAACGTCTGCCCAACGAGCCGTTCTGCGGCGCTTTCGCCGGTAATAAGGAAGCGGTCGACTGGGCACTGTTGTGGCTGCCGGAAGGTGGCGACGCGGTGCAGGAAAGCTACGTCAACCTGATCCCGACCGCCCAAGGCGGTACGCACGTCAACGGCCTGCGTCAGGGTCTGCTCGACGCGATGCGCGAGTTCTGCGAGTTCCGCAGCCTGCTGCCACGCGGCGTGAAACTCGCGCCGGAAGACGTCTGGGAGCGCATCGCTTTCGTCCTGTCGATGAAAATGCAGGAGCCGCAATTCTCCGGCCAGACCAAAGAGCGTCTGTCTTCCCGTGAGGCAGCGGCGTTCGTCTCCGGTGTGGTTAAAGACGCTTTCAGCCTGTGGCTCAACGCCAACCCGGAAACCGGTCTGGCCCTGGCCGAATTGGCGATCAACAACGCCGGCCGCCGTCTCAAGGCGAGCAAGAAAGTCGAGCGCAAACGCGTCACCCAAGGTCCGGCGCTGCCAGGCAAACTGGCTGACTGCGCCGGGCAGGACCCGATGCGTTCCGAGCTGTTTCTGGTCGAGGGTGATTCCGCCGGCGGTTCGGCCAAGCAGGCGCGGGACAAGGAATTCCAGGCGATCCTGCCGTTGCGCGGCAAGATCCTCAACACCTGGGAAGTCGACGGCAGCGAAGTACTCGCCAGCCAGGAAGTGCACAACATCGCCGTGGCCATCGGCGTCGATCCGGGCGCGGCGGACATGAGCCAGCTGCGCTACGGCAAGATCTGCATCCTCGCCGACGCCGACTCCGACGGTCTGCACATTGCGACCTTGCTGTGCGCGCTGTTCGTCCAGCATTTCCGCCCGTTGGTGGATGCCGGTCACGTCTACGTGGCGATGCCGCCGCTGTACCGCATCGACCTCGGCAAAGAGATCTACTACGCCCTCGACGAAGCCGAGCGCGACGGCATTCTCGATCGCCTGGTGGCCGAAAAGAAACGCGGCAAACCCCAGGTCACCCGATTCAAAGGTCTGGGTGAAATGAACCCGCCGCAACTGCGTGAAACCACCATGGACCCGAACACCCGGCGTCTGGTGCAGTTGACGCTGGGCGAAGACTTCGCCGAAACCTCGGAAATGATGGATATGCTGCTGGCGAAGAAACGCGCCGGTGACCGCAAGACCTGGCTCGAATCCAAAGGCAACCTCGCCGAGGTGCTGGCCTGATGCAGTTTGGCTGGGCCTTGGCGGGTGCGTTGCTGCTGAGTGCGCTGAGCGTGTCGGCCGAGCCGCTGCAACAATTGCGGCTGCTTTCCGAACACCCGGTCGAAGGCATGCGCGGCGGTAACCTGTCAGGTCTGGCCATGTGCGGCAACGAGCTGTGGACCGTTTCCGATCGCGATGACGAGCAGATCTATCGGCTCGATACCCGCGATCCGGTCTGGCAGGCGCAAACCGTGCACATCGACGTGCCGCCCGTGCCCGAGAGCGGCTTGCCGTGGGGGTTGAGCTCGCGCACTTGGGCGGCGTCGTTCATTCGCGGGGGCGAACTGGATTTCGAAGGCATCAGTTGCGACAGCGCTGGCAATCGCTACATCGTCAGCGAAGCCCATGCGGCGGTGTTGCAGGTGCCGGTCAGTGGCCCGGCGAACTGGCTGAAAATCTCGCCGCTGCTGGTTCGCGAAGCGCGGGCGAGCGGCCTGTTGCTCAAGTTCAATTCGATCTTCGAAGGCCTGGCGATCAACCCGGCCGGTGATCAGATATGGCTGGCCGCCGAACGGCAAAAGCGCGGCCTGCTGCTGATCAAGCGCCAGCAGACGGTGTGGGATTGTGACGGTCGCTGCGTGCTGCTCAGTGAGGGCGGCAAGGAGATGCAGCCGCCACAGTTTCCCAAGGCGAAAGCGGTTCATCGCGACTTTTCCGACATTTCCTTGTTCAACGGCAAGCTGTTTACCCTTGAGCGCAACGCTTTCGAGATCTGCCGTCGCGATGCACAGACGGCCAAGGTCGAACAATGCTGGTCGTACGCCGGCGAACTGTTGCGGGAAAATCGCCGCTACTCGCAGAACTACGGACTGGAAGAAGCGCTGATCATTGATGCCGGAGGTGCGTGGATCGGCGTCGACAACAATTTTGGCCCACGTGCTGATGGCGAAGTCCGCCCGGTGGTCTGGCGCTTCGCCGCGCCGGACGGTGGCTGGAGTGCCAGGCCATGAGCCAGCAACCGCCGGGCAAGCGTGCCGGTCGGGTGCTAATGGTCCTCGCCTGGTGCGCGGCACTGTTTCTCGCGACGAAATTTTTTGGGCAGTGGGAGCAGCGCCAGCAGAATCCGAACATCGTGGTCACGTCGGAGCAGGGCGAAGGATTTATCGAAGTGAAACTGGCGAGCAATGCCCAAGGGCATTTTGTCGCCAGCGGCCAGATCAACGGCGAGCCGGTGGAGTTCATGCTCGACACCGGCGCGACCGATGTCGCGATCCCGGCGGATCTGGCCAAGCGTTTGAAGCTGCAAGAAGGTTTCGGCGTGACCCTGAGCACGGCCAATGGCCTGAGCCAGGGCTATCGAACGAAGATTGCCCGCCTGCAATTGGGCGACATCGTGCTGCGGGATGTCCGTGCACTGGTGGCGCCGGGGCTGCATGGCGACCAGGTGCTGCTCGGCATGAGCGCCCTGAACAGACTTGAATTTACCCAGCGCGGTGGCACCATGCTGCTGCGCCAGACAACGAACCGATGAGGCCCGCATGAGCGACTCCCTTGATCTCAGCCTGGACGGTGTAGAACGCCGCTCGCTGGCTGACTTCACCGAAAATGCCTACCTCAACTACTCCATGTACGTGATCATGGACCGCGCCTTGCCGCATATCGGCGACGGCCTGAAGCCGGTACAGCGGCGTATCGTCTACGCCATGAGCGAATTGGGGCTGGACGCCGATTCCAAGCACAAGAAATCGGCGCGTACCGTCGGTGACGTGCTCGGCAAGTTCCACCCCCACGGCGATTCGGCGTGCTACGAAGCGATGGTGCTGATGGCGCAGCCGTTCAGCTATCGCTACACGCTGGTCGACGGCCAGGGCAACTGGGGTGCGCCGGACGATCCGAAGTCCTTCGCGGCCATGCGTTACACCGAAGCGCGGCTGTCGCGCTATTCCGAAGTGCTGCTCAGCGAACTGGGCCAGGGCACCGCTGACTGGGGGCCGAACTTCGACGGCACCCTGCAGGAGCCGCTGGTGTTACCGGCGCGCCTGCCGAACATTCTGCTCAACGGCACCACCGGTATCGCCGTGGGCATGGCCACCGATGTGCCGCCGCACAACCTGCGTGAAGTCGCCACCGCCTGCGTGCGCTTGCTGGATGAGCCGAAAGCCACGGTCGAACAGCTCTGCGAACACATTCAGGGTCCGGATTATCCGACCGAAGCGGAAATCATCACGCCGCGCGCCGACCTGCTGAAGATGTACGAAACCGGCAAGGGCTCGGTGCGTATGCGCGCCGTGTACCACGTCGAGGATGGCGACATCATCGTCACCGCGCTGCCGCATCAGGTCTCCGGCGCCAAGGTGCTGGAGCAGATTGCCGCGCTGATGCAGGCCAAACCGTCGAAAGCGCCGCAGATCGCCGATCTGCGTGACGAATCCGACCACGAAAACCCGTGCCGCATCGTGATCATCCCGGTCAACAGCCGCGTCGATCACGAAGCGCTGATGCAGCACCTGTTCGCCAGCACCGAGCTGGAGTCGACCTACCGGGTCAACGTCAACATCATCGGTCTGGACGGCAAGCCGCAGCTGAAAAACCTCCGTGCGCTGCTGGTCGAATGGCTGGAATTCCGCGTGCTGACCGTGCGTCGCCGCCTGCAATTCCGCCTCGACAAGGTCGAGCGTCGCCTGCACCTGTTGGACGGTTTGCTGATCGCCTACCTCAACCTGGATGAAGTGATCCACATCATCCGCACCGAGGAACACCCGAAAGCCAAGCTCATCGAGCGTTTCGCCCTCAGCGAGATCCAGGCCGACTACATTCTCGACACCCGTCTGCGTCAGTTGGCGCGACTGGAAGAAATGAAGCTGCGCGACGAGCAGGACGAACTGCTCAAGGAACAAGCCAAGCTGCAAGCCCTGCTGGGCAGCGAAGCGAAGCTGAAGAAACTGGTGCGCACCGAGCTGCTCAAAGACGCCGAAACCTACGGCGACGACCGCCGTTCGCCAATCGTCGAGCGCGCCGAAGCCAAGGCGCTGAGCGAACACGATCTGCTGCCGAACGAGAAAGTCACTGTCGTGCTGTCGGAAAAAGGCTGGGTGCGTTCGGCCAAGGGCCATGACATCGACGCCACCGGTCTGTCGTACAAGGCTGGCGATGGCTTCAAGACCTCGGCGGCGGGGCGCTCCAACCAGTTTGCCGTGTTCATCGATTCCACCGGTCGCAGCTACTCGGTCGCCGCGCATACCTTGCCGTCGGCCCGTGGCCAGGGCGAACCCTTGACCGGCCGTCTGACGCCGCCACCGGGCGCTTCGTTCGAATGCGTGCTGATGCCCGAAGACGATGCGCTGTACGTGATTGCGTCCGATGCCGGTTACGGCTTCGTGGTCAAAGGCGAAGACCTGCAAGCGAAGAACAAGGCCGGCAAGGCCCTGTTGAGCCTGCCGAACAACGCCAAGGTCATCGCGCCGCGCCCTGTGGCCGATCGTGAGCAGAACTGGCTGGCCTCGGTCACGACCGAAGGTCGCCTGCTGATCTTCAAAATCAGCGATCTGCCACAATTAGGTAAGGGCAAAGGCAACAAGATCATCGGTATATCCGGTGAACGCGTGGCCAGTCGCGAAGAATATGTCACGGACATCGCCGTCCTGCCGGAAGGCGCCACCCTGGTATTGCAGGCTGGCAAACGGACCCTGTCGCTGAAAGCCGACGACCTCGAGCACTACAAAGGTGAGCGGGGACGGCGCGGAAACAAACTTCCGCGGGGCTTCCAGAGGGTGGATGCGCTGCTCGTCGAAAACCTCAATTAGGCGAGAACGCCTTCCTAGAGCGTTCGATCTGCGATTAAACGCGTAGATCGACGCTTTGGCGCTGGAGTCGGAACGCATATTCACGGATGATATGGCCTTTCAAGCGCCGGCGTGGCCGAGCGTTCTTCATATTTATTGAGTATTTTCACTGTGGTCAGCCTTGTGGCGGCCACCTGGACGGGATGATGACTGCTCTACGCCCCCTTATTTTGTTGCTCGCCGGCGTTCTTGGCCTGGCGGGTTGCAGCGTTCACCAGCCGGTGTCGCTGTACCAACTGGACAGCGGAAGTCCGGTTCAGCCTGCGCAAAGCGCAGGCATGGCGGTTTTGCTGGGGCCGGTAGTTGTTGCCGATTACCTGCAACGCGAAACCCTGCTGCAACGTCAACCCGACGGCAGCCTGCAAGCGGCGACCGACGGTCGTTGGGCTGGCAGCCTTTCGTCGGATATCGATCAACTGCTGATGCGTCAGGTGGCTGGTCACCTGGACAGTCAGCGTGTGGTGCTGGCGCCTGCTACTGCCGGATTCACGCCGGATGTGCAGGTTCTGCTGACCATCACCCGTCTGGATTCCGGGGCGAAACAACCGGCGATTCTCGATGCGCAATGGCGTTTGATCGATCGTCGCGGCAAGGTGCGCGATAACCGCATCATTCACCTGCAGGAAACGCACGCCGGCAGCACCGCGTCCCAGGTGCAGGCACAAGGGGTTCTGTTGCAGCGTCTGGCCGAGCAACTGTCGGTGGCGCTCAAGCCACTGGCCAACCAGCCGCCCGTGGCCGAGGCACCGCGTAAAGCCGCGCCGAAACCCGCAGCGCCGGCTGCGGATGCCGAGAAGCAGCCGAAGATCCCGATGGCCTCGCCGATTCGTACCGATATGGAAGTGTTTCGCTTCTGAGGCTGGAACGCGTCAGAACAGAGCCCGCCTTGTGCGGGCTTTGTTGTATCTGGGGGGCAGAGATTATTCGTCTTCAACGCTGGCCACTTCGCGAGCAGGCTCGCTCCCACATTTGATCGGCGGCGAGCAGACCTGGTGGGAGCGAGCCTGCTCGCGAAGGGGCCAGCGCAGGCAACAAAAAGCCCGCAGACAATCACTCATCTGCGGGCTTTTGCGTATCTGGCCTAAGCCTTACGCCCGGCGCTCATGCATCCGCGCCAGTTGCCGTTCGAGCATCGACGGATACGGCTCCATCAACCGCTCCACACAGCAAGCGCCTTCAGGGCTGGCGATCGGCCGGATCCGCGCACGCTGGCGGATCAACGTGTCATCGCTGATCTTGCGCTCGACCAGCAGCAGATTGCGGCTGTGTTGCGACAAGGCCAGTGCATCCTGGGCCGAATCGGTCAGCAGCAGATCAATCTGGCTTAGACCGAACAACTCGTCGCCCAAGGTCAGGCCCAGCTGCAATTGCAGGGTGATGCCGCTGTCTGCGACCTCGATCTGCAATTGGTGGCCGAGTGCACGCAGCAGTTCGCCGCAGCAGATGGCATTGGTCAGGTAATCGTCGCCGCAGTCTTCGGTGTGGAACAGCAACAGCGTGCTGCCATCGTTGAGGGTTTCGATTTCGCCCTGATACAGCGACGCGGCCTGCTCGAGGCAGTCGCGATAGCGATCCTGCAATTCTTCCAGACGTGCGCGAGGCAAACGACGCAATTGTTCCTGCGATCCCAATTGCACGGCCAGTACGGCGGTGTGCTGTGGCACGTCAGGGCTCGGTTTGCGCGTCAGCGGTTGGGCGGCGCCGTTGAGCGATTCGTCGCGCAGGTCGGCGAAAGCGTCATCGTCATCATCGTCTTCGACGGTGCTGATCAAGTGACGCGGCGCCGGTTTTTTCGCGGCCAGCGGGCGGCTTTCGTCGAAGCTCGGATCGCGCAGGTTACGCACCTCGAATTCAGGCTCGTCTTCTTCCTCGGCGAATTCCGGCTCGGGCTCGGGTTCGGGCTCAGGCTCCGGTTCCGGGGCGTAGCTGGCATGCAGCTGGCGCGCCAGATCGCCGATTTCATCCTGGCGATCGATGCCCGGGGTGTGCGCGTCGATGCGGCGCAGCCACACGCGCAATTGCAGCAACGGCGTCGACAGATAGCGGCCCATGCGCAGACTCAGAGCCAATGACAGCGCCAGCAGAATTGCGCTCAGAATGCCCATGCTTTGCAGGCTGATGGTCATCGGCTGCTGGAACTGATCCATGTCCAGGCTGATGCGCAGTTGCCCGGCAGTCACGTCCTGGAAAGTGATCTTGCTCTCGTACATGCCCTCGGCTTCGCCCAGCAGGCTGTGCTTGGGACGCTGACCGGACTCGGCGAGGATGCGGTTGTCCACACTGTAGATTGCCGCGTGGGCGACCAGTTTGTTCTTGGTCAGGTTGTTGAGCAGCACGTTGAGGCTGAGGATGTCGTTGGACACCAGCAGCTCGGTGGCGGAGGTGGCGGTCTGCGTGGTCAGGCTTTCGCCCAGCGCATCGGCCTGCTCGTGCATGGCCTGCTTGAACTGCAGCCCCATCACCCCGGCATAGATCACCAGGGCCAGAGCGACCAGGATCACGTTGTGGCTGGCAATGCGCAATGCAATCGGTACACGGCGATGGCGCAGTGCACGGAAGATCAGCAGGAAGAAGTTATCGGTTTTGACTGGCGTGGGCCGGTTCACTTGAGCTCGGCTCTTTGTCCGTGAAGTTGACGCGCAGTATAGCGACAGGCCCCAGACCGGCAAAGCGCTCGCGGTGCCCGATGGTCACTGAAAGTGGGTAGAATGCGGTTTTTTTCCAGTTGCGGGGGTGCGCGTTGCGCGAAATCGTCCTGATTAACATCACGGGAGTCGACCGTCCCGGTCTGACAGCGGCCATCACCGGTGTTCTGGCACAAGGTGGTGTGAACATTCTCGACATCGGTCAGGCGGTGATCCACGACACCCTGTCGTTCGGCATCCTGGTTGAAATTCCCGATTCCGAACAAGGCAAATCGGTGCTCAAGGACATCCTGTTCAAAGGCTACGAACTGGATCAGCAAGTGCGTTTCACCCCGGTGTCCGAAGAGGATTACCAGCAGTGGGTGGGCAATCAGGGCAAGAAACGCCATATCGTCACCCTGCTGACGCGCAAGGTCACTGCCGGCCAGTTGCAGGCGGTCAGCGCGATCACCGCCAAATATGGCCTGAACATCGACCATATCGACCGTCTGTCGGGGCGCATGCCGCTGGACACACCGGCCGACAAGGGCAAGGGTTGCATCGAGTTTTCCGTGCGCGGTGAAGCGGCCGATCCGCAGGCCTTGCGCGCCGAATTCCTCAGCGTTGCCCAGGAATTGAACGTCGACATCGCCTTCCAGGAAGACTCGCTGTTTCGCCGCAACCGGCGTCTGGCGGTGTTCGACATGGACTCGACGCTGATCGAAGCGGAAGTCATCGATGAGCTGGCCAAAGCGGCCGGCGTGGGTGACCGGGTTTCGGAAATCACCGAGCGCGCCATGGCCGGTGAACTGGATTTCCGCGCCAGCTTCAAGGAGCGTCTGGCGCTGCTCAAGGGCCTCGACGTCAGCGTGCTCGACTCGATCGGCGCCTCGCTGCGCCTGACCGAAGGCGCCGAAACCCTGTTCGCCGAACTCAAACGCCTCGGCTACAAAACCGCCATCCTGTCCGGCGGCTTCACTTATTTCGCCAAGCAGCTGCAAGCCAGGCTGGGCATCGACTACGTGTTCGCCAACGAGCTGGAAGTGGTCGACGGCAAGTGCACCGGCGTGGCGATCGAGCCGATTGTCGATGCGCAGCGCAAGGCTGATCTGCTCAAGGAGCTGGCGCACAAGGAAGGGCTGCGTCTGGAGCAGACCATTGCTGTCGGCGACGGCGCCAACGACTTGCCGATGCTGGCGATTGCCGGGCTGGGCGTGGCGTTCCGCGCCAAACCGTTGGTCAAGCAGTCGGCGAAGCAGGCGATTTCAACGCTGGGGCTGGATGGTGTGTTGTATCTGCTGGGTTTCCGCGATCGCGACGGGCAGCTCTGAGATCTCGATAAGCTGATCTGGCCTCTTCGCGAGCAGGCTCGCTCCCACGGGAAACCTCATTCCAGTGTGGGAGCGAGCCTGCTCGCGAAGGCCGCGCCTCGGTCTAAAGCGAATTCCACAACGAATCAAAATCCTCCTCACCTCCGCCATTTTGCGCAGGATCCAGCGAGCGATAGGCGAACTGATTGAAACTGTGCGTACTCGCCACCCGCCGATCCAGCCCGGCGCGGTGTTCTTCGCCCTGGGTATTGATCAATACCTTGTTGCCTTCCTGAAACGGCAGGCGCGGCGCAAGCACGGTGGCCGGCACATCGATCGCACTGATCTCCGGCAACAGCAAACCGCGCAGATAATGGCTGTGATCGTCCTTGGAACGAACCAGTTGCAGCCCGCACGGCTGCGCGTGTGGCGCGACCAGTTCAATGCCCATCTGCGTGCCGCTGCCGCGCACCTGGCGAATCCAGCGAATCACCGCAATGCTCCAGCCTTTGCTCTCGCTGTCCTGAATGCCGAGCATTTCCCCGGCCTGCAATTCCGCCGGCACCTCGCTCGGCCAGGCCAGGCAATAGCCGCCGGGGCTGTGGTTGATCACCGGCAAGGCGTAAGTCGGATAATTCGGCGCGTTGCCGGGGCCTTCATCCTCGCTCAGCTGGTCGTACTGGATTTCCTCGTACGGCAACAGCTCATCGTTACTTTGCGGGGCAGCGTCGAACGCCTGACTCCAGCTGTCCTTTTCGCCGTTGGCCACGACGCTGCTGAAATTTGCCGTGCGGGCACCGGGATGTTTGAGCAACTCGCTGAAGGTGCGCTCGCCGCCGAGGTAGAAGTGCAGGGCGCTCATGCCGACGCACACGGTCAATGTGCCCTGGCCGGCGCTGCGCTGAAAACTGCGTTCGGCAGCCTGGCCCCAGGTCGCGTGCAGATGTTGCAGGGTATCGATGCTGAGACCTGCGGAAACAGGCAGGGGGGGCGAAGTCGGCTGCTGCAGCAGGTGCGTTTCGAGCTGTTTGACCAGCGGTTGCGGATCGAAGCCCAGCAGTCCGCTCTGTTGTTCGCTGCGAAACATTTTGCGGTAGCGCGGGCCGACATCGAGTTCCGGACTGACCGCAAACAAGCCGTCGTCGGCGCTGTCGGGATGCAGCTTGAGCAGGGCGCTCCACGGCTCGATCACCTCGGCCAGCCGGGCAATCTGGCTTTGACGCAATTGATTGCAACGGGCGCTGCCCAATAGCAGTGCGGCGATGTAGGTCTGTTCGACGCTCAGTTCGCTGGTCAAAAACGCCAGATCATCGCGCAGCCGCCGTTGTTGCAGCTGTAATTGCGCAGCGCTGCGATACAGCAGATGCAATTCCAACCACACGTGTTCCGGCGGTGAACTGTACAGCTGCGTGGCGCGCACCAGTTGCGCCTTGAGGGCATGCGCGGCGCGTTGCAAGGCGGTGCCGACCAATGTCGCGCGATCCTTGCTGTATTTGGGCAGGATGCGCAGAACAATCTGTTTATAGCCGATGGCCAACTGAGCTTGCAGCGCCTGACACAGGTTGCTGACTTTTCGCGAACGCTCGTCGAGCATGATCGCCTGATGCAGAAAATGCCGTTCCAGATGCTGGCAGACGAAATACACCTCGGGCCGCAGCAGCTCAAGCAATTGCAGGCGATTGTCGCTGGGGGTGAGCAACAGGTTCAGTTCGCCGAGGCCTTGATACAGCAAGCGGGCGGTTTCGCCGATGTTGGCCTTGGGCAGGCCGGCGATCCAGCGCTTGAGGTCGCGCGGGCTGGCCTCGCAGAACGACAGGCGCGTTTGCGTGGGAGTCGGAGCGCGCAGCTTGGGAGAAAAGTTGGTCTGGCTCATGAGCAAAACCATAGCAGCAAATGCCGCGGTTTGCGGAAGCAGCCTCGGCTGCTTCCGCGAACAGGGTCACGCTTTTGGCAGTGCCAGGCCTTGGCCCATCTGCACGGGTGAACCGGCCACCAGCTCTTCGGCCCACTTCACCTGATCCGGGCCAAACAGCACGATCGCCGTCGAACCGAGCTTGAAGCGCCCAAGTTCCGCGCCTTTTTCCAGATGAATCGGTGCGCGTGCGGCTTCGTCGTAGCGGAAGGTTTTCAGCTCGCGCTTCGGTGGCGTGACCAGACCGGCCCACACGGTTTCGATCGAAGCGACAATCATCGCACCGACCAGCACCACGGCCATCGGCCCGCGTTCTGTATCGAAAATGCACGCCACGCGCTCGTTGCGGGCGAACAGCTCCGGGACGTTTTCGGCAGTGGTCTGGTTCACCGAAAAAATGCGGCCCGGGATGTAGACCATTTCGCGCAGGGTGCCGGCCAGCGGCATGTGCACGCGGTGGTAGTCCTTAGGCGACAGGTAAATGGTAGCGAAGTCGCCGCCCATGAACGGCGCTGCGTTGGCCGCATCCCCGCCGAGCAACTCCAGCACGCTGAAGCTGTGGCCCTTGGCCTGGAACACACGACCGTGCTCGATCGGGCCGAGCTGGCTGACCGCACCGTCGGCCGGGCTGAGGATCGCGCCCGGGGTTTCGTCCAGTGGGCGTGCGCCATCTTTCAGGGCGCGCGTGAAGAAGGCGTTGAAGTGCTCGTAAGCGGTCAGGTCTTCGACCAGCGCTTGCGACATGTCCACTTGATAACGCTTGGCAAACCATTGGGTGAAGGCATTCTTGAACCAGCGCACGCGGCATTCGGCGATGCAGCCGGCCAGGCGCGACAGCAGGTGATGCGGCAGCAGGTACTGGCTGAGGATAAACAGACGCTCTTTCATTAGTTGTCCTTAAAAACCTTAAATCTCGACTGGCGTGTCAGGGTGGTTGCCCCATTCGCCCCAGGAACCGGCGTAGCCCTTGACCCGCGGATAACCGAGGGCTTTGGCCACCAGATAAGTGAAGCCCGACCGGTGATGGGTCTGGCAGTGGGTAATGATTTCCTTGTCCTTGGTGATCCCGAGGTTTTCGAGGATCTGCGGCATGTCGCTGCGGATACGCAACTGACGCGTCTGGTCCATGCCGGCAGTCCATTCGAAATTGACCGCACCGGGGATGTGGCCACCCTTGGCGGCGAGGACTTTCTCGCCGGAATATTCCAGCGGCCCACGCGCGTCCCAGATCGCCAGATCGGCGGCGCCGAGACGGCTTTGCAGGTATTCGCGGGTGGCGGTCGGTTCATCGTGCAGGGTCAGCGAGACCGGGCCACCGACGGCGGCCGGCACCTGAATCGACATCGGCATACCGTCCGCCAGCCAGGCCGGCAGACCACCGTCTATATAGTGGTACTTGTCGTGGCCAATGACATCGAGCAGCCAGATGAAGCGCCCGGCCCAGCCGCCGCCCTCATCGTCATACACCACGTAGACCGCGTCTTTGCGATGACCGAGCTCACCAAACAACGCTTCCAGATCGGCCTTCGCCGGCATCAGCCCGGGGGCCGGTGGCTGGCCGAGCTGGGTGCGTTTCGGGTCGACAAAACGTGCGCCGGGCAAGTGACCTTCGGCATACCGGGCAGGGCTGGTCAGGTCCACCAGAATCAGTTCCGGGGACTCCAGACGCGGCAGCAGGTCGCTCGGCTCGATGACAAGCGGCAAGCCAGAGAAGTCAGACATGTGAGGTCTCCAGAGCACAAAGGGGAGGATTGTAGCGCAGGCTCATTGGCCACGGCTGCTAAAGCTGTGCAGGGCTTTTTCGATGCACTGCGCGGTTTTGCCGAAGGCCTGCACAGTGATGTCGGCGAAGGGGCCGCCGCCCTGATCGGCAACGACGATCATGATCACCCGACCATTGTTGACCAATGAACGCAGAAACAGATGTTCGCCACGAAACAGCGTGCGCAGGCTCGCCGGTAACAAGGCCGAGAATTGTGCGTTGTTCTCCGGCGTAATCCGCACCTGCGCCTGCTGAGCGAGCAGGCGTTGCAGGACTTTGCTCTGGCTGACGACAAAACTCAGCGCCGCCGCATCCTTCGGCAAACCGGCGGTCTGGTGTACGCGCAGGGTCGAGTGCGTGCGGTCGGCCATCAGAATCATCACCCGGCGCATGCCGCTGGCCACCAGTGCCTCGCGGGCGGCGACGGTCAGGCTCATGGCATTGGTGAAGCGGCTGGGCTCGGCGAGCAGTTCGGCGCATTGCCGACGCCATTGGCCCAGATCATCCGCATTCGGCGCTGCGGCCGGGAGCATGCCGGCCGGCAAGCGACGAGTGCCCCACGGCCAGATCAGCGAAACCGCCGGGTGCCATAAATCAGGCATCGCATGCTGACGCGCGCTGTTCGCCGCTTGCTGGTGCAACTGTTGCTGCACTTCGTCCATGGAAATCTGCAGATAGAGGCTGGTCAGGTACTGCCAGCGCTTGCTGTGCGGACTGTCCCAGGCCTGTTGCGCCGACAGCGCCAGACCATTGGCCAGCAGCACGGTATTCGCCGGCTGGTTGAGCCAGCGGCGCAATGTCGGGTCATCGTCGAGGCGATTCTGCTGGCGCAGCGGGTGTTCGCTGTCACGGGCGATGCGCAGCACTTTGACCAGTTCGCGTTGTTCGCTGAGCAGTAATTTGTAGCCTTGCTCGACCCAGATCGGCAGATGCCAGGCCTGGACCAGTGCCTCGGCGATCTTCAACAGGCGCACGCCGAACAATTGCTTTTCGACCACACGTGCCGACTCGCCCTTGTGGATCACGCGCAGTTCCCACTCCTCGAGCAACTGCGGATACGTCAGTGCCAAGGGCCACAGCGGCGACAAAAACAGCAAGCTGCCCCAATGAATGTCCTGCCACAGCCGCGCGAGGCGACTGGCAAAAAAACCGTTGGCCTGTTGTGTCGCGTGTTGGCTGATCAGTTGCAATTGGCGCAAAGCCTTGGGGATTTGCCGGTGCGGTTCGGCGGGCAGGCGCGCGAGCAATTCTTCGGTGCGGGCAAGGCCCAGGCGATTGATTGCCACCTCAAGATTTTCCGCCGGCGCGGCCATGGTGCCGTGGGTGTGACGATTCGCCTCACGGATGACGCTCAAGGCCAGCGCCGGGCTGTCCTGCATCAGATCGGCGATGTCGCGCAGCGAGCTGCGATTGTCGCGGATCGCCCGGCAGACTTTGTCGTGAGCCTCTTGTGGTACGGGCAGGCGGACGCTGTCGAGCAGCTTGACCCAAGCCTGGAGCGTGGTCGGTATTACCGATGGAATGTTCGTTTCATTAGCCATGTCTGGACGAGATCTTCACTGACTGTAGACGCGCCCGGCATGGGCTAAATTGGCTTTTCGCCTGAACTGGCTATAGTCTGGCGCAGTTTTGCCGATAAGTAGAAGAAGAGATTTTTTAACTTCCGAATATGACCTTGAACCCGACTTAAACAAGTACCTTCTACCTATGGCTAAAATTATCGGCATCATCGTCGTATTCGCGAGCGTGCTCGGCGGATACGTGCTCTCCCACGGCAAGATTGCCGCTCTGATCCAGCCCTTCGAGGTGATGATCATCGGCGGTGCGGCCCTCGGCGCATTTCTCCAGGCCAACCCCGGTTACATGACGATGCACGTGCTCAAGAAATCCCTGAGCATGTTCGGTTCGCGCTTCACCCACACCTTCTACCTTGAAGTGCTCGGGCTGATCTACGAAATCCTCAACAAGAGCCGCCGTGAAGGCATGATGGCGATCGAAGGCGACATCGAAGATGCCGCCGCGAGCCCGATCTTCGCCAAGTACCCGGCGGTGCTCAAGGATGAACGCATGACCGCGTTCGTCTGCGATTACCTGCGCATCATGTCCTCCGGCAACATGGCTCCGCACGAACTGGAAGGCCTGTTCGACATGGAACTGTACAGCCTCAAGGAAGACCTCGAGCACCCATCGCACGCAGTCAACGGCATCGCCGACGGCATGCCCGGTTTCGGTATCGTTGCGGCGGTACTCGGTATCGTGGTGACCATGGCCTCGCTGGGCGAGGGCGACCAGGCGTCGATCGGTCTGCACGTGGGTGCGGCACTGGTCGGTACCTTCTTCGGTATTCTCGCGGCATACGGTTTCTTCGGTCCGCTGGCGCATTCCCTGGCCCACGATGCCAAGGAAGAGCTCAACGTCTACGAAGCCATCAAGGCCTCGCTGGTGGCTTCGGCGTCCGGCATGCCGCCGTCGCTGGCGGTCGAGTTCGGGCGCAAGGTTCTGTACCCGGCGCACCGTCCAAGCTTCGCCGAGCTGGAACAAGCGGTTCGCGGTCGCTAAGTCATGGAAAATAATCAGCCGATCATCGTCAAGCGCGTCAAGCGCATTGCCGCCGGGCACCACGGCGGGGCGTGGAAAATCGCCTTCGCCGACTTTGCCACGGCGATGATGGCGTTCTTCCTCGTGCTGTGGCTGCTGTCCACCGCTACGCCGGAACAGAAGATCGCCATCGCCGGTTATTTCAAGGACCCGGTCGGCTTCTCCGAAAGCGGCACGCCGTACATCATCGACCTCGGCGGTACACCGACCCTGGCGCCGGAAAACACCCTCAACCCGGAAGTGAAGTCGCAGCCGCAACCGGACAAGGTTACGGTCGATACCGATCAGGTTGAAGGCATGGCCGAGCAGGTCGAGAAGGAGCGTCTCGAACTGCTGCTGCAAGAACTGCAGAACAAGGTCGACGAGAACCCGCAACTGCAGAAGTTCAAGGATCAGATCCTCTTCGAAATCACCCCGAACGGCTTGCGCATCCAGATCATGGACGCCGAGAACCGGCCGATGTTCGACTCCGGGTCCGCACGCCTGAAGCCGTACTTTGAAGACATCCTGCTGGCCATGGCCGACACCATCAAAGCGGTGCCGAACAAGATCAGCATCAGCGGCCACACCGACGCCAAGCCGTACATTGGCACTGGCGACTACGGCAACTGGGAGCTCTCGGCCAACCGCGCCAACGCGGCTCGCCGTGCCCTGGTCGCGGGCAGCTATCCGGATGCGCAGGTGGCGCGGGTGGTCGGTTATGCCTCGTCGGCGTTGTTCGACCGGGAAAATCCGTTCAACCCGGTCAACCGCCGGATCGACATTGTCGTGCTGACCAAAAAGGCCCAGGCCGCCATTGAAGGTGCGCAGGGTCCCGAGGCGGCGAAACCGGCGGATCAGGGTCAGAACGGTGCTGCTCCGGCAGCCCCGGTTGATCCCAATGCCTTGCCGGCGGACAAACAGCCAGTGCCGGCTCACGAGTTGCGCGAGCGGTTGAATCTGTTTGACGATGCGGCGCCGAAACCGGCTGAGCCGGGTGGGGCGGCGCCTGCGCCTGCGCCGAAGCAGTAAGTGAAAAAAAGCCGACAGTGATGTCGGCTTTTTTGTGGCTATCACAGGCCGGCACAGTCTCAGAATCCCCGACGAATCCGGTTCTTCAGCTGTTCATGAAACATCTCTGCATCGCGCTTGTACGCCCCTTTCACCGAGTCGCTGAACGAGTCCAGGGTTATCGAGCGCTGGTTCGACACCTCATCCCGATACGCATCGATGAAGAAATCCAGATCGCTGGCCGTGCTCAGCTTCGGCCATTTGTCCAGATAGATCGGCAATTGCGCCGGCCCGGTCTTGAACGTACAGATCCGCCGATTGCTGATCGTCGCCTCGCCAATTTCGAAAGGCACCCACCACGACAGTGCTGTTGTCTCCGACACCACCGCCAGCAGATGCGTGCACTCGGTGATGTTGCGGGTAATGACCCCGGTGATGTCATCGGTGGTCTGCGATTCCGGATCCAGCACGTCGAGGTAAGTCCTGATCTTCGCCTGGGTCAGACGGGTATTGATGGCAATCGCATGAGCGCGATCCATATGGCGGTAGCTGATAAAGACTGGCATCAGAAATGTCCTTTGAGGGCGAGTTCGCGGTAATAGGCGCCGAGTGCCGTCAGGCGGCAGCCGGTGGAGTTGAGGGCGGCGTAGTACATGTGCTCGGCGTCGACCGGCTCGATCAGGCTGTGGCGGTTGCACTTCTGCAACTGGGCAAAGATCTCGCCATGTTCAGGCACGAACGCCTTTTCGGTGGGCTCATAGCTGGGGTCGAGCGGGTAGACCGATTCGGCTTCGGCAAACCAGTCGGGCAATTTGCGCAGGATCTCCTTGGGGATCAGCGGCGAGACTTCGCGCAGGGAAATGAACTGCGACACATTGGTCTTGAACACCGGACGCTGTTCCCAGGCGCCGAGGGCGTTGTCGACAAAGGAATACAGACTGCCGGGGGTGATTTTGCCGAGGATATTCGCCGCGCCGCCGTGCAGCGCTTGCAGGAGCAGGCCGGTGAACACGCCGTGCTGCGCGCCCTCCATTGCCGGCTCGGCTTTTTTGCAGGCGGTGAGGATCGTCATACCCTCGCTGACCATGCTGCTCTCGCTGCGCAAGGCGCGCACTTCGCCGGCCGAACCGCTTTCGCAGCCGTCGAGGATAATCACTTTGTTTTTGATCCGCGTGGCCTTGTCCGCCCAGTTAAGGATGTCGCTGATGCGGATGCCGTCCTTGGCGTTGCGGTAGTCCTGGGGTATCAGCATGCCTTCGTCAGTGTCGGCGTCGAAACCGCCATGGCCGGCGAAATACAGCAGGGCGACGTTGCAGTCACCGGAAAACAACTCGCGGATCTGATCTTCGAGTTTTTGCCGGCTCAAATAATCCTCGGCGGACGTCAACACGACATTCTTGAAGTTGGGGTCGCCGTTGGCATTGGTTTTCAGCACCGAAGCCATGGCCATGGCGTCGTTGCAACAGCCGCTCAGGCCGCCGATATGCGTGTAATCGTTGATGCCGATGAACAGTGCCTTGCGCATGCTCATACCACCGTGTGCAGGCGGATCGCGCCGACGATGCTGTGGGCACTGCACGCGTGGATGTAGCGAGACGAATGGCGGATGAATAAAACACAGGTTGGCATGGCTTTCCTCGAAGGTCGCTGTGAGCGAAGGAGGAAAGGAATGTAGGCCGCTGGCTCAGGCCTACAAGGTCTGCGCGGCAAAACAGAAAGGTCCTGCAAGCAGCCGCGCAAAAGCCTACAGCAGAGGCTTATGTTTAAGTGGGGGAGAACTGATTCAGATGCGGTCCGACAACCGGCAGCCCGTGGTGCGGGGCTGCCGGCGCGACGGTTTAATAACCGTTTTCGGGCAGGCTGGCGATGATCGAGCGATAGCTGTTCATCCGTTGCTGCTGGATGCGGCCATCTTCCAGCGCCTTGAGCAGCGCGCAACCCGGTTCGCGGTCGTGCTTGCAGTCGCGGAAACGGCAAGTGCCGAGCAGGTCATCGAACTCGATGAAACCGGCTTCGACATCGGCGCGGCTGACGTGGCCCAGACCGAATTCACGGATGCCCGGGGAGTCGATCAGTTCGCCGCCGCCAGGGAAGTGGAACAGGCGCGCGGTGGTGGTGGTGTGCGTGCCCTGACCGGACAATTCCGACAACGGCCCGACGCGGGTTTCGACTTCCGGCAGCAGGCTGTTGACCAGCGACGACTTGCCGACGCCGGACTGACCTACGAACACGCTGATGCGCCCGTCGAGCTGCTTTTGCAGCTGCTCCATGCCATCGCCGTGGTGAGCCGAGACTTCCAGCACCGGATAACCCAGCGTGCGGTACACCGCCAGCAACGCGTTCAGCGCCGGGGCGTTCTGCTCGTCGATCAGGTCGAATTTGTTCAGCAGCAGAAGCGGGCGGATGCCGGCATGTTCGGCGGCGACCAGATAGCGGTCGATCAGGTTGGCGTGAGGCTCGGGCAGCGGCGCGAAAACGATGACGATCATGTCGACGTTGGCGGCAACCGGCTTGAGCTGGCCACGACTGTCGGGGCGGCACAGTTCGGTGCTGCGCGGCAGTTGCGCGACGATCACGCCAATGCCTTGGTTGCCGGCGCGCCAGACCACTTTGTCGCCAGTGACCAGCGCTGGCAGGTTGGCGCGCAAGTGGCAGCGGAACACTTGACCGGCGAGTTCGCCGTCGACGGCTTCGACTTCGACCTGCACGCCGAAGTGGGCGATCACCAGGCCGTGTTGCTCTGGGCCAAGGTCGCCGCCCTCGAGGGCTTCGACCGCCGAGGACTCGCGTTTGGCGGCGCGTGCGGCGCGCTCGCCCTGGATCTTTTCGATGCGCCAGTTTTGACGACGATTGAGTTGGCGTTTGGCCATGGGTGTTCCGTCTGAAGAATGCAGCGATTAGGTAAAACGGCCGCGAGTTTAGCACGCCCGGCCACCGGCCTAGGCTAAACTGCGCAGCATTGCCTAGGAGCCCGAATATGCAAAATCCGCAGAACCTGATCTGGATCGACCTGGAAATGACCGGTCTGGACCCGGACAACGATGTCATCATCGAAATGGCCACTATCGTTACCGACAGTGAGCTGAACACATTGGCTGAAGGTCCGGTGATTGCCATCCACCATAGCGACGAAGTGCTCGCGCGCATGGACGAGTGGAATACCCGCACCCATGGCAACTCCGGTCTGACCCAGCGTGTGCGCGACAGCCGCATCAGCATGGCTGAGGCAGAAGCTGAGACCATCGCCTTTCTGGAAAAGTGGGTGCCGAAGGGCAAGTCGCCGATCTGCGGCAATAGCATCTGCCAGGATCGTCGCTTCCTTTATACCCACATGAAGGCGCTGGAAAGCTACTTCCACTATCGCAACCTCGACGTCTCCACGCTCAAGGAACTGGCCGCGCGCTGGGCGCCGGACGTACGCGACAGCTTCAAGAAGGGCAGCACCCACCTGGCGCTGGATGACATCCGCGAATCGATCGCCGAGCTGCAGCACTACCGCAAGCATTTCATCAAATTCTGATGCGGCGGCATCAGCCCTGACGCTTTCGCGAGCAGGCTCGCTCCCACATGGAATGCGGCTTATGTGGACGCGAGCCGGCTCGCGAGAGGCGCGCCCTCTTCTGGTGCGGCGCCGAAATGGCTAGACTGCGCGCCTTCCTGCCTGGACTGCCATCATGTTGCTGATGCTCTATCTGATCGCCATCACTGCCGAAGCCATGACCGGCGCGCTGTCTGCCGGACGACGCGGCATGGACTGGTTCGGCGTGGTGCTGATCGCCTGCATCACCGCGCTCGGTGGCGGTTCAGTGCGCGATGTGTTGCTCGGGCACTACCCGCTGACCTGGGTCAAACACCCGGAATATCTGGTGCTGACCTCGGTGGCGGCGATGTTTACGGTGTTTGCCGCACGCTGGATGCGTCACCTGCGCTCGCTGTTTCTGGTGCTCGACGCGGTGGGGCTGGTGGCATTTACCTTGATCGGTTGCATGACAGCGCTGGAAATGGGCCACGGCATGCTGGTGGCCTCGGTCAGCGGCGTCATCACCGGTGTGTTCGGCGGCATCCTGCGCGACATTTTCTGCAATGACATTCCGCTGATATTTCGCCGCGAACTTTATGCCAGTGTTTCATTCGCTGCGGCATGGTGCTACATGTTTTGTCTTTATATAAATGTGCCGGGCGAACAAGCCATCCTGATCACTTTGTTTGGCGGGTTCCTGTTACGTCTGCTGGCCATCCGTTTCCATTGGGAAATGCCGAAGTTCGTCTATAACGACGAACATTGATCATTCTTGCGTTGGTGTATTGGAGGCTGGTTTAAAGGCATATGAGTTGCCGGCGGCTGGTGCACGCATATTTCTTACACTTTTCACTTTGATATTTTCTTGGTGGGTATGTAACTTTTTTTGCTGACATGTTTTCGATGTCACTATCAAGTTATATTCTCACAGAGGAGCTGTATTATGAGTGAAAGCATGGATGCTACAGGTAATCAACAAAACACTTCGCCCGTTCTTGTGGGGTTGTCCAGTCTGAAGGTCAAGTTTGACGCCAGTGATAACACTCAAAGCAGGGCACTTTTCGCTAATGGCCGGATGCAAGTCAAAGTTCAGGTGCTGGTTGCCGGAGTAGACGCCGACGGCAACGCTGTGCATGTACCGGAAGATGTAATGGAAAGCATCCAGCTTATTCATTACGCGACCGGCAAGACCTTGCGCGATGGTTGGGTCGCGAGCGCGGTCCAAGGGCGGTTTACGCGTGAGGCACGGCCTGCACCGGATGCCTTGGACAGGCACGATGATGATCTTGAGAATGACAGCGTTCATCCACAGGTGCGTACGTTCTGGGTTTCCTCGTCGAGCGCCGGAACGACTGAGGTCGGTGCGCGCCTATCTCTCAACGGGGAGAGGATTTTGAGCAACGGAACCACCCCTGTCAGTGTTCATTACAGCAGCGTGACTCTGGAGGCTGAAAAGCCCGCGACATATGGAGTCTTTCAGTTGTATCAGAACAGGATTGGTAATGAGTCGCCTGGTAATCGTATCTGGAAGTACCATCTGGGGCTGTACCCGGACGGGAAGCAAATCCGCCTGGTCGATTGGATGGTCGAGGGGGCTGAAGAGGGCGAAAACCTCGATTTTGCGGGCGGGAACAGGCTTAACGAAATCAAAACAAATTATATGAAGTGCATTTTCGTCCGTCCCGAAAAAACCAGTGTGACCGTCACCTTGCCTGATAGGGGTGATCCGTTTGTATATGCTTTCACCGGCGATGCGCAAACATGGAATCACAAGCATTACAAAGTAAATACGCAAAGCGACGGAGAACTCACTATTGTGCAGGCGTTATCCGAATACTCGGAAAATACCGGTGCGCAAAAATATGGAAGTGTCCTCTACTTTATCGCTATCGATGAATATGGTACCGGGCATAAGTTGGCGATTCGCGTGAGTTTTTATGAGCGCAATTTGTCTCTTCAGCGAGGCTGAGTTTCATCATCCATTGATGCAATGTCCTGGGATGTAGTAGCTGTATATGCGTTTGGCATCGCGGCTGCAGATAAGCTGCCATGTTCGATAATCAGGCATATGCACGAAAGTGCTTTATCTGATGCCTTGCGCTGGCCCGCAGCGATGTGTGGCCAGCGTCACCACTCCTCAAGGATGAGCATTCATGACTGGCAAACCGCCGAAAATCAAACCTGTATCTGCCCCAACCAGACCCATCGAGTCCAGCGGGGATGGCCTGCCCCGGGCTCTGAACCCGTCTTCGACAATGCCGCATTCGACTGTTGCACATCATCAGGGACCCTTGCCTTCGCCATCTTCTTCAGATTCGCTTGCAGTGATGCCTGTCATCAGTGTGAGCACGAGGCCGAAATATTCCACGATCGACGAGTTCGCAAGTGTGTCCGCAAGGAATTCGCTGGAGAACTACTGGATACCCACGCAAGAGCGTCTCGACGAGACCGATGCATGGGGCATCGCAATCATGAAGCAGCGTCAGTATGTTGCCGTCGCTGACAATCACATCGTACAAGTGGTCCGAGACCCCGAGAGCGGCCTGTTTCGCGCCACACATGCCAGAGAACTGCATCCTTCCGGTCCGCTGTTGAGGCCTGACAGCGAGGGCCGTTTGTGGCATCCGCTGGATGATCCTGAGTCGGCCAATCCAGTTGCAACTGTCTTTACCGGACGAAATCGCACGACAGAGCTTCCCGGCACGGAGTATTCAATAAAGGATTTCCCTCCACTGATGACCCAACGCATATTTGCCGTGAGCGGCGTCGACGTGATGATGGCGCACAGGTCCGACATTCATCCCGCTTCGCTGGCATTGCTGCAGGACACAGCGAGACGCTTCGCCCTCGATCAAAAGATCCGCCAGTTCATCACCCAAGTGCAACATTCCGATCCGACCGTGCGTGCGCAGGCCGATTCACAACTGCAGGCTTTGTTAACGCTACAGGCAACTGATCTGAGCGAGCGCGTTATCGAACAGTCCCGCGCTTTGCTCTTTGAGCAGAGCGAGCGGGCGTTCGAACTCGATTGCGATGACAACACATTGCAGATGCGACGGATTTTTCCTCATCTGCCCAAGACGATTGCTCAGGCGTTGTGGCGAGAGGCCAGTGCCGCCGACCATAGGCATTTGCGCCTGCGGCCGGGAATGCCGCGGCACATGGCAGAAAAAACGCTGGTGGCGCTACGCGAGGTGCGTCTCGCCAGGGCGTGCGAAGGAATCTATCTGGATGCGGTAGCTAGCCTGGACAGTGACCAACTGGCTTTGCAGATGCTCGGGCAGCTTGATCAGTGGCCGCGACAGATTCGTATCGAGATTCGTCTGCAAGCGTCAGAGGGTGAGTCATTGAGTGCTATTGGCGATGCTCGATCGCCAGTGCGGCACATATTGATTCGTCAGCATGAAGGCTACGTTATCCAACGCAGCGGCATCGCATCCCCTCAGGATCGGATGGATCTGTATGCCGCCGTCTGGCGCCTTTTACTGCCCGGGCAGCGCCAGTTGCTCGGTGTAGCGCAGGGCGGTGGTGCGGCTCTGCGGCAACTGGTACGCGCACAGCCATTGCCGTCGCGCCAACGCGTGAGCGAATTGTTGGGACTGGCACCGGTGCAGGTAACGGCTGTTCCGGCCAGCGCCCAATACGCGCAAGCGGGGCTGCGAGGCGGCGGCGATGTCAACCCGATGTTGACAGGATCCGTTGTGGAACGTGTCCGTAGCCTCTATCCGCAACTTGATGACAAGGAGTTGGCCGCGTTCGTTTCCGAGCGCCTGGGATCTGAGCCGTCCACAGTTTTAGCGCGCCTGGAGACAGACCTCGCAATATTGCGCAATGAATTGGCGATCTGGAGTGCGGAAGGATTATCGACCCAAGCGGACTCTTCGCAGGACGCAATGCAGATCGCAGAACAGCGCCCGGCTCGCGAGCAATTTAGCGCAAAACTGCAAGATATCTGGCGACGCAAGTCGGTTTCGAGATGGGGTTACGGTGACTATCATTTTTCCCATCATGTCGATTTTACTGGTGAGTTACCAAGATTATCCGCCAGGTTCGACTATGTAACAGAGTTGGTATTGACTGTAGAAACACCAGGCGCACGCATCGGCGCTTTTTTTGACAGTTTTCCCAATGTTCAATATTTGATGGTCACTGGCATAAAAATGGAGGACTTCCCGTCAGGGATATTCCAAATGCGCCAGTTGCGTCAACTGGTACTGGACGATTGTTCGCTTGAATTATCTGAAGCGACGGCTGAAGGTGTGTCCAGGATCGAGACGCTCACTTTGTTGAATCTGGCCAACAACCCTCTGACAGTTGCTCCGCATGTAGGCTTCATGACAGGTTTAACCGAGTTGATGCTATATAACGCCAATCTCTCCAGCCTACCCTCCGGCATAGACAGGCTTGGAGATCTTCGGGTCATGGCGTTACAGGATAATAATATCTCAGACGTAGGGGGCGATTTGTTCGATATTCCGGATACTCAAGATCTATATGTTGGTTTATTGAACAATCCGCTGAGTGACGAGTCGATGCGGCGGATTAATCAATACCTTGAAAATTCCAGTATGGACCGGAAAGTGGAAATCCAAACGGAAGAAGCAGTTTCAGATTTTGATTCCGATAGTGAGTCATCGGAGAGCGGATTTTCGACAGGTCCAGATAGCGACTGAGTGTTGTCGAAAGTAACGGATCGATCACGCTGCCAACATGATTTGGCAAACATAAGCTACTCGCTGACTCCCCTTCCGGTTCGGGTTGATTGAATTCGGAAGGGGTAACAGGCCATCGTGGGCCAGAATCAAAGGGGCGAAGGGCTTAGTGTTGAATCTCGTAACATGCAGATCGCATTTTTTGAAGTTATTAGCATCTGTGTGAATTATTAAAGATAATGTTGAAAGTTTGCTTTTTCACAAAATGTCAAATGTCGCGGCTGTTTATATTTAAATTCGACGTTAATACTTTGCCGAGCCCTTGAGGGGCGAAATATATTAATCGGCTGAGGTGTTATCAAATGTTTGATGAGGAAGTTGGTATTTCCCGTATCGAGGTAAAACTCGACGCCACAAATCATGGTCAGCACAAAGTGCTTTATGCCAACGGTCGCATGCAGGTGCGTGTATTGGTGCTTCTGCACGGCATCGATAACAATGGCGACGGCGCATCGCTGCATGGACATCCTGCATTGCCGTCATTGCGGCTGATTGCCTACAACGGTGCTCGGCCTCTGGAGGGAGACTGGAGTGTTTCGATTCAGGAAAATCGTTACGCTCACGAAATGTCGGGTGGGGCAACGCGCCTGACAGAAGTCCCGCGGGTCAGTGACAACCAGGTAAGCAACGCCGCAGATCCGGTACAGATTTTCCAGTTCTGGGTCTCGGCTTCCCGACCTGGAATTATGGAAGTGGCTGCCGAGATCTCCTTGAATGGCGTGGTATTGCGAAGTAATGGGGTTGGTTTCGACAGCAGTGTCACGCTGGAGGCGATTCCTCCGAAAAAATACAATCAGAACAGTTTCTCTCTTTATAAGTACGGTACTTTCAGCGAAAGAGTGTACGAGGAGCGCATTCAGTATTTTCATCTCGGGCTTCACGCTGACGGTCGCCAGATCAACATTCTTGACTGGTATAGCACCGATATAAGACTTAATCCGTATGATGCTGAAGACGCGGTAATGGTGTACTCGTCAGGCACGATAAACCACTACAGTGGTGGCGGCAGGAGTTTTTATGGCTATCTGGCGCCGATCTATGGGCGATCGGCTTCGGTCAATACGCCTCTGGGTTTTATTACTTTCCCGATTAACGATGTGCCTGGTGTATTGACGCTGGTACAGCGCACGACTCTACAGACGGAGGAGAAGCCGGCGACGAGAGGTGCGTTCGAATTCGCCGTGATTGATGAGTTCGGTACGGAGCACTGGCTTGCTATCAAAGGTGATACAGAACAGCGAACTTTTATTCTGGATGAGTCGAAACGGTCAACAAAACAATTTGCCTGATTTCATTTGCGTGATTCAGCGAATTTTCGTTGGCCAGCTTGACCTGTTTAAATTTGCACCTGGAATAAAGGATATTTTGCTATGGAAAGTAACTCATCTTCCGCTGTTCACTCCAACGCTTTCAACTTTGGTGAATTTGTTTCAGGAGGCGTTGATCCCCGCACGGGCATGTACACCTGCGCATTTTCGCTTGGCAAGTTGCACTCGGCGGATCTCAATGGTCCGGAGCTTGCGCTTTCAGTGGGCTTTAATCCGCTCAATCAGGCGGATAGTGGTTTCGGCGTTGGCTGGTCTTTGACACTGACCAATTATGACTTGCGCAGCAAAGTGATGACCTTGTCCAACGGTGAGCGCTACAAGGCTGTCGAGACGCCTACCGGCCTTAAGTTCAAGGAAATGAAACTGCAAACGGCGAAAGTGTCAGTCGCTGGAGCAGGGCGCTATGAAGTTCGATACAAGGATGGCCGGCGTGAACTGCTCAAAGTCCTGGCCGGCACTCAGGTCGCCGTCGCGGAAAAAATAATAGCGGCGAACGGTGTGAGCATTACGCTGAAGCATGAGTTGTTCAACCAGTTTCCCCGATTGGCCGAAGTCCGTGATGCCAAGCGCTGCCTGTTGAAAATCACCCGCGCGGCAGGTCAGGTGACGCTGTCCCGGCATCCCGACACTACTTCCAGTTCCAACTACAAGCTGATCTTGAAAAACTCTCGAGTGACGGCCATCGAGCTGCCGGTTGGTAAGGGTTGGGACCTTGAGTATGAAGTCATCGCTGGAGCCAGCTATGTTCATCGCATCGTCAATCCGCTGCGCGGGGTCGAAATCATTCGCTACAAGCGGCACGGCCACCGCTTCATCAGCGGTGTGGAACGGACACTGCCGTTTGTGATTGCTCACGATGTCTACCCAGGGCGCGGCCAGCCCCGACTTTGCAAGACCTACACGTACTCCGACCATAACTTCCTTGGGCAGGGCCTCCTTCCTGCCAAGGATAGTGATCTGGATCCTCTCTATCTGGCGCCCGGCCACTACGTCTACACCTCGGACGAGCACTTGCTGGTCAGCGGCAAAGTACATACCCGCATCAAACGCACCTACAACAAATTCCATCTGTTGGTGGCTGAGGTTACAACCTGTGGTGACGCTCAGATCGCCACCACCACGGAGTATCACTGTTCCATTACCAAGCCATTCAGTGAGCAGGTGGCTCAGTTCCGCATGCCTAAAGTCCACACGGTGACGTACCTCGATCGGCGCACCCAACAGCAGCGTGTGGAAACCACCGTCACCGAGTTCGATGACGAAGGTAACTTGCTCAAGCAGGTCGAGCCCACTGGGGTGACGACGACCACGGAATTTTATCCGGCCAGTGGTGGAGATAACTGCCCAGAGGATCCGCTGGGCTTTTCCAGATTCCCGAAAAAAAGGACGGTGACTGCTGCCGCATCCGATGGTGCTTCGACAGTCACCTACTACGACTACGCGCTGCATCCGGCGCTGGACGGTGCGGAACTGGCATCCGTGTTACCGGTCGAGGAGCGTTTTTGTGAAGTGTTGGAAGGCGTTGAGGTATTGCGTTCGAAAACCGCACGCAGTTATTTGAATACGCCCGGGGATCCACTCAAGCATGGAGCCACGAAAGAGCAGAGTGTCATCCTGAATGATAAAAAAACCGCTATCGAGTTTTCCTATGAACTTGAGGGTGACAGGTTGCGAGTCAGGTCCAGCACGCGCGGATTTGACGGCACGCTGCAGACCAGTGAGAAAGTGCTGTCGACGCTGACCGGATTACAGGTCTCTGAAGTCGCTGTCGATGGCGAGCACATCGAGCATGAGTACGACGCAATCGGTCGGGCAGTGGGCAAAACGGTTGCTGGCGGCACCCCATATGCGGCCGTTACCCGGTGGACCTATCTGGCTGCCAGCAAACAGCATCCGGCGACAATGGTGACCACGGATCCTGCTGGCGGCGAGCAAAAAGTGACTTATGACGGGATGGAACGGGTGATCACCGTTCATGAAAAGGACTGCGACCATCCCGACAAGGACGGTCTGATTCAGACACGCACGCTTTATTCTGCGCTGCATGATTCGGTCGGCCACAAGGTGAAAGTGACGCTGACTGATTGGCGTGATGGCAAGCCTTATCCGGTCAGCACCGGCTACGAATTCGATTCCTGGGGCCAGGTCAGCAAGACGCTGCACGATGATGGACGTATCGAACACAGCGAGGCGGACCCGGTTCTTCGCCGGCAGACCCATTGGCTCCAGGGGATGGGCAAGACGATCACCCTCGTCAATGATTTCGGTAAACCGCTGAGTGTCGAGAGCTTCAATCTGAAGAACAAGAGTCTCGGCAAAACCGTTTACACCTATGACGGTTACGGGCGCACAACCAGTCAGACAGACCCTGTCGGCAATACCAGCCGATATGAGTACGACGTTTTTGACCGGATAACCCGCAGTGTCCTGCCCGACGCCACTGCGGTCGTGACCGACTACGCCGGGCACAGTGATGAAGGTCTGCCGATCAACATCAAGGTCGCTGACAAAGTGTTGGGGCAGCAAACTTATGACGGTCTGGGTCGCTTGATCCGAAGTACCGTTGGCGGACGTAAGTCCGAGGCAGGTTATGAAGCGGGCTTCACCCAGCCGCAGTGGTACAGGAGTGCTGATGGCAAAAAAACCGAATTCACTTATTTGCGGGAACTGGGCGGCCTGCTGACTGAGCGCAAGGCAGGGGATCTGGTCACGACCATGACGTATGACCCCCTCAGTGGCAATCCCTTGACCTGTACCGAAAACGGCAGAGAGCGCAGCTTTACCTATCACCCCTCCGGGCGTGTGAAAACCGAAACGACGACCCTCGGCGCGATCACCAAAGCAACCTCCAGTATCTGGTCCCTGCAGGGGCGACCGATCAACCATGTCAATGTGCTCGGAGTCGAAAGCACATCCGAATACGATAAGCACGGCCGCCTGCTATCCACCTCCCAGGGCTCGCTTAAAACCGAATTCCACTACAACGCGCAGACGGGGATGCTGGACTGGACGAAAACCGAAGAAACGTCAATCAAGCGTCAAATGCTCACCCGGTTTGCCTATGACGATATCGGGCGTGAAACCCGCCGAACATTCGAGATTCAGGGGCAGCCAGACCAGACCCTTGAATCGACTTACACGCTGGCTGGCAAACTGGCGCAGAAAGTGTCCAGACGTGGCACTCAAGTGTTACGTGATGAACAGTTCACCTACGATGTGCGCGGGCGCTTGATCCAGTACGACTGTGCCGGCACGCAAAAGCCGCGCGATCCGTATGGCAAGGAAATTATCCGCCAGACATTCACCTTCGATGCATTGGATAACATCCTCACCGTGCAGACGAAGTTCCCGCTGGGGGTGAATCTGACCACCTTCAGTTACGACAATCCTGATCCTGCACAGCTCAGCGCCGTCAAACATTCCCACGTCGACTATCCCTCGGCAGTGACGCTGGAATACGACGCCAACGGCAGGATGATCAAGGACGACCAGGCGCGAACGCTGGCCTATGACGCGTTCGGACGTCTCGAGCAGTTGTCCAGCGCAGGGGGATCAGTGATTCGTGGCTACCATTACGACGGTTTCGACGATCTGGTGGAGCTGTCGCAAGCCGAAAAAGCAATTGTGCAGCGTTACTACTACGCAGGCCGGGTTGCCAACGAGGTGAGTGGTGAAAGTTCAACCAGTGTTGTGCGTCACGGTGGAGCGCTCGTGGGGCAACAGCAATCGGGGTTGAACCCCGACGCGCAGCTATACGGCACCGATCAGCAGCAAAGTGTGCTGGCAACGCTGGGCAAGGAGCAGCTCACCGATTGCGCCTACAGCCCTTATGGGCATCGTCCCGCCGAAGGTGGATTGTTCAGCGTGGCAGGGTTCAACGGCGAACAGCTGGATCCGGTTACCGGGCTGTATCTGCTGGGCAACGGTTACAGGGCTTATAGTCCGACACTGATGCGCTTTCTCGCCCCCGACAGCATGAGTCCATTTGGCGCGGGCGGATTGAATGCCTACAGTTATTGCCTGGGCGACCCTGTCAATCGTGTCGACCCTACCGGGCATATCTCCTGGCAATCGATCCTGGGCATCGGCCTCAGTGTTCTCGGAATTGTTGCCAGCGTGGTGACGATGGGCGCGGCGACGCCATGGGCAGTGGCGGCATTGGGGCTGGCGGTTGCTTCAGGCCTGGCGGGTATTGCCAGCGAGGTGGTCAATGAACTCGCACCGGGTTCTCAAGCGGGCGAGATATTGGGCTGGATCAGTTTTGGTCTTGGGCTGGCTTCGGTGGGGGCAGGGCTGGCAGCTGGTGCCAAAGCGGGCATCAATGCTGGCAGGAAACTGGCTGGCGCCTTCAAGCAGGGCCTGAGTAGTAAAGGCTCCAAAGCAGCGGGTCAAGAGATGGCCCGAGGCATGATCAAGGGTAAGGGAAACAAGGCGGCGGCCAAGGCGAAGGCGAAGGCCAGCGCGGCCGTTCAGGAAGAGGCCGAGAAACCATGGTCACTCGTCAGGGTCGACCCCAAAAAGAACATCCTTGAGAAAGAGGGCCTTACCGGCTTGCTTGAAAAGGCCGAAACTTTCATGCAGCACATTGAGGCGGGTAACTCCCCGACGTCTTCTGCAGCGCTGATTCATGCCAAATACACGCCCATGCATGGTCCATCCGGCTCAGCATCAAAGCCGATGCATCTTTATCTGTCGCAAGGAGACCGAATATATATGACCGAAAACGCCAAGGAGCGGATCGCGGTCATCAACCAGCTGGGTGGTCATTTAAAGGAAAAAAAGTAAGTCGGAGCACGCAACGAAACGATACAAGGCGAAAGCAGGAACACTCAAGGTCCGGCTACGATTTGAACAGTGCGCTTGCCGGTTTTGCGAGCGCGCGGTGGGCGTGCTGTTCCAGTGCCCACTCGACATGTTCCCTGACCAACTCTGACGGATAATCACGTCGCGCCTTCAACGCTTCCAGCACAGGAATCGTTGAAGGCGCATTCCCCAGCCCCACCGCCAGATTGCGTAACCAGCGCTCGTACCCGGCACGCCGCAACGGTGAACCTTCGGTGCTGCTCAAGAACTTTTCTTCATCCCACATGAACAGTTCAGCCAGCTCGGCATTATCGAGATTGTGCCGTGGCTTGAAATCGCTTTCTCCAGTCGGCCGGGCGAAGCGGTTCCATGGGCAGACGATCTGGCAGTCATCGCAGCCAAACACCCGATTGCCTATCAATGGCCGCAATTCTTCGGGAATCGCGGTTTTCAGCTCAATGGTCAAATAGGAAATGCAGCGCCGGGCGTCCAGCACGTACGGGCCGACAAAGGCGTTGGTCGGGCAGATATCCAGGCATGCGGTGCAACGCCCGCAATGTTCGCTGCTGTGCGGTTCGTCCACCGGTAGCGGCAGGTCGACGAACAGTTCGCTCAGGAAGAAATAACTGCCGGCCTTGCGGTTCAACACCAAGGTATTTTTACCGATCCAGCCCAGTCCAGCCTGTTCGGCGATGGCTTTTTCCAGCACCGGTGCGCTGTCGACAAACGCACGAAAGCCGAACGGGCCGATCTCCGCCTGGATCTTGTCGGCCAATTGTTGAACACGTTTACGGATCAATTTGTGGTAATCGCGGCCCAAGGCATAACGCGACACGTAAGCCTTCTCCGGCTCAGCCAGGCGTTTGGCCATTTCGGTATCGCCTGGCAAGTAGTCCATGCGCAGGGAAACCACGCGCAACGTGCCCGGCACCAGCTCTTCGGGATGCGAGCGTTTGCTGCCATGGGCGCCCATGTAGTCCATGTCGCCGTGGTAGCCGGCCTCGAGCCAGCGCTGCAGATGCTGCTCGTGTTCGGCCAGGTCCAGACCGCTGATGCCGACTTGCTGGAAGCCCAGCTCGCGGCCCCAATCCTTGATCGATTGGGCGAGGGCGGGCAGGTCTGTGGTGATGGCGGACATGAGGCGAGAGAAACCGGAGCTGAGGTGCGTATAATTCTGCCAGACATCGGAGCCCGAAGACGCATGCCGCAGACGAAAGATGAATTACCCGACGCGCTGTACCGCGCCGCGCAGGTGCGCGAACTCGACGCGCGGCTGATCGCCGCCGGCACGCCGGGCTTCGAATTGATGCAACGCGCCGCCCGCGCGACGTGGCGCGCACTGGTGCGCAAATGGCCGGGCGCGAACGAGCTGACCGTGCTCGCCGGCCATGGCAACAATGCCGGTGACGGTTATCTGGTGGCCGGGTTGGCGCTGCGGGCCGGCTGGACCGTGCGCGTTCTCGCCGTCGGCGATCCGCAACGTTTGCAGGGCGATGCCGCACTGGCCCATGCCGAATCGGTGGCTGCTGGTGTTGTGGTGCAAGGCTGGCAGGCGCAAAGCGAGCTGTGCGGTGTCGTCCTCGATGCCTTGCTCGGCACTGGCCTGAGCGGCGAAGTGCGTGAGCCCTATGCCTCGGCGATCAAGGCGATCAACGCCTGCGGTTTGCCGGTAGCAGCGGTCGATATTCCTTCCGGGCTGTGTGCCGATACCGGGTGTGAACTGGGTGTCGCGGTATGCGCCGATCTAACGGTGACCTTCATTGGTATGAAGGTCGGACTGTTGACCGGTGATGCTGCGGATCATATCGGTGAGCTGGTCTTCAGTGACCTGCAAGCCCCCGACGAAATTTTCAGTGACATTCCTGTCTGCGCTCAGCGCCTGAGCGCCCCTAATCTTCCAGCACTTGCGCCGCGCGCGCCGACCTCGCACAAGGGCCGCTTTGGCCACGTGTTGCTGATCGGCGGCGATCACGGTTTCGGCGGAGCGATTCTGCTCAGCACGGAAATGGCCTTGCGCGGCGGCGCGGGCATGGTCTCGCTGGCGACTCGCCCAGAGCATGTGCCGGCGGCGCTGACCCGGGTCCCGGAGGCGATGGCGCTCGGCACCTCGTCAGCCAATCAACTGATGGGGCTGCTGGAAAAGGTTTCGGTGCTGGTGGTCGGACCGGGTCTCGGTCAGGCCAGTTGGGGCCGTGCCCTGTTGTCGGCGGCCGCCAATGCTGCGTTGCCGCAAGTGTGGGACGCTGACGCGTTGAACCTGCTGGCCAGCGATTTTGTCCAGTTGCCCAAGGATTGCGTGATCACCCCGCATCCGGGTGAAGCGGCGCGCTTGCTTGGCATCAGTACCGCCGAAGTGCAGGCCGATCGCCCGGCCGCTGCTCTGGCGTTGAGCAAAAAGTATTCAGCGGTAGTGGTTCTGAAAGGGGCCGGCAGTCTGATCGCCCATCCAGACGGGCGTCTGGCCCTGTGTCATCAGGGCCATCCGGCGATGGCCACGGGCGGTTTGGGGGATGTGCTGGCCGGTCTCACCGGCGCATTGCTGGCCCAGGACATGGACGCGTTCGATGGGGCATGCCTGGCCGTCTGGCTGCACGCCAACGCGGGTATGCAACAAGGCAAATTCGGCCGTGGGCTGGCGGCCAGTGATCTGATTCCAGCCATTCGTCAGTTGTTGGAGGAGCAAGCACCGTGTCTGAAGTAACCCTGTACCTGGCCGATGAACAGGCAATGAGCGACTTTGGCGCACGGATCGCCCGCGTCACCCAGGGCCATGGCCTGATTTTTCTTGAAGGTAATCTGGGTATGGGCAAAACCACCCTGTCACGGGGCATCATTCGCGGTTTGGGCCATGTTGGCGCGGTAAAAAGTCCCACCTTCACTCTGGTCGAGCCCTACGAGATCGGTGACATACGTGCCTTCCACTTCGACCTCTATCGCCTGGTCGATCCCGAGGAGCTGGAGTTTCTCGGCATCCGTGACTACTTCGAAGACGATGCCCTGTGCCTGATCGAGTGGCCCGATAAAGGTGCAGGCTTTTTGCCAAAGCCCGACCTGACCATTACCATTAGCCCGCAAGACAGCGGGCGTTCGCTGAAAATTTTAGCCCAGGGCTCGCGTGGCGAGGCCTGGTGTGCCGCTTTGGCATTGGAATCCAATTAAATGATGGGGTTTGGTATGCGCTTTCGCGCGTTGGTGGCTGCCGCTGGACTGATGTTGATGGCAGTAACCGTCAACGCTGTGGCCGATTCAAAGGTCAACAGCGTGCGCCTGTGGCGGGCGCCGGACAACACGCGACTGGTCTTTGACCTCAGCGGCCCGGTGCAGCACAGCGTTTTCACCCTGACAGCCCCGGACCGGCTGGTGATCGACATCAACGGCGCCACCCTCGGCGCGCCGTTGAACGTGCAGACCGCGAACACGCCTATCACCGCGATGCGCTCAGCCCAGCGCACGCCGACCGACCTGCGCGTGGTCATCGACCTGAAAAAAGCCGTCACCCCGAAAAGCTTCTCGCTGGCGCCGAACGCGCAGTACGGCAACCGTCTGGTGGTCGATCTGTTCGACAACCCGGCCGATGCCGCGCCGCCGCCAGCCCCGACGCCATCGGTAGCGACCGTGCCGGCGGTGCCGGTGACTCCGACCGAACCGGCGATCAAGCTGCCGCCAGCCCCGGCTGGCAAGCGCGACATTATCGTCGTGATCGATGCCGGCCACGGAGGGGAAGATCCGGGCGCGTCCGGCTCGCGCGGCCAGCGTGAGAAAGACGTGGTGCTGCAGATCGCCCGCGAATTGCAGCGTCAGGTCAACGGCATGAAAGGCTTCCGCGCCGAGCTGACCCGTACCGGCGACTACTTCATTCCTTTGCGCGGGCGTACCGAAATCGCCCGCAAGAAGGGCGCCGACCTGTTCGTCTCGATCCACGCCGACGCTGCGCCGTCCGCGGCCGCTTTCGGTGCTTCGGTGTTCGCCCTGTCCGATCGTGGCGCTACCTCCGAGACCGCCCGCTGGCTGGCCGACAGTGAAAACCGATCCGACCTGATCGGTGGTGCCGGCAACGTCAGCCTCGACGACAAGGACCGCATGCTCGCCGGCGTGTTGCTCGACCTGTCGATGACTGCGTCGCTGACTTCCAGCCTCAACGTCGGCCAGAAGGTGCTGACCAATATCGGTCGCGTTACGCCGCTGCACAAACAGCGTGTGGAACAAGCCGGGTTCATGGTGCTGAAGTCGCCGGACATCCCGTCGATCCTGGTCGAAACCGGCTTTATCTCCAACGCCAACGAAGCGAACAAGCTGTCCGCATCGAGCCATCAGCAAGCGCTGGCCCGTTCGATCAGCAGCGGCGTGCGCCAGTTCTTCCAGCAGAATCCGCCGCCGGGCACCTACATCGCCTGGCTGCGTGATTCCGGCAAGATTGCCCAAGGCCCGCGCGACCACCGTGTCGGCCCGGGGGAAACCCTGGCGATGATCGGCGTGCGCTATCAGGTCTCGCCGGCCACCTTGCGCGCCGCCAACAATCTGAAAAGCGATGAGCTGAAAGTCGGTCAGCACCTGACCATTCCAGGCACCGAACTGGCGTCGAAAGAATGAACCAGGTAATGAACACGGCGCGCATCGAGCTGCTCAGCCCCCGGCTGGCGAACCAGATTGCCGCCGGTGAGGTGGTCGAGCGCCCGGCTTCGGTGATCAAGGAGTTGCTGGAAAACAGCCTCGACTCTGGCGCCAAGCGTATTGACGTCGATGTCGAGCAGGGCGGCGTCAAGTTGCTGCGCGTGCGCGATGACGGCAGCGGTATTTCCGCCGATGACCTGCCGCTGGCCCTGGCCCGTCACGCCACCAGCAAGATTCGCAATCTTGAGGATCTCGAACAGGTGATGAGCCTGGGTTTCCGTGGCGAGGCGCTGGCGTCGATCAGCTCCGTGGCGCGTCTGACCCTGACCTCGCGCACCCGCGATGCCGATCAGGCCTGGCAGGTCGAAACCGAAGGCCGGGACATGGCGCCGCGCGTGCAGCCGGCGGCGCATCCGGTCGGCACTTCGGTGGAAGTCCGCGACCTGTTCTTCAACACCCCGGCCCGGCGCAAATTTCTCAAGACCGAAAAAACCGAATTCGATCACCTGCAGGAAGTGATCAAGCGTCTGGCGCTGGCGCGCTTCGACGTGGCTTTTCATCTGCGCCACAACGGCAAGACGATCCTCAGCCTGCACGAGGCCCACGATGATGCGGCCCGCGCACGGCGTGTGGCGGCGATCTGCGGTTCGGGGTTCCTTGAGCAGGCGTTGCCGATCGAGATCGAACGCAATGGCTTGCACCTGTGGGGATGGGTCGGTTTGCCGACCTTCAACCGTAGCCAGGCTGACTTGCAGTATTTCTTTGTGAACGGGCGGGCGGTGCGCGACAAACTGGTGGCCCACGCGGTACGCCAGGCTTATCGCGACGTACTGTTCAACGGTCGGCACCCGACCTTCGCGCTGTTTTTCGAGGTCGATCCTGCAGCGGTAGATGTCAACGTGCACCCGACCAAGCACGAAGTGCGCTTCCGTGACGGGCGCATGGTCCACGATTTTCTGTATGGCACGCTGCACCGCGCGTTGGGCGATGTGCGTCCGGAAGATCAACTGGCCGGCTCGGTCACCACGGCGATCGTTCGGCCGAGCGGGATCGAGGCGGGCGAATTCGGCCCACAGGGCGAGATGCGTCTGGCCGCCAATGCGCTGCTGGAGCAGCCGCAGGCGCAACCGGCGTTCAACACGTCATCCGGGGCCAGCGCTGGCGGCGCTTATCAGTATCAATACACGCCGCGTCCGCAATCGGCGCTGCCCGCTGCCGAGGCTCAAGCCGCTTACAAAGAGTTTTTCGCGCCGCTGCCTGAAGCCAATGCCAGCGCGCTGCCGACCGGTCAGGAAGATATCCCGCCGCTCGGCTATGCACTGGCGCAGCTAAAAGGCATCTATATCTTGTCCGAAAACGCCCATGGCCTGGTGCTGGTGGACATGCATGCCGCCCACGAGCGAATCATGTACGAGCGCCTGAAAATCGCCATGGCCAGCGAAGGTCTCAGTGGCCAGCCGTTGCTGGTGCCGGAATCGCTGGCGGTCAGTCAGCGCGAGGCCGATTGCGCTGAAGAACACGCCGCTTGGTTTCAGCGTCTTGGTTTTGAATTGCAGCGACTGGGGCCGGAAACCCTGGCGATCCGGCAGATCCCGGCGTTGCTCAAGCAGGCCGAAGCCAATCGACTGGTCGGCGACGTGCTCTCTGACCTGATGGAATACGGCACCAGTGACCGTATCCAGGCGCACCTCAACGAACTGCTCGGCACCATGGCCTGCCACGGCGCGATCCGCGCCAACCGGCGTCTGGCCCTGCCGGAAATGAACGGTCTGCTGCGCGATATGGAAAACACCGAGCGCAGTGGTCAATGCAACCATGGCCGACCGACCTGGACCCAATTGGGCCTGGACGATCTGGACAAACTGTTCCTGCGCGGTCGCTGATGAGCCAGCTGCCTCCAGCGATTTTCCTGATGGGCCCGACCGCTGCGGGCAAGACCGATCTGGCCATCGAGCTGACCAAGGTGTTGCCGTGCGAGTTGATCAGTGTCGATTCGGCGCTTGTCTACCGCGGCATGGACATCGGCACGGCCAAGCCTTCGCAAGAACTGCTCGCCGAATACCCACACCGGCTGATCGACATTCTCGACCCCGCTGAAGCGTATTCCGCTGCCGATTTCCGTCGCGACGCGTTGCAGGCCATGGCCGAAATCACTGGGCGAGGAAAGATCCCGCTGCTGGTCGGCGGCACCATGCTCTATTACAAGGCTCTGGTCGAAGGTCTGGCGGACATGCCGGCAGCCGATCCCGAGGTCCGCGCGCAGATCGAGGAAGAAGCTGCACGCCTCGGCTGGCAAGCCCTGCACGAACTGTTGGCGCAGATCGATCCGGTGTCGGCGGCGCGCATCCATCCCAATGATCCGCAACGCTTGAGTCGGGCACTGGAAGTGTATCGAGTCAGCGGGCAGAGCATGACCGCTCTGCGCGAGCAACAATCTGTGCAAAGTACTGAAGCAGCCGCTTCGGGACGGCAACAATTGCCCTATACTGTCGCGAACCTGGCCATTGCTCCGGCGAATCGTCAGGTTCTGCACCAGCGAATTGAACAAAGATTCACAAATATGTTGGAACAGGGATTCATCGACGAGGTCGTAGCCCTGCGTAAAAGAAGTGACCTGCATTCGGGGTTGCCGTCTATACGTGCGGTAGGCTACCGCCAAGTCTGGGATTACCTGGACGGCAAGCTGACATTGGCCCAGATGCAGGAGCGGGGCATCATCGCCACGCGCCAATTGGCCAAACGCCAGTTTACCTGGCTGCGCAGCTGGGACGATTTGCATTGGCTGGACAGTCTTGATTGCGACAATCTGCCACGCGCCTTGAAATACCTTGGGACCATCTCCATATTGAGCTGAGTCCTTGCAATTGCCGTCTATCCTTGGGGGTGTGACGGCCGAAGCCATCTGAATTTCCCTGTTTTTATTATTGAATCCTTAAAGGAGTGCGGCACATGTCAAAAGGGCATTCGCTACAAGACCCTTACCTGAACACTTTACGTAAAGAGAAAGTCGGGGTTTCCATCTATCTGGTCAACGGTATCAAGCTGCAAGGGACGATCGAGTCGTTCGACCAGTTCGTGATCCTGCTGAAAAACACCGTAAGCCAGATGGTCTACAAACACGCTATCTCGACCGTCGTGCCGGTTCGTCCAATTCGTCTGCCTAGCGCAACCGAAAACGAACAGGGCGATGCCGATGCAGCGCCGGGTAACGCCTGATAGGAGTCTCCTTTGTTCTTTGAGCGCCACGGTGGTGGTGAACGAGTCATCCTCGTTCACTTGGATGGACAGGACCCTGAGGCGCGCGAAGATCCGCAGGAGTTTCAGGAGTTGGCAAATTCAGCTGGCGCCGAGACCGTCGCGTTTTTTAACGTGCCGCGTCATCGGCCAACCGCCAAATATCTGATCGGCAGCGGCAAGGTCGAGGAGCTGCGCGACCTGGTCAAGGCTGAAGAAGCCGATCTGGTGATTTTCAATCACATCCTCACGCCCAGTCAGGAACGCAACCTTGAACGTGTCTTCGAGTGTCGCGTGATCGACCGCACCGGGCTGATTCTCGATATTTTCGCCCAACGCGCACGCACCCATGAGGGCAAGCTGCAGGTCGAACTGGCCCAGCTTGACCACATGAGCACGCGGCTGGTTCGCGGCTGGACTCACCTTGAGCGTCAGGGTGGCGGTATCGGTATGCGCGGTCCGGGTGAAACCCAGCTGGAAACCGACCGCCGTCTGCTGCGGGTTCGCCTGCGCCAGATCAAGGGGCGGCTGGAGAAGGTGCGCAGTCAGCGCGAGCAGTCGCGCCGTGGCCGATCCCGTGCGGACATCCCTACCGTTTCGCTGGTGGGATACACCAACGCCGGCAAATCGACACTCTTCAACAACGTGACGAAGTCCGAGGTGTACGCGGCCGATCAGTTGTTCGCCACGCTCGACCCGACCCTGCGCCGGCTGGAGCTTGACGACCTCGGTCCCATCGTCCTCGCCGACACCGTGGGGTTCATTCGTCACCTGCCACACAAGCTGGTCGAGGCATTTCGGTCTACGCTCGAAGAGTCGAGCAATTCCGACCTGCTATTGCACGTGATCGATGCGGCCGAACCGGATCGCATGTTGCAGATCGAGCAGGTGATGGTGGTGCTGGGCGAGATTGGTGCCCAGGACTTGCCGATCCTCGAGGTCTATAACAAACTCGATTTGCTTGAAGGCGTCGAGCCGCAGATCCAGCGCGATGCCGATGGCAAGCCGCAACGGGTCTGGCTCTCGGCGCGTGATGGCAGCGGTCTGGAATTGCTTGAACAGGCTATCGCCGAGTTGCTCGGCAGTGATCTGTTCGTCGGTACCTTGCGCTTGCCGCAACGATTCGCTCGGCTGCGTGCGCAGTTTTTCGAACTCGGGGCGGTGCAGAAAGAAGAATACGATGATGAAGGTGTCAGCCTGCTGGCCGTTCGTTTGCCCCGGATCGAGTTAAATCGATTGGTAAGCCGCGAAGGATTGCAGCCGATGGAATTCATCGAGCAACACACTTTGCAATAAAAGCCTGACAAAGCGGTTGTGCCGCAACGGCAGGCATTCTGTAGCATTGGTCGGCGCGCCGTGGGTGCGTCTTTGCTTTATCAGATGGAGAGCGCTATGGCTTGGAATGAGCCGGGTGGCAACTCGAATAATCAGGATCCCTGGGGTGGCAAGCGCCGCAATAACGGCGACCGCAAGGGACCACCGGATCTCGACGAGGCCTTCCGAAAGCTGCAGGAAAGCCTGAACGGGTTGTTCGGTGGTGGTAAGAAACGCGGTGATGACGGCGGCGGGTCGGGGCGCAGCAGTGGCGGCTTCGGCGGTCTGCTCGGCATCGGCCTGGTCGTGCTGGCGGCTGTGTGGCTGTACAGCGCGGTCTACGTGGTGGACGAGCAGGAGCAAGCCGTGGTGCTGCGCTTCGGCAAGTACTACGAGACTGTCGGCCCGGGCCTGAACATCTACTTCCCGCCGATCGACAAGAAGTACATGGAGAACGTGACGCGTGAGCGTGCGTACACCAAGCAGGGCCAGATGCTGACTGAAGACGAGAACATCGTCGAAGTGCCGCTGACCGTGCAGTACAAGATCAGCAACCTGCAGGACTTCGTGCTGAACGTCGATCAGCCGGAAATCAGTCTGCAGCACGCGACCGAAAGTGCACTGCGTCACGTGGTCGGTTCTACCGCCATGGACCAGGTGCTGACCGAAGGTCGTGAATTGATGGCCAGCGAAATCAAGGAGCGTCTGCAACGTTTCCTCGATACCTATCGCACCGGTATCACCGTCACCCAGGTCAACGTACAGAGCGCAGCAGCACCGCGTGAAGTGCAGGAAGCTTTCGATGACGTGATCCGCGCCCGTGAAGACGAGCAGCGTTCGCGCAACCAGGCTGAAACCTACGCCAACGGCGTTGTGCCGGAAGCCCGTGGTCAGGCCCAGCGCATCATCGAAGATGCCAACGGTTATCGCGACGAGACCATCTCGCGCGCCAAGGGTGAGGCCGATCGCTTCACCAAACTGGTCGCCGAGTATCGCAAGGCACCTGAAGTCACCCGCGAGCGTCTGTACCTGGACACCATGCAGGAAGTCTTCAGCAACACCAGCAAGGTGCTCGTGACCGGCAACAAGAACGGCCAGAGCAATCTGCTTTACCTGCCGTTGGACAAAATGATCCAGAACAGCTCGGGCAACGCACCGGTGACCGGTTCGGCCGCCAGCAACAACACGGACGTCACGCCGCATGTCACTGACGTGCCGCAGACGCGTACAAGGGAGACCCGCTGATGAGCAATAAATCGCTGATCGCCCTGATCGTTGGCGTCGTTGTGGTACTGGTGGGCTGGAATTGCTTCTACATCGTCGCTCAGACCGAGCGCGCGGTGCTGCTGCAATTCGGTCGTGTGGTTCAGGCGGATGTCCAGCCAGGTCTGCATGTGAAAGTGCCTTACGTCAACCAGGTGCGCAAATTCGATGCGCGTCTGCTGACGCTGGATGCGCCGACGCAGCGCTTCCTGACCCTGGAAAAGAAAGCCGTGATGGTCGATGCCTACGCCAAGTGGCGGGTGAAAGATGCCGAGCGCTTCTACACCGCGACTTCGGGTCTGAAGCAGATCGCCGACGAACGTCTGTCCCGTCGTCTGGAGTCCGGTCTGCGTGACCAGTTCGGCAAGCGCACCCTGCACGAAGTGGTGTCGGGTGAGCGTGATGCGCTGATGGCTGACATCACTGCATCGCTGAACAAGATGGCGGAAAAAGAGCTGGGTATCGAAGTGGTTGATGTCCGGGTCAAGGCCATTGATCTGCCGAAGGAAGTGAACCGCAGTGTGTTCGAGCGTATGAGCACCGAGCGTGAGCGTGAAGCTCGCGAGCACCGCGCCAAGGGTAACGAGCTGGCCGAAGGCATCCGTGCCGACGCCGATCGTCAACGCCGCGTGCTGCTGGCCGAAGCCTATCGTGAATCCGAAGAGGTTCGCGGTGACGGTGACGCCCAGGCAGCTGCGATCTACTCCAAGGCCTACGGTCAGGATCAGGAGTTCTACGGTTTCTACCGTAGCCTGCGTGCCTACCGTGAAAGCTTCGCGAACAAATCCGACGTCCTGGTCCTCGACCCAAGCAGCGACTTCTTCCGTTACCTGGAAAAAGCCAAACCTTGATACGACGTTGACCTGAATCATTCCGCCCGGCGGCTAAAACCTCGGGCGGGGTGATCCTTTCGGAAAACGTGTGTATGATGCGGCAGCCGGGAAATTCCCGGCTTTTTTGCGTCTGCACGTTTGATTGCTGTTTTTGTTGCAGGCATCGGGTTTGAATAGCCCGAGCGTTTTTCGAGGAAAGTGATGGGCGAAGCCGCCAGCCGGCCTTTCGCTGCGTCGTTCATGCGCGTGCGTTTTGAACGCTCCGGTCATTTTCTGCTTCACTCAAGGCTCGCCTAGTGCTGGCCGCCCGGATCAAAGGGGAATGGCGTAATGGCAACGGTAGACCGCTGGCTGCTGCCAGATGGCATCGAAGAAGTACTGCCACCGGAGGCGGCGCGCATTGAAGTCGCGCGTCGTCAGGTGTTGGATCTGTTCCAGAGCTGGGGTTACGAGTTTGTCGTGACTCCCCATATCGAGTACCTGGAATCCCTGCTGACCGGCGCGGGCCAGGACCTGGATCTGCGTACCTTCAAGGTCATCGACCCGCAATCGGGCCGGCAGATGGGTTTCCGCGCCGACATCACGCCGCAAGTGGCGCGTATCGATGCGCACACCCTGCGCCGCGAAGGCCCGAGCCGTCTGTGCTACGCAGGCAGTGTCCTGCACGCCCAGCCGCGTGCATTGTCGTCCTCGCGCAGCCCGATCCAGCTGGGCGCCGAGCTGTACGGCGACGCCAGCCCGAGCAGCGACGTCGAAGTCATCAGCCTGATGCTGGCCATGCTGCAACTGGCCGATGTGCCGGACGTGCACATGGACCTCGGCCATGTCGGCATCTATCGTGGTCTGGCTCGCGCCGCCGGTCTATCCGGTGAAGTCGAGCAGCAGTTGTTCGATGCCCTGCAGCGCAAGGCCATCGATGAAGTGATTACCCTGACCGAAGGCCTGCCGACGGATCTGTCGGGCATGCTGCGCGCACTGGTTGATCTGTGCGGCGGCCGTGAAGTTTTGAGCGCTGCCCGCGAGCGTCTGGCCAATGCGCCGGCGCCAGTGCTGGCGGCGCTGGAAGACCTGCTGGCGATCGCCGAACGTCTTTCCGTGCGCTTCCCGCAGCTGCCGCTGTATTTCGACCTCGGCGAGTTGCGCGGCTACCACTACCACACCGGTGTGGTGTTCGCGGTGTTCGTGCCGGGCGTTGGCCAGTCCATCGCTCAGGGCGGTCGTTACGATGACATCGGCGCTGACTTCGGCCGCGCGCGTCCGGCGACCGGTTTCTCTACCGATTTGAAAACCCTGGTGACCCTGGGGCGTGCTGAGATCGAGCTACCGTCTGGCGGTATCTGGATGCCTGACAGTACGGATGCGGCACTCTGGCAGCAGGTTTGCCAGTTGCGCAGTGAGGGTCAGCGTGTCGTTCAGGCCTTGCCTGGACAACCTTTGGCCGCCGCCCGTGATGCGGACTGCGACCGGCAATTGATTCAGCAGAACGGGCTTTGGCAAGTATCGCCACTGGCTTCTTGAGTTTTCCTGCCGGCCATCGCCGGCACCAAGTTTGCGCGAATGAGGACAAGTGTTATGGGTAAGAATGTCGTAGTCCTGGGCACCCAGTGGGGTGATGAGGGCAAAGGCAAGATCGTTGATCTGCTGACCGAACATGCTGCCGCCGTAGTGCGCTACCAGGGTGGCCACAACGCGGGTCACACGCTGGTGATCGACGGCGAGAAAACCGTCTTGCACCTGATTCCGTCGGGCGTGCTGCGCGAAGGCGTGCAATGCCTGATCGGCAACGGCGTGGTGGTTGCACCTGACGCCCTGCTGCGCGAGATCACCAAGCTGGAAGAGAAAGGCGTACCGGTGCGCGAGCGCTTGCGTATCAGCCCGTCCTGCCCGCTGATCCTGTCCTTCCACGTCGCGCTGGACCAGGCCCGTGAAAAGGCCCGTGGCGAGCTGAAGATCGGTACTACCGGTCGCGGCATCGGCCCGGCGTACGAAGATAAAGTTGCCCGTCGTGGCCTGCGTGTCGGCGACTTGCTGAACATGCCACGCTTCGAAGACAAGCTGCGTGAACTGGTGGATTACCACAACTTCATGCTGGTCGGTTACTACAAAGAGCCAGCCATCGAATTCGAAAAGACCCTGGCCGAGTGCAAGGAATACGCTGAGCTGCTCAAGCCGCTGATGCTCGACGTGACTGCCGAGCTGCACGACCTGCGTCGTGCCGGCAAGGACATCATGTTCGAAGGCGCGCAAGGTTCGTTGCTCGACATCGACCACGGCACCTACCCGTACGTGACCAGCTCCAACACCACTGCGGGTGGCGTGGCGACCGGTTCGGGCGTTGGTCCGATGTTCCTCGACTACATCCTGGGCATCACCAAGGCTTACACCACTCGCGTCGGTTCCGGTCCGTTCCCGACCGAGCTGTTTGACGAAGTCGGTGCACACCTGGCCAAGCAGGGTCACGAGTTCGGCGCTACCACCGGCCGTGCCCGTCGCTGCGGCTGGTTTGACGCCGTCATCCTGCGTCGCGCTATCGATGTGAACAGCATCTCGGGCATCTGCCTGACCAAGCTGGACGTACTCGACGGTCTGGAAACCATCAACATCTGCGTCGGCTACAAAGACGCGCAAGGCAATGCTGTTGCCCCGACCGATGCTGACAGCTACGTAGGCCTGCAGCCTGTGTACGAAGAAGTGCCAGGCTGGAGCGAATCGACCGTGGGTGCAAAAACCCTGGAAGAGCTGCCGGCCAATGCTCGTGCCTACATCAAACGCGTTGAAGAGTTGATCGGCGCGCCGATCGACATTATTTCGACGGGCCCGGACCGCAACGAAACCATCGTTCTGCGTCATCCGTTTGCTTGATAAGTCGTTGATGTAAAAAACAAAGGCCCCTTAATCGGGGCCTTTGTCGTTTATGCCTGTTGGACGGCATGACCTTTGCTGTGAATCTGTCTACAAGAGTGCCATCAAATTAATGGCGTCAGAAGTAGAGGGATTTAAAGTGTCAGCCGTTCTCTCACTGTTACAAAGCCGTTTGTTGCGGCCAGTGTTCGTTACCCTTGGTATCGCCCTTTTGGTGCAGGTGTTGGTGGCGGTTGCCCTGACGCGGAGCACGGTGACCGCGCTGGAAGCCGATCTGGCTGTGCGCCTGGGTGCCGACAGCCAGAAACTCTCCGGTGAACTGGAGCAGGCCGGGCGTGAAGTCACTTCAAGTCTTGATGCGTTATCGGCCAGCACTCGTCAGCGCCTGACGGTCGGCCTGTCCGCGCGTCTGAAAGAAGAGCAGGCGCAGCTGCGAGCGACGCTGGAAAAGGATCTGAAGGATTCGGCCAACGACATGGCGCAGTTGCTTGCATCCGTAGCGCCGCGTGCCATGTGGGACAGCGACGTGCCGACGCTCTCGGAGTTCGCCCGCCGCGCCCAGCGCAATCCCAACGTGCTGTTCGTGGTGTATGACGACGCCACCGGCCAGCATCTGACCCGTTATCTCAACCGTGAAAACCCGATCAACAAGGCCTTGCTGGAAAAAGGTCAGGGCGAGCGCGCGCTGGATAAAGTGCTGGATGCGGCGAAGAATGATCCTTCGGTCTACTACCTCGAGGCCTCGATCAATCCCAACGGCGTGGAAATCGGCAAAGTGCTGATGGGTGTGTCCACAGCCTCGGTGGAAACCGATCTGGCCGAGCTCGACAAGCGCTTCCTGGCGCTGATTGCCAGCAGCGATCAACTGGTCGGCGACAGCCTTAAAGGCGCAGCGGCGGACAGCGCCAAAGCGATGCAGGCGCGCCTGCAATCGGCGCAAGCCACCGCTGGTGAAATGAAAGCCAACACCGCACAAACCGTTCAGGAAGCTGCCGCCACTCTTCGCTGGCGCATTGGCCTTGGCCTGGCACTGGTCGGTTGCGGCGTGCTGCTGTTGCTGGCCGTGGTGCTCGGTCATCGGGTGGTCAATCGTCTGAAAATGCTCAATGCAGCGATGGACGATCTGGCAGCAGGCGAGGGTGATCTGACCAAGCGTGTGCAGATCAACAGCAAGGATGAAATCGGCGACATGGCCTCAGCGGTCAATCGCTTCGTGGATAAATTGCAGCCGATCGTACGCGAGGCGGGTGATGTCGCTCAGCGCACTGGCGTGGAAATCGGCGCGATGACTTTGCGCAACGCTGGCGCCGATGCGGCTGCCGGAATGCAGCGCGATGAAGTTGCAGAAAGCCTGCGCGCGCTGTCGCAAATGGCAGACGAGGCGCAGTCGGAAAGTCAGGCGATGCAGGCGGCGCTCAAGCAGGTTGTCGATATTCGTCAGGCCACCGATGAGAACACCCGGACTTCGGCGAAGGTTGGTAGCCTGATCGAAGCGCTGGCCGGGCAGGTCGATACCGGGGCGAAGGTTATCGAGCGACTGGCGCAGCAGAGCGAGCAGATTGAGGTGGTGCTGACGGTGATTCACGGCATCGCCGAACAGACCAACCTGCTGGCATTGAACGCTGCGATCGAGGCGGCGCGGGCCGGTGAGACCGGGCGTGGTTTCGCCGTGGTCGCCGATGAAGTTCGTGCGCTGGCGAGCAAGACGCAAAGCTCCACGGGTGATATTCAAGCGCACATCGTCGCTCTGCAACAGGGCGCACGTGAGGCAGTCGAGGCGATTGGCCAGGCCGGACGGCAGGCCAGCGAAGGTTTGCTGGTCTTGCGCGACAGTGCGCGCTTGCAGCAATCGGTGCAGGCTTCGGTCGAGCAGGTGCATGCGGCGATCGGTCTGGCGACGCAAGCAGCAGCGCATCAGGCGCAGGGTGCACAGGCAGTGCGTGGGCGCGTCGAAACGATTCACGCCCAAGCCGAGAAAGCGGCGCAGGCAGTGGTGGAAACCACGGCCAGTGGCAAGGTGCTGGATGGTCTGGCGGCGCAGTTGAAGGCTAGCCTGGGGCAGTTTCGCGCTTGATGTTATCCGGGCTGGCATCTTCGCGAGCAGGCTCGCTCCCACAGGGAAACTCAATCCATTGTGGGAGCGAGCCTGCTCGCGAAAGCGGTATCAGCGGCTCAGATACATCCGCGTCGTCAGCAGATAAACCGGCAGCCCCGAGACCACAATCAACAACGCCGCATAAGGCGCCGCCGCCGCAAACTCGACATTCGCCGTATGCGCCCAGACCTCGGTCGCCAATGTATTGAGTCCGGTTGGGCTGAGCAGCAACGTTGCCGTCAGTTCCTTCATCGCATCGAGAAACACCAGCGCAAACGCCGCGCCCAGTGCCGGGAAAATGATCGGCAAGGTCACCCGGCAAAACGCCGTGAACGACGATGCGCCCAAGGTCCGCGCCGCTTCTTCCAGCTGTGGCGCAGCCTTGTTCAGTGCCGTACGAATCGGCGCCTGCGCCAGTGGCAGAAACAGCAGCGCATAGGCGATCAGCAGCAAGCCCGACGTCTGATACAGCACCGGCACGTAATGCAGGGCGAAATACACCAGCGTCAACGCAATCACCAGGCCCGGCAGCGCGTGCAGCAGATAAGGCAGGCGTTCGGCCCAGATTGCCAATTGGCCTTTGTAGCGCACCACCAGCAGCCCGACCGGCACTGCCAGCGCCAGGCACAACGCCGCGCCGCCCAACGACAATGCCAGCGATGACAGCAGCGCCTCAGTGATCGCTGCTACCGGGAATGCCGCCGACGAACCGACCGCCAGCCAGTAGGCCAACATGCCCAGCGGAACGCCGCTGCCGATAATCGCCAGCAACAGGCAATACAACTGACCTGCCGCAGCCCATGGCCCAAGCTTTACTTGCTCAGCCTGTCGCGCTGCACCTTGGCCGGTGCGCACATGCCGGCCCTTGCCGCGCACCCGCAGTTCCAGCCACAACAGCAGCAGGCACAGCGCCAGCAACACCGCCGAAAGCATCGCTGCGTTGGCGTTACTGAATTCCAGTTCGAATTGCTGGTAGATCGCCGTGGTAAAGGTCTGCAAACCGATGATCGACAGCGCGCCGAATTCCACCAGCATGTGCAGGGCAATCAGCAGCGAACCGGCCAGCAGCGATGGCCACAACAGCGGCAGGGTGACGCGGAAAAACACGCCCCAGCGATTCTGTCCCAGCGTGCGGGCGGATTCTTCGAGAGAGGGATCGAGATTGCGCAGGGTCGCCGCGACTGGCAGGAAGATCAGCGGATACTTCGAAAGGCTCATCACCAGAATCGCTCCGCCGAGGCCTTCGAACTGCGCACTCAGCGACACCCAGGTGAAGCTGCTGACAAACGCCGGCACCGCAAACGGCAGGCACAGGATCACGCCCCACAGGCGTCGCCCCGGCAGATTGCTGCGCTCCAGCAGCCATGCCAGCGACAGACCGATCACGGCGCAGGTGATCGTCACGCCGACCATCAGTGCCAAGGTGTTGCGCAACAGGCCAAACACGTACGGGCGCCACAGCAAATGCAGCGCCTCGGCCCAGCCGGCTTGCCAGGCTTTCACCCCGACGTAGGCCAGTGGCAGCAGGCTTAGTACCACCAGTAGCAATACCGGCAGCACCAGCCAGATCGACGGCCGTTTGCGTCTTGGTACGTAATCCCCGCGCGCGGCGGGGGCCGATAACGGTGCTGCCATCAGTTCAGGCCAACTTCGCGTTCCAGTTCCAGCGCTTCTTCAGCGTTGCCCAGGTCCGCCGGGGTAACGTTCGGCGCTTCCAGTTCGCTGAACGGCTTGAGGCCGCGATCCGATTCCATGCCTTTGTGCAGCGGGTATTCAGCGGTGGTCTGAGTGATCACGCGCTGACCTTCTTCGCTGGCCATGAAGGCGAGGAATTGCTGGGCTTCTTTTGGATGTTTGCTGGATTTCAGCACGGCAGCGCTGGACACGGTGATCAAGCCGCCAGCGTCGCCGCCGGTGAAGTAATGCAATTTGGAATCGAGCTTGCCTTTCTCGCGTTGCAGGGCGAACCAGTAGTAGTTGTTCACCAGTACGGTGGCGACTTCACCGTTTTCCACCGCTTTGAGCGCGACCATGTTGTTACTGTAGGTCTTGCCGAATGCGCGCAGGCCGGTCAGCCATTCTTCGGCGGCGTCACGACCGTGCAGCTTGATGATCGCTACGGCCTGCTCCTGGAAGGCGCCACTGGTCGGAACGAAGCCGACCTTGCCCTGCCACTGCGGCTCGGAAAATTCCATCACCGATTTCGGCAGGTCTTTTTCATCGATCAGTTTCGGATTGAACGCGACCACGCGTACGCGGGCGGTAACGCCGATCCAGGTGCCATTGGCGGCGACGTATTTTTCCGGCAGAACTGCCAGCGTGGCGTCATCGGCCTTGGCCAGCAGACCCTGTTCGCCGAGGTTATTCAGCGGCGGCGACTCTTCGGTGTAGATCACATCGGCGGGGGAGCGGTCGCCTTCTTCGATGATCTGGCTGGCGAGCTGGTTGCTGCTGCCTTTGCGCACGTTGACGTGGATGCCGGTCTTGGCTTCGAAAGCCTTGGCAATCGCGTCGCCGACTTCCTTGTGCTGGCCGTTGTAGAGAGTCAGGGAAACCGCATCGGCAGCCTGGGTGAGGGGAGTGGCGAGTGCCAGGCCGAGGAGGGTGAAGGTCAGGCCTCGGCGCAGGGTATTTCGAAACGTCATTCGCAGGGTTCCTCACTGTCGCATTGCAAAAACTTGCAACAATGATAAACGATATTGTTTCTCATGTGCGCCTTGTGGGGCGACTGGCAGTCTTGTAGGGATGGCGAAATTCAGGAAGCCAGAAACGCAAAAACCCGCTTTCGCGGGTTTTTGTGAAATCCAAGGCGTGAACCTTGAATTTGAATTGGTGCCCAGAAGAAGACTCGAACTTCCACGACCGTAAGGTCACCAGCACCTGAAGCTGGCGTGTCTACCAATTTCACCATCTGGGCAATCATCGCAAGCGTTGCCGCTGTTGATGTGGCGCACTATACGGAGGCCTTTTTGATCTGTAAACCCCTGATTTGGTTTTAATAAATCAGTGTGAACAAAAGCTTTCCCGCAAATGCAAAAAACCCGCTTTCGCGGGTTTTGTGTGAGTCTTGAAACTGATCTAGTCTCAAACTCGAAATTGGTGCCCAGGAGAAGACTCGAACTTCCACGACCGTAAGGTCACCAGCACCTGAAGCTGGCGTGTCTACCAATTTCACCACCTGGGCATCATCGAAAGCGCTTGTGCGTCGTCGATGGCGCGCACTATACGGAGCGCCTTTTTAACTGTAAACCCCTACTGCAGAAAAAACTGAATTTTTTTACCAGCGGCGTTCAAAACCCTATCAGAGCGTCGATACAGGGCCATGCAAAGCCTTATAGAAGCGGAAATTTCCCGTTTCCCGGCGCCTATGCCAAACTAACCCGCATATAGACAAGGTGAAAACTCTCTAATGGCCGATTGGCAGTCCCTCGATCCCGAGGCCGCTCGTGAAGCGGAAAAATACGAAAACCCTATTCCCAGCCGCGAACTGATCCTGGCGCACCTCGCCGATCGGGGTTCGCCTGCTGCCCGCGAGCAACTGGTCGAAGAGTTTGGTCTGACCACCGAAGACCAGATCGAGGCCCTGCGCCGCCGCTTGCGCGCCATGGAGCGCGACGCTCAACTGATCTACACCCGCCGTGGCACTTACGCGCCGGTGGACAAGCTCGACCTGATCCTCGGCCGCATCAGCGGTCACCGTGACGGTTTCGGCTTCCTGGTGCCGGACGACGGCAGCGACGACCTGTTCATGAGCCCGGCGCAAATGCGTCTGGTGTTCGACGGTGACCGCGCGCTGGCCCGGGTTTCCGGGCTCGACCGTCGTGGTCGCCGTGAAGGCGTGATCGTCGAAGTAGTTTCCCGCGCTCACGAAACCATCGTCGGCCGCTACTTCGAAGAAGGCGGTATCGGCTTCGTCGTTGCCGACAATCCGAAGATTCAGCAAGAAGTGCTGGTCACCCCGGGCCGCAACGCCAATGCGCAGATCGGTCAATTCGTCGAGGTGAAAATCACCCACTGGCCAACGCCGCGTTTCCAGCCGCAAGGCGATGTGGTCGAAGTGGTCGGCAACTATATGGCGCCGGGCATGGAAATCGACGTTGCTCTGCGCACGTACGATATCCCGCACGTCTGGCCTGAGGCAGTTGTAAAAGAAGCCGCCAAGCTCAAGCCGGAAGTCGAAGAAAAAGACAAAGAGAAGCGCATCGACCTGCGTCATCTGCCGTTCGTCACCATCGACGGCGAAGATGCCCGCGACTTCGACGATGCGGTCTACTGCGAAGCCAAACCGGGCAAGCTGCGTCTGTTCTCCGGTGGCTGGAAGTTGTACGTGGCGATTGCCGACGTTTCCAGTTACGTGAAGATCGGCTCGGCGCTGGACAACGAAGCTCAGGTTCGCGGCAACTCGGTGTACTTCCCCGAGCGCGTGATTCCGATGCTGCCGGAGCAACTGTCCAACGGCCTGTGCTCGCTGAACCCGCAAGTCGATCGTCTGGCCATGGTTTGCGAGATGACCATCTCCAAGTCCGGCGAAATGACCGACTACTGCTTCTATGAAGCGGTGATCCATTCCCACGCCCGTCTGACCTACAACAAGGTCAGCGCGATGCTGGAAACGCCGAAGGCTACCGAAGCGCGCAAATTGCGTGGCGAGTACACCGACGTCGTCCCGCACCTCAAGCAGCTCTACGCGTTGTACAAGGTATTGCTGGCCGCCCGTCACGTGCGTGGCGCGATCGATTTCGAAACCCAGGAAACACGGATCATCTTCGGCTCCGAGCGCAAGATCGCGGAAATCCGTCCGACCGTGCGCAACGATGCGCACAAGCTGATCGAGGAGTGCATGCTGGCCGCCAACGTGGCCACTGCCGAATTCCTCAAGAAGCACGAAATCCCTGCGCTGTATCGCGTTCACGCCGGTCCGCCGCCAGAGCGTCTGGATAAGCTGCGCGCATTCCTTGGTGAGCTCGGCCTTTCCCTGCACAAGGGCAAGGACGGTCCGTCGCCGAAGGATTATCAGGCTTTGCTCGCGAGCATCAAGGATCGTCCGGATTTCCATCTGATCCAGACCGTCATGCTGCGTTCGTTGAGTCAGGCGGTGTACAGCGCTGAAAACGACGGCCACTTCGGCCTGAATTACGAAGCCTATACCCACTTCACCTCGCCGATCCGTCGTTATCCGGACCTGCTCACGCACCGCGCGATCCGCAGCGTGATCCATTCGAAACAGGACACCCCGCACGTTCGTCGTGCCGGTGCGATGACCATTCCGAAAGCGCGCATCTATCCCTACGACGAAGCGGCGCTGGAGCAGCTTGGCGAGCAGTGCTCGATGAGCGAGCGCCGTGCCGACGAGGCGACCCGTGACGTGGTGAACTGGCTCAAGTGCGAGTTCATGAAGGATCGCGTGGGCGAATCGTTCCCGGGCGTAATCACCGCTGTTACCGGTTTTGGTCTGTTCGTCGAGCTGACCGATATCTACGTCGAAGGCCTGGTGCATGTCACCGCGCTGCCGGGCGATTACTACCACTTCGATCCTGTGCATCACCGCTTGGCGGGCGAGCGCACCGGTCGCAGTTTCCGTCTTGGCGACACCGTTGAAGTACGCGTCATGCGCGTCGACCTTGATGAGCGCAAGATTGACTTCGAGATGGCCGAGAAAACCATCAGCGCGCCGATCGGTCGCAAGAAACGTGGCGCCGAAACCGCTGCGCCTGCTGCCAAGGCTGCGGAAGAAAAGGCTCCAGCGAAAACCGCCAGCCGTCGTCCGGCCAAGGAAAAGGTTGCCGAAGCCTATCGTCCGAGCGATGCCGTGGCGAAAAACGCCGAGCTGCGCAAAAGCCGTGAATTGAAGAAGGCCTTGCTGGCCGATGCGAAAAACGGTGGTAAAGCGGCGTCCGGGGGAAAGACCGGACGGTCGGCGCCTGACAGGGCGACCGACGGCAAGCCAGCCAAACCGAGCAAACACCGTAAGGGCCCGCCAAAAGCGGGTTCCGCTCCAGCCAAAAGTGGCGGGGCGCGTAAACCGAAGGCGAAGTCATGAGTCAGTTGGAAAAAATCTACGGCGTTCACGCGGTAGAAGCGTTGCTGCGTCACCACCCCAAGCGCGTCAAGCAGATCTGGCTGGCGGAAAGCCGCAACGATCCGCGCGTGCAGACGCTGGTCGAGCTGGCCAACGAAAACCGTGTTCAGGTCGGCCAGGCCGAGCGTCGCGAAATGGACGCCTGGGTTGAAGGCGTGCATCAGGGCGTTGTCGCTGAAGTCAGCCCGAGTCAGGTCTGGGGCGAGGCGATGCTCGACGAGTTGCTCGATCGCACCGAAGGCGCGCCGCTGTTACTGGTGCTCGACGGCGTGACCGATCCGCACAACCTCGGCGCCTGCCTGCGTTCGGCCGATGCGGCCGGTGCGCTGGCGGTGATCGTGCCGAAAGACAAGTCGGCCACGCTGACCCCGGTGGTGCGTAAAGTTGCCTGCGGCGCGGCGGAAGTGATCCCGCTGGTGGCCGTGACCAACCTGGCGCGCACGTTGGAAAAACTCCAGCAGCGCGGTTTGTGGGTAGTCGGCACCGCTGGTGAAGCCGAGGTCAGCATTTATGAGCAGGACCTGACCGGTCCGACCATCCTGATCATGGGCGCCGAAGGCAAAGGCATGCGTCGCCTGACCCGCGAGCACTGCGACTATCTAGTGAACCTGCCGATGGCCGGCAGCGTCAGCAGCCTCAACGTCTCGGTCGCCACCGGCGTGTGCCTGTTCGAAGCCCAGCGCCAGCGCGGTGCAAAAGCCAAGGCTACTGCGAAGAAGTCCTGACCTGCTGCAAATCCCCTGTAGGAGCTGTCGAGTGAAACGAGGCTGCGATCTTTTGATCTTGCTTTGAAAAAGTCAAAGTCAAAAGATCGCAGTCTTCGGCAGCTCCTACACGGGTCGCCCGGTGATTGTTCAAATAATCACCAATTGCCTTGCGCGCCCGCAGTCCCTTCTCTACAATTGCGCCCCTTGCTGTGACGGCAGGCACGCATGTGCCCCGCGCCAGCAAGTCCATAAGTGTCATTCACTCCTTGTCTGACCGTTTTTGAGCGGCAGGCTACAACCCGTAAGGAGCATTCATGCGTCATTACGAAATCATCTTTCTGGTCCACCCGGATCAGAGCGAGCAAGTCGGCGGCATGGTTGAGCGTTACACCAAGCTGATCGAAGAAGACGGCGGCAAAATCCACCGTCTGGAAGACTGGGGCCGTCGTCAACTGGCCTACGCAATCAACAATGTTCACAAGGCTCACTACGTGATGCTGAACGTTGAGTGCACTGGCAAGGCCCTGGCCGAGCTGGAAGACAACTTCCGCTACAACGATGCAGTGATCCGTAACCTGGTCATCCGTCGCGACGAAGCCGTTACCGGCCAGTCCGAGATGCTCAAGGCTGAAGAAAACCGCAGTGAGCGCCGTGAGCGTCGCGACCGTCCTGAGCACGAAGGCGCCGAAGGCACCGACAGTGATGACAGCGACAACAGCGATAACGCTGACGAGTAATCCACGGACCTTATTAAGGAGCCTATCAAATGGCACGTTTCTTCCGTCGTCGTAAATTCTGCCGCTTCACCGCTGAAGACGTGAAAGAGATCGACTACAAAGATCTCAACACTCTGAAAGCTTACGTATCCGAGACCGGCAAAATCGTTCCAAGCCGCATCACCGGTACCAAAGCTCGTTATCAGCGTCAGCTGGCCACCGCTATCAAGCGCGCCCGCTTCCTGGCCCTGCTGGCCTACACCGACAGCCACGGCCGCTGAGACCGGGCAGTCGACAAGTAGCAAAGGATTGAATGCATGCGCGCCTTAGCTGAGTTCATCATGCGAGGCCGAATGCAGGCCACTCTCGTGGTGGCCGGATGTGCAACATTGCCGTTGTTGTATTGGTTGGGTGCTGCCGCCGGGAGCCTTGTGCTGCTGCGGCGCGGATTGGCGGACGCCCTTGGCGTTCTGTCGCTGGGACTGCTGCCGGCCTTGATCTGGTGGCTGTATGCCGACGACCCACGGGCACTTCTGGTGCTGCTGGGGTCTTCGGGGCTTGCGTTGGTTTTGCGCGCAAGCGAATCCTGGGTCCGCACGCTGCTGGTCAGCGTAGTGATCGGAGTGGTGTTTTCAGTGGTGCTCGGGGTCGCGTTTGCGGCTCAGATCGAGATGCTTGCACAGGCCCTTATAAAGGTCATGCCGGCACTTCTCGGTGAGACCTACAAGCAATTGTCGGTCGATGAGCAAGCGCGTTTCGCGTCCCTGATTGCACCGGTCCTGACCGGACTGATTGCGGCCTTGTTGCAGATCGTCAGCGTGCTGAGCCTGATTGTCGGGCGGCATTGGCAGGCGTTGTTGTACAACCCGGGTGGTTTCGGTCGCGAGTTTCGCGCCATCCGCATCCCGCTGGGGCCGGCGATGTTACTGCTGGCGTTGATGCTTCTGGGCCCGAATCTCGGTGCACAGATGGCCATGTTGACGCCGTTGTGCAGTGTACCGCTGGTGTTCGCCGGGCTGGCCCTGATTCACGGGCTGGTCGGGCAGAAGCGACTGGCCGGTTTCTGGCTGGTGGGGTTGTACGTCACGCTGCTGTTGTTCATGCAGCTGATCTATCCGTTGCTCGTGGTTCTGGCCATTGTCGACAGCCTGATTGATTTTCGCGGTCGTCACGTGTCGAAAGACACCGACAGCGCGAACGGTGAAGGTTAAAAGTTAGAGGATTTTCACATGCAACTGATCCTTCTGGAAAAAATCGCCAACCTGGGCAACCTGGGCGACAAAGTAAACGTTAAGGCCGGTTACGGCCGTAACTACCTGCTGCCTTTCGGCAAGGCTACCGCTGCGACCGCTGCCAACCTGGCTGCGTTCGAAGAGCGTCGCGCCGAGCTGGAAAAAGCCGCCGCAGACCGTAAGGCATCGGCTGAAAGCCGTGCTGCCCAACTGGCTGAGCTGGAAGTGACCATCACTGCCACCGCTGGCGACGAAGGCAAGCTGTTCGGTTCGATCGGTACTCACGACATCGCTGACGCACTGACCGCCTCCGGCGTTGAAGTGCAGAAGAGCGAAGTTCGTCTGCCGAACGGCACCATCCGCAACGTGGGTGAATTCGACGTGGCCGTGCACCTGCACGCCGAAGTTGAAGCCACCGTACGCGTTGTCGTGGTAGCAGCTTAAGCAACATCGATCGGCTGGCGGCTTGTCCGTCAGACGGTTAACATCGGGCACGATCCTGTTTACAGGTCGTGCCCTTTGTCTTTCTGAATTCCCTGCTTTTCACTAATACTCAAGTGGCCATGAACGATATCTCCGCTCCCGAGCAATACGATCTGCAAACCGCTGCCCTGAAGGTGCCGCCGCATTCCATCGAGGCCGAACAGGCCGTACTCGGTGGTCTGATGCTGGACAACAACGCCTGGGAACGCGTGCTCGATCAAGTCTCCGATGGCGATTTCTATCGACATGACCACCGTCTGATCTTCCGAGCGATCGCCAAACTGGCTGATCAGAACTCGCCGATCGACGTCGTGACCCTTGCCGAACAGCTGGACAAGGAAGGTCAGACGTCGCAAGTCGGCGGCCTCGGCTATCTTGGCGAACTGGCGAAAAACACCCCGTCCGTCGCCAACATCAAGGCCTATGCGCAGATCGTCCGCCAGCGTGCGACGTTGCGCCAACTGATCGGCATCAGTACCGAGATTGCCGACAGCGCCTTCAACCCCGAAGGCCGCACCGCCGAAGAGATCCTCGATGAAGCCGAACGGCAGATCTTCCAGATCGCCGAAGCGCGGCCCAAGACCGGCGGCCCGGTCGGCGTCAATGAGTTGCTGACCAAGGCTATCGACCGGATCGATACCCTGTTCAACACCGCCGACGCCATCACCGGTCTGTCTACGGGTTACACCGACCTCGATGAAAAGACCAGCGGCTTGCAGCCGTCCGACCTGATTATCGTCGCCGGCCGTCCGTCGATGGGTAAAACCACCTTCGCGATGAACCTGGTGGAAAACGCCGTGTTGCGCAGCGAGAAGGCTGTCCTGGTTTACTCCCTCGAGATGCCAGGCGAATCGCTGATCATGCGTATGCTGTCTTCGCTCGGCCGAATCGACCAGACCAAGGTGCGTTCCGGCCAGCTCGAAGATGACGACTGGCCGCGCCTGACGTCAGCGGTCAACCTGCTCAATGATCGCAAACTGTTCATCGATGACACCGCCGGTATCAGCCCTTCGGAAATGCGCGCGCGGACCCGGCGTCTGGTGCGTGAGCACGGCGATGTCGGCTTGATCATGATCGACTACCTGCAACTGATGCAGATCCCCGGTTCCAGCGGTGACAACCGCACCAACGAGATTTCCGAGATCTCGCGATCGCTGAAAGCGCTGGCCAAGGAATTCAACTGCCCGGTAGTCGCCCTGTCGCAGCTCAATCGTTCCCTCGAACAGCGCCCGAACAAACGCCCGGTCAACTCCGACTTGCGCGAATCCGGAGCGATCGAGCAGGACGCCGACGTGATCATGTTCGTTTATCGCGACGAGGTGTATCACCCGGAAACCGAGCACAAGGGCATTGCCGAAATCATCATCGGCAAACAGCGTAACGGCCCGATCGGGTTTATTCGGCTGGCGTTCATCGGCAAGTACACGCGCTTCGAAAACCTCGCGCCGGGCAGTTACAACTTCGACGACGACGAGTAACAGCAGACCGGATCATCCGGCCTGCTGTCGTGGTCGGTTTCAATCGGCCGAAGCTGCCGTCTCGCTGCTTGCAGTTGTTTCGACTCCGTCACCGGGGCGAATTTCCTCGCGGGTCAGTGCCTGGATCAGCGTCGCTTCGCTGATGGCCAGCTGTGCTGTGACGTCATTGGTTTGCGCCTGATATTCGGTTTCGGTCAGGGCATTTGTCGCAGACTGCGCGTCCAGTGCGGCCTGTTTCTGTTGATAGGGCTGACGTGCGGCGTCGAACCGGGACGAGTATTTGTGCGTGATGAAGTCCTGCCAGAAATCCATCGATACCAGAGCCTGAAACTCATCGGGGGAGTCGTTCAAGGCGATGACCTTTCGGTAGGCCACTTCCAGCATCGGCGATGTGACGCCGGCCATGCCGATAAAGGACAGTGTCTGCGGCTGAAACGGTAACTGCAGCCGATCCTTGAGCCCAAAGCGGTAGGCCATCGTCATCTCGTGCGGGTCGCGCAAGCGCAGCTGATGGATATTGCGCTCCCTCGCTGAAGTTTGCGGATCGTCGACGATTGCCCTGCTCGCAGCGATTTCGGCTGCGGCCAGATCATCGACCTGTCTGAGTCTGAACAGGCTTCTGGACAGGTCCACCAATCGAGCACCATCGCCGTCTTGCCTCGCCTGCATTCGCGCCTTGTGCGTCATGGTCAGTACTTGCATGTCTGTAAACGTGGCAGCGGCAAGGTCAGTGCAGCCAGCCTCGCAGGCGCGATCAAAAACGTCTCTGCGCAGCGCACGTGTCTGCACGCTGTTCTCGCTGATCGCATCGACCACGTCCCAGATCTGTCGGCGGAAATCGGCATGGTGGGCGAGCTTGGAAATGATGTTGAAAAAGCCATCTGAGCCCACCTGTGCTTTGAGCCTGTTCAATTGCTCGGCGCGAATCATCGCCTCGTCTGCCGTCATGCCGACGGTCAACTGCGGATAGACCGAAACAGAGTTCGTTGCCACTGCTTGCGGGTGGGCTGCCGAAAGAGAAGTCGTCAGCAGGTTCAATGGATTGTAGAGCGATGCTGCGGAGCGGTTCAGCCATTCACCGTAGCCGGCCAGGCGTTCTCGTGTGTATGCGCTCAGGGGATTACCGCTTATCTGAGTGCCACTGTTGACCTGAATCGAATGCGTCAGGCGATCCGCTGCCGGTGCGACGACAAAGTCGGGCAGACTCGTGATCCGGTTGTCGTTCAGATGGACCTTGCCCAGCAGGGGCTGATCGAACAGTCCGGTTGGCCAGCTTTCGATGCCCGTATTGGACATGTCGACCTCGCGCATGTCAGTGATCGCACTGAAATCCGGGCTCACGCTCAAGTGCGGGTTGTCGTGAATCCACAAGGCCCTCAGAGTGGTTCTCCCGGCCAGTATCTGCGCGGTCTCGGCGGTGAGTTCCAGTTGATTACCCTGCAGGAACAACCGCGTCATCCCGTGCATCTCGCCGATGGCCGGAGGGAGATCCCTGAGTCGATTGTTCGCCATGTTCAGCCAGCGCAAATGCCGGAAGCGGGTCAGGAAACCTTCCGGGGATTCGGTGAGATTCATGTTGTTGAGTTTGAGTGAGCCGACATGGCTGAAGTCGCTGCTCAGATCCGGCAGGGTTGGCAGTGTCAAACCGCTCAAATCCAGTTCAAGACCTATCGGCGTGCCGTCGAAGGCGTGTTGCTCGGGCGTTTCACGTCGCCAGCAACTGATGATCCGGTCACGTGCCTCGATGCGCTCATTGCGGGTTTGAGTGTTGGCGTGCAATTGATTGACGCGGATATAGCGCAGACGATTGCTGCCTCCGGAAAAAACCCAGTCATCCAACTGGTTTTTCAGCACGGCGAAATCCTGCTCGAGCGCCAACAGCCTGGTCGCGACAGTGCCCTTGTCTTGGCTCCAGATAAAATCCCGGCAGGCCTTGATGCTTTTGCCCGGAAACAGTCTTCGGTAGCGTTGCGCTCGCGAGTTCTCAGTATCGAATACGGCGGGGTGGGCTGGAGTCATCAACTCGGGATGCAGTTCATTGAGTCTTCGCCAGTAGCCATCGAACTTTCTCCAGTAAGGCGAAGGGAAGTCGTTGCCCTCAATCAGCGTGCGGTTGTTGATCCGCGCGACCACAGCCAATTGATCGGCAGGCGGGTTGATATGCGCGTCGGGGACGTTGCGCAGTTTATTGTTGCTGAGGTCGACGCCGGTCAAGGTGGTCTTGTCAGCCAGCCCGAGGGGCCACTCGCTGATTCCGGTGTTCCTCAGCTCCAGTGTCTGCAGTCTGGACATCGCGCTGAAATCGGGCGGTATCTGCAGTGGGTTGTCAGAGAGCTTGACGGTAACCAGCTGATGCAATGCACTCAATGCACCAGCGCTGTGCTCATCGAGTTTTATCTGGTTTTCAGTCAGATTGAGGTGGGCGAGCCGGCTCATCCCGCTGATGGCTGCGGGCAATTTTTTCAGGCCGGAGCGGGTGATCGTCAGAATGTCCAGATCAGGCAACCGCGACAGGAACGTGTCGGCAGTGTCGGACCAGACGACGTTATTGAGGATGAGCATTTTCAACCGACTGAAGTCGGCAGTCAGTGACGGTAGCGGTCCGTTCACTGCTGGCAGCATGAGCGACGTCGATTCCTGGAGCCAGCAGTCCTTGATAGTCCGGGCAATGTATTCTGCCCGAAGCTTTTCCTGGCCGGCGGCGCTGGATGCTGCCGACGTGCTGTCGGCGACGTAAGCCTGCAGCTGTGCGTCGAGCACCTTGAACTCCTCGAAACGCCGGCTGATCGTGGCTTCTGCATCATCCCCCAGACCGATCAGGTATTCCCGGGCAGTTTGCGGGGTTCTCTCTGGATGCATCCGCAGCAGCATGGCGACTTCTGGAATGTCGCCATCAATCCGGAATGCAGCCGTGCGTGCGCTGGTAATCAGTGCCGGGTATTGCGCCGTAACCCGCTGCCAATAGACTTCCAGCCGCCGCCAATAACCGCTGGCGAAGGGATTGCCTTCGATCAGGGTGACGCGGTTGATGTTGGCGATGTCGAGCAACTGATCACTCGCCGGATTGATGATCGCCTGCGGAATTTCGCGCAATCGGTTGTTGCGCAGATCGATTGACTCTATCGCTAGCTGATCTCGCAGCCCGGTTGGCCATTCATCCAGCCCGGTGTTGCGCAGACTCACGGTCTTGAGCTGGAGCATGCCGCTGAAGTCCAGGGTCTTGCCCAGCGGGTTGTCCGACAGATCAAGGCTTTCCAGTTGGCTGAGCGAAGCCAGCTCGCCGGCGGTTTGCTCGCTCAGTTCAATGCGGTTCGCTCGCAGGTCCAGTTCCTTCAGGCCGGGCATCTGCGTGAGGTTCGCCGGCGGTGTATCGAGCGCCGAAGCGTTGATTTTCAAGCGCTCAAGGGCTGTGAACCGCTTGAGAAAAGTTTCGGAGCCCGCCGACCATGCCACCGCCTGCAAGTGCAGCGTGCGTACATGGCTGAAATCTGCCGAGAGCGCAGCGATGCCGGCGCCGCCAAGATCCAGCTGCAGCGTTGTTCCCGTCTGCCGTTTCCAGCAACGCTTGATCTCTTGCGCGGCGCGCTCCACCGAGGGATGGGTCGCCCCGCCGGCCAGCGCACTGGTCTTCAGCCACGTCGCGAGTTCCAGCTTCAAGGTCTTGTATTCAGTCTCGACGCGGGTCAAGAAGCCTTGTACATCGTCGCCGTGGGGGCTCAGCAGCGTGCGGATCTGCTCGCTGTCCAGAGAGGGATAAAGTTTTCGCAGTCGCGATTGTGGCGTGCGCAGTCGGTTGAACGCGGTGTTGAGCCGTTCCCGCAGCCCCGGTGAAGCCGGTTGGTCGGGACTGCCACGCTGCATTCCGCCGGCTCCGCCGACTACGATGCCTTGCCAGCCCTGACGGGCATCGAACACCACAGGCTCGGATCTGCCCGGGCGCGTAGCGCTGTAGATGTTGTCGATGTCGGCGGCGACAGGATCTTGCGGGCGAACGATGCGCATCACTTCGGCCAGAGGCGTCGACGCATCGGGATCGTGCAAGACCTGATAGCCGTGATTATCGATCACTGCATAGAGCTTGCCGTCATGGCGGTGCAGCCCGTCGCTGTCGGGTGAGCTGGTGCTGAAGTCGAGCGGCGTGCGAAACGCCTGCAGACGCGCCCCCGATAAAGCGAAGGTGCTTGGTTGCGAAAATTCCAGCGCATGCCATCGACCACTCTCGGGGTCGTGCAGCATCAGCGGTCCGGAGGGGATCGATTCACTGGCCAGCCTGGCGCGCCAGAGGCCGCTCTGCGCATCCTTGCCCACCTGCACGAAGCCACCATCGGTCATTTCCACGTAATGGCGGCCCTTGAATGTTCTCAGGCCTTCAGCGTCGGCATCGGGCAAGCCGATCGTTGCACTGAGCCGGTAATGCTCAGGCGGGTGGCCCACATGAGCGAAGGCGTCATGCATTGAAGCAATCGCCTGCACTGTGACGTTGGGAGCAGGAACGATTGCATCAGGATCGATACCGTCTGTGGGCCTGTTCGCGCGGATTGACGGGCCGCTCAACGTGGTCGGATCCAGGCCGGGGCGCGGGGTCAGGTTGAGGCGTGGCGGGGGCGTATCCATGGATGTGTCCGGTCGAATATGTGAATGACCGGGAAGCGTCACTTTCGACGGCGGTTTGCTTGGCATGTCTTACATTCCTTGTAGTCGTTGCACGGTAGCTTCTTCAGCGGAAGCTGCCGGCCTGTTCGGCGTCATTGCCTGAGGCTGTGTCATCGGGTGAGCGGAGGCGGCGGCGAGGTCGAAGATTTTCTGCGCTGTGCGTCCATCGAGATATTCGCGCCAGACAGGTTGATGCGGCCGCTGCGCCAGTTCTTCCCTGCGCTGCGATTGAATACCCCTGCTGCTTTGTTCAAGGGTTTTCAAATGCGCGCCGCGCACGTTGAAATTCAAGTCCGGGGAATCCTGTCTCGCATAATGGAAATGTGCGTGCCAGAGGGGATCGTGGGTATGTGCATCGGTGACTAGATAGATGTCGAGATATTGCCGGTCCGAACCCTTGCCACGTTTCAATCGGCTCTCGATTTTCCGGGCGTTCACGTGGCCCTTGTCGATCAGGTACAGCAGTCGGTCGACGTTCAGAACATGCTTGTCCTTATAGATTCGCAGGCGGATGTTTTCGCCCTCATTGCGCAGACGTTCACTGGCGTCCTGCAGGCGTCGAATCAGCGCGGCGGTCTCATCATGGGCCGGTTCCGCCCGCTGCAACTGCAATACGGTGTCATCCATTGCCCCGGCGCTGCTTTCGAGCATCTCGACAATGTTGTCCGGATGGTTTCTTTGCCGTTCTTCGTGGAGGGCAGCGCGGACATGCGCGTCGACACGGTCAAGGTGCCGAGTGGCTTCGGCAACCAATGACGGCAAGCTCCTCTGCGGCGTTGTCCGCGGCGAACGCCATTCACCGCGTCCTCGGTCATAGGTCTGTGACGGCTGCCTGGGATTGTGGAGGTTGCGGACCTCAATCACCTCTTCGTTTTGCGCGGTGCGTCGAGACTCGCCGACATTGAGCTTGTAGACGCCGTTTTTCTTTGCCCGAAAGATGAGCTTGGGCGGCGGTTGGAGACCGCTTCTGTCCTGGGCCGGAATGAACTCGAAATCAATGTTCTGCTGGTCGAACGTCAGCACCGGACGGTCAGCCTGATGGAGAAACTGGTTCAAGCGGCCTACCAGCGTCTGCTCGAATATTTCGATTTCCGCAGTGATCTCCCTGCGTGAAGTGGCGTGCTGCTCCCCCGGTGCCAGATCAAGGCGTTCGAACCAGTGGCGGATGGCTGTGCATTCCTGGAACAGGTTATTCAATACGGCAGGGTGGGAAACCTCGGGAACTGCGCCAAGCGCTCCGTAAACAAAGGTCACCTGACCAAAGCGGGTGGCCAGTTCCGATGCCAGAGGGGCGTTGCCGGCCGATTGTGGGGTATCCAGCATCAGACTTTTGGTCAGGACCCAAGAGGCAACAACGTTATGGGTGTCCATTGGTGAAAGAACATCCGCGCTGAACTCGTCTGGAGAGACCCGCCATTTGTTCACCAGATTGTCGGCGATTTGCTGGCGCTCTTTCAGATGACTCAGCATCCTGCCCAGAACGTTGACTGTTCGCGGAAGCCGCTCCGGGTCGAGGTCGATCATCGGACCCTCCAGGGCGTGGCGCGTCAAGCCGCATTCGATCAGTTGCTGATAGGCGAGCATCTGTTTTTTTTGCAGCCTGATTATGTTGTTCAGGTAAGCGTCCTGCTTCATGAAGCGCTTGATCGAGGATTTATGCTCCTCGTAGTATTTCAGCGCCTTTCCAAGGTGTTTCAGTTCTTTGTGGCAGTGAACCTCGCGATCAAGCAGCGCCATTGTTTCGCGTCGAACGGTTTGCGCATGCTCTCCCTGCGCGTTACTCGCCTCCAGCCAGGCGTTTATCAGCTGTTCACGTTTATCCTGATCCTGCTTGATCCGCTTGTTGATACCCTCGAGTGCGACTGTCACCTCCAGATGCAGCCATAAGTCTGAGGGTCGCGCCGCTGCGCCTCTCGGCATTCCGGCTACACCTGTCAAGGAGGTTCCGCGCCAGCCGGATTGAGCATTGAAAGTAATCGCTTCCGACCTGCCGGGACGTGATGCGACGTAAACGTTTGTCGCATCGGCGGCGATCGGATCTTCAGGGCGAACGATGCGCATCACCGCTCTGTGCGGTGTCGAGGCGTCGAGATCATGCAGAACCTGATAGGCGTAGCTCTCGATCTGCACATAGAGTTTGCCGTTGAAGCGCAACAGGCCATCGCCGTCCGGCTCGACCGTGCTGAAATCCAGATCGGTGCGAAACGCCTCCAGCCGGGTAGTGGACAAGGGGTAGGTGGAGGGCGCCGAGGTGTCGATGGGCTGCCAGAGACGGCTGTCGGTATCGAAGCGCAATAGCGGTCCCGACGCGTGCAATTCGCTGGGCAATTTTGCCCGGTAGAAACCGCTGGCCGAGTCCAGACTCACCTGTACGGTGCCACCCTCCGGTACCTGGACATACTGGCGTCCATTGAGCGTCGACATGCCTTCGGCATCGGCCGCCGGCAGCACAACCAGCGAAGTGATCCAGTAATCCTTCAAAGGGCGGTCGTGCACAAAGGCAACAGATTGCGCTACCGCTGCCGTTCTGACCGCCGCCCGCGCAGGCATGGGGATAATGTGGTTGAGCACGTGATCGATCGCTGTTGCGATCGTTGTCGTCGGGCGCGTGGGAATCCTGAGCCCCGACGTGCCATCGAAGGACAGGGGGAAACCAGGCCGGGTTAGCGAATAATCGGGTCGCGGATTATGGACCGAGACGGTTGTAATACCTCTGATTGGCGGTTTGGGTGACATTGCCTGTCTTCCTTTACGTTGAATGCCCCGTTACTCCCGGGGGAGTGCTGCGGGCGGGCGGCTTCCTTGCCGTTTTGGTGCGTCGTACGCTCAGCGAAAACTCGTGATGTGTCGCGGGCTGGCTGCGCGAGACCAGCTCGCAGAGAAACCGACCACCGTCGTCGGAATTGGTCAAAATTTGTGCTATATTCCGCGCCCGCGATTTTTCACTTCAACACCGGTCGTCGACATGCAAGCAGCCAAGCCGTTATTTGACTATCCAAAATATTGGGCCGAATGTTTCGGGCCAGCGCCATTCCTGCCGATGAGCAGGGAGGAGATGGATCAGCTCGGCTGGGATTCGTGCGACATCATCATTGTTACCGGTGATGCCTACGTCGATCATCCGTCGTTCGGCATGGCGATCATCGGCCGGCTGCTGGAGTCGCAAGGCTTCCGCGTCGGGATCATCGCGCAGCCGAACTGGCAGTCCAAAGACGACTTCATGAAGCTCGGCGAGCCGAACCTGTTCTTCGGCGTCGCGGCGGGCAACATGGACTCGATGATCAATCGTTACACCGCGGACAAGAAAATCCGTTCCGATGACGCGTACACGCCCGGCGGCATGGCCGGCAAGCGTCCGGATCGCGCCAGTCTGGTCTACAGCCAGCGCTGCAAGGAAGCCTACAAGCATGTGCCGATCGTGCTCGGCGGCATTGAAGCCTCGCTGCGCCGCATCGCCCACTACGACTATTGGCAGGATCGCGTGCGCAACTCGATCCTGATCGACGCCAGCGCCGACATTCTGCTGTACGGCAACGCCGAGCGGGCCATTGTCGAAGTTGCCCAGCGCCTGTCGTGGGGCCACAAGATCGAAGACATCACCGATGTGCGCGGCACCGCGTTCATCCGTCGCGACACGCCACAGGGCTGGTACGAAGTCGACTCCACGCGCATCGACCGTCCGGGCAAGGTCGACAAGATCATCAACCCGTACGTGAATACCCAGGACACCCAGGCCTGCGCCATCGAGCAGGAAAAAGGCCCGGTCGAAGATCCGCAGGAAGCCAAGGTCGTGCAGATCCTGGCCAGCCCGCGCATGACCCGTGACAAGACCGTGATTCGTCTGCCGTCGATGGAGAAGGTGCGCAACGACCCGGTTCTTTACGCCCACGCCAACCGCGTGTTGCACCTGGAAACCAACCCGGGCAACGCCCGTGCGCTGGTGCAGAAGCATGGCGAGCTCGATGTCTGGTTCAACCCGCCGCCGATTCCGATGACCACCGAAGAAATGGACTACGTGTTCGGCATGCCTTACGCCCGTGTGCCGCACCCGGCGTACGGCAAGGAGAAGATCCCGGCCTACGACATGATCCGTTTCTCGGTGAACATCATGCGTGGCTGCTTTGGTGGCTGCACCTTCTGCTCGATCACCGAGCACGAAGGCCGCATCATCCAGAACCGTTCCGAAGAGTCGATCATTCGCGAAATCGAAGAGATCCGCGACAAGGTGCCGGGTTTCACCGGGGTCATTTCCGACCTCGGCGGCCCGACTGCGAACATGTACCGCATCGCCTGCAAGAGCCCGGAAATCGAATCCGCCTGCCGCAAGCCTTCGTGCGTGTTCCCCGGTATCTGCCCGAACCTGAACACCGACCATTCGTCGCTGATTCAGCTGTATCGCAGCGCCCGTGCCCTGCCGGGTGTGAAGAAGATCCTGATCGCCTCCGGTTTGCGTTACGACCTCGCCGTCGAGTCGCCGGAATACGTCAAGGAGCTGGTGACTCACCACGTCGGCGGTTATCTGAAGATCGCCCCGGAGCACACCGAGGAAGGTCCGCTCAACCAGATGATGAAGCCGGGCATCGGCAGCTATGACAAGTTCAAGCGCATGTTCGAGAAGTACACCAAGGAAGCGGGCAAGGAGCAGTACCTGATTCCGTACTTCATCGCTGCCCACCCGGGCACCACCGACGAAGACATGATGAACCTTGCTCTGTGGCTCAAGGGCAATGGCTTCCGCGCCGATCAGGTGCAGGCGTTCTACCCGTCGCCGATGGCCACCGCCACGGCGATGTACCACTCGGGCAAGAACCCGCTGCGCAAGGTGACGTACAAGAGCGACGGCGTGACCATCGTCAAGAGCGAAGATCAGCGTCGTCTGCACAAGGCGTTCTTGCGTTATCACGACCCGAAAGGCTGGCCGATGCTGCGTGAAGCGCTGATCCGCATGGGCCGCGCCGATCTGATCGGCCCGGGCAAGGATCAACTGATCCCGGCGCATCAGCCGGCCACCGACAGCTACCAGAGCGCCCGTCGCAAGAACTCGACGCCGGCCGGCAGCCACAAGGTCGCCAAAGAGAAGACCACCAAGATTCTCACCCAGCACACCGGTCTGCCGCCGCGTGCCAGTGATGGCGGTAATCCGTGGGACAAGCGTGAACAGGCCAAGGCTGCGGCATTCGCCCGCAACCAGCAGGCGGCCAAGGAGCGCAAGGATGCGGCCAAAGGCAAAGGGCCGAAGCCGACACGCAAGCCGGTCGTGCCGCGCTAAACACTGCTTGAGCTGAACAGAACGCCAACCTTCGGGTTGGCGTTTTGCTGATCGTTCCCACGCTCCGCGTGGGAATGCCTCTCGGGACGCTCCGCGTTCCAGCCGTTACTCGCAGTATTGTCGAACATGGTTGTGACGCGGAGCGTCACGGGCTGCATTCCCACGCAGAGCGTGGGAATGATCAAGTTGTTGCCGCTGGCCTCTTCGCGAGCAGGCTCGCTCCCACAGGGGAACGCATTCCAAATGTGGGAGCGAGCCTGCTCGCGAAAGCGTCCGATCAAACACCGCAAGAATCAGCGTCCGCAACATTTGCGTGCAACTGAGTCCAAGCATTTCCTCGCATCGCCCGGTTTTGGTGCTGTACTGCCTTGAGCATTTCGCGAAAGCGCGCAAGCCTGTGCATGGCATAAGTCTTGCGCGCTTTCCCATACGCCCAAGGCTCGCAGGAGGCACGCCGTGTCGATTCATGTCGCATTGCATCACGTCACGCATTATCGCTACGACCGCGCTGTCGAACTCGGCCCGCAGATCGTCCGCCTGCGCCCGGCGCCCCACAGCCGCACGCGAATTCTTTCCTATGCGCTGAAAGTCTCGCCCGAGCAGCATTTCATCAACTGGCAGCAGGACCCCCAGGGCAATTACCTGGCACGTCTGGTGTTCCCCGAAAAAACCGCAGAGCTGCGCATCGAAGTCGATCTGGTCGCGGAAATGGCGGTGTTCAATCCGTTCGACTTCTTCCTCGAACCGTACGCCGAGAGAATTCCGTTCAGCTACGCCGCCGATGAACGCAAGGAGCTGGCGCCGTACCTCGAAACCCTGCCGCTGACGCCAACGTTCAAGGCTTACCTGGACAGCATCGACCGCACGCCACTGCCGGCGGTGGATTTTCTGGTGGCGCTCAATCAGCGCCTCAGTGAAGACATCGGCTACCTGATCCGCATGGAGCCCGGCGTGCAGACTCCGGAGCACACACTGCAACACGCCTCCGGTTCCTGCCGTGATTCGGCATGGTTGCTGGTGCAGCTGTTGCGCAATCTCGGTCTGGCGGCGCGGTTTGTTTCCGGCTACCTGATTCAACTGACCGCCGACGTGAAAAGCCTCGACGGCCCGTCCGGCACCGACGTCGACTTCACCGACCTGCACGCCTGGTGCGAGGTGTATTTGCCGGGTGCCGGCTGGATCGGCCTCGATGCCACGTCCGGGTTGTTCGCTGGGGAAGGGCATATTCCGTTGGCCTGTAGTCCCGATCCGTCCTCGGCGGCACCGATCAGTGGTCTGGTCGAACCTTGCGAGACGCAGTTCAGCCATGAAATGTCGGTCGAGCGAATCTGGGAAGCGCCACGCGTCACCAAGCCCTACACCGATGAACAGTGGCGGGCGATCCAGGCACTGGGCCGGCAGATCGATGCCGACCTGCTCGAAGGCGATGTGCGCCTGACCATGGGCGGCGAGCCGACCTTCGTCTCCATCGACGATCCGGACGGCGCCGAATGGAACACCGCCGCGCTGGGGCCGGACAAGCGCCGGCTGTCCGCCGAACTGTTTCAGCGCCTGCGCAAGCAATACGCACCACAGGGGCTGGTGCATTTCGGCCAGGGCAAGTGGTATCCCGGCGAGCAGTTGCCGCGCTGGTCGCTCAATTGTTACTGGCGCCGCGACGGTCAGCCGATCTGGCACAACGACGCATTGATCGCCGACGAACAGCAGGACTATGGCGCCGACGGCGCACTGGCCGGACGCTTTCTCGCCAGCGTCGCCGAGCGTCTGAAGTTGCCTGCGCGCTTCGTCTTCCCGGCTTACGAGGATCATCTCTATTACCTCTGGCGCGAGGGCGCGTTGCCCGGCAACGTCAGCGCCGAAGATTCGCGTCTGGAAGAGCCATTGGAGCGCGCGCGATTGCGCAAGGTCTTCAGTCAGGGCCTGAACAAGGTGATCGGCCAAGTGCTGCCGCTGGCGCGCACGGCCAAGGGCGATCAATGGCAGAGCGGGCGCTGGTATCTGCGCGATGAGCACTGTCGCTTGGTGCCGGGGGATTCGCCGCTGGGTTACCGCTTGCCGCTGGCCTCGCAGCCGTGGGTGAAAGCGGCGGAATATCCGTTCATCTATCCCAACGATCCGAATCAGGACTTCGCTGAACTGCCGGATCCGGCGCAGCTCGGTGTGCACGGCGAACCTGCTGCGCTGGATGAGCGGGTGCCGAAAATCGATGAGTCCGCCGACTGGCTGACCCGTACCGCATTCTGCGCCGAGGCCCGCGAAGGCCGGCTGTATCTGTTCATGCCGCCGCTGGAGCGGGTCGAGGATTATCTGGAACTGGTCTCGGCCATTGAGGCCACTGCCGAAGAATTGCATTGCCCGGTGCTGCTGGAAGGCTATGAACCACCAAGTGATCCGCGCCTCAGCAATTTCCGTGTCACTCCGGACCCGGGCGTGATCGAGGTCAACGTGCAGCCATCGGCAAGCTGGGACGAGTTGGTCGAGCGCACCGAGTTTCTCTATGAACAGGCACGGCAAACCCGCCTGACCACCGAAAAGTTCATGATCGACGGGCGCCACACCGGTACCGGCGGCGGCAATCATTTCGTCCTCGGCGGCGCGACACCAGCGGACTCACCGTTTCTGCGGCGGCCGGATCTGCTGCGCAGCCTGATCAGTTACTGGCACAACCATCCTTCGCTGTCGTACCTGTTTTCCGGGCTGTTCATTGGTCCGACGTCCCAGGCTCCACGGGTTGATGAGGCGCGCAATGACGCCTTGTACGAACTGGAAATCGCCTTTGCGCAAATGCCGGAACCGGGCGAGGAATGTGCACCGTGGCTGGTCGATCGACTGCTGCGCAATTTGCTGATCGACGTCACCGGCAATACCCATCGCGCCGAATTCTGCATCGACAAACTGTATTCACCGGACGGCGCCACCGGGCGTCTTGGCTTGCTGGAACTGCGCGCTTTTGAAATGCCGCCCCATGCGCGCATGAGTCTGGCTCAGCAGTTGTTGCTGCGGGCGCTGGTCGCGCGGTTCTGGCGCGAGCCTTACGCGCCGGCGAAACTGGCGCGCTGGGGCACCGAGCTGCACGACCGCTTTCTGCTGCCGCACTTTATCGAAGAGGATTTCGCCGACGTTATCGTCGAACTCAACAACGCTGGCTACCCGTTGCGCGCCGAGTGGTTCGCGGCGCATCTGGAATTTCGTTTTCCCAAGGTCGGCGACTACGCCGTCAATGGCATCGAGCTGGAGCTGCGTCAGGCGCTTGAACCCTGGCATGTGCTGGGCGAGGAGGGCTCGGCGGGCGGCACGGTGCGCTACGTCGATTCATCGCTGGAGCGCTTGCAGGTCAAGCTCAACGGCCTGCCGCCACAGCGCTATCTGCTGACCTGTAATGGCGTCGCGGTGCCGTTGCACCCGACCGGACGAGTAGGCGAGTTTGTCGCCGGGGTGCGCTTTCGGGCCTGGCAACCAGCCAACTGTCTGCATCCGACCATAGCGGTGCACGCACCATTGGTATTCGACCTGCTCGATACCTGGATGGGGCGTTCGCTGGGCGGTTGCCAGTATCACGTGGCCCATCCCGGCGGGCGCAATTACGAAACCTTGCCGGTCAACGCCAATGAAGCGGAGAGCCGGCGCATGGCGCGGTTTTTCCGCCTCGGACACACGCCGGGGAAACTTCCCGTACCCAAAGTAGAAATCAATGACGAGCTACCGATGACCATCGATCTGCGCCGTTTCTAGAGCCTGCGCAACACGCGGATTTTTCGTATATCCGCGTGTCATGTGCCTGCGTTAGTCTGACCGTTCCCTGCTGTCTGCCGAGCTTTCCATGCCTGACCTGCTAGACCGCTACCCGCTGACCGCGGGCACCTATCACGAACTGCTCGACGGCAGCGGCGCGGTGCGCTCGCATTGGCAGCGCCTGTTCGATCAGTTGCAGCGCAGCAGTCCGGCGCAACTGGTGCAGCGCCAAGCCTTGCTGGCGCGGCAGATTCAGGAAAACGGCGTCACCTACAACGTCTATGCCGATCCCAAGGGCGCTGACCGGCCGTGGGAGCTGGATCTGCTGCCCCATGTGATCGCGGCAGATGAATGGCAGCAATTGTCCGCCGGCATCGCTCAGCGTGCGCGCTTGCTCAATGCAGTGCTGGCGGATCTGTACGGTCCGCAGCGGTTGATCAGCGAAGGCCTGCTGCCCGCCGAGCTGGTATTCGGACACAACAATTTTCTCTGGCCCTGTCAGGGCATTGCCCCGCCCGAATCAGCCTTTTTGCATTTGTATGCCGTGGATCTGGCGCGCACACCGGATGGTCGCTGGTGGGTCACTGCCGATCGCACCCAGGCGCCATCCGGGGCCGGCTATGCGCTGGAAAACCGCACCATCGTCTCCCGCGCCTTTCCCGATTTGTACCGGGATCTTAAGGTCCAGCATCTGGCCGGTTTCTTCCGCACCTTGCAGGAAACTTTGGCCCGTCAGGCACCGGAGGGCGATGACGCACCGCTGGTGGTGCTGCTGACACCGGGGCGGTTCAATGAAAGTTATTTCGAACATCTGTACCTGGCGCGCCAGCTCGGCTATCCGCTGGTCGAGGGCGGCGATCTGACGGTGCGCAATGCCACCGTTTACCTGAAAACCCTCAGTGGCCTGCGCCGGGTGCACGCGATCATGCGTCGCCTCGACGATGATTTCTGCGACCCGCTGGAACTGCGTACCGACTCGGCGCTTGGCGTCCCCGGTCTGCTTGAGGCGGTGCGGCAGGGGCGGGTGCTGGTGGCCAATGCGCTCGGCAGCGGCGTGCTGGAATCGCCGGGCCTGCTGGGTTTTTTGCCGAAGATCAATCAGTTCCTGTTCGGCGAGGAACTGATCCTGCCGTCGATCGCCACCTGGTGGTGCGGTGAAGCGCCGGTGCTGGCGCAGGCGCTGGAAAAACTTCCGGAGCTGTTGATCAAACCGGCGTTCCCGTCGCAGAGCTTCGCGCCTGTTTTCGGCCGTGATTTGAGTGAAAGCCAGCGCCTCGAGCTGGCGCAGCGTATGCAGGCACGGCCTTATGCCTACGTCGCGCAAGAGCTTGCGCAACTGTCGCAGGCGCCGGTGTGGCAAGCCGAAGACGGTCATCTGCAACCCCGCGCGATCGGCATGCGCATGTATGCGGTGGCCAGCCACGACGGCTACCGCGTGTTGCCGGGCGGTCTGACCCGAGTGGCGGCCGAGGCTGATGCCGAAGTGGTGTCGATGCAGCGCGGCGGGGCGAGCAAGGACACCTGGGTGCTCAGCGACCGTGCGCCGAGTGGCGAGCAGTGGAAGGCGCAGCGCAATGTCGGCGTGCACGATCTGGTGCGGCGCGATCCTTACCTGCCATCGCGGGTAGTGGAGAATCTGTTCTGGTTCGGCCGCTACTGCGAACGCTGCGACGACAGCGCGCGGCTGCTGCGCATCATGCTCACGCGTTACGTCGATGGCGATGATCCGCAGGCGTTGCAGGCGGCGGTCGATCTCGGCGAGCGGCTGGCGCTGTTGCCCGATGAAGGCGAACTGCCGGAGCGCCTGCTCGCTGCGCTGCTGGGCGAGGACTGGTCGTTCAGCCTGCGTTCCAACTTGCAGCGCTTGCAGTGGGCTGCGTCGCAAGTGCGCGGCAAGCTGTCCCGGGAAAACTGGCAGGCGCTGGTCGAGTTGCAGCGCGAGGCGCTGGAGCTGGAAGTCGATGAACCGGACTTCGGCGAACTGCTGGATTTCCTCAACCGTCTGGTGATGTCGCTGGCAGCGCTGTCGGGGTTTGCGCTGGATGACATGACCCGTGACGAAGGCTGGCGCTTTCTGATGATTGGCCGGCGCATCGAACGCCTGCAATTTCTCAGCAGCAGCCTCGCCGCGTTTCTGCGCGGTGCGGGTGCGTTCGATCAGGCGGGGCTTGAGTGGTTGCTGGAGTTGGGTAACAGCAGCATCACCTACCGCTCGCGCTATCTGGCAGTGGCGCAACTGATTCCGGTGCTCGATCTGCTGTTGCTGGATGAGCAGAACCCCCACGCGGTGCTGTTTCAGCTGAAACTGGTCACCCGCACGCTGAAACGCTTGAACGACGACTTCGGCGCACCTCGCGAAACCGCGCTGCCGCAGCTGGTCGAACGCCTCTCGCGGTTTGATCTCGGTTGTCTGGAGAACCCGCTGTTCGGCAAATCCAGCGTACGTGCCGCGCTGGATGGTCTGGCCGATCTGTTGCAGGAAATCGCCGAAGCCAGCGGCCAGGTATCGGATCGTCTGGCCCTGCGCCATTTCGCCCATGTCGATGATGTCAGCCAGCGAACGGTGTCCGTGTGATGAGCGCTCAGTACCAGATCTTTCACGACACCTGTTATCACTACGACAGCCCGGTCTCCCTCGCGCAGCAACTGGCGCACCTGTGGCCGCGCGAATGCAGCTGGCAGCGCTGCACCGAGCAGCAGTTGCTGATCAGCCCCGAACCGACCATGCGCCGGGATGAGCTGGATGTTTTCGGCAATCCGCTGACGCGGTTGGCCTTTGAGCGGCCCCATGACCAATTGCAGGTCAACGCCCGGCTGACGGTCGAAGTGCTGGCGCGGCCGGCGCTGGATTTCAACCAGTCGCCAGCGTGGGAGCAGACCCGCGATGCGCTGACCTACAGCAGTCAGCCGTTGTCCGCCGACTTGCTCGAAGCCTGTCGCTACCGGTTCCAGTCACCTTATGTGCATTTGAAGCGCAGCTTCGTCGAGTTCTCGCAAAGCTGTTTTCCGCCAGGGCGACCGTTGCTGCTCGGCGTGCAGGCGCTGATGCAGAAGATCTTCAGCGAATTCACCTTCGATGCCGAAGCCACCCAGGTGGCGACACCGCTGGTGGAAGTGCTGGAGCGTCGACGCGGCGTGTGTCAGGACTTCGCTCATCTGATGCTGGCCTGTGTGCGCTCGCGCGGTCTGGCGGCGCGTTATGTCAGCGGCTACCTGCTGACCCAGCCGCCGCCGGGACAGCCACGCCTGATCGGCGCCGACGCCTCGCATGCGTGGGTATCGGTGTTCTGTCCGGTATCGGGCTGGGTGGATTTCGATCCGACCAACAATGTGCGGCCGGCGCTGGAACACATCACGTTGGCGTGGGGAAGGGATTTCTCCGATGTGTCGCCGTTGCGCGGAGTGATTCTCGGTGGCGGTAATCACGACCCGGAAGTGCGAGTTACGGTGATGCCTCAGAATTGATGAGTCTTCAAATGTGGGAGCGAGCCTGCTCGCGAAAGCGTCAGGTCAGCCAATAGATTTGTAACAGATATATCGCATTCGCGAGCAGGCTCGCTCCCACAGGGGATTTTGGTGTTTCAGGGAAAGCAGGGCTGTGAGGGCCGGCAGCAGAACTGCCAGCCCCGTCACAAATCCGCAGGGTCTGATTCGATCATCAAACCCGGTGGGGCTCAGGCGTCGGGCGTCTGATCTTTCGGTGCATCGGATGCATCAACATCATCATCGGTCGCCACTTCACCGTCAGGGTTCAGTGCCGCTTCTTCAGCGGTTTGCTTCTTGCGCTGAAGCTTTTCCTCTTTCTTCTGTTCCTTTGCCAGGTCTCGTTGACGTTTGGCGAAGGAGTAATTGGGTTTGGCCATGGGCGATCCTCTGGGGTCGAAGGTGAGGTTGAGCGGCGCGTATTCTGCCCTGTATCGGTGTCCGGGGGTTAACCGGGTTTTTGGTCGACCCACTTGGGTGTGACGGTCGGCTGCCACTGATCGAGGGCGTCGAGCAGGGAATCTGGCGATTCGCTCACTTGCAGCATGTCACGGTGTGGCGCGCGAACGAAGCCTTCGCCGACGATATGATCGAGAAAAGCCGTGAGTTTGCTGTAGAAACCGTTCACTTCCAGCAGCCCCAAAGGCTTGCCGTGGTAGCCGAGCTGGCCCCAGGTCCAGACTTCGAACAGCTCCTCCAGCGTGCCGAGGCCGCCGGGCAGGGCAATGAATGCATCGCTGAGTTCGGCCATCCGCGCCTTGCGCGCATGCATGCCGTCGACCACTTCCAGGCGCGTCAGGCTCTTGTGGCCGATCTCTTTGTCCATCAGGCTTTGCGGAATGATGCCGATCACTTCGCCGCCAGCGGCCAGCGCGGCATCAGCCACAATGCCCATCAAGCCGACCGCGCCGCCGCCGTAGACCAGCGTCAGATTTCGCTCGGCCAATGCCCGGCCAAGGGCCACGGCAGCTTCGGTGTAAGCCGGCACGGTACCGGCGTTGGCACCGCAAAACACACAAACGGATTTCAGCGACATGCGTTACTCCTGAGTCGATCAGGCGCACAGGGTAACGGCTGGCACGCTGCGCTCCAAGGACTAGACTTCGCGTTCAGGTGATTCAAAAGTACCGCTGGCGCCACAGGCGTAGGCGGCGAGCAAGCTGCACAACAGACCGTTAAAGAACATGACTTGCACTCCGTTTCAGTAGGTGGGCCGATCATAGGGCTGGCCGTACGAAATGGCCGTTAGATTGTGTCGATGAGTGTCATAGCCTGAAAGTTGTATACAATTTTTGACTCAAGTCATATGAACTTGCGATGATTTCAGGCAGTCTTTCCACCACTAGTGTTTTTGTTAACCCTGCCTTGGAGATTCACCATGTTTTCCAAAGTTGTTGCGGTATCCCTGCTGGCGCTGGCCAGCAGCCAATTGATGGCTGCCGAGTGCAAAACCACCGTTGATTCCACCGATCAGATGACCTTCAACACCAAGGAAATCGTGATCGACAAGAGCTGCAAGACCTTCACCGTCGAACTGACCCACTCCGGCAGCCTGCCGAAGAACGTCATGGGCCATAACCTGGTGATCAGCAAAAAAGCTGACATGCAGCCAATCGCTACCGACGGCCTGGCAGCCGGTATCGACAAGAACTACCTGAAGGATGGCGACGCCCGCATCATCGCGCACACCAAGATCATCGGCGCCAAGGAAACCGATTCGGTGACCTTCGATGTGGCCAAGGTAGCTGACGGTGACTACGGCTTCTTCTGCTCGTTCCCTGGGCACATCTCGATGATGAAAGGCACTATCGTCGTCAAGTAATCAGGGCCAATGTGGGAGCGAGCCTGCTCGCGAAGAGGCCATCTGCTTCACCGAAAGACTGATGGCCAAAGAAAAAGCCCGCTTAGGATCACTCCTCAGCGGGCTTTTTCATGCCTTTGAAAAATCAAGGCGCAAACGGCATGACCCGCTTGTGATGAGTCTTGTTGTACGTGTCGACAATGATCTTCGCCGCCTCGTCCCGCACCGCTTCACCGTGCAGAAACGCATCGATCTCGGCATAGGTCACGCCGTGCGCCGCTTCGTCCGGCTTGCCCGGCGACAAGTCTTCGAGGTCAGCCGTCGGCACTTTCTCGACCAGCGATTCCGGCGCACCAAAGCTGCGGGCAATCGCACGCACCTGATTTTTCACCAGGCCGCTGAGCGGGGCGAGGTCGCAGGCGCCGTCGCCGAATTTGGTGAAGAAGCCCATCACCGCTTCTGCCGCATGGTCGGTGCCAATCACCAGACCGCCCGCCACTCCGGCAATCGTGTACTGCGCCACCATGCGCATCCGCGCCTTGGTATTACCCAGCACGAAGTCCACCGACGCCGCCGGTTTGCCTTCGAACGCCGACACCTGAGCCGCCAGCGCCTTGACCGCCGGGCCGATGTTCACGGTGTGGATTTCGTCAGGGGCGATGCAGTCGAGCGAAGCCTTGGCGTCGTGCTCGTCGAACTGGGTTTCATACGGCAGGCGCACGGCGATGAATTTGTAGCGGTCGTCGCCGGTTTTTTCGCGCAGTTCACGTACCGCGCGCTGGGCCAGGAGGCCGGCGGTCAGTGAGTCGACGCCGCCGCTGATGCCCAGCACCAGGGTCTTGAGCCCGGAATTGACCAGACATTCCTGGATGAACGTCAGGCGCCGGGCGATTTCCGCCTGCAGGGCCTGATCGTCGGCGAACGGTGGTTGCACCTTGAGCTGCTCAGCAATCTCACGCTGTACGGCTTGCATGAATTCACTCCTTGCTAGATAGACTGGATTCGGCAGGAACCTTGAACACATGTCGCAAATAGGCGACGAAATTCGGATCTTTGCAGTGGGTCTTGCCAGGCTCGTCGGAGATCTTCGCCACCGGCTGGCCGTTGCAGGCGGTCATTTTAAGCACGATGCTCATCGGTTCGACACCCGGGATATCACAAGTGAGGTTGGTACCGATGCCGAAGCTCACATTGATGCGACCGTGCAGCGCGCGGAAAATCTCCAGCGATTTGGGCAGGGTCAGACTGTCGGAAAACACCAGGGTCTTGCTCATCGGGTCGATGCCGAGCTTGTGATAGTGCGCGATGCACTTTTCACCCCACGCCACCGGGTCCCCGGAATCGTGGCGCAGACCGTCGAAGAGCTTGGCGAAGAACAGATCGAAATCGCCAAGAAACGCATCGGTGGTAATGCAGTCGGTGAGGGCGATACCGAGCAGGCCACGGTATTCGCGAACCCAGCAATCGAGCGCGGCGATCTGGCTGTCGATCAGGCGCGGGCCGAGTTGCTGATGGGCCATGATCCACTCGTGAGCCATGGTGCCCAGCGGTTTCATGTCCAGCTCGCGGGACAGGTGCACATTGCTGGTACCGACGAAACGCCCGGGGAAATCATGCTTGAGCACGTTGACCACTTCGGCCTGCACGCCAAAGGAAAAGCGCCGACGCGTGCCGAAATCGGCGACCTGCAATTGCGACAGCTCATCGGCCGAAGCATTGGCGGTCAGCCAGTCGAACTTGCGATACAGCTGTTCGCGTGCCTGCTCCAGCGAAGTCTCCCGGTAGCGATAGCGATTGCGCACTTCGCTGACGATCGCCAGCAGCGGCACTTCGTAGAGGATCACATGCAGCCATGGCCCGCGCAGACGGATGAACAACTCTCCGTTCTCGATGCCGGTGTGCAGGTAACGCAGGTTAAAGCGGAACAGACCGAGGAAACGCAGGAAGTCCGGTTTCAGGAAGGTGATGCGCTCGAGAAAACTCAACTGATCGGCACTCAGGCTCAGCTCGGCCAGTCGCTCGATCTGGTGGCGGATCTCGGCCAGATACGGGCGCAGATCCTCGGCGTTGCGGCAGCGGAACTCCCATTCGACTTCGACGTTGGGGTAGTTGTGCAGCACCGCCTGCATCATCGTCAGCTTGTAGAAGTCGGTGTCGAGCAGGTTCTGCACGATGCGATCGGCAAACACACTCTCGCTCATAAACGGGTCTCCAGTTGCGCCGCGCCTGGCGCGGTCTATATCGATGGCGCTAGTGGCGCATATCGGCGGTGGGGATTGCCAGCATTTTTTCAGAGCGCCGCAGATCCACTTTGGGAGCGAGCCTGCTCGCGAATGCGGTGTGTCAGTTAAAGATGATGTGGCTGACCCGACGCTTTCGCGAGCAGGCTCGCTCCCACAGGGATCCCGGTTGACCTCACACCGGGCTATCGATTTGTTCAAGCATCCATTTCACAAAATCCCGCACCTTCGGCACTTCCGCCGCGTGCTCCGGGTAGGCCAGGTAATAGGCATCGCTGCTGGGCATCGCATGCTGCCAGGGTATGACCAGTTTGCCTTCGGCCAATTCCTCTTCCACCAGAAACCGTGGCAGCAGCGCCACGCCACATCCGACCTGGGCGGCGCGGATGCACATATAAAAGGTTTCGAAACGCGGCCCGTGGTAGCTGTGTTCGGTGTGGTAGCCCTGACTGTCGAACCAGTCGTGCCAGGCCTGCGGTCGCGAGGCATTTTGCAGCAGTACCAGGTCGGTGAGTTGCGTCGGGTCAGTGAATGGCGTGTCCGGCAGGCTGCCCGGGGCGCAGACCGGCACCAGTTGTTCGCCGAACAATTTCAGGCATTCGGTACCCGGTCGCGAAGCCTGGCCGAAATAGAAGGCCAGATCGCTGCGCCCCTGCAACAGATCATCGGCTTCCTGCTCGTTGCACAGATCCAGATGAATCGACGGATGGCGCAGGCGCCAGCCTTTCAGGCGCGGCACCAGCCAACGGGCGCCGAAGGTGGAAGGGGTAGAGACTCGCAGGACTTCGGTCTCGCCGCCGTAGGAACGCAGGTAATGCGTCGACATCTCCACTTGGCTGAGGATTTTTCTGACCTCGACCAGATACAAATCCCCGGCCGGCGTCATCTGCAAGCGCCGACGCACGCGGCGGAACAGCAAGTGCTGCAACAGTTCTTCAAGCTGTGCGACCTGTTTGCTCACCGCACTCTGGGTCAGGTTCAGCTCTTCGGCGGCGCGGGTAAAACTCAGGTGCCGGGTCACGGCCTCGAAGCATTGCAGCGCGGTGATCGAGGGCAAGTGGCGTCTGTTCAGCATGGCCAGTCCTTTTTCTTGTCTTTCGCTAGGCAGCATGAATAAACGGAATGATATCTGGCGTAAAGGTCGTTTGTTGCATCGCCGCAGTGAGGCTACAACTAAAGGCCTGCCCGGCCATGCAAAGGATGGCCGCACACATTCTGTTTTTGCTTGAGGAGAGACCGATGGTAGCCGCATTGCTTGATCGTCTGGGAGTCAACCCGGCCCTGTACCAGAACGGCAAGGTGCCGGTGCATTCGCCCATCGATGGCGGTGAAATTGCCTCGGTGAACTGGGAGGGCGCTGCCGAAGTCGAGCAACACATCAGTCGCGCAGATCATGCATTCGAGCACTGGCGCAAGGTGCCGGCGCCGCGTCGCGGCGAACTGGTGCGCCAGTTCGGCGAAGTGTTGCGCGAGTACAAGGCCGACCTCGGCGAGCTGGTGTCGTGGGAGGCTGGCAAGATCACTCAGGAAGGTCTGGGTGAAGTGCAGGAGATGATCGACATCTGCGACTTCGCCGTCGGCCTGTCGCGCCAGTTGTACGGTCTGACCATCGCCTCCGAGCGCCCGGGCCACCATATGCGTGAAACCTGGCATCCGCTCGGCGTGGTCGGCGTCATCAGCGCGTTCAACTTCCCGGTCGCAGTGTGGGCGTGGAACACCACCCTGGCGCTGGTCTGCGGCAACCCGGTGGTGTGGAAGCCATCAGAGAAAACCCCGCTGACCGCGCTGGCCTGTCAGGCGCTGTTTGATCGCGTAGTGAAGAATTTCAGCGATGCCCCGGCGAGCCTGTGCCAGGTGGTGATCGGCGGTCGCGATGCCGGCGAAGCGCTGGTCGATGATCCGCGTGTTGCGCTGATCAGCGCCACCGGCAGCACGCGCATGGGCCGCGAAGTGGCGCCGAAAGTCGCCGCGCGTTTCGCCCGCAGCATTCTTGAACTGGGTGGCAACAACGCGATGATCCTCGGCCCGAGCGCCGATCTGGACATGGCAGTGCGCGCGATTCTGTTCAGCGCCGTCGGCACCGCTGGGCAACGCTGCACGACTTTGCGCCGTCTGATTGCCCATGAGTCGGTCAAGGAAGAAATCGTCACCCGCCTCAAGGCTGCCTATTCGAAAGTACGCATCGGCCATCCGCTGCAAGGCAATCTGGTCGGCCCGCTGATCGACAAGCACAGCTTCGAAAACATGCAGGATGCGCTGGAACAGGCGCTGAGCGAAGGCGGCCGGGTGTTCGGTGGCAAGCGCCAACTGGAAGAGCAATTCCCCAATGCTTATTACGTGTCGCCGGCCATCGTGGAAATGCCCGAGCAGAGCGATGTGGTCTGCAGCGAAACCTTCGCGCCGATTCTCTACGTGGTCGGCTACAGCGATTTCGAGGAAGCGCTGCGCCTGAACAATGCCGTGCCGCAAGGCCTGTCATCGTGCATTTTCACCACCGATGTGCGTGAGGCCGAGCGGTTCATGTCGGCGGTCGGCAGTGACTGCGGCATCGCCAACGTCAACATCGGCCCGAGCGGCGCGGAAATCGGCGGCGCCTTTGGTGGCGAGAAAGAAACCGGCGGCGGCCGTGAGTCCGGCTCCGATGCCTGGCGCGCGTACATGCGGCGGCAGACCAATACCGTCAACTACTCGCTGGAATTGCCGTTGGCGCAGGGCATTACATTCGACTGACAGGTGGAGATCCTCTGTAGGAGTGAGCACTGTGGCGAGGGGATTTATCCCCGTTCGGCTGCGAAGCAGTCGTCGCTTTTGAAATTTTGGGGCCGCTCCGCGACCCAGCGGGGCGGTGCGACGTTTCGCTAAATCCCCTCGCCACAGGGGGCTCACTCAGGTTTGTGTGTTTGTTGGGTTTCTGTTGGAGTCTGGCAATGCCGTTACGCGAAGAATGTCTGTGGGAAACGCTCACGCCACAACGCCCGGATAACACCGCGCTCAAGGGCGAGGTCAAGGTCGATGTCTGTGTGATCGGCGCCGGGTTCACCGGGTTGTCAGCGGCGCTGCATCTGTTGGAAAAAGGCAAAAGCGTCTGCGTGCTGGAAGCGCATCGCGCAGGGCACGGTGGCTCCGGGCGCAATGTCGGGCTGGTCAACGCCGGCATGTGGATTCCTCCGGACGAGATCGAAGCGGGGTTCGGCGAGGCGGTCGGCAGTCAGCTCAACCGCATGCTCGGTGCGGCGCCGGCGCTGGTGTTCAGCCTTGTGGATAAATACGCTATCGATTGCCAATTGCGCCGCGAAGGCACTTTGCACATGGCGCATAACGCCAAGGGCGAGGCGGATCTGCGCAGTCGCGAGCAGCAATGGAAACGTCGTGGCGCGCCGGTCGAACTGCTCACCGGCAAGGCCTGCGAGCAAGCCACCGGCACGCAGAAAATCGCCGCCGCGTTGCTTGACCGCCGCGCCGGCACGCTCAATCCGATGGCCTATGTCACCGGGCTGGCCAATGCCGTGCGCGGGCTCGGCGGGCAGATGTTCGATCATTCGCCGGTGACTCGCCTCGAGCGCATCGGGCAGAACTGGTCGGTGCAAACCGCCCAGGGTTCGGTACTCGCTGAACAAGTGGTCATCGCCTCCAATGCCTATACCGAAGGCGACTGGACCGAACTCAAGCGCAATTTCTTTCCCGGTTATTACTACCAGGTCGCCTCGGTGCCACTTACCGAAGACGCTGCGCAAGAAATTCTCCCGGGCGGGCAGGGCTCGTGGGACACCCGTCAGGTATTGAGCAGCATCCGCCGTGACAAGGACGGGCGCCTGTTGCTCGGCAGCCTCGGCAATGGCAATCAGAAACCGACTTGGTTTCTCAAGGCCTGGGCCGATCGGGTGCAGCGGCATTATTTCCCCAATCTGAAGCCGGTCGAGTGGCAATGCACCTGGACCGGGCGCATCGCGTTTACCCCTGATCACCTGATGCGCCTGTTCGAACCGGCGCCGGGACTGGTGGCCGTCACCGGTTATAACGGTCGCGGCGTGACCACCGGCACGGTGGTCGGCAAAGCTTTCGCCGATTACCTGTGCAACGGCGATCCGCAGGCACTGCCGATTCCCTTCGCACCCATGCAGCCCCTGGCCGGTGTGGGCTTGCGCAGTTGCCTGTACGAGGCCGGGTTTTCCCTGTATCACGCGGGCCAGTGCCTGCGCATCGTTATTTGAGTGTTGAAATTTGTTGCCGCAAGCGGCGCTTTTGCATCCAGCGACTAGCCTGTAATGGTGCGGGTTGTAGCAGTCCCGCACCAGCAGTGTGCAGTTCGGTGACGCGGGCTGTTACAGGCTGGTTGCACGTCGTTTGTCGCTGCGGTTGCAATGATGGCGCGTGCGGGTTGCGCCTGAAAAAACAAATGGTTTCACCTTCCGCGGTTTAGACGGTTGCACGCCCAATGAAAATGGGACCGAAACAGTCGAAATAACAACAATGCAGCGACTTTTTGAAGAATAAAAAACCGATGGCACGGGCCTTGCTCTGAGCTTTGAGTGAAGTGAAGTCGCAGTGCCAACTAAAAAAAACCTTGGAGCACCACCTCATGTCCCAGACGTTTTACAAGAAAGGCTTTCTGGCCCTCGCAGTCGCTACTGCGCTGGGTGTTTCTGCGTTTGCTCAAGCTGATATCAAGATCGGTGTAGCGGGTCCTATGACCGGTGCCAACGCGGCATTCGGCGAGCAGTACATGAAGGGTGCACAGGCGGCGGCCGATGCGGTCAACGCGGCGGGTGGCGTCAACGGGGAAAAAATCGTCCTGGTCAAAGGCGACGACGCCTGCGAACCGAAGCAGGCAGTGACGGTCGCCAAGGACCTCACCAACCAGAAAGTCGCCGGCGTGGTCGGTCACTTCTGCTCCTCTTCGACCATTCCAGCGTCGGAAATCTACGACGAAGCCGGGATCATCGCGATCACTCCGGGCTCGACCAACCCGCAAGTGACCGAACGCGGCCTCAGCGCCATGTTCCGTATGTGCGGACGTGACGACCAGCAAGGCATCGTTGCCGGCGACTACATCGTCGACATGCTCAAGGGCAAGAAAGTCGTTGTGCTGCACGACAAGGACACCTACGGCCAAGGCCTGGCTGACGCCACCAAGGCTCAGCTGGAAAAACGCGGCGTCAAGCCTGTGCTGTACGAAGGCCTGACCCGTGGCGAGAAAGACTTCAGCACCATCGTCACCAAGATCCGTGGCGCCGGCGCCGATGTCGTCTATTTCGGCGGCCTGCACCCGGAAGCCGGTCCGCTGGTTCGTCAGCTGCGTGAACAAGGTCTGAAAGACGTCAAGTTCATGTCCGACGACGGCATCGTGACCGACGAACTGGTGACCACCGCTGGCGGCCCGCAATTCACCGATGGCGTGCTGATGACTTTCGGCGCCGACCCGCGCCTGTTGCCGGAAAGCAAGACCGTAGTAGACGCGTTCCGCAAGGCCGGCACCGAGCCTGAAGGCTACACCCTGTACGCTTACGCCTCGGTTCAGACCCTGGCGGCAGCGTTCAATGGCGCGAAGAAAAACGACGGCGAAGCCGCTGCCAAGTGGCTGAAGGCCAACCCGGTGAAAACCGTGATGGGCGAGAAGACCTGGGACGCCAAAGGCGACCTGAAAGTCTCCGACTACGTGGTTTACCAGTGGGACAAGGACGGCAAATACCACCAGCTGGAAAAGCAGAAGTAAGGGCTGAAGCGATCACTCGGCTCACTTGAAACCCTGTGGGAGCGGGCTTGCCCGCGATGGCGTCAGGTCAATCGACACACAAGTTGGCTGATCCACCGCTATCGCTGGCAAGCCAGCTCCCACAGGATTCAGTGGCGATCGGGCTGATCACGCTCCGACATTGCTCCGACGTACATCTGTATTTTTCCTAGAAGAACCGCGCGTCATGGGCGCGCAGGTTCTCACTGCGTGAGATTGCGTTATGGATGGTATTTTCCTGCAGCAACTGGTCAATGGCCTGACCCTCGGGTCGGTCTATGGCCTGATCGCCATCGGCTACACAATGGTCTACGGCATCATCGGCATGATCAACTTCGCCCACGGCGAGGTTTACATGATTTCCGCTTACCTGGCGGCAATCAGTCTGGCTCTGCTGGCTTACTTCGGTATCGAATCCTTCCCGCTGCTGATGCTCGGTACGCTGATCTTCACCATCGTCGTCACGGCGGTATATGGCTGGGTCATCGAGCGTGTTGCCTACAAACCCCTGCGTAACTCGACCCGCCTGGCGCCGTTGATCAGCGCTATCGGTATTTCGCTGATTCTGCAGAACTACGCACAGATCGCCCAGGGCGCCAAACAACAGGGCGTGCCTACGCTGCTGACCGGTGCCTGGCGTGTTGAAGTCGGCACCGGCTTCGTGCAACTGACCTACACCAAAGTCTTCATCCTGATCGCCGCGTTTGTCGGCATGGGGCTGCTGACCTACATCATCAAATACACCAAGCTCGGCCGCATGTGCCGTGCGACCCAGCAAGACCGCAAGATGGCCTCGATCCTGGGGATCAACACCGACCGGGTGATTTCGTACGTGTTCATCATCGGTGCAGCCATGGCGGCACTGGCCGGTGTGCTGATCACCATGAACTACGGCACGTTCGACTTCTATGCCGGCTTCATCATCGGCATCAAGGCGTTCACCGCAGCGGTTCTGGGCGGCATCGGTTCACTACCCGGCGCGATGCTCGGCGGGATCATCCTCGGCATCTCCGAGTCGCTGTTCTCCGGTCTGGTCAACTCCGACTACAAAGACGTGTTCAGTTTCTCGCTGCTCGTCCTCGTACTGGTCTTCCGGCCGCAGGGCCTGTTGGGCCGTCCTCTTGTGTCGAAGGTGTAAGCGATGTCTGCAACCACTGAAAAATCCATCGATATCAAAAAAAGTCTGGTCGAGGCGATTCTTGCCGGCCTGATTGCGCTGATCGTGTTCGGGCCGATTGTCGGCGTGGTCCTCGACGGCTACAGCTTCAACCTCGAAGCAACCCGTGTGGCGTGGATCATTGCCATCGTCATGGCCGGTCGCTTTGCCCTCAGCCTGTTCCTGCAAACCCCCAAGGGCCTGAAGATCCTCGACGGGTTCGAGAGCAGCGGTTCCGGTGTGCACGTGCTGCCGGCGGACTACAAATCGCGGCTGCGCTGGATCATTCCGCTGATCATTGTGCTGGCGATCATCGTGCCGTTTGTCTCCAACTCCTATCTGCTGGGGGTGGTCATCCTTGGTTTGATCTACGTGCTGCTGGGGCTGGGGCTGAACATTGTGGTCGGTCTGGCCGGGCTGCTCGATCTCGGTTACGTGGCGTTCTACGCCATCGGCGCCTACGGTCTGGCATTGGGTTACCAGTATCTCGGTCTGGGTTTCTGGACCGTGCTGCCGCTGGCGGCAATCACCGCAGGCCTGGCTGGCTGCATTCTCGGTTTCCCGGTGTTGCGTCTGCACGGTGACTATCTGGCGATCGTGACCCTGGGTTTTGGTGAAATCATTCGTCTGGTGCTGAACAACTGGCTGTCCCTGACCGGCGGCCCGAACGGCATGCCGGCGCCATTGCCGACGTTCTTCGGTCTGGAGTTCGGCAAGCGGGCGAAGGATGGCGGGGTGCCGTTTCATGAGTTCTTCGGCCTGACCTACAACCCCGACGTGAAGTATTACTTCATCTACGCGGTGCTGTTCCTGGTGGTGCTGGCGGTGTTGTACGTCAAGCATCGGCTGGTGAAGATGCCGGTCGGTCGCGCCTGGGAAGCCCTGCGTGAAGATGAAATCGCCTGCCGCTCGATGGGCCTCAACCACGTACTGGTCAAGCTCTCGGCGTTCACCATCGGTGCGTCGACGGCGGGTCTGGCCGGGGTGTTCTTCGCCACCTATCAAGGCTTCGTCAACCCGACCTCGTTCACCTTCTTCGAATCGGCGCTGATCCTCGCCATCGTCGTGCTCGGCGGCATGGGTTCGACCATCGGCGTGGTCATCGCCGCATTCGTGCTCACCGTCGCCCCGGAACTGCTGCGTGGCTTCGCTGAATACCGCGTGCTGCTGTTCGGCATCCTGATGGTGTTGATGATGATCTGGCGACCACGCGGGCTGATCCGCATCAGCCGCACCGGGGTCAAACCACGCAAAGGTGCCATTCACTACGAGAGGACTGCGCCATGAGTGAAGTCGTACTCTCTGTTGAAAAACTGATGATGCATTTCGGTGGCATCAAGGCTTTGAGCGATGTCAGCCTGAAGGTCAAACGCAATTCGATCTTCGCCCTGATCGGCCCCAATGGCGCCGGCAAGACCACGGTGTTCAACTGCCTGACCGGTTTCTACAAGGCCACGGGCGGCAAGGTCGAACTCAATGTGCGCGGCCAGCAGACCAACGTCATCCAGTTGCTGGGCGAGTCGTTCAAACCGACCGATTTCGTTTCGCCGAAATCCTTCCTCAGCCGCATGTACTACAAAATGTTCGGCGGTACTCACCTGGTGAACCGTGCCGGTCTCGCCCGTACGTTCCAGAACATTCGCCTGTTCAAGGAAATGTCGGTGCTGGAAAACCTGCTGGTGGCGCAGCACATGTGGGTCAACCGCAACATGCTCGCCGGCATCCTCAACACCAAGGGCTATCGCAAGGCCGAGAGCGATGCGCTGGATGTCGCGTTCTACTGGCTCGAAGTGGTCGATCTGGTGGACTGCGCCAACCGTCTGGCCGGTGAGCTGTCCTACGGCCAACAACGGCGTCTGGAAATTGCCCGGGCCATGTGCACGCGGCCGCAGATCATCTGCCTCGACGAACCGGCCGCCGGCCTCAATCCTCAGGAAACCGAAGCGCTCAGCGCGATGATCCGGCTGCTGCGCGACGAGCACGATCTGACCGTGGTGCTGATCGAACACGACATGGGCATGGTTATGAGCATTTCCGACCACATCGTGGTGCTGGACCACGGCATCGTCATCGCTGAGGGCGGGCCTGAAGCGATCCGTAACGATCCAAAAGTGATCGCGGCCTACCTGGGCGCCGATGAAGAGGAGCTGGTATGAGCCAACCGATCCTCGAACTGCGCAATCTGGACGTGTTCTACGGCCCGATTCAGGCGCTCAAAGGCGTTTCTCTGCAAATCAACGAAGGCGAGACCGTCAGCCTGATCGGCTCAAACGGCGCCGGCAAGTCGACCTTGCTGATGTCGATCTTCGGCCAGCCGAGAGCGGCGGGTGGGCAGATTCTTTATCAGGGCGTCGACATCACGCAGAAGTCTTCGCACTACATCGCCTCCAACGGTATCGCGCAGTCGCCGGAAGGGCGGCGGGTTTTCCCCGACATGACCGTCGAGGAAAACCTGCTGATGGGCACCATCCCGATTGGCGACAAGTACGCCAAAGAGGACATGCAGCGCATGTTCGAGCTGTTTCCACGGCTTGAGGAGCGGCGCAATCAGCGGGCGATGACCATGTCTGGCGGTGAACAGCAGATGCTCGCCATCGCCCGTGCGCTGATGAGCCGGCCGAAGCTGTTGCTGCTCGATGAACCGAGCCTGGGTCTGGCGCCGATCGTGGTGAAGCAGATCTTCGCCACGCTGCGTGAGTTGGCAAAAACCGGGATGACGATTTTCCTCGTCGAGCAGAACGCCAACCATGCGCTGAAGCTGTCGGACCGGGCATATGTGATGGTCAACGGCGAAATCCGTCTGACCGGCACCGGCAAAGAGCTTTTGGTGAATGAGGAGGTGCGTAACGCCTATCTGGGCGGGCACTGATTTTCTCGCGGTTGCACACAGCCCCGGCGACGAGAGTCCCGGGGCTTTTTTATTTTTTGGAATCCACCACAGGTAAATTGGGTAATTCCCAAAATTGTGGAAAACAAATTCCCCAAGCTGCCAAAGCGCGACATATAGACGCTGCAAATGGCTGTTTTTCCACAGTTTTGACTTGTCCCCGGTTACTGTGGAGCTGGCTGTGAATAACGTGGGTGTATCTGGCTGCAAGCCTTATGAAACGTGGCTTGCAGGGATGTGTTTGTTTTTTGATCAGGCATTTTTGCTGGAGCGCGCGGCGTCGTTGTCAACCTTTTTCTGGGGGGCAGAGACATGGCAATTCCCTGTGCGCAAGCCTGTGGATAAGTCTGTGACTAAACTCTGGAAAGACCTCGCGGAGCGCCGTAATTGCTGGCCTCGCGCAATCACCCGGTGACACCGCCCGTCGTGCAAAATGCCCTGTCCCGCACATCCCCCGCATCACGGTCAAGCAAAAAACTTTCCATTTCGCCCGCAAAGCCTTGTGTGGCGCGGCTTTGCGCGTTTGCACTTGCCCCCGGAAACTGTGGAGCAGACTGTGGATAACATGCGTGCACATGGCTACAGGCCACGCTGGCTGTGGTCTTGGCAGGTCTGGTTGTTTTTTGTACAGCTGGCAAGTGTTGCCCGTATTCGCGAGGGCGGGCATGCTGCCTGCTGATTTTCTATTCCAAGGGCTGCCGTGGCGGCCGAAGCAAGGAGAACACGATGTCCGACACCCTGTTTATCACCGGCGCGACGTCCGGTTTTGGTGAAGCCTGTGCCCGGCGTTTTGCCGAGGCTGGCTGGAAGCTGGTCCTGACCGGCCGTCGTGAAGAACGCCTCAATGCCCTGTGCGCCGAACTGTCGAAGCAGACCGAAGTGCATGGTCTGGTTCTCGATGTGCGCGATCGCAAAGCGATGGAGGAGGCTATCGCCAACCTGCCGCCGTCGTTCGCCAAACTCCGTGGCCTGATCAACAACGCCGGCCTGGCGCTCGGCGTCGATCCGGCGCCCAAGTGCGATCTGGATGACTGGGACACCATGGTCGACACCAACGTCAAAGGCCTGATGTACGCCACTCGCCTGCTGCTGCCACGGCTGATTGCCCACGGCCGTGGCGCCGGTATCGTCAACCTCGGTTCCATCGCCGGTAACTACCCGTACCCGGGCAGCCACGTGTACGGCGCGAGCAAAGCCTTCGTCAAACAGTTCTCGCTGAACCTGCGTTGCGACCTGCAGGGTACTGGCGTGCGGGTCAGCAACATCGAACCCGGCCTGTGCGAAAGCGAGTTCTCGCTGGTACGTTTTGCCGGTGACCAGGAACGCTACAACGCCACTTACGCCGGCGCCGAGCCGATCCAGCCGCAGGACATCGCCGAGACGATTTTCTGGGTGATGAACACCCCGGCTCATATCAACATCAATAGCCTGGAGCTGATGCCGGTGAGCCAGACCTGGGCCGGGTTTGCCATCGAGCGTAACAAGGCTTGATACCGCGCTGAGGCCATTCGCGAGCAGGCTCGCTCCCACAGGAGAATGCATTCCAAGATGTGGGAGCGAGCCTGCTCGCGATAGCAATTGTTCGGTCAGCGAAGATACGCAGCCAAACCGTGGTAGCAAGTCGCCAAATGATAAGGCGTGGTCGAAGGCATGTCCTTGCGGCTGACCTCTCCATTCTCATCGCGACACTCATGCCAGCCGCCGGCATGCAGAAACCGCTGCTGCAACGCCTGCAACTGGCGCAGCACCACCGCTTCGCTGTCCGCCCGCAAGGTCAGCGCGCGCAGGTATTCGGCTTGAGCCCAGATCCGTTGGGTCGAATCCCTTGGCCGTCCATTGTTTTCCAGATCAAGCATCGCCCGCACCGCGCCGCAGGACTCCAGCACGCCGTACTGCTCGGTAAAAACAAACGCCCGATCCAGCGCCCGGTGCAGTTTCGAATCGCGCAACAGTGCCGACGATTCGAGCAGGAAATACCATTCGAACTGGTGCCCCGGCTCGTACCAGTTATCCACAGCGCCCAGCGGCTTCTCCATCAACACGCCATATTGCGGATCGACGAATTGCTTGTGCATGGCTGTGCATAACTCAAGCAGGGCCTTCTGCGTTTGCGGGTCTTCACGCACGGCGAGGGTGGCCAGAAAAGCTTCGGCCAAGTGCATCAGCGGATTTTGCAGTGGCCCGGTTTGCAGGGTGAGCCAGTCACGCTCCAGGCAGGCTTCGTATAAACCGTCGCCGGTGGCGAATCGGCGGCCGATGATTTCCAGCGCGGCGTTCAATGTCGACTCGGCCAGCGAATCCCGGGACTTGTCCCAGTAATGCGCGCAGGCGAACAGGATGAAGGCGTGGGTGTAGAGATCCTTGCGCTGGTCCAGCGGCTTGCCTTGCGCATCGATGCTGTAGAACCAGCCGCCGTGCTCGGCATCATGGAAATGGCGTTGCAGCGAACGGAACAACGCGGCGGCGCGGACTTCGGCGTTATCCACAATCCCGATCAGGCTGGAGAACAGATACAGCTGCCGTGCGCAGGCCATCGCCCGATAGCGCTGCACTGGCAGCGGTTGATGCGCGGCGTCCAGCGCCTCGTACGGCAACGCCATGTCGGCATTCCAGCCCGGGCCTTGCCACAGCGGCACGATCACGTCGAGGAAGTGCTGCTGCACTTGGCCAAACAGGGCGGTCAATTCGGGCAGGGCGGTGGAGCGGGAAGCGTGGGGCATGGGCGGGCGTCGTCACGGGCTGGGGCGATTGCGCGACATGGTAGCAGAGAGGCAGCCTTTAAAGGTTTGGTGTCTGATCGGCCGTCATCGCTGGCAAGCCAGCTCCCACAAGGAAATTGAGTGTTCACACAATTGTGGACTTACCCAATAACCTGTGGGAGCTGGCTTGCCAGCGATGAGGCCGGCTCAGGCGATAGAGATTAGCCTGCGAGCAACCACACCCCAGTCGCCGCCGAAGCCGCACCCGCCAACCGCACCAGCGGCGCCGCTGCCTGCGGAAGAACTCGCACCACGCCATAACCGAGCGCATGCAAAACTGCTGTCGCCGCGACAAACCCGGCCGCATACGCCCACGGGCTGCTCATTTCCGGCAGCTCCAGCCCATGCGCCACGCCATGGAACAGCGCAAACAGCGCCGTCGCTGCCACCGCCATCACCAGCGGCGGACGCACGGCCAGTGCCACGGCCAGGCCCAGCGCCAATACCGAAGCAGCAATCCCGCTTTCCAGCGCCGGCAACTCCAGCCCTTCAAAACCGAGCAGGCCGCCCAGCAGCATGGTGCCGACAAACGTGCACGGCAGCGCCCAGCGCGCCGCGCCTTGTTGCTGCGCCGCCCACAAACCGACGGCGAGCATTGCCAGCAAGTGGTCGAGCCCGCCGATCGGGTGGCTGATGCCCGCGACGAGGCCGCTGTCGCCATGCCCAGGGTGCGCGAAGGCCAGTGCCGGTGTCAGCAGCAGCGCCACGGCGCCAAGAATGCGTTTGAGTGTCATGGATAAGCTTCCTTGTTGATAAGTGGTTCAGGCGGCGGTCAGCAGGCCCTGGCGTTCGATGAAGGCGATGATTTCTTCAAGGCCCTGACCGGTTTTCTGGTTGCTGAAAACGAACGGCTTGCCGTTGCGCATGCGTTTGGTGTCGCTGTCCATCATTTCCAGCGAGGCGCCCACCAGTGGCGCGAGGTCGATCTTGTTGATCACCAGCAGGTCGGACTTGCAGATCCCCGGGCCGCCCTTGCGCGGCAGCTTGTCGCCGGCGGAGACGTCGATCACGTAGATGGTCAGGTCCGACAGCTCCGGGCTGAAGGTCGCCGAGAGGTTGTCGCCGCCGGACTCCACCAGAATCAGATCCAGCCCGGGAAAGCGCCGGTTCAGTTGATCGACCGCTTCGAGGTTGATCGAGGCGTCTTCGCGGATCGCCGTGTGCGGGCAGCCGCCGGTTTCCACGCCGATGATCCGCTCCGGCGCGAGGGCTTCGTTGCGCACCAGGAAATCGGCGTCTTCGCGGGTGTAGATGTCGTTGGTGACCACGGCGAGGTTGTAGCGCTCGCGCAGGGCCAGGCACAGGGCCAGGGTCAGCGCGGTCTTGCCGGAACCGACCGGGCCGCCGATGCCGACGCGCAGAGGTTGTGTATCCATTTCATTCTCCAAAATAAACAGCCCTAAGAGCGGAAGAGACGGCTGTACTGGCGCTCGTGGGCCATGCACGCCAGAGACAGGCCAAACGCGGCGCTGCCGATGTGTTCGGGGTTGAGGTGGGTCGCGTCGTGCTGCGCCTGTTGCAGCAGCGGCAGCAGTTCGCTGGTCAGGCGCTGCGCGGCTTGCTGGCCCAGCGGCAGGGTTTTCATCAATACGGCGAGCTGGTTTTCCAGCCAGCTCCACAGCCACGCGGCAAGAGCATCCTGCGGGCTGATGCCCCAGGCGCGTGCCGCCAGTGCCCAGCACAGGGCCAGATGCGGTTCTGTGGTCTGGTCAAGAAAGTCGCGGGCGGGCGCGTCGAGTTCCGGCAAACCGTTCAACAACTGCTGCAAGGAGTAACCCATCTGCCGGCTCTCCAGATGCAACTCGCGGGTTTCGCGACTGGCGCGGTGGCTCTCGCACAGTTGTCGTAATTCGGCCCAGTTTTCATCTGCTGCGGCTTGGCAATGCGCCAACAGCAGCGGCGCTTCGAAGCGCGCGAGGTTGAGCAGCAGTTGATCGCTGATCCAGCGGCGGGCGGCGTCAGGGTTGTGGACCCGGCCGTTATCCACCGCCATTTCCAGGCCCTGGGAATAGCTGTAGCCGCCAATCGGCAATTGCGGACTGGCCAGACGCAGCAGCGCCCAGGCAGGATTCACAGGCGCACGCCGAACTGATGAAGTTTTGGCGCGTAGTTGAAGTCTTCGTCACCGTGCCGGGAATGATGATGGCCGCCGCCGTAAGCGCCGTGTTCCGGCTGGAACGGCGCTTCGATAGCCTCGACCTGCGCGCCGAGCTGTTCGAGCATCGCCTTGAGCACGTAATCGTCGAGCAGGCGCAGCCAGCCACCGCCGACTTGCAGGGCGACATGGCGGTTGCCGAGGTGATAGGCCGCGCGGGTCAGTTCGAACGCATTGGCGCAAGTGACATGGAGCAGTTGTTCAGGGCGGGCGCAGACGCGCACGACACGGCCGTCTTCAGCCTGCAGGCATTCGCCGTCATACAGCGGTGGCTGGCCGCGCTCCAAAAACAACCCGACGTCTTCGCCTTCGGCACTGAAACAGCGCAAACGGCTTTTGCTGCGCGCTTCGAAGGTCAGGTGCAGCTCGGCGGCCCAGACGGGTTGAGGGTCGATTCTGCGATGAATCACCAGCATCGGAAAGCTTCCAGCAATGAACGTTGAATGGGCTAGAGCAAGCGCCGCGCCAATCGGGTGATCTGTAGGAAATAGCTGTCGGCGCTTGCCTGATCTTTCAACAGGCGCGGCGATTCTGGAAGGTTTTGGTGCATGAAGGATTTGTCATGCACCAATTCGATGCCGTGACGGATGTTCAATGTGGGAGCGAGCCTGCTTGCGAATGCGCCGTGTCAGACAGATGTATTCAGCTGACCCAGCGCTTTCGCGAGCAGGCTCGCTCCCACAGAGGCTTTGCGCTGTGTCAGATAGAGAAGGGGATTACTCGGTACTGCCCAGCCCTTGCCAGTGCTTGAGGCCGATAAAGATGAAGCGCAGTTGCTGGGTGATCTTCGCCTGCGGCGTCAGATGCTCCGGCAAGGCCTCGGCGGGCGGGTCGATGATGTCGGGGAGGGTGGCGAACACCGATTTGACGATCAGGTCGGCGATCACGCTCAGACCGGCGATGTCCAGATGTTGCAGCTTGGGCATCAGCGCCAGGTCCGCCGCGAGGTCGGCGCTGATGTTCTCCCGCAGGCGTCCGATCGCCTGGCGTACCGGCAGCGAGCCGCCGTATTGTTCGCGGGCGAGAAACAGGAATTGCGAGCGGTTGGCGTTGACCACATCAAGGAAGATGCGCACCGAAGCGTCGATGATGCCGCCCATGACGAATTCATTGTGCCGCACCAGGCGGATGGTCTCGCGGAAGGTCTGGCCGACTTCGCTGACCAGCACCAGCCCCAACTCGTCCATATCGGCGAAGTGCCGGTAGAAACCGGTGGGCACGATGCCGGCGGTCTTGCTCACTTCGCGCAGGCTCAGGCTGCCGAATCCTCGGCCGCTTTCCATCAGGTGGCGGGCAGCGTCCATCAAGGCGTTGCGGGTCTGTTGTTTCTGTTCGGCGCGGGGCAGCATCGCAGGGTGTGTTCTTCGGCAGGACAAGCGCCGCACTCTAGCAAATCGGCTTTGTCGGCGTCGAACGGGGAGTCATGCAGCGAGGGATTCACAGAAGCTGAAAAGTCAAAAGCCCAATCCGCTGATTGGGCTTTTTCGCTGGGCCGTCATAGGCTCAGCTCACGGCGCTGTTGCGTTCGATTACACGATCACCACCACCTTCGGCGAGGGCTTGACCTTGGGGAGTCTTGTCGTAGCCGTCTTCCACCAGACCTTTTTCTTCGAGACGATTGCGGCCGTTTTCAGCCAGGGTCTGGCCCTGTGGGGTTTTGTCATAGCCGTCTTCAGCCAGAGTCTGACCTTGAGGGGTCTTGTCATAGCCGTCTTCAGCCAGAGTCTGGCCTTGTGGGGTTTTGTCGTAGCCGTCTTCAGCGAGCGTCTGGCTGAACACCGAGTGGCTGTCTTTGACTTGCGGAGTGGCCTGATCGGCAGCGGGCAGGGCAAAAGCAGTGCTGGCTAGCATCGACAGGGTAAGGCTGAGCAGTAATTGGCGTTTCATGATAGTGGCTCCTTGGGAGGGCGATAAAGTGGGTACGAGGGCAATGCTACTCTCGATATGTCGATATAAAAGTTCATAAACGCAATGGTAATAATCAACAGAATTGATTGTTCGGCGCGAAGGCTCTAGATCGGGCCTTTGCGGGCGACGGTTTTGCACCGTCGTGGGTATTTTCGACTCACTCGTGCCTCGCAAAAGTGCGGGTCGCGGTAACACTGCTCGACCGATCGGTCAGTTTTGCTGCGCTTTTTATGGCTTAAACTGCCTTTCGATTAAACCTGCGGGCCTTTCGCCAGTCACAGACTGCATAGGGGCCGCTTAGGTCTGCCGTTTCAGCTGTGCGTCGGGTAATCGGCGTGCGGTCGTGATCAGGAGCTTTGTGCATGACGCGCACTGGAAAAATCTTCAGCTGGATCTTCGCCATTCTCGTGCTGCTGCTGGCAGCCTTGATTCTGATCATCGTGTTCTTCGACTGGAACCGGATCAAACCGACCATCAATGCCAAAGTCTCGGAAGAACTGCACCGGGCGTTTGCCATCAATGGCAACCTCGCGGTGATCTGGCAGCGCGAGCCGGAAGAGGGCGGCTGGCGCTCTTGGGTGCCTTGGCCGCACGTGGTCGCCGAGGATCTGAGCCTGGGTAATCCTGACTGGTCGAAGCAGCCGCAGATGGTCACGCTCAAACGCGTTGAACTGCGCATTTCGCCGCTGGCCCTGCTGGCCCAGCGCGTGGTGATTCCGCGCATCGACCTGACCGAGCCGAATGCCGAGCTGCAACGTCTGGCCGATGGCCGCGCCAACTGGACGTTCAAATTCGATCCCAAGGACCCGAACGCCGAGCCTTCGAGCTGGGTGGTCGACATCGGCGCGATCGGTTTCGACAAGGGCCACGTGACCCTCGACGATCAGACCCTGAAAACCAATCTCGATGTGTTGATCGACCCGCTCGGCAAGCCGATTCCATTCAGCGAGATCGTCGGCGACAAAGCGGCGAAAACTGCTCAGGACAAGGGCGGCGCACCGCAGGATTACGCCTTTGCGCTCAAGGTCAAAGGCCAGTACCACGGGCAGAACCTCACCGGGCAGGGCAAGATCGGCGGGTTGCTGGCGTTGCAGGACGCGAGCAAGCCGTTCCCGTTGCAGGCCCAGGCGAAGATCGGCGACACCCGTATCGAACTGGCCGGCACCTTGACTGACCCGCTGAATCTCGGCGCCCTTGATCTGCGCCTGAAGCTCGCTGGCGACAGCCTCGGCAATCTTTACCCGCTGACCGGCGTGACCCTGCCGGACACGCCACCGTATTCCACCGACGGCCACCTGATCGCCAGGCTGCATGACGAAGCCGGGGCGAAATTCACTTATGAAAAATTCAACGGCAAGATCGGCGACAGCGACATTCACGGCGACCTGACCTATGTTGCCAGCCAGCCACGGCCGAAACTCAGCGGTGCGCTGCTCTCCAATCAATTGCTGTTTGCCGATCTCGCGCCACTGATCGGCGCCGACTCCAACACCGAGCAAAAGGCCCGTGGCGGCGCGAGCAAGCAACCGGCGGACAAAGTCCTGCCGGTCGAAGAATTCAAAACCGATCGCTGGCGGGCCATGGACGCCGATGTCGAGTTCACCGGCAAACGCATCGTCCACAGCGAGAAGCTGCCGTTCAACGACCTCTATACCCATCTGAAACTCAACGATGGCGAGCTCAGCCTGGAGCCGCTGCGCTTTGGCGTTGCCGGCGGCACGCTGGATGCGCTGATTCGCCTGAATGGCCGCACCGAGCCGCTGGAAGGCCGGGCGCGTTTGACCGCACGCAAATTCAAACTCAAAGAGCTGTTCCCGACCTTCGAACCGATGAAAACCAGTTTCGGTGAGCTCAATGGCGACGCCGACATCAGTGGCCGGGGCAACTCCGTGGCCAAGCTGCTCGGTGGTGCCAACGGTAATCTGAAGATGCTGATCAACGACGGTGCAATCAGCCGTGAGTTGATGGAGCTGGCCGGGCTCAACGTCGGTAACTACGTGGTCGGCAAGATCTTTGGCGACAAGGAAGTGAAGATCAACTGCGCGGCGGCGGACTTCGACATCAAGACCGGCCTGGCCACGACACGGCTGTTTGTCTTCGATACCGAGAACGCAATCATCTACATCGATGGCACGGCGAACATGGCCACCGAACAACTCGATCTGACCGTGACCCCGGAATCCAAGGGCTGGCGTCTGATCTCGCTGCGCTCGCCGCTGTATGTGCGCGGCAAGTTCATCAAACCGGATGCCGGCGTCAAAGCCGTACCGTTGATGCTGCGCGGGGCGGGGATGGTTGCGCTGGGCGTGATCGCCGCACCGGCGGCGGGGTTGCTGGCACTGGTGGCGCCGAGCGGTGGCGAGCCGAATCAATGTGCACCGTTGCTGGAGCAGATGAAGCAGGGCAAGGCGCCGGTAACCGTTAAACCCAGCAAGTAATGCGGCGTCTCTGAAGGCGCCTTCGCGAGCAGGCTCGCTCCCACATTCGAACGCATTCCTTCAATTGAAATGCGATCCGGTGGGAGCGAGCCTGCTCGCGAATGCGGCCTGACTGTGATTACAGGTCGTTGAGGATATCCGCCATGTCGTCGGCGTGTTCTTCTTCCTGGGCGAGGATGTCTTCGAAGATGCGGCGGGTGGTCGGGTCTTTGTCACCGATGTACTGGATGATTTCGCGATAGCTGTCGATAGCAATGCGCTCGGCCACCAGATCTTCGTAAACCATTTCCTTGAGCGTGTTGCCGGCCACGTATTGCGCGTGGGACATCTTGCTCAGCAGGTCAGGGTTGAACTCAGGCTCACCGCCCAGTTGCACGATCCGCTCGGCGAGGCGATCGGCGTGCTCGGCTTCCTGGTTGGCGTGTTCGAGGAATTCGTCGGCGGCGACGTTGGCTTTCAGGCCGCTGGCCATGAAGTAGTGGCGCTTGTAGCGCAAGGTGCACACCAGTTCGGTGGCCAGCGACTCGTTGAGCAAACGCAGTATTTCTTCACGGTTGGCGTTGTAGCCCTCGGTGACCGCGCCGTTTTCCACGTGTTGCCGCGCGCGTTCGCGCAGGGTTTGAACATCAGACAAATGCACGTCACTCATTTCATTCTCCTGGAGGCTAATCCGATAGGCGCCACGTTCTGAAGACGCGGTCGCTACCCAGGTTGTGAGTCTTGAGCGAAGCGAAAAGTTTTATGCGATTTACGCCGGACGCGCTGCAGGAACTGCTGAAGACTGCTATGTCGGGAGGGCCTGACGCTGGTCAATCCGGTTTCGGTGGAGCGGATCGTGGCGGGCTGAAGTAGGCTCATCGTTCAGTTGTCATCGTCACGTTGGATGCTTGGCGGGCGTCTTGCAGGTCCGGCATCCACTCACCGCGCACAAGGATGTAATCCATGTCGACACGTTATCCACTGGTGCTGGTGCCGGGCATGCTCGGCTTTATCCGGCTGGTGCTTTACCCGTATTGGTTCGGCATCATCAAGGCCTTGCGCCGTGGTGGTGCGACGGTGGTCGCGGTGCAGGTCTCGCCGCTCAACTCTACTGAAGTGCGCGGCGAGCAGTTGCTGGCGCGGATCGAGGAAATACTGCGCGATAGCGGGGCGCAAAAGGTCAATCTGTTCGGCCACAGCCAAGGCGCGTTGACCGCACGATATGCGGCAGCGAAGCGTCCGGATCTGGTCGCCTCGGTGACTTCGGTGGCCGGGCCGAATCATGGTTCCGAGCTGGCTGATTATCTGGAAAAGCACTATCCCGGTAGCAGTGCCAAGGGCCGCTTGCTCGAAGCGTTGCTGCGCTTGATCGGCTGGGTCATGGCATTGCTCGACACGGGTTATCACGGTCCGAAACTGCCGGTGGATATCCACGCTTCCCACCAATCGCTAACGACGGCGGGCGTTGCATTATTCAATCAGCGTTATCCACAAGGGCTGCCGGAAGTCTGGGGCGGCCAGGGGCCGGAAGAGGTCAACGGTGTGCGCTATTACTCTTGGTCAGGGACGCTGCAACCGGGCAAAACCGATCGTGGCGGCAATCTTTTTGACGGCACCAACCGAAGTTGTCGCTTGTTTGCCAAGACCTTCGTCCGTGAGCCGGGGCAGTGCGATGGCATGGTCGGCCGTTACAGCTCGCATCTGGGCACGGTGATCGGTGATGACTATCCGCTGGATCATTTCGACATCGTCAATCAGTCACTGGGACTGGTGGGCAAGGGCGCGGATCCGGTAAGGCTGTTTGTCGAGCATGCGGCGCGGCTGGAGGCTGCAGGGTTATAGCCAAACAGACCGCGTCATCGTTCTTCGCGAGCAGGCTCGCTCCCACAGGTGTCTGCATTTCAATGTGGGAGCGAGCCTGCTCGCGAAGGGGCCTTATCAGGCAACGCTGACCCGGCGGCCCAACACGGTGGTCCAGCGCTCCGACAAAACCACCCCGCCCAAGGTCAGCAATCCGCCCACCAGGTGATACATCGCCAACTGTTCCTTCAACACCAGCGCCGCAATCAACGCAGTAATCAATGGCAGCAGATTGAAGAACAACGTCGTCCGGCTCGGCCCCAGTCGCTGCACCGCCTGCATCCACGCCAGCGGCGCGACCATCGAAGCCAGCAGGCATGCATAGAGCACCAGCGGCACGTTCTGCAGATTCAAACCGGTCTTCGGCGAAACAGCGAACAGCGGAAACAACACCACAATCGCCACCAGCACCTGCAAGTACAGCAGGACCAGCGGCGGCAGGCGCAGTTGCCACTTTTTCAGCAGCGTGCTGTAAACCGCGTAGGCCAGCGTGGCGATCAGCATCATCGCATCGCCCAGATTGACCCCGTGTTGCAGCAGCGCTCCGAGGCTGCCGGATGACACCACCACCAGCACGCCAGCGAACGACAGCACCGCACCGACCAGCGCACCAGCGGTCAGGCGCTGGCCGAGGCTGATGATCGCCATGGCCAGCGACATCAATGGCATCAGCGACAGGATGATGCCCATGTTGGTCGCGGTGGTCAGTGTTGCGGCGAAATAGGCGAGGCTCTGATACACCGCCATGCCGAGCACGCCGAGGACGAAAATCCGCCTCAGGTTCGGCCGAATCTGCGGCCAGTGTGCGATCACTTTCGAGAGCATGAATGGCGTGAACAGCACGCCGGCCAGCAGCCAGCGATAGAAACCGATCTCGGCGGGGAAGATCGCGCCGACCGCCAGTTTGTTGATCACGGTGTTGCCGGCCCAGATGAAAATCGCCAGCAGGGGAAACGCGTATTGCATGGGACAAAACCAGAACGTTGATGAAGCGCGATTATCGCCTGTCTGGATGCAGGCCTATACTGCGATCCAGACAACCTGCCTCTGCATCCGGACAGCATGAACAGCAAACACATCGATCTGCTCGATTTCAGCGAACTGCCGTCAGCGGTGTATTTCCGCTACGCCGATTTCAATGCCCACGAATATGCCGCGCCACACCGGCATCCTTGGGGCACGCTGGAATACGCGGCCCATGGCGTGCTGCACATGGATGTCGACGGCAGCCGCTTCATGTCGCCGCCACAGTACGCGGTGTGGGTGCCGCCCGAGGTCGAGCACAGTTTCTACAGCCATCAACCGGTCAACTACCGCGCGGTGTGTCTTGATCCCGACGTCTGCGCGCGATTGCCGGCGCGGGCCTGCACGCTGGCAATCAGCGACATTCTCAAGGCCATCCTCAAAGACTTCGCCGCCCGCGATGTGAAGATCCCCGAGCAGGAGGCCGATCAGCGTCTGGCTCAGGTATTGGTTGACCAACTGCAACAGGCACCGGTGCAGGAATGTTATCTGCCGTACGCGAGCAGCCCGGGCTTGCTGACGATTCTCGACGCCTTGCAGGCCGCGCCGGGCGACAACCAACCGTTGGCGCATTGGGCCGCGCAAGTGCATGTCAGCGAGCGCACGCTGGCGCGGCAGTTTGTCCGCGAGCTGGGCATGAGCTTTGGCGAGTGGCGTCAGCGCTTGCGTTATCTGGCGGCGATCGAGGCGCTGGAAACCTCGCGTTCGGTGCAGGAAATCGCTTTCGACCTCGGCTACAGCAGCGGCTCGGCATTCATCGCCATGTTCGCCCGCCAGGCCGGGTGCACGCCGGAGCAGTATCGGCGCAGCCACCTCGAGGGCAGGAAGGTGTAACAAGCTTTGACTACACTGCGACAGAGGCCGCATCCATCGGTGCGGCAACAAGGAGAAAACTCCATGAAGATGTTGCGTGTGCCGTTGTTGATGATCGGGCTGCTTGTGTGTTCCCAGGGTTTCGCCGCCACGGCGCAACAGAACAAGATGACCACCTGCAATGCCGATGCGACCGCCAAGAGTTTGAAGGGCGATGAGCGCAAGGCGTTCATGAGCACCTGCCTGAAAGCGGCGCCAGCGGCCAACGATGGCAAGGAGCTGACCCCGCAGCAGCAGAAGATGACCACCTGTAATGCCGATGCGAAAACCAAGGCACTGACCGGCGATGCGCGCAAGGCGTTCATGAGTGAGTGTCTGAAGAAAAAATAAGGGGGCGCCATGGGTGTCCGATTGACTCGGTCGGCTTGAGATTTTCCCTCACCCTAACCCTCTCCCGGAGGGAGAGGGGACCGACCGCATTGATGCCGACAGGAACTGGGGTCTGAAATACCGGGTCGATTGCGGATTCGGCACTGCACGTTCAGGTCGGAAAATTTTTCGAGCAACCCCCAATCGGTCCCCTCTCCCTCTGGGAGAGGGCTAGGGTGAGGGGGAAATTCGCAAGCCTTGCACGAAAATCCGAAACCCCGCATATCCCTAGTGCTAACCCAGGATCGCTGGCAGACTGCCCATCCTTTCACGCCGTTCGTTTTGAGGCTGTATGCCAACGTTTTCTCAGCGTCATGTTGTGTTCTGGGTCAGTTGCATCATCATTTTTGGCGGTCTGCTGCTGGTGCTGCCGCTGCGCTTGTTGCCCAGTCTTTTGGCCGGGTTGCTGGTGTTCGAGCTGGTCAACATGCTCACCCCGCAACTGCAACGGCTGATCGAAGGGCGGCGTGCCCGCTGGTTGGCGGTGGCGCTGCTCGGCACGCTGGTAGTAAGTGCGCTGGCGCTGATTTTCGCCGGGGCTATCAGTTTCCTCCTGCATGAAGCGGAAAACCCCGGCGCTTCACTCGACAAATTCATGGGCGTAGTCGATCGCGCGCGCGGGCAGTTGCCGCCGTTCATCGATGCCTATCTGCCGGCGAGTGCGGCGGAATTTCGCGTGGCGATCGGCGAGTGGGCGAGCAAGCATCTGGCCGACCTGCAACTGGTCGGCAAGGACGCCGCGCACATGTTCGTCACCCTGCTGATCGGCATGGTGCTCGGCGCGATCATCGCCCTGCAGCGCATCCCCGACGTGACCAAGCGCAAGCCGCTGGCCGCCGCTTTGTTCGACCGTTTGCATCTGCTGGTGCAGGCGTTCCGCAATATCGTCTTCGCGCAGATCAAGATTTCCCTGCTCAACACCGTGTTCACCGGGATCTTCCTCGCGGTGATCCTGCCGATGTTCGGCATCAAGCTGCCGCTGACCAAAACCCTGATCGTGCTGACCTTCCTGCTCGGCCTGCTGCCGGTGATCGGCAACCTGATGTCGAACACGCTGATCACCATCGTCGGTCTGTCGCTGTCGATCTGGGTGGCGATCGCCGCGCTGGGCTATCTGATCGTTATTCACAAGCTCGAATACTTCCTCAACGCGCGCATCGTTGGTGGGCAGATCAGTGCCAAGTCGTGGGAGTTGCTCCTGGCGATGCTGGTGTTCGAAGCCGCGTTCGGTTTGCCGGGGGTGGTGGCGGGGCCGATTTATTACGCGTATCTAAAGAGTGAGCTGAAGCTGGGCGGGATGGTCTAAGGCCAAGCAACTGAATTGAATGCATCTGTGGCGAGGGGATTTATCCCCGTTGGCCTGCGCAGCAGGCCCCTGCTTTCAAGCTCAGGAGCGGGGCCGCTTCGCGGCCCAACGGGGATAAATCCCCTCGCCACAGGATAAATCCCCTCTCCACAAAGGCTCTTCGCCACAGATTGTGATCAGGCCATCGAACCGTAACGCTTCATCGCTTCAATCGCCAAACCGCTACCAATGCTGCCAAAGATGTTGCCTTCGACATGCCGGGCGTTCGGCAGCATTGCCGAGACGCTGTTGCGCAGGGCCGGGATGCCGCTCGAACCACCAGTGAAGAACACCGTGTCGACCTGATCGACCGCCACGCCGGCATCATTGAGCAATTGCGTAACGCTGCCGCGCACGCGCTCGAGCAAGGCTTCGATCGCCGATTCGAACAGCGCGCGGCTCAGCTCTACGCTCAGCCCGGCTTCGATGCGGTCCAGCGGCACGTGGCGGCTGTCGGCGTGGGTCAGCTGGATCTTGGTTTCTTCCACTTCCATCGCCAGCCAGTGCCCGGCGCGCTGTTCGATCAGCTTGAACAGGCGATCGATGCCGCCGGTGTCTTCGATGTCGTAGCGCATGCTGCCCAGCGCCAGCGTGGATTTCTGCGAGTACACCGAGTTGATCGTGTGCCAGGTCGCCAGGTTCATGTGGTGGCTGGTCGGCATGTAGGCGCCGCTCTTCATGCGGCTGCCGTAGCCGAACAGCGGCATCAGGCCTTGCAGACTCAGCTGTTTGTCGAAGTCGGTACCACCGATGTGCACACCGCCGGTGGCGAGGATGTCATCGTGACGGTTGTCGACACCGCGACGCTCGGGCGACAGGCGCACCAGCGAGAAGTCGGAGGTACCACCGCCGATGTCGACGATCAGTACCAGCTCTTCTTTCTCGATGGTCGACTCGTAGTCGAACGCTGCCGCGATCGGCTCGTACTGGAACGACACGTCCTTGAAGCCGATTTTGCGCGCCACTTCGACCAGGGTGTCTTCGGCCTCCTGGTCAGCCAGCGGATCGTCGTCGACGAAGAACACCGGGCGACCCAGCACCACTTGCTCGAATTCCCGACCGGCGGCGGTTTCGGCGCGGCTCTTGAGCTGGCCGATGAACAGCCCGAGCAGATCCTTGAACGGCATCGCCGTGCCGAGGACGCTGGTGTCGTGCTTGATCAGCTTGGAGCCGAGCAGGCTTTTCAACGAGCGCATCAGCCGGCCTTCGTAGCCTTCCAGATACTCGTGCAGGGCCAGGCGACCGTAGACCGGGCGACGTTCCTCGATGTTGAAGAAGACCACCGACGGCAGGGTGATCTTGTCGTCTTCCAGCGCAATCATGGTGTCCATGCCGGGGCGCAGCCAGCCGACGGTGGAGTTGGACGTGCCGAAGTCGATGCCGCAGGCACGGGCTGGAGAGGCGTCTTTCATGTCTTTCGGTTTCCGGTCAAAAAAACGGCCGCGCAGTGTATGTCAGTGCGCGGCAGATTCGAAGGCCGGTCATCCGCTATTTCGCCCCCAGACAGTTGAAAACCACCGCATCGCCCCAAACTTGCTGGCATGGGCCGGCAGACACACCGGCGGTCGCAAGAACCGTCGTCCACTGCCGATAAACTTCTGCGGCGCCACCCGGTCACAAACTTGAGATCGGTCAACCCGGCACGTGCCAATCGGCGCATGCTGGTCTCGGCGCGAAATCGATAACGGATGGTGATCCTTCCATGGACTTCAAAGACTATTACAAGATACTCGGCGTGGAGCCGACAGCTGACGACAAGGCCATCAAGGCGGCCTATCGCAAGCTGGCGCGCAAATACCACCCCGATGTCAGCAAGGAAAAAGACGCCGAGGCCAAGTTCAAGGATGCCTCGGAAGCCTATGAAGCGCTGAAAAGCGCCGACAAGCGCGCCGAATACGACGAACTGCGCCGTTATGGCCAGCACGGTCAGCCGTTTCAGGGCCCACCGGGCTGGCAGAGCCGTGGCGGCTTCGGTGGCGGCGGTGGCGACACGGGCGACTTCTCGGACTTCTTCAGTTCGATCTTCGGTAATCGCGGCCCCGGTTTCGGTGGCGCCGAGAGCCGCCAATCACGCGGACGCCGAGGGCAAGACGTGGAAATGGAACTGCCGGTCTTCCTCGAAGAAACCCTGTCGAACGAATCGAAGAAAGTCACCTTTCAGGTGCCGCAATACAACGCGCACGGCCAGCATGTCAGCAACACCAGCAAGAGCCTGAACGTGAAGATTCCGGCCGGCGTGACCGATGGCGAGCGAATTCGCCTGAAGGGCCAGGGCGCACCGGGCATCGGTGGCGGGGCGAATGGCGACCTGTACCTGACCATTCGTTTTGCGCCGCACCCGAAATTCGATGTCGAAGGCGAAAACCTGATCATCACCTTGCCCCTGGCTCCGTGGGAATTGGCATTGGGCACTGAAGTGGCCGTGCCGACCCTGACCGGCAAGATCAACCTCAAGGTGCCGGCCGGCAGCCAGAATGGCCAGCGCATGCGCGCCAAGGGCCATGGCCTGCTGAACAAGGCCGGCGAACGCGGTTATCTGTTCGTGCAGCTCAAGGCCGTGATGCCCAAAGCCTCCGACGATGAGGTCAAGGCGCTGTGGCAGGAACTGGCGAAGAAAGCCGCCTTCAATCCGCGAGAGAACTTCTGAACCCGACGACGGAGTAGCCCATCATGAGCAGCCCCCTGATCGTTCAACTGGACCTGGCAGAATTCTGTGAGGCGGCCGATTTGTCGGACGTCTACGTGATCGAAATCGTCGAGCACGGCATCCTCGAACCTCAGGGCGCACAGCCCCGGGAATGGCGCTTCACCGATTACGAATTGGCCTTGGCCAAGCGTGCGGCGAAGCTGCGCCGTGATCTGGAACTGGAGTGGGAAGGCGTGGCGCTGGCGCTGGATCTGCTGGACGAGGTGAAGCAGTTGCGTGCCGAGAACCGCATGTTGCGCCAGCGTTTGGGGCGGTTGGTGGTCGAATAAATTGTTTGAGGCCGTGAGGTCCTAGCTGGCCTCATCGCGTGCCGGCCCGCTCCCGCCTGATTAATGTTTGCGGGTGTTTCGTCCGGTATGAACCGGCAGGATGGTCTGATAGTTTTCCGGGCACATGTTGGCAATGGATGCCGACGGTCGTAGCGCCAGCCAGACTGGCCAGCGCTGCGCAATCTTTGCAAGGAAGCCTGTCAATGCCAGTCAGACCCAAGCCGCCCAAGCCGCCCAAGCCGGGCGCAGTCGATATCACCACCCCTGGGCGCACATCCCGGGATCCCGCCGCGCACGGGATCGAGTCGTCGCACCTGACCCCCGGTCCGTTCATTCGCAAGACCCCGCCCGATGCCAGTGAGCCCGGCAGCAACACGCAGCAAATGGAAACTGCAGTTGCCCCGCACAGCGTGCACGTCGACCCGACGCCGTCTACATCTGGTCCCGTCCCGAAGCTTAAAACCTCGGCTCTGGAGCGTTACCTGATTGCCTCGACAGCCCCTCTACCGCAAGCGGACGTTGACGGGTTTCGCGTATTCAAAGGACGCCAATACGCGGACCTGCAGGGCGGTGGTACGGTGCTGATCGGCGTCGATGCCGAGACCGGTCTGCATCGGGCCAGATTGTCCAGCGAGCTGCAGCCGTCCGGCCCTGTGCTTGCCTACGATCCGTTGACCAAGCACTGGTACGCGCTTGAAGAGTCCGGCGCGTCGCCGGACGCTGCCGCTGTCCCGGGTAAAAGCCGCAGGGTGGCGCGCCAGAGCGATGAAGACTATGAGTCTGCCGTTGAGGAGCTGCCCGACGATGGCGGTGCAACGCAGGAACATTTTTATCTGGCGTCCGAGTCGATGCCCGTCAAACCCTTCACCGCTGACGAATTGCGTGCGATGCGCAGCGAAACGCGGTTTTCGTTCCTTGCCAATCGGCCCGGGATCTACGACCGTGCTAATAACGGCAAATACCCTTTCCGGGACATGGCCGGCCGGCCTGTCAGGATAAAGAAGCTCCAGACCCTGGCGCGTTTCGAAGACGGCAGCCGTTATACCTCCGAGCAGATCAAGCCCTACATCAAGTTTGGCGCCTACGAGCATGTCGCGCGGTTGTATGAAGAAAAGCTGCAATGGCGATTGTTCACCGAGGCCGACATGACGGTGCCCGGAGAGCAGGCCCTGGTCGGCCAGTCAATGGTGGTCGCCAACCGGCGCATCACCCGAGGCGAGGTGGTCGGTGTCTATGCTGGCGCGATCATGCCGGGACGTCTTGTGCCGCTGCCCCAGCAGTCATACACCATGAAGGTCGGCGTCCGTTATCAACCAGGGCCTGGATATTTGATCCCCTACGAATTCGCGCTGGTCGGTGACACGATCATTTCCCGGATCAACACGCGCTTTTGGTATGACGCCACGGGCAAACCAGTTCGTCAGGCTACGGAGGGTTACAACGTCGAGTTCGTCCCGTTCGATGTCGAAGCGCAACAGTGGATAGGCAAGGAACTGGTCACCCGAGACTTCATTCTCAACGCCATCTTCGCTACCGAAGACATTCCGGCGGGAACCGAGTTACGCATCGATTACAACTACAGCGATGCGGACATCGCGAAACTGTTCCCGTGATTGCCTGAGCGATCGCGACTGAATACGGACCTGCGCGTCCGTATTCAGCGCACGCCTTCATCAGAACAGAAAATAGCGCTGCGCCATCGGCAGCGTTTCCGCCGGTTCGCACCACAGCAACACGCCATCGGCCTTGACCTGATAGGTCTGTGGATCGACATCGATGTTCGGCAGATAGTCGTTGTGGATCAGGTCGGTTTTCTGCACGTCTCGGCAGCCCTTCACCACAGCGATCTGCTTCTTCAATCCCAAGGCTTCTGGCAATCCGGCCTCCTGCGCCGCCTGGCTGATAAAGGTCAGGCTGGTGGCGTGCAGCGAGCCGCCGTAGCTGGCAAACATCGGGCGGTAATGCACCGGTTGCGGTGTTGGAATCGAAGCGTTGGCGTCGCCCATCAGGCTGGCGGCAATCGCGCCGCCCTTGAGGATCAGCGTCGGCTTCACACCAAAGAACGCCGGGCGCCAGAGCACCAGATCGGCCCACTTGCCGACTTCGATCGAGCCGACTTCATGGCTGATGCCATGAGTGATTGCCGGGTTGATCGTGTACTTGGCGATGTAACGCTTGGCGCGGAAGTTGTCGTTGCCTGCGCCGTCCTGTGGCAGCGGGCCGCGCTGTTTTTTCATCTTGTCGGCGGTCTGCCAGGTGCGCGTGATGACTTCACCGACGCGGCCCATGGCCTGACTGTCGGAGCTGATCATCGAGAACGCGCCGAGGTCGTGGAGGATGTCTTCGGCGGCAATGGTTTCGCGGCGGATGCGGCTTTCGGCGAAGGCGACGTCTTCGGCAATGCTCGGGTCGAGGTGATGGCAGACCATCAGCATGTCGAGGTGTTCGTCGATGGTGTTGCGGGTGAACGGCCGGGTCGGGTTGGTCGAGCTTGGCAGCACGTTGGCAAAGCCGCAGGCCTTGATGATGTCTGGCGCGTGGCCGCCACCGGCACCTTCGGTGTGATAGGTGTGGATGGTGCGGCCCTTGAACGCGCCAAGGGTGGTTTCGACGAAGCCGGATTCGTTGAGGGTATCGGTGTGGATCGCCACCTGCACATCGTACTGGTCGGCGACGTTGAGGCAGTTGTCGATGCTCGCCGGAGTGGTGCCCCAGTCCTCGTGCAGCTTGAGACCGATGGCACCGGCCTTGACCTGTTCGATCAACGGCTCCGGCAGGCTGGCGTTGCCCTTGCCGGTCAGACCGATGTTCATCGGGAAAGCATCGGCGGCCTGGAGCATGCGCGCCAGATGCCACGGGCCGGAGGTGCAGGTGGTGGCGTTGGTGCCGGTGGCAGGCCCGGTGCCGCCGCCGATCATGGTGGTGACGCCGCTCATCAGCGCTTCTTCGATCTGCTGCGGGCAGATGAAGTGGATATGCGTGTCGATGCCGCCAGCGGTGAGGATCATGCCTTCGCCGGCAATCACTTCGGTGCCGGCGCCGATGGCAATGGTCACGTTGGGCTGCACGTCGGGGTTGCCGGCCTTGCCGATTGCGGCGATGCGCCCGTCCTTGAGGCCGACGTCGGCCTTGACGATGCCCCAGTGGTCGATGATCAGCGCGTTGGTGATCAGCGTGTCGACCACTTCGGCGGCGAGCAATTGGCTCTGGCCCTGGCCATCGCGGATGACTTTGCCGCCACCGAATTTCACTTCCTCGCCGTAGGTGGTGAAGTCCTTTTCGACTTCGATCCACAGCTCGGTGTCGGCCAGGCGCACCTTGTCGCCGACGGTGGGGCCGAACATGTCGGCGTAGGCTTGTCTGGAGATTTTCATGGGCATGCCTTGAGATTCAATTGGGTCTGAAATCGCTCGCATTACTCGCTTTCGCGAGCAGGCTCGCTCCCACATTTGATCGCGTTCTCATGTGGGAGCGAGCCTGCTCGCGAAGGGGCCAGAGCGGGCACCGTGTTGTTTAGAGATCACCCATGATGCGGCCGGCAAAGCCGAACACCCGGCGATGCCCGGCGTAATCCACCAGCTCGACTTCACGACTCTGGCCCGGCTCGAAGCGCACCGCCGTGCCGGCGGGAATATTCAGGCGCATGCCGCGACTGGCGGCGCGATCGAAGGTCAGCGCGTCGTTGGTTTCAAAAAAGTGGAAATGCGAGCCGACCTGAATCGGCCGGTCGCCGCTGTTGGCGACTTTCAGGCTGAGGGTGCGACGGCCGACGTTGAGTTCGATGTCGCCGGGCTGGATCTGGTATTGGCCAGGAATCATCGCTGGGCTCCTTGCAGGACTTTGTAATAGAGCGCGGTCGGGCGATAGGTGCCGTTGGGGTCGCAGGCGTAATCAGGGATTTCGCCGGCGCGCACGTAGCCCAGCGCCTTGTAGAAATCTTCCGCCGGCGAGCCGGCCTCGGTGTCGAGATAGAGCATGCCGCGCTTGTGCTTGGGCGCCTCGAGTTCCAGCGCCTGCATCAGTTGCTGACCGAGGCCGCGCCGCCGGGCGTCTTCGCGTACCAGCAGCTTCTGCACTTCGGCGCGGTTCAGACCGTTGGCCTTTTGGCACAGACCCAATTGCACACTGGCCAGCACCTGCTCGTCCTTGACCACCACCCAGAGCAGCGTGCTGCCCTTGTTGATGTTGTCCTGCACCTCATCGAAATATGCGCGCGCCTGCACCTCATCGAGGTCGGCCATGAAACCGACGCTGGCGCCGTAACCGACGGCGTCGAGCAGCAGATCGATCAGGCCCTGGCGATAGTGGGCAAAGCTTTCAGCGTTGACGCGGCGCAACTGGGCGGCGTTCATCGACATCACTCCTTGTGAGTATCCGGCGGCTGTGCGCCGGGATTGAGGGTCAACTGCATGAAGGTCAGATCGAGCCAGCGGCCGAACTTGGTGCCCACTTGCGGCATCTGCCCGGTGACGCTGAAACCGGCGCGCTGGTGCAGGCGAATCGACGCGGCGTTGCCACTCTCGATGGCAGCGACCATGACGTGTTTACCGCAGGCGCGGGCGCGTTCGATCAACGCGGTCATCAGTTGCGGGCCGAGGCCGTTGCCGCGTTGATCGCTGCGCACGTACACCGAGTGTTCGACGGTGTGGCGGAAACCGTCGAACGGCCGCCAATCGCCGAACGAGGCGTAACCCAGCACCGCGTTGTGGCTGTCGACGATCACCAGAATCGGGTACGCCTGCAACTGACGCGCGTCGAACCATGCCTGGCGATTGCCGAGGTCGACCGCTTGTTCATTCCAGATCGCCGTGGTGTTGAGCACGGCGTCGTTGTAGATGTCGCGGATCGCCGGCAGGTCGGCCCGGCTTGCATCGCGAATGGCGTAAGTCATGGCGCGGCCTCAGACGATCGGCTGGTGAACGGTGACCAGTTTGGTGCCGTCGGGGAACGTCGCCTCGACCTGGATTTCCGGGATCATTTCCGGGATGCCTTCCATCACTTGTTCGCGGCTGAGCAGGGTGGTGCCGTAGTGCATCAGCTCGGCCACGGTCTGGCCGTCGCGGGCACCCTCCAGCAGCGCGGCGGAGATGTAGGCCATGGCTTCCGGGTAGTTGAGTTTCACGCCACGGGCCAGCCGCCGCTCGGCGACGAGGCCGGCGGTGAAGATCAGCAGCTTGTCTTTTTCGCGTGGGGTCAGGTCCATGGTTCGGGTTCCATCAGGGCAGATTCGGGTGGCTCTCGAGAAGTGTGGGGTGCCAGTTGGAGCAGCCCCTCACCCTAGCCCTCTCCCGAGGGAGAGGGGACTGATCTTGGTTGTTTTCAATGGCCAATTCAGTCAGCAATATTCGTTCAGGCAGATAAATTTATTTCAGACGACTCGGTCAGGCTCCCTCTCCCTCCGGGAGAGGGCGGGGGGTGAGGGTCGGGGTTTCAGGTGCTCCATATTCTTGGCGCGATAGCCTCGCGCCCCAGCAGCGCAGGCCTTAGCAGTCGCCATAAATCAATCAGCCAGGCGCGGGCGAGCAACGCCTCACTGGCCAGGCACCGTGCCACCAGCAACCCCGGCAACTGAGTCAAATCCCCGCGTACCCCATGCCCCAGCGAGCGGCAGCGCTCCAGCAACCCGGCGTCTATCTCACCGGTCACCAGCATCGTTGCGAACACCGGATTGCCATCCAGGCCGATCGGCGAATCGAGTAAACCGTCTGCACCGACAATGCGCTGCCGTTCGTGCCAGAGCAACCGACCGTCGCGGCGGATGTCCAGGTGCGCCTGAAAATGCCCGAGGTCAAAACGCTCGCCGCTGGCCGGGCGGCCCAGCGCCACCACGTCCCAGTAGAACAGCCGCGCATCGCCTTCAAGCTCGATCGTTGTGGTCAACTCGGCTTGCGCGGCGCTGTAGACGATGGTTTCCTGCGGCAGCCATTCCAGAGTCGCACCGGCAGCGACTTGCAAGTCGAGCTGTTGATACGCCGGCCCACCCGCGCGATACCACTTGGCGGCGCCGGGGCTGGTGATTTGCGCCCAGGCGTTGTGTTCGACGCGGGCGCTGATATCGAGCCGATCACCACCGGCAATTCCGCCCGGCGGATGGACGATGATGTGCTGGCAGACTTGCGGGCCTTCGGCGTACAGATGCTTTTGCACGCGCAGCGGGCCGAGGTGACGGCGCATGACCGGACGCGTGCAATCGCCGAAACGCGCGTACGCCAGTTCCAGCTCGGCGTGCCAGCTCGGGGTAAACAGGGCAGGTGCAACAATCGAATTCATGGTTTGTGATTATCGTTAGGAAGCTACAGATTAGACCGGCGCGTTAGATCGTGACCAGCCCGCGTACACCCTCGGCCTCCATATTTTCACCGCGACCCTGCTGAACGATCTCGCCCCGCGACATCACCAGGTATTGATCGGCCAGTTCTGCAGCAAAGTCGTAGAACTGCTCGACCAGCAGAATCGCCATGTCACCGCGCGCCGCGAGCTGCTTGATCACCGCGCCGATTTCCTTGATCACCGACGGTTGAATGCCTTCGGTGGGCTCATCAAGAATCAGCAGGCGCGGGCGGCTGGCCAGCGCCCGGCCGATTGCCAGTTGCTGTTGCTGACCGCCGGACAGATCACCGCCACGGCGCTGCTTCATTTGTAGCAGCACCGGGAACAATTCGTAGATGAAACCCGGGACTTCTTTGGCTTCTGAGCCTGGAAAACGCGACAGGCCCATCAGCAGATTCTCTTCCACCGTCAGGCGCCCGAAGATCTCACGGCCCTGCGGCACGTAGGCGATACCAGCATGCACGCGCTGATGCGGTTTGAACGTGGTGATCGGTTTGCCTTCCCAGTTCACCGCGCCTTCCTTGGCCGGCAGCAGGCCCATCAGGCATTTGAGCAACGTGGTCTTGCCGACGCCGTTGCGGCCGAGCAGGCAGGTGACTTCGCCGACTTTCACGTCGAACGAGAGGCCGCGCAGGATGTGGCTACCGCCGTAGTACTGGTGCAGCTTGTCGACTTGCAGCATGTTCGAATTCCTTCTGTTGCACACAGAACCCTGTGGGAGCGAGCCTGCTCGCGAATGCGGTGTGACATTCAGCATGTTCATCGCCTGATGCACCGCTTTCGCGAGCAGGCTCGCTCCCACAGGTTTTGTATTCGCAATGTTCAGCGGCCGAGGTAGACCTCGATCACCCGCTCGTTGTCCTGCACTTGCTCAAGCGAGCCTTCCGCCAGAACGCTGCCCTGATGTAGCACCGTGACGTGGTCGGCAATCGAGCCGACGAAGCCCATGTCGTGCTCGACCACCATCAACGAATGCTTGCCCGCCAGCGATTTGAACAGCTCGGCAGTGAACTCGGTTTCGGCGTCGGTCATGCCCGCCACCGGTTCGTCGAGCAGGAGCAGTTGTGGGTCCTGCATCAGCAGCATGCCGATCTCGAGGAACTGCTTCTGGCCGTGGGACAGTAAGCCCGCCTGGCGATTGACCGAGGTGGTCAGGCGAATCGTCTCGAGCACTTCGCTGATGCGGTCCTTCTGTTCGCCGCTCAGGCGTGCACGCAAACTGGCCCACACCGACTTATCGGTCTTCTGCGCCAGCTCAAGGTTTTCGAACACGCTCAAGGCTTCGAACACCGTTGGCTTCTGAAACTTGCGGCCGATGCCGGACTGGGCAATCTGCACTTCGCTCATCTGCGTCAGGTCCAGGGTTTCGCCGAACCAGGCCTTGCCATGGCTGGGCCGGGTCTTGCCGGTGATCACGTCCATCAGCGTGGTTTTGCCCGCGCCGTTGGGGCCGATGATGCAGCGCAGTTCGCCGACGCCGATGTACAGGTTGAGATTGTTCAACGCACGGAAGCCGTCGAAGCTGACGCTGATGTCCTCCAGGGTGAGGATCGTGCCGTGACGCGTATCGAGGCCCGGGCCGACGCGCTGGCCGAGGCCGATCGAGTCGCGGCTGGTGCCTTCGTCCTTGTTCGGTTCCACGGGGAAAAACGCCGGCTCCAGCATGAATTCAGCACTCGCTGTGACTCTCATTGTTCACCTCGTTTCTTCAGCAGACCGATCACGCCCTTGGGCAGGTACAACGTCACGACGATGAACAGCGCACCGAGGAAGAACAGCCAGTATTCCGGGAAGGCCACGGTGAACCAGCTCTTCATGCCGTTGACCACGCCGGCGCCGAGCAGCGGCCCGATCAGCGTGCCGCGCCCGCCAAGGGCGACCCACACCGCCGCTTCGATCGAGTTGGTCGGCGACATTTCGCTGGGGTTGATGATGCCGACTTGTGGCACGTACAGCGCTCCGGCGAGACCGCACAGCACCGCACTCAGCACCCAGACGAACAGCTTGAAACCGCGCGGGTCGTAGCCGCAGAACATCAAACGGTTTTCCGCATCACGCAGCGCTGTCAGCACGCGACCGAACTTGCTTTGCGCCAGGCGCCAGCCGATGAACAGGCTCGCCACCAGCAGCAACACCGTGGCCAGAAACAGCACCGCGCGGGTGCCCGGTTCGGTGATGCCGAAACCGAGGATCGTGCGGAAATTGGTGAAGCCGTTATTGCCACCGAAACCGGTCTCGTTGCGGAAAAACAGGAGCATGCCGGCGAAGGTCAGGGCCTGGGTCATGATCGAGAAATACACGCCTTTGATCCGCGAACGGAAGGCGAAGAAGCCGAACACCAGCGCCAGCAACCCCGGCGCCAGCACCACCAGACACATGGCCCAGAGGAAGCTGCTGGTGCCGGTCCAGTACCACGGCAATTCGCTCCACGACAGGAAAGTCATGAACGCTGGCAAGCCATCGCCGGCCGCCTGACGCATCAGGTACATGCCCATCGCGTACCCGCCGAGGGCGAAGAACAGGCCGTGGCCCAGCGAAAGCAGGCCGGCATAGCCCCAGACCAGATCCAGCGCCAGAGCGACGATGGCGTAGCAGAGGATTTTGCCGACCAGGGTCAGCGTGTAGGCCGAGACGTGCAGGGCATTGTCCGGCGACAACAACGAGAGCAGCGGCAGAACGATCAGCAGCGCGAGGATCACCCCGCCGACCGCGAGCGTGACTTTCGGCCCGGCCTTTTGTGTGGCCGTGACTAACAGAGGCTGGTTCATCAGTCGATCACCCGTCCTTTCAGTGCGAAGAGGCCTTGCGGACGTTTCTGAATGAACAGAATGATCAGCGCGAGGATCAGGATCTTGCCGAGCACCGCACCGATCTGCGGTTCGAGAATCTTGTTGGCGATCCCTAAGCCAAATGCGGCGAGCACGCTACCGGCCAATTGGCCGACGCCGCCGAGCACCACCACCAGGAACGAGTCGATGATGTAGCTCTGGCCAAGGTCGGGACCGACGTTGCCGATCTGGCTCAGCGCCACGCCGCCCAACCCGGCGATGCCCGAGCCGAGACCAAAGGCGAGCATGTCCACGCGCCCGGTCGGCACGCCGCAGCAGGCGGCCATGTTGCGGTTCTGGGTGACGGCGCGGACGTTGAGGCCGAGGCGGGTCTTGTTCAGCAGCAGCCAGGTCAGCACCACCACGAACAATGCGAAAGCGATGATGACGATGCGGTTGTACGGCAGCACCAGATTGGGCAGCACTTGAATGCCGCCGGACAGCCATGCCGGATTTGCTACTTCTACGTTCTGCGCGCCGAACACCAACCGTACGAGCTGGATCAGCATCAGGCTGATGCCCCAGGTCGCGAGCAGGGTTTCCAGTGGCCGACCGTAAAGGTGGCGGATGACCGTGCGCTCCAGCGCCATGCCGATGGCGGCGGTGACGAAAAACGCTACCGGCAGCGCGATCAGCGGATAGAACTCGATGGCTTGCGGCGCGTAACGCTGGAACATCAACTGCACGACGTAGGTCGAGTAGGCACCGAGCATCAGCATCTCGCCGTGCGCCATGTTGATCACCCCGAGCAGGCCGAAGGTGATCGCCAGGCCGAGGGCCGCGAGCAGCAGAATCGAGCCCAGCGACATGCCGCTGAAGGCCTGGCCGAGCACTTCGCCGATCAGCAGCTTGCGCTTGACCTGAGCGAGGCTGGTTTCGGCGGCGGTGAGCACGCCGGCATCGCTTTCCACGCCGGGCTCGAGCAGGCCTTCGAGGCGTGTGCGTGCCAGCGGGTCGCCGGTTTCACCGAGCAGACGTACCGCCGCGAGGCGCACCGCCGGGTCGCTGTCGACCAGTTGCAGATTGGCCAGCGCCAGGCTCAGGGCGGCATGCACGCTTTCATCTTTTTCCCCAGCGAGCTGCCGGTCGAGAAATTTCAGCTGCGCGGGTTTCGCGCTTTTCTGCAATTGCTGCGCGGCGCCCAGACGGATCTTGCTGTCAGCGGCGAGCAATTGATGGCTGGCCATTGCGGTGTCGATCAGACCCCGCAGGCGATTGTTCAGGCGCAGGGTTTTCGCTTGGCCGTCGATCGTCAGTTCGCCTTGTTGCAGGGCGTTGAGCAATTCGATACGCGCCGGATCGGGCTGCGCGGCCCAGGCTTCCAGCAGTTTGGCCTGTTGCATCGGGTTGGCCGCGACAAAGTCTTCGGCGTCGCCGGCGTGGGCCAGGAGTGGCAGCAACAGTGCTATGGCGAGAAGTACGCGGTGTATGGCAGTGGGCATTAGTGGTGTCCTGTTCAACCGCCCCTCACCCTAACCCTCTCCCGGAGGGAGAGGGGACTGACCGAGGTGTCTGGACGATGTGCTGCGACCTGCGAACTCGAGTCGAACTCAGGGTCTGAAGAGCATGAAGATCGGCTCCCTTTCCCCCTCTCCCTGAGGGAGAGGGCTGGGGTGAGGGGGAAGTCTCATGCTCGCCTCAAAAACTGAATTCGCCTCAGTTGCTCTTCACCGCATAATCCGGCTTCTTGTCGTTGCCCTGAATGAACGGGCTCCATGGTTGCGCGCGGATCGGGCCTTCGGTCTGCCACACGACGTTGAACTGCCCGTCGCTCTGGATTTCGCCGATCATCACGGGCTTGTGCAGGTGGTGATTGGTCTTGTCCATGGTCAACGTGTAACCGGACGGCGCAGCAAAGGTCTGCCCGGCCAGTGCTTCACGAACCTTGTCGACGTCAGTGGATTTGGCTTTCTCGACCGCCTGCGCCCACATGTGGATACCGACGTAGGTGGCTTCCATCGGGTCGTTGGTCACGGCTTTATCGGCGCCCGGCAGGTTGTGTTTCTTCGCATAGGCTTTCCAGTCCGCGACGAATTTCTTGTTCGCAGGATTCTCCACCGACTCGAAGTAGTTCCACGCCGCGAGGTTGCCCACCAGCGGTTTGGTGTCGATGCCGCGCAGTTCTTCTTCGCCGACCGAGAACGCCACCACCGGTACGTCGGTAGCCTTCAGGCCCTGGTTGGCCAGCTCTTTGTAGAACGGCACGTTGGAGTCGCCGTTGACGGTCGAGATGACGGCAGTCTTGCCACCGGCGGAGAATTTTTTGATGTTGGCAACGATGGTCTGGTAATCGCTGTGACCGAACGGCGTGTAGACCTCTTCGATGTCCTTGTCGGCCACGCCTTTGGAGTGCAGGAACGCGCGCAGGATCTTGTTGGTGGTGCGCGGGTAGACGTAGTCGGTGCCGAGCAGGAAGTAGCGCTTGGCGCTGCCGCCTTCTTCACTCATCAGGTATTCAACGGCGGGGATCGCTTGCTGATTCGGCGCGGCGCCGGTGTAGAAGACGTTCGGCGACATCTCTTCGCCTTCGTACTGCACCGGGTAGAACAGCAGGCCGTTGAGCTCTTCGAACACCGGCAATACCGATTTGCGCGATACCGAGGTCCAGCAGCCGAACACCACCGCGACCTTGTCCTGGGTCAGCAGCTGTCGGCCCTTTTCAGCGAACAGCGGCCAGTTGGAAGCGGGGTCGACCACCACCGGCTCGAGCATCTTGCCGTTCACACCGCCCTTGGCGTTGATCTCGTCGATGGTCATCAGTGCCATGTCCTTGAGCGACGTTTCGGAGATCGCCATGGTCCCGGACAACGAATGCAGAATCCCGACCTTGATGGTCTCGGCGGCCTGGACAGTCCAGGTCATGCCCATCGCGGCAATGGATGCCGTGAGTGTGAAAGCCTTGATCAAACTGCGACGCTTCATTGTGCGATCTCCATGAACATTCGATTTTTTCTGGTTGGCAGATGCGGACGACTGAAGCTGTGTTTTGCAAAGGCTGTGCCCGGTCGCGTTCAGGCAAGAAAATGTCGTGCCAGAGCGCTTGCGCGCTGAAACCGTGCACCAGGAGGGGACGGCAGGCGGGCGATGGTGCGTCGAGTTGCGCCAGATTGGGGCGCCCGCTGGCACTCAGATGCGGATACAAAAGCGATAACCCTGTACCACAGCTCGAGAAAACCGAAGGGCCACACTCAGTTGCTCATCCGATTCTCAGCGCAGGTTTTTATGAGTCATGTCTCAGGCCGATCCGGTCGTACCGCAAGTTCTTCAGCAACGTTCAAGCTGCCCCCACTGAGCCCGGCTTTTCTGACTGAAGAAGACGCCGCCTATTGGGTGCACACAAGAATTCCACTCAACCCGGACAAAGAGTACGGCAGCGTGGTCCTGCTGCGACCGGACGGGAAATTCCTCGCCACCTCTCCCATCGCAGGTGAAGCCACGCGCTTCGACTTCGGCACGATTGTGCAGACCGATGCCCTTGGCGGCATGCTCCATCCCTTGGGCTACCGATGTATCGCCAGCGTACACAGCCATCCGCCGCTACATGACCAGTTCCGCAATGGCAATCGGCGTCAGGATGAAACCCTGCTCAGGTTGTTCATGAGCTTCTATTCAGGCGGCGATTTCATTGGCGATGTGTCGGCGCGGGGTTTTTTCCGCAGCGCTTACCTTTCAGGCCCGGATGGCAGCTTGCTCAAATACGTCTCGAGCGGCTCGCCCGAGGAACGCGACTACTTCCTCTGGCAGCAGTCCGGCGGGCCGTCGGGCCATCCGGCGGGGGCCTATGACGTGATGGCGGTGATCAACAAGCTGGCGACCGTGGGTGAACTCAAAGTCATTGTTTCGAATGCCGACTGGGGCTACTCGGTGGGGCGCGTACCTGCGGACTGGAAGGCCGGCGCGTCGTTCTCCACGGGTGTGGTCACCGAACTGCCGCTGATGACCCGGGTATGCGTCAATGCCGAACGCGCCGTGCTTGCCGCCTTGAAATCCAGAGGCGCACAGACGACGGGCCTGATATTGAAAAAATTGATTGGCGAGGAGTATGTCGCCACCCATGCGCGCCCGGCCGGACTGGCTGCATGGGATCCTGAGCGAATATTTCCGGTTGATGCCCAAGGGCAATTGCAGCTGCCGAGGGGGTATTTGCTGGAGGGCTTCTACTTCGCCTCGCGGCCCGACCCTGCGCAGTTTCCACCCGCTCAGCCGTGGCTCTACGAGAACTTCTTCACGCCCCGGGAGATCGCCGTCGCTATCGAAGCGAATGCCCGCAGCAAACATCTGGCGAAAGCGGGACATGCGTTGTCGCTGTACATGCGGGCGCAGGATCATGCGATGTTGAAGTACCGCTTCAGCGGCGATTCGATCGAAGCGGCACTGAGCGTTACGCAGTCGGACGGCACGGTCAGTGACAATGGTCTGCAGGCAAGGCTGTTGGCCGGCACACTGGATACCCGCGCATTTGTCTCGATGCTGGTACTGGCTGGCACCCTGGAGGTCGTGCGCGGCAGTGCGCTGTGGGCGCATCTGGGGCCGGTGGATCTGCAATGGCAACCCTTCGCGAACTTCCCCTGGCCGCGATTGAGCGGCGCTTTTCTGTGCGCCGATGATGCCGCTCGTCATGCCCATGAACTCGCCGGCCTGCGCCGTGACAAACCGTACGCCGGGTATGTTTTTCAGCGCAGCGACAAGCGTTTCGTGGTGACCGAACCGTTGCCGGGAGATATCGACACGCTCAGTCAGGGCAGGCTTTATCCGATGGACAATCATGGGCGTCCGGTCTTTCCCGACGACCATGCGCTGCACGCCCGTTACGTCTCTCACATTGCCATGTCGCAACTTTTGCCGGTGGATACGGAGCTTTTTGGCTGGGCGTATCAGGAAGCGGCTGTGAGCTTGCAGATGTTGAGTGTGGCGGAGGTCAGGCAAGTCCTGCTCGACGAGATTGCCTTGTATGTCAGCGCGGCGCCGGACAGCCTCGTCAGGTATGAGGTCATCGGATCTGCGGGCTCCACGGAATTGGCCCGGCGCCTGGGCACGCGCCAGCATCCGGGCGCCCTGGCGCTGGAACTGGACAGCGGCCGTAAACGCCCGCAGGACTTCATACGTGAACAGGCAGCGGCCGGACGTTTAACGGTTCTGATCGATAATGAACTGTGGGGCTATCGCGGGCGGGTGCCGGCTACCTGGTCGCTGCGTACAACGCCCGCGCCTTCGCCCGCGCCGCAGTTGCCGGTGGTGCAACTGCCGCCGCTTCTGTATCCCCAGCCGGACAGAGACAAGCCGATCCTGCCCAAACCCACGCCACTCCCGCAGCCGCAAATACCGTTGCCGCCGCTGACGTTGCCTTTGCCCTGGAAACGCCTGGAAGGTGTGGCATTCGGCGCGATTTTCCCCTCGGCGGATGAGGCTGCACGGGACCGATGCATGGGGGACTTTCGTCCACAGGGCGAAACGCGCGCGTACTTCGGCTTCATTCTCAGGCACAAGAGCCGGCCAGAGTATGTGGCTACCGAGCTGGTGCCAGTCAGTGATCAAGGCAAGAATCTGTTCAGGCTCGATTCGGTTTTCGCCGACCTGCCCTCAGAGCCCTGGCATGCGTTGCCCGAGGGCTTCGAACTGCACGGCAATTTTTATGCGTCGCAACGAGCCGGTGATCCGACGAAAAGCCCGGATGAATGGCTGGCGCATTACTTCATCTCGCCGGACCACCTGACAGCCTCGATGTATTACGGCGGCCGGCGCCCGGTCATGGTGTCGGACGCTCCCGCAGCGCTTTATATCGCCGTGCGCGATGGTGCTTTGCTCAAATATGTGTGGAGCAAGTCCAGCAAACTGTTTCATGACGCCTCGTCCCAGCGCACGCTTGAACAGATCAAAAGCGATCTGGCCGCTGGCAACCGTCTACCGACCGACTTTATCCATGAGGTCGCCAGCAGCGGCGAGCTGTCCGTCATGCGCACCGGTCTGTGCTGGGACCGGGCGGGGCTGGTGCCAGCCACCTGGCAACCGTACGCAAATCTCGAACGGCGCCGGCTCGGTCCGGTCTTTCTGACGGCTGACGACGCGGCCGTCCACGCCAGGACACTCGTGCCTCTGGTGACCGACAGGGTGCATGGCGGGCTGATTCTGGAGACGGTCGATAAGCGCTACGTCGCCACAGTGCCTGTTGAAGTCAGCCATGAGGATTTTGATTTCACCGATATCTGCCCTGAGGAAAGTCGCGCCGCCGGATTGTTTCCTGCGGGTTGTCGCATCGTGGCGCGGTACCGCTCGCGCGTCGCCCAAGAGGTGTCGTTGGTCTTGGCGCCTGTGCAAAAGCAGGTGTACCAGAACGTGTTTTCGGTCGAGGTGCTGGAGTCGGCATTCAACAAGCGCGGCATGAAAGAGGAATACCGGGTGGCGGCGGACGGTTCCCTGGTTCGCTATACACCCGCCCCACGGGATGAATACCTGTTCTGTCCGGATGGCGCGGTGATTGGCTATCGGCCGCAAGCCGAACTGCTTTCGCAGCTGCTTGATCAGGGCGAGCGGCTGTCCGTCGTCGATGCAAAAGCGATAAGACAGCGCTTGCGCGATCGGCAATTGAAACCCGTCGAATGGGTGAACGATCTGGCCAGGGCCGGGCGTCTGTGGGTGGTCGCCGCAAGCGCGATCTGGGGGCAACCGCGCCAGATAGTCCAGTGGGCACCGTACTCCGGGGATCTGTTGCCGGCCGCAGATTATGACAAGGCGTTGATCCGCCCGGTCGGCAGCCCGCTGTTCATCCAGGCAGACGCTGCCGCGCGTTACGCTCATCAACTGTCGTTGAGCAGGGATACGCAGACCTTCGGCTACGTTTTGAACGGCCCTGAAGACCTGTTGGTGTCCACTCTGCCAGTTGCGGTGCAGCGTTCGGGGTTGGCGCTGGATCGGGTTTTCGAACAGGGCAAGCTGCCGTCAGGTTTCAGTCTGAGCGCCATTTATTTGCGAGCAGCCCTGCCACCTCTGGGCGCGCGGCCGGACGATATGCGACACTTTTTTCTGCTGCCCAACGATGTCCAGGCAGCCTGCGCATGGGCCAACACGCCCCAGGGGTACCGGCCGATCTACTTCTCCTGCGCCGATGGCGCGTTGTTGAAATTGCAACTGCATGCATTCGAGCCCGGCACTTTCTACGATGAGTTCGGGCAAGTGCAACTGCGCCCCAATGCCTTTGTGTCGAAGGTGGAAGCGGCGGTCGATGAGCGGGGCACTGCCAGCGGTACGTTCAGATTTGTCGACTATGTCCAACGGATGGCTCATGCCGGTCGACTTGAGGTGATTGAAACCAGTGAATACTGGTCGCGGCATGGTCAGGTGGATGAACACTGGCAGCCACGGCTGACCGAGGTGTCCAGTGAGCAACGCTGGCGCGAGCATCCGGCGCCAGCGCTGGGACCTGTCTTTCATCATCCCGATGATGCCGCCTGCCATGTTCATGGGCGGGTAGCCGGCCAGGCGGTAATAGGCACCGGTTATGAGAGTGCGATTCTGGCGAACCCGTCCAGCCTTCGCTTCGTTCCGCTTGAGCCGATCGTGTATTTGGCCAACGAGGACAATCCGCTGTTGCGCATACTGCGTACCGCTGCAGATCCTGCTGTCAGTTGGCGCGATCCGGCGCCGCGTTACCCCGAGGGTTACTCGGTGATGGCCACCCATCAATTGCATGTCTCGGGCAACACCACGCTGGCGGCGGACGTGGATCAGGTCTATGCCAATTACGCTGCGCCTTCGCTGGTGCATGCGCACACCCATGCACCCACGGAAAAAGGCCTGCATATCCTGCACTACTACTATTCAACGCCGCACGATGTGCTGCTCAAGTACACACCTGTGTATTCAAGGGCGGAAAGAGATCTGTTGCTGACCCGCTCAGCCACTTTCGAGGGCGGACGCTGGATCAGCCGGCTGAGCCCTGGAGAGTTTCTTTCGCGGCTTATGGCGCTGGGTGAGTTTCGGGTGCTGATCGGCGGTTATTACTGGCGCCAGACCGGCCGCATGAACACTACTTGGCGAAGCCGTCGTCAGCAGACCCCGACACCCGGAACCGTGCGCTTGCGCGACGAGTTGTAAGTGAAATGAATGAACAGGCGTGGGCCGCCGCAACGGCCCGCGCCCGTCACATCAACGCTGCACCTGCGCGGAACGCTCGCCAAGTCGGGGCACGAGAAACCGGTCGAGCAACCAGACCACCACCAGCGACGCCCCCACCAGCGGAAACACCACCGCCAGCACCAGCATGATCGCCACGCCGGTTTTCCACTTCGGCAGGTCATGGCGCAGCGGCGGCACACCGAATTTGCCTTCAGGCCGACGCTTCCACCAGATCACCACGCCGCTGACGGCGCTGAGCAGAATCATCAGGCAGATCAGCAGCACGACAATCTGGTTGAAGGTGCCGAACATCTTGCCTTCGTGCAGCATCACGCCAATTTCCGTGGCGCGCGCGACGGTGCCGTAGTGCTCGAAGCGCACATCGGCGAGGACCTTGCCGGTGTACTGATCGACGTGCAGGGTGGCGTCGTTGCGTGGGTCATCGGCGAACACGGCAATGGTGAACACGCCGGTGGCGGTGGTCGGCAGGGTGATGCTGTAGCCCGGTTCAACCTTGCGTTCACTGGCGATGTTCTGCACGTCCTGCAGGCTGATGGCGGGTGCTGCGGGGCCGGCATGGGCATTGCCGTGATTCATGTGTTCGGCGTGGTCGCCGGACATCGGCATCGGCGTATTTTCCATCGCCCATGGCACGGTCTGGCGGGTGGCGCTGTTGAGGCTGCGTGCCTCGATGTCGGAGGTCGGTACGTTGTCCCACATCGCTGCCGGAAACACATTCCACACTTGCGCGTATTGCTTGCCCCAGAAACCGGTCCAGGTCATGCCACTGAGCAACATCACCAGCAACAATGTCGCGCCCCAGAAACCGGTGACCGCATGCAGGTCGCGCCACAACACCCGACCGCGACGGCTCAGGCGCGGCCACAGAATGCCCGCCGCCTGACCGCGCGGCCACCACAGAAACAGCCCCGACACCACCAGCACCACGCCCCAGCCAGCGGCCATTTCGATCAGGCGATCGCCGACTGTGCCGATCATCAATTCGCCGTGGATCGCACGGGCGATGGCTTGCAGGTTCTGCTTGGCATCCTGCTCGCCGAGGATGTCACCGTGGTACGGATCGACGAACACGTTGAGTTCATGACCGGCGTTCTTCACCACGAATTGCGCGCTGCGCTCGGCATTCACCGGCGGCAGATACTGAGTGACCTGACCTTGCGGGTAAGCGCTTGTCACCCGTTGCAGCAAGTCATCGGCCGGCACCGTGTGGTGCCCGGCCGGTACTTCGAGCAGGCTGCTGTACATCAGCGAATCGAGCTGCGGTTTGAACAGATAAATGATCCCGGTCAGGGCCAGCATCACCATGAACGGCGCGACGAACAGCCCGGCATAGAAATGCCAGCGCCAGGCCAGGTTGTAGAAATTGGATTGAGGCTTTTGCATCACGTGTGCTCCGCTTGGCTTGGTTCTTTTCGTTGTCTGTTTACCTGTGGGAGCGAGCCTGCTCGCGAAGCGGTTGTTCAGTCGATATCAATGCCGACCGTGGCGCCGTCTTCGCGAGCAGGCTCGCTCCTACATGGGTGGGTGTCAGAAACTCATATCCACTTTGGTCCAGAGCGTGCGCCCCGGTTCATTGAGCGCTTGCGGGTCGTTGGCCGGATAGCCGAACCCGGCATTGCCGGCCAGGTTCAGGTGTTCGGCGTAGGCTTTGCCGAACAGGTTGTCGACGCCGCTGCTGACCTTCCAGTGCTGGTTGATGCGGTACGCGCCGTTGAGCGAGAACACGCCGAAGCCGGAGCTCTGGGCGTAATCCTTGCCGACCACGTTGCCCTTGTTCGCGTCGATGCGGTGCTGCGCGGCGACCACTCGCCACAATGCGCCGGCGCTCCACTTGGCCTCGCTGTAGGTCAGGCCGAAGCGCGCATCCAGCGGCGGCATCTGCGGTAATGCCGAGCCGTCGCTGCTGTTCTTGCCCCAGGCATAGGCCAGGGTCGCATCGGCTTTCCAGTTGTCGGTCAGGTTGTAGGCAGCTCCGAGTTCGCCACCCATGATCCGCGCGTCGATGTTCTCGGCGCGCGAGGTGCTCATGCCCATCATTCCCGGCGTGTAGTCGAACAGGATGTAATCGCGTACCACACCGATGTAACCCGAGGCCCAGGCTTCGAGGTCGGCGCTCTTGTAGTTCACGCCGAAGTCGAACTGCGTGGTCTTTTCCGGTTTGATCGAGTCGAGCGCATTGACCGATCCTGCCGGGCCGGACTTGGGCGAAAACAACTCCCAGTAATCCGGGAAGCGTTGCGCGTGGCCGAGGCCTGCATAAAGCGTGGTCGGGCTGTCGGTCAGATCGTGTTCATAGCGCACGAAGCCACTGGGCAGCGTGTCGGCGCGGGTGTCGTCGGCGGTCGGGTTGGGGCGGGACATCATCCCCGACCCTGTGGTTTGCCGATAATCCTTCGCCGAGGCGCGATCGACCCGAGCGCCAGTGATCAAGCGATCACGCTCGGCGGCGTACCAGGTCATTTCGCTGAACACACCGTAATTGTGGAAATCGGCGTCCTTGCTGTAAGGCAGGTCCTTGTAGGTATCGATGCCCATTGAGCTGCGCTGACGGTGCTCGTTGGTCTGTGCGTCGAGGCCGGTGATCAGCTGAACATCAGCCCAGCGCCAGGTTGCTTTGATCCGTGCACCGAGGGTACGACGGTCGACGTTGGACGCCATCGGTCCCGCCATCATGCCGGTGCCGGACGGGGTGCGCAGGGTGTAGTTGTCCATCACATGGTCGGCGTAGTTGTAGTAGACCTGTGCCTCGAGTTTTTCCAGCACCTCGCTGATGTTGGATTTTTCCAAGCGCAGACCGAGGCTCTCGCGCAGGAATTGCGAACCGTCCATGCCGCGCCCGGCATACCGTGCCTGGCCATCGCCCTTGCCGGCGGTGAGTTCGATCAGGGTGTCGGCATCCGGCGTCCAGCCCAGCGCGATATCGCCGTTCCACTTGTCGTAACGCGAGGCGACGATGTCGTTGTTGCCGTCGCGATAGTCATCGGAATGCGCAGTGTTGCCGATCACCCTCACGTAACCCAGAGGACCGCCGGCAGCGGCGTCTACAACCTTGTCGAAACGTCCATGCGAGCCAGCCAGGAGGCTGGCGTTGACGCGCGTGCCGAGTTCGCCGAAGTTCTCCGGATCACGGTCGAACAGCACCGTACCGGCCGATGCGCCGGGACCCCAAAGCACGGTTTGCGGGCCTTTGATCACGGTGAGTTTGTCGTAGGTTTCCGGCGAAATGTACGAGGTCGGCGCGTCCATCCGGCCAGGGCAGGCGCCGAGCATCATGCTGCCGTTGGTGAGGATGTTCAGCCGCGAACCAAACATGCCGCGCAGCACCGGATCGCCGTTGGTGCCGCCATTGCGCACCAGAGCGAAGCCGGGAATGGTCTTCAGGTAATCGCCGCCGTCACTGGCCGGCACCGGTTGGCGCGGATCCTTGGGGTTGGTGACGATCGTCAGTGGCGAGCTCGGGGCGATGGCAGTGATCACCGTCGGGCTCAGTTCATGTTCATGGCCGGCGTGAGCGTCGGCCAGCGCCAGCGGTGTCAGCAGTACGCCGCAAAGGACGGCAATAGCGTGCCTGCAACGAATCGGCGATTCATTCAGGGCAAAGTGCGCGCGGGCAGATTCCGCGCAGGGGACAGCAGTAAACCTGGACATGACAATTTCCATCGAACAGTCGTGAACACCACGGTCGGCAGCCTGGAGCTGTCTTCTCAACCGTGTGCAATCAGAGGTGCGTGTTTACGCGGCGATGGGCGGGGCGCGGGTGCGGGCCCCGGGGAAGAAGGGTTGGCGGGCATGGCCCAGACGCGGGGAGGGTGTGGTGAAGGTGTTGGGTGGCGGGATGTTGAAAGCGACGAAATCGCCGCCGCCGGTCAGCGCCGGGCAATTGAACAGCAGGCTGCAATAGCCGCACTTTTCCCACAGCACGTGATGCGAAGATTGCGGCGGGCAATGCTCGGCAGCAGGCTGGGCGTCATGGCCGCTGTGATCCATGCCGGGCATGTCCATCGACATGTCCATGCTCATTGGCATCGACGTCGAGGCGTGCTGATCCATCGGCATCGACTGAGAAATCAGTGGACCGATGAAGATCATCAACATGGCGAACAGGGCGATCCAGCTGCCACGCGTCAGCGCTTGAGTCTGACGGTGATGCGGGACGGGCCTGGCGCGCAACGGACGCATGGGCGAAGTCAGCCGAAACAGTTACTGAGCGTGCACGTGGCCCTGGGCCGATTCCGGCGGTTTCTTCTGCACGGCTACTTCAACGCTGACGTCACCTGCCTTTTCGAAATGCAGGGTCATCGGGAAACGCTTGCCGTCGCTGAGCAGGCTGCGATCGCTCGGGTTGAGCAGCATCACGTGGTAAGCCATCGGCGCGAAGGTCACGGTGCCGCCGGCGGGGATTTCCACGCTTGGCACTTGCTGCATCTTCATCAGATCGCCCTGCATCACGTGCTCGTGCAACTGCGCTTGTGCAGCGATGGGCGAGTCGACGCTGAGCAGGCGATCGGCGCTTTTGCCGGTGTTGTGGATGATGAAGTAGGCGGCGACGGTCGGCGCATTCGGCGGCAGTTCCTGCGACCACGGATGGGCGATTTCCAGCGCACCCACCTTGTATTCGTGGGCATGGGCAAAGCACGCCGGCAAAAGCAGCGCAGCGAGGACGAAGAGTTTCTTCAACATGGCAGTTCTCCAGAACGATTTGAAACGCGGATTCAGGGCGCGAACCAATCAGACCAGAGGGGAGGCACGGGGATTGAGACTCGGCCATTGCTGGCGCGGCGTCGGGGTTTGCAGGGAGGCGGGCGCAACGCTGCGGTTGCTTTCAAATTGCGCGAAATACAGCTGCGGCGAATGCCCCGGCAGCGCCAGCAATGGCGCCCCGCCTGAGCAACACCAGCAGTGCTGCATGTTCGAATGGTTGTCGTTTTGCGGGGCCTTCTGATCCGTGGCACCGATGTCGATCGCCACCATCTTCATGCCGCTGCCGGTGCAGAAACTGCTCCACAGTATCTGCTCGGCCGGTGAACTGGCCGCCTGCGCCATCGCCCCGCTCAGCGGCATGGCGAGCATGTTGAACAGCACTGCAAAGCAGGCGATCCAGGCAAATGCTAACCGGCGTCGGTTCATGGGACAGGTCCGTTGGGTGGGCGATCAGGCGCGGCCCATTTAGCCTGATCAGGGCCGATAAGTAAAAAAGCGTCGTGCGGTTTGGTGTCGCATTGAGCTGTTAAAGGAGTGTAGCTACTTGAATTTGCAGTGCCAGACCTGACGCCTTCGCGGGCAAGCCCGCTCCCACAAATTTTGTGAGTGTGCACAGATATCAGCAACATCCACGGTTCCTGTGGGAGCGAGCCTGCTCGCGAAAGCGATTTGTCAGGCACTGATGGGCTGCCGGTGCGGACGTCTTCGCGAGCAGGCTCGCTCCCACAAAGGGCCGTGCCGATTCAGTGGGAAAGGGCAGCGAGGACTTCAGCGAATGATCCAAACTCCCGATCAGCCCCCGGCAACTCCGGCCGCTTCAACACCAGCACCGGCACGCCACGCTCGCGCGCCACTTCAAGCTTCGGCTCAGTCGCGGTGCTGCCGCTGTTCTTGCTGATCAGCACATCGATCTGCCTGCGCTCGAACAGCGCGCGCTCGTCTTCCAGCAGAAACGGCCCACGGGCGCCGATCACTTCGCAGCGCGCGTTGCCGGGATAAACGTCGAGGGCGCGCAGGGTCCAGAACTGGTGGGCGGGGATTTCGTCGAGGTGTTGCAGCGGTTCACGGCCGAGGGTGAACAACGGGCGGTGGAACGGTTCCAGGGCGGCGATGAGTTCGGCCCAGTCACTGACCTCGCGCCAGTCATCGCCTGCTTGCGGTTGCCAGGCGGGGCGGCGCAAGGCCCAGCAGGGAATGCCGGCGAGCTGTGCCGCGCGGGCGGCGTTGGCGCTGATTTGTGCGGCGTACGGATGCGTGGCGTCGAGCAGCAGATCGACGCCTTCATCGGCGATGAACTGCGCCAGACCCTCAGCGCCGCCATAGCCGCCGACCCGAACCTGGCAGCGCAAATCGCTCGGCACCCGGCCAACGCCAGCGAGGCTGTAGATATGTTGTGGGCCGAGCGTGCGGGCAATCGCCAGCGCTTCAGTCACGCCGCCGAGCAACAAGATCCGCTTCATACAAAACCTCCGGCATGCCCGACAATCCCGCCCTGACGATCAATGGCAAACACCTCGACCTGGACCTGTGCCGGTACCACGCTGCGGGCGAAATTCAATGCGTGGCGACACACCTCATCCCCTAAAGCGATGCCCGCCGCACTGGCTATGGCCAAGGCTTGTTGGCTGGTATTGGCTTCGCGAATGCCTTGTTGCAATGCCGCATCCGCGCCAATCGCCGCCGCCCACTCGGCCAGTTGCGGCAAATCGATGCTCGAATGCCGTGAGTGCAGATCCATATGCCCGGCGGCGAGTTTACTGATCTTGCCGAAGCCGCCGCACAGGCTGAGTTTATCCACAGGTACTTTGCGCAAATGCTTGAGCACCGCACCGACGAAATCACCCATCTCGATCAGGGCGATTTCCGGCAGGTCATAAACCCGGCGCATGGTGTCTTCGCTGGCGTTGCCGGTGCACGCGGCGATGTGCAGATAACCGTTGGTTTTCGCTACGTCGATGCCCTGATGAATCGAGGCGATGTAAGCGGCGCAGGAAAATGGCCGGACGATGCCGCTGGTGCCGAGAATCGACAGGCCGCCAAGAATGCCCAGCCGTGGATTCATGGTTTTCAGCGCCAGTTCTGCGCCGCCCTCGACATTGACTGTGACTTCGAAGCCGCCGCCATAACCGGTTTCGGCGGCGAGCAAGGCCAGGTGATCGCTGATCATCTTGCGCGGCACCGGATTGATCGCCGGCTCGCCGACGGCCAATACCAGGCCGGGTCGGGTCACCGTGCCGACGCCGACACCGGCGTTGAAGTGGATTCCCGGTTCGGCGGACAGTCGCACCTGTGAATAGAGCAGGGCGCCGTGAGTGACGTCAGGGTCATCTCCGGCATCCTTGATCGTACCGGCCTCGGCGCCGCCCTCGCTCAGGCGGCAGAACTCCAGGCGCATCTGCACCTGTTTGCCCTTGGGCAGCGTGATCTGCACCGCGTCGGCGCTGACGCCGGTGAGCAACAGGCGCGCGGCGGCGAGGCTGGTGGCGGTGGCGCAGCTGCCGGTGGTGAGGCCGCTGCGCAGGGGCGCGGGCTGTTCGGCGGTTTCGTCACGCATCGAGGGGTTTGACCAGTTCCAGCAGGGTGATCGGCAAGGCCTGACGCCAGGTGTCGAACTCGCCGAGCGGTTGCGCCTGGGCGACATGAATGCGCGTCAGCTCACCGCCGTATTGTTCGCGCCAGTGCATCAGGGTGACCTCGCTTTGCAGGGTCACGGCGTTGGCCACCAATCGGCCGCCGGGCTTGAGCTGGTCCCAGCAGGTCTCGAATACACCCTCACGGGTGACGCCGCCGCCGATGAAAACAGCGTCTGGACGTTCAAGGCCATTGAGCGCTTGCGGCGCCTTGCCGCGAATCAGCTGCAAGCCGGGTACGCCCAGTGCATCGCAGTTGTGTTCGATCAATTGCTGACGGCCCTCGTCGGCCTCGACCGCCATGGCACGACAGCTCGGGTGCGCACGCATCCACTCGATGCCGATCGAGCCGCTGCCGGCGCCGACATCCCAGAGCAGTTCGCCGGGCTTCGGCGCCAGGCGGGCGAGGGTGATGGCGCGCACGTCGCGCTTGGTCAGCTGGCCGTCGTGACGGAACGCCGAATCGGGCAGACCGGCGAGGCGTGACAGGCCGGTAACACCGGGTTCGGCCAGACACTCGACAGCGATAACGTTGAGATCGGCAATCGGCGCATTTTCCCAGTCACTGGCGCGGCGCTCGATACGCCGTTCGGCGTCGCCGCCCAAATGCTCCAGAACAGTCATGCGACTTGGGCCGAAACCACGTTCGCAGAGCAATTGCGCAACGGCGGCCGGGCTGCTGCCGTCATTGCTCAGCAACAACAGACGCACGCCGCTGAACAGATGCGCATTGAGCGCCGCCAGCGGACGCGCCACCAGCGACACAATCGTCACCTCCTGCAACGGCCAGCCCAGGCGCGCCGCCGCCAGTGCGCAGGACGAAGGAGCGGGAATGATCGCCATCTCGGCGCTCGGCACCTGACGCGCCAGGCTGGCACCGACGCCGTAGAACATCGGATCACCGCTGGCCAGCACGCAGACCGGCGCGCCACGCGACTCGAGCACCGGCGCTAGGGAAAACGGACTCGGCCACAATTGCCGCTCGCCGCCGATGCACGGCGGCAGCAGATCCAGCTGACGCTGGCCGCCGACGATCCGCGAAGCGCCCATCAGAGCACGCCGGGCGTTCTTGCCCAGGCCTTTGAAGCCGTCTTCACCAATACCCACAACGGTCAGCCAATCGCCCATTTCATACTCCAGATCCTGCGTCCAGCGAAGCGGGCGACATGATAACGCGACAATCGATAACTGGCTGCTGTCCTTTTTTTGAGGATCGCCGACATTCAATGTTTACATTGTCTTTTGTGATTTTTCGAGTTCTTCGCAAGTATTGAATTGGCGTTCCGCTGGAAGTGCTTGTGGCTATCCGGAAGGTACTTTTTTAGTAAATTGAACAATCGAATGGATAATTGAAATGAGCGATGTTTTGAACAGTATCTCAGCACTGCCCGACCAAGGCAGTGCGACGGTGATGGGGAATAATCTGTTGTCCTACTTTTCCGGGTTGACTGCGGAAGACAAACGATTCGTCAAAGACAGTATGCGCTGGGCAGAATATAGAGCCGATTTGCGTCATAACAGAAACAGTGAGCCAGCTGCTTGGTTCGAATATTATTCCGGGGTGCTTTGGTCTGTCGGCTGGAGCCTGGAGCAAGCTCCGGTAATCCATGTTGACAAGAACTTTACCGGCAATGCGCTGGACGTCTGGGCGCGATCCTTGTCGCAACAACTAAGTCGGGAGAAAGTCGCGCTAATGAAGGAAGCGTTCCATATGCTTGAGACACATTCGGACGCCATAGACGTATTTAGAGGCAGCGCTCGGGAATGGAGCGATTTTCGTTTTTCTCCTGCTCAGTACAATTTCAATAGGGAGTTGGAGATTGTCGTCAGTAATGTTCGCTTGCTTGATGCGAAGTGGTCCTCTACCTATTTGTTCTGGACTATTCAGCATACGGGTTCGGAGCTTGATATCCGCTCCAGGCGCTTTTTGATCAGGTCTGCCGCGATAAATGAAAATCGCCTTCAGTTGGCTGCTGCAGTGCTTGATATGCGCACGCGTGAAATTGAGTTGGCTCGGGGCGCTTGATGTTAGTTGTTCAGCTTTGTTTGATGGTTTGTATGACGGTCTGAAATTAAATGCATGGATTTTCGATTTGATTAACTCCGGTGCTGTGGTTAGTTTGTTTTCCACACCAAGTCGGTGTTTTAACCAAGAAAGGAATCCATTTATGACTGAGCTGAATAAAGATGTAATCTCCGCTGTTGAACGGTTTAGTTTGATTGCACAAACCAATGAGTTTATCGCTGCGCAGCCAGTGCTGCGCTCGCGTTCGGCAAGTGTTGGCAGTAGCTTGCCGATTGATAAAGATGAACTGAATGCTGCAATCATGGGCTCGGGTATTGCAGGCTTTGATGCAAGCATGTCCAAGCGCAGCAAGCGAATCGTTAAAAACACCTACATGTATGCCGATCTGGTTGCCTTGCTCAAATATCCGGCGTCCAACCAAAAGGAACAGCGCTATAACGAGTTTATGCGATTGATGAAACTGGCTGGCTGGTTTGCTTTCAGCCAGCCTTATAATCGATATACCGCTACTTCGCAAAAATTGACCATGGATAATGTTGTCCTGTCTGTTCTGCATACCGCTGTTGGTGCAGCAGTAGGACAGGGCCAGGCAGCCCTTAAAGTATTGTCCTCTGTGGCAGATGCGACCATGGATGCACTGAAAAATGAACCACAGGCCCTGACGCTGTTCGAGAACAACTCGAAGAAAGCCGAAGGTGGCAACTTTTGCATGAGTGCGGCTTCGCAGGATGATGAGGGTGGTATCACCCTGGCAATCGCTGCTGTGCAATATCTGGCTTCGGCTCAACCTACCAAAGTACTGTTTGTAGAATGGGCTACATCTGCTGTGGAGATTTATAACGCCGGCGCCACTATGTATATGGATGAGGAAGACTATGCAATGGTTGAACCGTTGATTGTCAAGGCTCTGACGGAGCAGCGTGAGAAAGCGCTCAGCTACGAATTTGGCCAATCGGTCTGAAAGTGATTAATGCCAGAGGCGCAAGCCTCTGGTTTTTTTGTGGGAGATGCAAATGTTCGCGATTTCGAAGGTTTTCGTATGCGCAGGGGCATTAGTGCTGGTGAGTAAAGAGCTGTCGGCATCTGACATTGACGACAGTCTCGATGCGCTGCTTTATTCACAAACGGTCGCCTCGCATAAAGTTCCCGGTGCTGTTGAATGCGATGCATGGAATGACGCCAATAAAACGGCTTTGAAAGTCACCGGTGCTTTGTTTTTCGACGATCCGGTTATCAGCGCGCCGGTCACTACGCCCGATACTTTTACTCTGCTGGAGTTGGCACAAGAACTCTTGCAAGGTTGGGCGCCGGCAGTTTTTAACCAACAGGTAATTGCCAATCTGACCTCGCAACTGGAGAGCAACGGTGCGGCCCTTGAGTTGCTTCAGCGAAATATTCTGCAAGAGGGCAAGTCGATTCGCTTCATGCTTGGCAGCGTATCTGCGGAATCAACGATTACGATGGTCGTCATTTCGTTTGCCGTCAAAGAGCCTGTTCCGGGCAATGTGCTTGAGCGACGCTTCAATGCTGAGCAGATAGTGGGCAACCTTGCTGTTGATTGCTACAAGGCTCTTATAGATGCCGATGATTACTGTTTCTCGAGAGCCAGGATTATTGCGTTATTGGGTGAGCGGCGCGAAAAGCAGATTATCGCCCTGACCTGAGCGCGCGGCAGAGGCAACAACTGAAGCCTGCCTGCCCCACCGGTCGAGACAGAGGGCAGACTTTTCATACCGGTGGGCAAAGCAGGCATAATACTGCGCCTTCGCCCGCGAAGCGCTTCTGCCACACAACCGGTCAGCCCCTTGAACGAACGCCCGATGTCCACTGCCTTACGCCCCTCGGCCTGCCCGGGGTTGCTGCGTATCGTCCAGGCACTGGACGGCGGTATCTGTCGGATCAAGCTTGATGGCGGTTCGATCAGTGCCGATCAGGCCGATGCGGTGGCCGCTGCCGCCGAAGCGTTTGCGAGCGGAGCGATCGAAGCGACCAATCGCGGCAACCTGCAGATTCGCGGCATCGGTGCGCAATCGGCAGCGCTGATCGAGTGTTTGCTGGCCGCCGGCCTTGGGCCGAAGCACGCCGCCGGCGACGATGTGCGCAATCTGATGCTCAGCCCGGCTGCCGGCATCGATCGGCAGATGCTGTTCGACACGCGCCCGCTCGCAGGGCAAATCCTCGACACCTTGCAAAGTCATCCGCGCTTCCATGAGTTGAGCGCCAAGTTCGCCGTGCAGCTCGATGGCGGCGAAGCCCTGGTGATGCTCGAACATCCGCATGATCTGTGGCTGTCGGCATTCGAGCGTGACGGCGAAATCCTCTGGGCATTCGGTCTGGCCGGTTGCCCGACCGATCGCCCTCTCGGCGCTGTGAGCCTGGACAATGCTCACGCACTGGTGGTCGCCGCGCTGGAGTTGTTCCTCGACCTGGCCCGGCCAGAGCAAACACGGATGCGCCATCTGCTCGACGAGTTGCCCAGGCTCGCGTTCCTTGAGTCGTTGCGCGAGCGCGTATCGCTCAAGGCGATCAGCAATTGGCAGCGCCCGACGTCGGCAGACGCGCTGCACATCGGCGCTCATCAGCAAATCACGCAAGGTCGCTGCTACGTCGGCGCGGTGCCGCCACTGGGCCGACTTGATCCGGCGATGCTGCGTGGCGCGGCACAACTGGCCCGTCAATTTGGCGATGGCAGTCTGCGCTTCACGCCGTGGCAGAGCCTGCTGCTGCCGAACGTGAAAGCCACTGATACCGACAACGTACTTGAGCAGTTACGGGCGTTGGGCCTGTTGACGACCGAGGCCGAACCACTGGCTCGACTGATCGCCTGCACCGGCGCCGATGGCTGCGGCAAAGGCCTGGCCGACACCAAACAGGATGCCCGGCAACTTGCACCTCTGCTGCCCGCAGGCCTCAGCGTGCACCTGTCGGGTTGCTCGCGCTCCTGCGCCGCCGCCCACTGCGCGCCAGCCACGCTGCTGGCCGTTGCCCCCGGTCATTACGACCTCTATTTTCGCGATGCAGCACAGCCCGGATTCGGCACGCTGCACGCCTGCAATCTTACTATTGAAGCGGCCGCGACCCTGCTCGACGCCCGCTCCCGGAGCCCCCTTGATGCTTGATTACATCCGCGACGGTCAGGAGATCTATCGCAACTCCTTCGCGATCATTCGCCGCGAGGCCAATCTGGCGCGCATTCCCGCCGATCTGGAAAAACTTGCGGTGCGAGTGATCCACGCCTGCGGCATGGTCGAGGCCATCGACGGTCTGCAATTCTCCGAGGGCGCGGGCAAGGCCGGGCGCGATGCACTGGCGGCCGGTGCGCCGATTCTCTGCGACGCGCGGATGGTCTCCGAAGGCGTGACCCGCACGCGCCTGCCGGCCAATAACCAAGTGATCTGCACTTTGCGCGACGACAGCGTGCCGGAGCTCGCCCGCGAGTTGGGCAACACCCGCTCGGCCGCCGCGCTGGAGCTGTGGCGCCCGCACCTCGAAGGCAGTGTGGTGGTGATCGGCAACGCACCGACCGCGCTGTTCTACTTGCTGGAAATGCTCGACGCCGGCGCGCCAAAACCGGCACTGATCCTCGGCTTCCCGGTCGGCTTCGTCGGCGCTGCCGAATCGAAAGCGGCGCTGGCCGCCGACAGTCGCGGCGTGCCGTTCGTGATCATGCAAGGCCGGCTGGGCGGCAGCGCCATGGCCGCCGCCGCCGTCAATGCCCTCGCCACGGAGATCGAATGATGCAGGCCAAAGGACGTCTGATCGGCCTCGGTGTCGGCCCCGGTGATCCGGAACTGATCACTGTCAAAGCCTTGCGCCTGCTGCGCGAATCGCCGGTGGTCGCGTATTTCGTGGCCAAGGGCAAGAAGGGCAATGCGTTCGGCATCATCGAGGCGCATCTGGTCGAGGCGCAGAACCTGCTGCCGCTGGTCTATCCGGTGACCACCGAGGCGTTGCCGGCGCCGCTGTCGTATGAGCAGGTCATCAGCGATTTCTACGACGAAGCCGCTGTGGCGGTCGCCGAGCATCTGGACGCCGGCCGCGACGTGGCGGTGATCTGCGAAGGCGACCCGTTCTTCTACGGCTCCTACATGTATTTGCATGATCGTCTCGCCAGCCGTTACGAGGCCGAAGTCGTGCCCGGGGTGTGCTCGATGCTCGGCGGCGCTTCGGTGCTCGGCGCGCCGCTGGTGTATCGCAATCAGAGCCTGTCGGTGCTTTCCGGCGTGCTGCCCCACGAAGAACTGAAACGGCGTCTGGCCGATGCCGATGCGGCGGTGATCATGAAACTGGGGCGCAACTTTCCCAAGGTCCGTCAGGTGCTGGAAGAACTCGGCCTCGCCGAGCGTGCGTTGTATGTCGAGCGCGCGACCATGGCCAACCAGAAGATCGTGCCGATGGATCAGGTCGAGCCGATGTCCTCGCCGTACTTCTCGCTGATCATCGTCCCGGGCGAACGGTGGCAAGGTTGATGAGCCAAGCGACTCCCGCCATCGTCATTCTCGGCCAGGGCAGCCTCGCGACGGCGCGGCGCATTCAACAGGTCTATCCGGCGGCGCAGGTTCATGGCCTTGCCGGACGGGTTGAAGGCGCCGACAGCAGCTATCAGGAATTCGGCGCGACCCTGCGCGCGTTGTATCAACAGGACACGCCGATCATTGCCCTGTGCGCGGCCGGCATTGTCATTCGCACCTTGGCGCCGCTGTTGCTGGAGAAAGGCGCCGAACCGGCGGTGCTGGCGGTGGCCGAAGACGGCAGCGCGGTGGTGCCATTGCTGGGTGGACTCGGTGGGGTCAACGTCATGGCCCGGGACATCGCGGCGGCGTTGCAAGTGGCGCCGGCGATCACCACCAGCGGCGAATTGCGCTTTGGTACCTGCCTGCTCAATCCGCCAAGCGGCTACGCACTGGCGGATCTGGAATCGGGCAAACGATTCGTTTCCGACCTGCTCGCCGGGCACAGCGTGCGCATCGAAGGCGCGGCGCCATGGCTCGATCAGGCGCAGTTGCCGCAGGATCCGCAGGCGCAGCGGTCGATTCATGTGAGCAGTGTGCAGCGGGTGGCCAGCGCCGATGAATTGCTGATTTACCCGCGCAGTGTGGCGGTGGCAGTGAGCGCTGACGTGGCAGATCTGCCGAACGCCATTCGCGCTGCGTTGCAACAGGCCAGCGTCGCCGTGCCGGCACTGGCGTGTCTTGTGGCAGCAGACGCTGAAATGGCCTCATCGAGTTTGCGCGAGGCTGCGCTCGAGTTGGGCGTGCCACTGCGCTTCGTGGCAGCACAAAGCGATCTTCAGACGTTGGCCCGCGTGGCAGTGCCTGCGGCGAAGGTGATCAGCGCAGAACATCTGGCGATCGCGATTGCCGAGCAACCCCTGGACGTCGCGCAGATCGGCCGCCCGCGTGGTCGCCTCGCGGTCATTGGTCTTGGCCCCGGCGCCGCCGAACTGATGGTGCCAGCGGTGAAAACCGAACTGGCCCGCGCCACCGATGTGCTGGGCTACGAAACCTACGTGCGCATGGCCGGCCCGTTCCGCGACGATCAGGTGCAGCACTGCACCGACAATCGTGAAGAAATGCAGCGTGCCCGCCATGCCTTCAGGCTCGCCGCCGAAGGCCGCTCGGTGATCGTGGTTTCCTCGGGCGACCCGGGCGTATTCGCCATGGCCGCTGCGGTGCTCGAAGCCCTGCACGAATCGGACGATCCGGCGTGGCACAGCGTTGATCTGGAAATCCTCCCCGGCGTCTCCGCCTCGCTGGCCACTGCGGCTCAGGCCGGTGCGCCGCTGGGCCACGACTTCTGCGTGATGTCCCTGTCGGATAACCTCAAGCCCTGGGCGATCATCGAGAAACGTCTGGATCTGGCCGCCCAAGCGGATCTGGCCCTGGCGTTCTACAATCCGATTTCCCGGGCGCGCCCGTGGCAACTGGGCCGGGCGCTGGAGATTGTTGCGCAGCACCGCTCGCCTGAAACACCGGTGGTGCTCGGTCGGGACATCGGCCGGCCGGGGCAGACGCTGCGCACCACGACCCTGGGCGCATTGACACCGGAACAGGTGGACATGCGCACCATGGTGCTGATCGGTTCTTCGACCACCTGCACCTTCGCCCGTGCCGGAGGCGGTGAGTGGGTTTACACGCCGCGTTGGTATGGTGAAAAACCGCTGTCCTGAAAAACCCTCCGCTCATTCAATATTCAGCTTTGGGAAAGTTTGAGCGGTTGTAAGTCCGATCGAAGTTTCAATTGTTTTCCACCAGCAATAAACAATGGTCATGCCCCACAGGGCAGGGCCATTTTTTTTGTCCGACGGTCGCGCCGGTCCGCTAATTATTTCGCAGCCGTTACAGCATAGTGCTTCGGTGTTATCAGATATTGCCGGGGACAAGCTTTGTATTCCTTGTTGTTTGTGTGGCGCGTATTCGCCCACTAGGGTGCTGTGTTCATAGCACTTGTCGAGTGTCGTTCAATCAATTTACCGCTCTGCAGCGGCGCAAGAGTGCGCGCGTCAATGGGCCATTAAATAAACAAGGAGTGTGTGATGGCTTTAAAAAACGATTACTCGTTCGGGCGAGCATTCATTTCTGCGCAAGAGTATTCCGTACTTTCAAAAGCATTGCGGGAGCTTTCTGCCACCCCCCAATATCAAGCGCTGAACGACTATTACCAGCAAGCCGGTCAAACGACCGACCCGGTGTCGTTCTTGACCCTGGCGAGCCTGTTTCAAGAGCAACTTGCAGCGTTGTTGAAACGCAATAAAACCCCTGTTCCGGTGGCTGTCGATGACATTGCGCGAGGGCTGCAACGTTATCTGTCACGGCTTTTGACGACCGTGGAAATGTTGTCGGGGCCGACCCGGCCGGTGCCGAAAGTCATCCATTTCGTCTGGGTTGGCGGCAGCGAAGTCGGTGTCAATCAGCGCGATTACATGAATATCTGGCGCCAGGTGATGGCGGCGCAGGGTTACCGCTTCAATCTCTGGTACGACAGCGATGCGTTACTGGCTTTCGAGATGAACCGGATCATTCTCGACAGCGCCAGGGCTGATGCGATGGCATCCGGTGGTGCAGCCCTCAAGCATGCCGGGCAACTGGCGACGATGATTGAAGAGCGTGCACGGGTGTTGAAACAGCAGATGTTCGACTACCTCAGCCAGCCGAGGTGGAAGGGGCGGACCGATGAAGCACGCATCGATCTGATGGTGCGTGCTTATGGCAAGGACCGCGCGAGGCTGCAGGATTTTCGTCAGCGCTGCCTCGACAGCCATCTGGCGATGGTGGGGCCGGATCTGCAATTGCGCGATGTCACTCACGTCTTTGCCGATGACTTGTTGGCGGACGTCTACCGCCGCGAAGTGTCGATGCGCGGCAACTTCGCCGCAGCGAGCGATGTGGTGCGCTTGCAGGCGGAATTTCGTGAAGGCGGGCGTTATACCGACATGGATTATCTGCCGCCACTGCTCGATAAGTTGGGCGGTGTCGATATCAGCGATTACAGCCAGACGCAGAAAATCGCGGTTCTGCAACTTCTGTTGAACAACAATCCGCAGTTGATGCCGGGGCGCGATCCGCAGCATTACCCCGACAGGACCGACAGTCTTCCAGAGCAACATAAACAACTTCTCGAGGATTTTGCTCGCAGTAAACCGGACGTCCTTGAACTGTTCATACCGCCAAAAGCCGTCGAAGCTGCGGAGAACGGCTTTCGCATGGGGCTGCAAATCAATGAAGAAATGAATGCTCATTTCATCGCGCAGCCGGGCAGCGGCATGACGATGTCGATCATGCAAGTCATTCGGCTCAATTACGACGTGCTCGCTGAAGTTGAAAAGCGCATGGCCAACTCGGCATCCGGTTGGGCCGACGGTGAAAACCTGACCACGGTCGCGGCGACAGTCATTGAAGAGATCTTGGTCAGGTCGAACTTCACCAGCTGGAATGAAGCTTATGCCTACCAATTGCTTAAAGCGGTTGTCACCTATTATCGGGACGGTATCCGCAATGACGCGGCGGGTACGGTAACGCTCACCGGCCCGGGCGCGGCACTCGCTGGATTACATGAATATATCGAAGCCAATTGCGATCCGTTTTTCACTCGTCAGGTGCTGGCGCAACAGCGTCTGCGCGAGGGCTACAACGTCAATACCGAAGAGGAAACCATTTCCGGCTGGATCGTCAGGGGCACGGAAAAAGACTGGCTGGAGAAGGAACACGCCCGGTGGGCCGAGGGAAAGCTCAAGTCTCGTTATGCCGGACGCTTGTCCAACCTGCTCAGCGATCGAAGCCTGACCTTCGAGCGCGGCTGGCCCGTTGTCGAGGGCAAACCGGTGCTGTTGACCTCAGTGCTGCAACGCTTGATGGATGATCTGGGCGAGCCGTTCATTCGAGCGATGCGAGACAAGTTGAGCGGGGAGGTCAATTTCGCTCAAGCCGTGGTCATCGACTTCGACGCCCGTCAGCAAGTGCTGGCGCAAGGACCTGTGGTTGTGCCGACCTCCCATGGTGCGGAATCGGTCAGCCATCTCAACGAACTGTTCAGCCGGATCGCCCACGGTACGCTGCCGCTGGAACAACTGAGCCCCGCGATGCGAGTCGTGCTCGGGGGGATTTTCGGCGCAACGAGCGTGGACGATGTCGGGTTCGCCGATACCTGGCAACAGGTGCGCGACCTGGCCATCGCCACCGACCGTGACGGCACTTTCGCGCGCTACGATGCGATTGAAAAAGCCGTGCGCCAGCGCCGCTCGGCGGCGTTCGAGAACGGACTGGAACGCGACCTGCCGACGGCCACATCGACGACCCGCGAGCTCAAGGTTCAAGCCATGTCCGAGCCGCTGACGCTGCGCCAGTGGGGCGAACGTATCGGCCAGATCAAGCACAGCGCGCAGCGGGAGTTTCGCACGCAGATCCTGCAGCGCAGCGGACAAGTGCGTGACATCTTTTTCAAGGCCGGCGCGGTGTCGGTCAAGCAGTTGCCGCAGGATCTGTTGCAGCGCAACGCGGGCGACCCGGGGCGCCGCTGTTATCCGCTGGCGCTGCTGATGGGCGCCGCAGTGGCAGCCGGCGAGCCGGCGGAACGGGCGTTGGTCGGGCATGTCGCCAGCGCCAGCGTGAGTCCCGACGAACTTGGCTCGCGGGCGTTGCGCAGTGCGCTGGACGAACTGCGCGCCTTGCCCACCGGCGAGGTCGGCAGCGCTCGCGGCGTGCAACGCCTGGACAGCATCATCGCCGCGCTGGACGCCAGTGCGGCGCCTGCGGTGCTGCTGCTCGACACTGGCGACCACGCCCTGCTGCTGGCCAAAGTGCGAACCGGTGAGCACGCGGCCTATCGCTTCTACGATCCCAACTTCGCCCTCTACGGATTTGCCGATGGCGCGCAGTTGCAACGTGGCGTAGAGCGTTATCTGAGCGCAGACGATAACGCGCTGGCGAAGCTTTATGGTCTGGGTGAGATGGCCACGGCGCAGTTCACCGTCACTGAGCTGGACACTGCGGCGATCGCCGAACGCAAGCTGTCATCGGCTCTGCGTGTGGACAGTTTTCTGCACAACGTTGCGCTGGCCGATCCGCAGGGAGCCTCGATCTGGCACAAACAAGCGCTGGCCCGTACCCGATCTCTTGGGGAAAACGCTCGACTGGGCACCAGCCTGGCGCAACTGGATGCGCGCTACTGGGCCAGCGAGCTTGAGCAGGCGACCGAGCGTTTGCGCCGTGAGCACAACCTGGCGCGTGATTACGTGCCGTTGCTCGATACCCACAGCAAAAACGCCGACGGCGGCCACAGCATTACGCTGATGGATCTGCGCAATGCGCAAAATGCCCGGACGGTCAGCACCCGGGATTCGCGCTTTCAGAGAATCAGGCAATACGTCGAACGACTCGTGCAGGGCGGTGCGGCCAGGCCCGGTCAGACGGCTGATCACGACGGTGGCAGCCGACTCAGTTTCGCCTTTGCGATCCAGACGCTGATCAGTGAAATGCGCCAGCGCGAGTACCGCGCTGGCGATACAGCGCCGACACTGACCGTCGCCCTGCAACTTCAGGTGTACGTCAGTTATGCACAGCTGGGCTTTGGTGTGGCCAGCGATGCAGTGCAGGTCATCCAGTTGGTGCGCCATTTAGCGGTGGCCGAGCGGGCGTTGCAGCAGGCCTCGTTCTCCGCACGTCTGGCCGGGCAGGCCGCCACGGGCGTCGGGGTGGCATTTTCCGTGGCCAATATCGGCTTCGACATCTACAACCTGACGCAGGCAGAGAATCATGAGCAGCGAGCGCGATTCTCCACGTCCCTGGCGTTCAATACGGCGGCCCTGGGTCTGGATATTGTCGCCCTGGCGGCGGGCGGAACGGTGGGCGCGTTCGCCGCAGCGCTGTCCGTGCCGCTACTGGGCGTCGGTATCGGGGTGACCGCGATTGCCAGCAATCTCGGGCAGATCATGGACAAGGCTGCGGCCATCGGCGAGCACCTCTCGCAGATTCACGACGCTTATCAGCAGTCTTACGAAAGCGTTGGTGCGGTCTTGCAGTTCCCCGCACTGGCAGTGATTACTGAGGTGGATCTGCACAGCAGAAGGGTGGCGTTCGAAGGGCAGAAGTTTTACCCCTGGAAGGGCAGTGCACTGGAATTGCCGCAATACGACGATGATCCTGCCACGCGGCATGCTGCGATCAACATCCCCATAGCCTTTCAACGTCCTGCTGTCGGCAGCGTCTGGGGTACTTTGCCCACGATGGTGGTGCTGCCTTGTTCGCCAATCTGTTACTACGGCTATGAATATCAACTCGGCAGCGCCGGGACCGTGCCCTTTTCAACAACCCGCTACCCGCGGTTGCACGACCGCCTGGCACATCAGCTGGAATATGACGCGCTCGGTAACCGGGTGTTTTACCTGTTCAGTACGCCATTAGCGCCGCACATACTCTACAAGCTGCATCCGGTATTCATGGCCACGACGATCAAGCTGCAGTTGAGCGCAGAGGTCAGTCAGCTGTTGGTTCCGGACCTGCCGCCAGAGTGGCGCGAGAAGATTGCCTACCGGATCACCGCACCGCAGGGGCAATTCCGGATTCGGTTGGTGCCAGGCCTGCTGGCGGTGAATTTCGAACAAGCACAGGGCTGGGAACGGGTGACCTGGACGGTGCAAGCGTCCTGGGCCCGGGTCGAACAGGTCAGCTTTCGTGCAAAACCACGGGACAGCATCGACAGCGCACCTGACATGCTGGTCGATGGCCTCGTGTTGAATCGTTTTGACGGCGTCATCGAGCTGGCCGAGGGGCTGTTCCGGATCGACTGGACGGGCCGCAGCCTGCATCTGATCGCCGTTGTCCTCGACTACGAAAACAACGCTGCGACTCAACTGCGTAGCGCAACCATGACCGCCAGCGGCATCCCGGCGCCGGTGCAGCGTTATTTGCGCGCTCAGGTCGCAAGCGGGCAACTGACCGCAGCCTATTTGCCGTTGCGTAACTTCAGAGTGCCGTTCGATTCGCCGAACCGGCCAGTGGTGACTACCGGCTATTACGACACTGCGCGGGATCGGGTGCTGTTCGCGCGTAACCTGCCGCTGGAGGTGAACGAGGGTGTGGTTCTGGCAGGCGTCAACGCCGGCCATGCGTGGTTCTACCATCCCGATCATCCATCGGTATGGCGGGTCGATGTGCTGACCGGCACTGTCCAGCATCGCTACCGTCTGAAAAATCCACGTACAGGTTCGACCATCATCGGCTGCCGACAACAAGCCGATGGAGCGCTGCGGATTGCGCAGAAGCTGACGGCAGAAGCGTTGCATGGCACCACCACGGTCGAGTACCGGATTAGCGGGCAGCATGTAGAACTGACCGCTTGCCAGATCGCTTTTGCCGCCGAGGACTATCGGTTCGAGCCGCGTGAAGCGCTTCGACAAACCGATGCCCCGGACATGAGCGTCTCGTCAGACATGGCCGCCAGCAGCAGTGATTGGTCTTGTGCTCCGTTCATTGTTGTCGAGGGCTATGCCGGGTCGCAGTTGCGCGACAGGGCTTGGCTGAACAAGACGACGGGCAAGTGCATTCAGGCCAGGCAAGACCTGTCCTGGCCCGAAGACTTGTTGATGCTGATGCCGTCCAGCCCTGAAAACAACGCGGTGCTGTTCTATAGCCAGCAGGAGCGGACGATCAGCCGCGGCATCGAACCCCGTGTCGGTCATTGGCAGAATGTGGTGATCGAACACGATGTGGTCGAAATCAACCTGGCGGACCAGCGCTACCTTGCGACCAAGGATGACGGCCGTCTGTTCGAGGTCGATATCGTCGACGCGCCGGCAGCGGCAGCGATCGACGACGTGATTGTGTTTCAGTACGGGGTACCTTCCCTTGCGCACAGAAGCGATGAGGCATGGCTCGATCAGGCCGATAAACCCTCGATTCTCCGGTTCGCCGGCGTTGGGCAGCGCTGGCTGCAGCGAAATCCCGATTGGTTGAGCGCATTGCCCTCGCTGGCCACGGTCGCAGCGTTGCTGCCGTTCCCGGTCTTCGGTTTACGAGATGGGGCAGGTCAGGCGTTCCTGACTGTGTGGTGTGTCGATGGCAAAGTCGCTGTGGCCGATATCGGTCAGGGCAAGGAGCTGGCGCTGCTCGGTCTGACCCCGGATCAAAGCGCTGTCTGGTTGCTTGAGGTCAGCGCCGGACAACTTTACCGCCAGCCGCTGATGGCGATCGAAGCACTGCGGGGAGTGTTTGCCGCTGACCATCGTTTGCTGAAACCGGAGGTGCTCGACAGGCCTGAAAAGGTCTGGACGTCATGGACTTTTGCTGAGGTGCGGCGCCAGGGTGAAGGGCTGATTGCGCAGACCCTCGACGGGGTGCATCTGCAATTGCTGGATAACCAGCCGGCAATGATCGTAGGCGTGGAAAATCGCTGGTCTCATGTGCCGGGGCAGAGCGATGAACAGTTACGTGCACGCCTGCGAGCATTGTTGCACGGGCATGCCCACGCGCCTGTCATACAAGTGGCAAGTGCAACCGGACGCTATCTGTATTACCTGCCGCAACTTGATCGGCTGTTTGATCTGTCCGGGCGCAGTGACGGACAGTGGTCGGCATTCCTCGGTACGCGCGGGTCGAAGCAGCCGATGCTGTTCGACCCGGTCGACCAACTGATTTTCAGCGCCGGCCCGAACGACGGCGTCTGGCTGCCCGACAGTTATGCCCATCGCGACGCCGAGGTCATGGTGCTTGAGGTAGGTGATGAAATCACAGAGATCGAAACATTGTTGCCCGATGGCGTCACCAGGCTGCTGCTGACTTACGGTGCGCAGACCTCGGGTTATCGGCTGGCGCAAGCGTCCTTCCAGCGGTTGGACTGCATCGTGGTCGATGGACGACAGGCTTCGGATGCTGAAACGGCAGAACCTTGCCTGCTGGATCTGGATCTGGACGAGTGCGGGCATTGGTGGATGTCACGGGTCGATGACGGTGTGGTACTGACCGATCCGGACTCCGGGCACAGTCTGATCTTGCGTAATTTCGACGGACAACGCCCACTGCTACTGATGCTGCCCATTGCCGGGCGGCCACACACGTTCACGCTGGCTCAAGGGCTGGAAGCGTTTGCCACTGTGCGCGGCGCAGAGGCCACGGTCAGCCTGACAGCGGTGATCGCAGCGCTGCGCTGAGGTCGCTCCGCACAGCAAAACGCCGCGAACGGTGACCGTACGCGGCGTTTCGTTGTGGCGGTTGCGCCGCAACAACACTCAAGGCACCAGATAGCCTTTCACACCGGTAAAGATGATTTGCGCGGCCAGTGCGCAAACAAACAATCCCATCAAGCGGCTGACAATCTGCAAGCCCTGATCGCCGAGAATCCGCTCGATGCGATTGGACAGATACAGCACCACTCCGACAGTAAAACTGGCCAGGGCGATGCTCATGATTGCAGTGAGCTTGTCGTCCCAGTGCGGCTGGCTGACGCCCATTACCAGCAAGGCGCCGATGGTGCCGGGGCCGACCGTCAGCGGAATGGTCAGCGGCACGATGGTCACGTCCTGCTGCACATTGTCGGCCTGCACCGCCGGTTTGCCCTGAGCCATGCCCAGCGCGGAAATGAACAACACGCTGCCGGCACCGATGCGGAAGGCGTCCACGGTGATGCCGAAGACATCGAAAATCACCCGCCCGAATAAATAGAGCAGCACACTGGAAATCAGCGTCGCGAGGGCGACCTTCCACGCCAGACGCCGCTGTTCCTTGCGCGAATAGCCACGGGTCAGGCTGATAAAGCAGGACAACACGAAGAACGGGCTGTAGAGCACCAGCATCTTCAGATAAACGCTGAACAACACATGGAGCATGATGCAAGCTCACTGGCGATGGAGTCGGGGGGAGTCTATCAGGCACCGCAGATTCTGTCGGTTTACGACGGCTGGGTCGTGGCCCGGTTCTGCTGATCGCGCTGGGCAACCCAGTGTTCGATCAACTCGCGCAACTGGGAGAGCTCGACCGGTTTGGACATGTGCCCGTCCATGCCGGCCTGCCGGGCGCGCTCCTTGTGTTCGGCGAGGATGTGCGCGGTGAGGGCTACAACCGGTGTGCGGATGCGCTGATTGCTGACTTCCCAGGCGCGCAGTTGCTGAGTGGCGGAGAAGCCATCAAGGATCGGCATTTCGCAGTCCATCAGCACCAGGTCGTAACGCTGGGCCTTCATCGCTTGCAGCGCTTCTTCACCATTGCTCGCGGTGTCCGGTTGCAGGTTGAGCTTGCCGAGCATGCCACGGATCACTTTGGTCGAAATGGTGTTGTCTTCGGCGACGAGGATGCGGAAGTCGCTCGGCACTTTGGCCGCTGTGGCCGCCGTAACGACCTGCGGCTGGAACGCGACCTGGCCCTTGTTGCGTTGATTGAGCTCGTCAGCCAGCGTGGTCTTGAGCGTATAGCCGGCCACCGGTTTGGCGAGTATTCGTTTGATCCCCGAATTGCGCGCAATGATCTTGCTCGGCGCGTTGCTGATGCCGGTGAGCATGATCAGCAGAATGTCGTGGTTCAGGCTCGGGTCTTCCTTGATCTTCGCTGCCAGTTGCATGCCGGTCATGCCGGGCATGTTCTGGTCGAGCAGAACCACGTCGAAGTAATCGCGCAGATGCGCCTTGGTGCGCAGCAGCGCCAGCGCTTCCTTGCCCGACGGCACGGCGCTGACATTCAGGCCCCAGGCGCTGCACTGCTGCACCAGCACTTTGCGGCAAGTGTCGTTGTCGTCGACCACCAATACCCGCGCGCCTTGCAGCGGGCTGTCGAGGTCGGAGGTCGGATGTTCGAGGCGATCCGGGTCCAGCGGCAGGGTCAGCCACAAAGTGCTGCCCTGGGTGGCGCCGCTCTTGATGCCGAACTCGCCTTGCATCAGGCGGATCAGTTGGCGCGCAATCACCAGGCCGAGATTGCCGCCCAGGCGATTGGCCGAGAGGAAGTGCTTGCTGTGCAATTCGGCGTGCAACAGTGCTTCGCGCTCTTCCGGCTCCATCGGCACGCCGCTGTCCTGCACGGCAATGCGCAGGCGCGGCTTGCTGCTGCGCTCATCCAGTGCAACGACGATCAGCACTTCGCCTTCTTCGGTTTTCTTCAGGGCATTTTCCAGCAGGCTCAGCAAGGTCTGGCGCAGGCGCGTCGGATCGCCGCTGATTACCCGTGGCACTTGCGGCTGGATGAAGCTGATCAGCTCGACGTTCTGTTGCTCGGCCTTGGCCCGGTAGATGCTCAGGCAATCGTCGATCAGCGCGTTGAGGTCGAACTGCACGTCATCAAGTTCGATCTGCCCGGATTCGAGCTTGGAGATGTCGAGGATCTCGTTGATCAGCGTCAGCAGTTCGTTGCCGGCGCTGTGGATGGTTTGCACGTAATCGCGTTGCTTGACCGACAGCGGCGTGCCCAGCAGCAGCTCGGTCATGCCCAGTACGCCGTTCATCGGTGTGCGGATTTCGTGGCTGATCTTGGCGAGGAATTCGGCTTTGGCGTTGATTTCGGCGTTGCTTGCCGCCAGGTCGCGGCTGATGCTGAAACGACTTTCAGTGATGCTGCGCTGTCGCTCGCCCAAGGCGACGCTCATCAGCAGACCGCTGATGCAGATGAACACCATCAGCGTCATGATCAGGCCTTGCGGCGTGACCAGGGTCAGCCCCAGTAGCGCCGGCAGGATAACCAGGGTGCCGATGTTGAACACGATCATGGCGGCGACGAACAGACACGCCGGGCGATAGCCCTTCTGCCAGTGATAGAAACCCACCAGCAACATGCTCAGACCGGCCAATGCGACCAATGCGTAGGTGATGATGTTCAGCGGCAAGGTGTTGACGAACAGCAGCAACAGGCTGCACGTGACGATCAACAGAATGTCGCCCCACAGCAGTTTGTTCAGCGGATGCTGGCCCAGTGGTGCAAAGAAGCGCAGGGCGTACATCAATCCGGCTGGAGCCGTCAGCAGCAATGCCAGATAAGCGCCCGGCGTCTGAATGGCTTGCCAGTTCGGCAACCACGGACCGGCGAGATTGAGCAACAGGAACAGACTCAGTCCGAGCAGGCCTTCACAGATCGCCAGCCACAGACTGCTGCGCGAGCGCGAGTAGGCGTAGCGCACCAGGTTGTGCAGCAGGAGCATGGCGAGGCAGCCGAACAGCAGGCCGAAAATCAGCGTCTGCTTCTGATCGGCTGCGCCCTCGATTGCCGCTTGCAGGGTGATGTGCGGGCGTAGCTGATGGCCGGAGACCATGCGTACGTAGACGTCCAGCGGCTTGTCGGCCTGGGGCAGGGGCAGCATGAAATCGCTGCTTGGCAAAGGATGTTCGGCCTGCGGCCGTTCGTTGCCGGTATTGCGTTGCTCGATCAGCCGGTCGCCGTCGAGCACGTAGAGATTGAGTTGTGACAGGTCGGGGGCAAAGATGCGCAGCACTTGTTCGTGCTTGCCCGGCGCCAGTTTGAAGCGCAGCCACAGGGCGCCCTCGGGTTCGGCCGCGGTCAGACGGTCAAGCTCGATGGGGCTGAATTGATTGGTGTAGCGAGCGGAGCGGATGTCGCTCAGTTGCAGGATGCCCTGATCGTCAAGCAATACCGACCAGCCACTGCCTTGCGCGGCCTGGGCCGGGAGCATGCAGAGCAAGGTCATCAGCGTGACGGTGAAGCTTATGGCAATCCTGAGCCAGCGCACGGCGAAATCCCTTCGTAGGTTGATGCCAGAATATAACGATGCGCGACGACCGAACAGCCCGGCGAGGAATGGCATCCCGCGCCGGGCCTGATGGATCGCTTACTCCTGGGTTTCGCCGCGTTCACGGGCAATGGCGCGGTAGCCGATGTCCTTGCGGTAGAAGCAGCCTTCCCAGTCGATGGCAGCGGCCAGTTTGTAGGCCTGCTGCTGAGCTTCACCCACGGTGGCGCCCATGGCAGTGGCACACAGTACACGACCACCGGCAGTAACGACCTGACCGTCCTTTAACGCGGTGCCGGCGTGGAAGACTTTGCCTTCCAGACCTGACGCTGCGTCCAGACCGTTGATCGCTGCGCCTTTGGCGTAGTCGCCCGGGTAGCCGCCAGCAGCCAGAACGATGCCAACGCTCGGACGCGGATCCCACTGTGCTTCAATTTTGTCCAGTGCCTGCGCCAATGCGGCTTCAACCAGCAGCACCAGGCTCGATTGCAGACGCAGCATCACCGGTTGGGTTTCCGGATCGCCGAAGCGGCAGTTGAACTCGATGACTTTCGGGTTACCGGCCTTGTCGATCATCAGACCGGCATAAAGGAAGCCAGTGTAGACGTTGCCTTCCTCGGCCATGCCGCGCACGGTCGGCCAGATCACCTGATCCATCACGCGCTGGTGCACGTCGGCGGTGACCACCGGGGCAGGGGAATAAGCACCCATGCCGCCAGTGTTCGGGCCGCTGTCGCCGTCGCCGACGCGTTTGTGATCCTGGCTGGTGGCCATCGGCAGCACGTTCTTGCCGTCGACCATGACGATGAACGAAGCTTCTTCGCCGTCGAGGAATTCTTCGATCACCACGCGTGAACCGGCGTCGCCAAACGAGTTGCCAGCGAGCATGTCACGCACGGCGTCTTCGGCTTCGGCCAGGGTCATGGCGACGATCACGCCTTTGCCGGCAGCCAGGCCATCGGCCTTGATCACGATCGGCGCGCCTTTCTCACGCAGATAAGCCAGGGCCGGCTCGATCTCGGTGAAATTCTGGTAATCGGCGGTCGGGATCTTGTGGCGGGCGAGGAAATCCTTGGTGAAGGCTTTCGAGCCTTCCAGTTGCGCAGCACCGGCAGTCGGACCGAAGCAGTCCAGGCCACGGGAGCGGAACAGATCGACCACGCCGGCCACCAGCGGCACTTCCGGGCCGACGATGGTCAGGGAAACGTTCTTTTCCGCGAAATCGGCCAGTTGCTCCAGCGCCAACACGTCGATGGCAACGTTTTCACATTTGGCTTCAATGGCGGTGCCAGCGTTGCCCGGTGCAACGAAAACCTTCTGCACACGCGGATCCTGAGCCACTTTCCAGGCCAGAGCGTGTTCACGGCCACCGCTGCCAATGATCAAAACATTCATTTCAAAAACCTCAAAAATCTGTCAGGCGCTGCTGGAGCGCTTTATGTGGGAGCGAGCCTGCTCGCGAAAGCGGTGTGTCAGTCAACGTCAACGTCGCTGGCAGATTGCATTCGCGAGCAGGCTCGCTCCCACATTTGAATCGGTGTATCAGTGACGGAAGTGGCGCATGCCGGTGAAGACCATTGCGATGCCGGCTTCATCAGCAGCAGCAATCACTTCGTTGTCACGCATCGAGCCGCCCGGCTGGATCACCGCAGTGATGCCGACCTTGGCCGCATTGTCCAGACCGTCGCGGAACGGGAAAAACGCGTCGGACGCCATGACCGAACCGGCCACCTGCAAACCGGCGTGCTCAGCCTTGATCGCGGCGATGCGTGCCGAGTTGACGCGGCTCATCTGGCCGGCGCCGACACCGATGGTCTGGCGGTTCTTGGCGTAGACGATGGCGTTGGATTTGACGTATTTGGCGACTTTCCAAGCGAAGATCAGATCGTGGATTTCCTGTTCGGTCGGCGCGCGTTTGGTCACCACTTTCAGGTCATCGGCGCTGATCATGCCGATATCACGGCTCTGCACCAGCAGGCCACCGTTGACGCGCTTGTAATCCCAGGCAGCGGCGCGCTCAGCCGACCACTCGCCGCAGGCCAGCAGGCGTACGTTGGCTTTGGCCGCGACGATGGCGCGGGCTTCTTCGCTGACCGATGGGGCGATGATCACTTCAACGAACTGGCGCTCGACGATCGCTTTGGCGGTCTCGGCATCCAGTTCACGGTTGAAGGCGATGATGCCGCCGAACGCCGACTCGGTGTCGGTGGCGTAGGCCAGTTCGTAAGCCTGACGAATGCCGCCCTCAGCGTCCGGGCTGACCGCCACGCCGCACGGGTTGGCGTGCTTGACGATCACGCAGGCTGGCTTGACGAAACTCTTCACGCATTCCAGCGCAGCGTCGGTGTCGGCGACGTTGTTGTACGACAGTTCTTTGCCTTGCAGCTGGGTCGCGGTGGCGATGCCGACTTCGGCAGGCCTGGCTTCCACGTAGAACGCCGCGCTCTGGTGCGGGTTCTCGCCGTAGCGCATTTCCTGAGCCTTGATGAACTGGCTGTTGAAGGTGCGCGGGAATTCGCTGCGACCTTCAGTGCTCAAGGTTTCAGCGGCCTGGTTCACGGTGCCCATGTAGTTGGCGATCATGCCGTCGTAGGCGGCGGTGTGTTCGAAGGCCTTGAGCATCAGGTCGAAACGCTGAGCGTAGGTCAGGCCGCCGGCCTTGAGATTTTCCAGAACGTTGGCGTAATCGCTGGCATTCACCACGATGGCCACGTCTTTGTGGTTTTTCGCTGCCGAACGGACCATGGTCGGGCCGCCGATATCGATGTTCTCGATGGCGGTCGGCAGGTCGCAGCCTGGCTTGTTGATGGTCGCTTCGAACGGGTACAGGTTGACCGCTACCAGATCGATCGGCTTGATGCCGTGCTCGTTCATGATCGCGTCGTCAGTACCGCGACGACCGAGGATGCCGCCGTGGATTTTCGGGTGCAGGGTTTTCACCCGACCGTCCATCATCTCGGCGAAACCGGTGTAATCCGCGACTTCCACTGCGGCAACGCCGTTGTCACGCAGCAGCTTGAACGTTCCGCCGGTGGAGAGGATCTCGACGCCCAGAGCTTCGAGCTCCTTGGCGAATTCGAGGATCCCGGTCTTGTCGGAAACGCTGATCAAGGCGCGGCGGATCGGCAGGCGGGTAGTCTGGTCGGTCATCTCAATTTCCATCAAAAGCAAAGGAAGTCAGCAAAAAAGGCGACCGTTTTTTACGCGGGCGCCTTTCTGGTTTGATTGAATGCTTACAGCAGATCGTACTGCTTGAGTTTCTTGCGCAGCGTGCCGCGGTTCAGTCCCAGCAGCTCACTGGCCTTGGTCTGGTTGCCCTTGACGTAGTTCATCACGCTTTCGAGCAGGGGCGCCTCGACTTCGGACAGCACCAGGTTGTACACATCCGTGACGGACGCGCCCTCAAGGTGGGCGAAATAATTGTGCAGCGCCTTCTCGACACTCCCGCGAAGGGTCTGGCCTTCTTCGCTCGGCGTGTTGAGGTGCTGTTTCAAATTCACGTTGTCGCTCACGGGTGTTGTTCCACTCACTAAAGTCTCGGTCATCATCGTCATGCGGCCACCCCTTCTTCGTCCCCTGTCAGGCTCTTGTAACGCTCGGCGAAGAACTCCCGAACGTCGGCGCATTGTGTTTCCGTACCATCCAAACGATTGAAACGGGCGCGAAACTCCCTGGCGCCCGGCAAGGTTGCGAGATACCAGCCCACATGCTTGCGGGCAATGCGCACGCCCATCACGTCACCATAAAAGGCGTGAAGGGCAGCCAGATGCTCCAGCAGGATGCGTTCCACTTCGCTCAGTTCCGGCGCCGGCAATTTCTCGCCGGTGCGCAGGAAGTGTTCGATCTCGCGAAAAATCCATGGCCGCCCTTGAGCGGCACGGCCTATCAGCAGGCCATCGGCACCGGTCGCATCAAGCACGTATCGGGCCTTTTCCGGCGAATCGATATCGCCGTTGGCAAACACCGGGATCGACACGGCCTGCTTGATCGCGGCAATCGTGTCGTACTCGGCTTCCCCTGTGTACAGATCGGCGCGGGTGCGGCCATGCACGGCCAGCGCTGTGATCCCGGCCTGTTCGGCGATCTTCGCCACGTTCAGACCGTTCTTGTTTTCGCGATCCCAGCCGGTGCGGATCTTCAGGGTGACCGGCACATCAACCGCGGCCACTACGGCCTGCAGGATCTCGGTCACCAGTGCTTCGTCTTTCAGCAACGCGGAGCCGGCGGCCTTGTTGCAGACCTTCTTTGCCGGGCAACCCATGTTGATATCGATAATCTGTGCGCCCAGTTCGACGTTGGCCCGTGCCGCATCGGCCAGCATCTGCGCGTCGCCACCGGCGATCTGCACCGAGCGCGGCTCGGGATCGCCTTCGTGGATCATGCGCATGCGCGACTTGCGGGTATTCCACAGGCTCATGTCACTGGTGACCATTTCCGAGACTACAAGCCCTGCGCCCAGACGCTTGCACAGCTGACGAAAGGGCTGGTCGGTGACGCCCGCCATCGGGGCGAGAATCAAACCGTTTTGCAATGTATATGGGCCGATGCGTACCGCCGACATAGGACTTCCCTGAAGTGGGGCCGGATCATGAGAGTTCGAAAAAGGGTGGGCATGATACCCGCTCTCGATGACTGGTTAAAGGCTGAATTGAACAAAATCTGAACAGTTATTCTGTTATCGCCAACGGTTTGGTTGGCCGCGATCCAGTCAGAAAAATGCCGTCAATCCGGAAACGCTGAAGCGGTTCATTCCGGTGAGTGGAAGTTCAGGCTGTAATTCACCGCTTTCGGCCCCGGATCGAGAATATCCAGGGCGATGTGGATCGGCGTCTGCGGCGGCATTTCCGCCAGGCCTTCGAGATCGCCGCTCAGATACTCGCCGGGTTTGAAGCGACGACTGGCGATCAGGTGACCGTTGAGGTCGGCAAAACGCAGTTCGAGCAACGGGAACGGCTGGGAAAACGTCGCCCGGTTGTAAATGATCGCATCGACCACCAGCGCCCCGCTGAACTCGGGATGGCTGCGCACCACCAGGTTGCTGCTCTTGATTTTGCCGATATCGACTTTCGACGGCACGGTGCAGCCGATCTGCGGGCAGATCTGCTGGAACCACGGTCGGTATTGATCCTGCCGCGCCAGTTCCTCGAAGTGATAGGCGATGTACTGGGCGGCAAGGCCGCCGGCCGCCAACACCACCAGCACCAGCCAGAGCAGGCGCCGGCCCCAGGGCGAGCGGCGCTGCTGCCAGTCCAGTTGCAGCGGGTCGTCGGTCAGATCCTGCAGGACCTCGGCGCGCACGCCGGGCTCGGCCCGTTCGCGTTTTTTGCGCGGCGAAGTGATCAATGGCAGATCGTCGTCATCGTTGTCGTCGCTGGCTGACAGGCGTTCGCGGCGGGCGTTGGGATCGATCGGATCGTGCAGGCGCAGTTGCGGGATCGGCGGCTCGTCATCCAGATCCACCGGCTCCAGCGACAGCGAAGGTTCGGTGCGCTCGGGTTCGAGGGTTTCGATGCCGTCGATATCCGGCTCGATATCCGGCGCTACGCTGCGCTCATCCGCAGGCTCGCTGAACAGGCTGTCGGGCCATGTGCCTTCGTCCGGCTCCGGGCTGTCGCGTCGGGCGCTCAAGGATTCTTCGCGGGTACGGCCGAATTCGGCGGCCGGCTGGATTTCGCGCTGTTCGAGGCGGGCGAGTTCTTCGTCCAGATCGAGGCTGTCCAGATCCAGTTCCGACGCGCTCCATTGCTTCTGGCTGATGGCGCGCGGTGCGGGGATCTGTTCGACGACCGCAGAATCGCTGACAGGCGCGGGCGCTTCAGGCAGCGCTGGTGCGAGCGGCGTCACCGTGTCCTTGCCGGAATGTTGCTTGAGCAGCTGCTTGGCGGCATTGAACACTTGCAGGCAGGAGCCGCAACGAACCACCCCGCGCGCCACGCTCAATTGAGCATGGTTGACGCGGAAACTGGTCTGGCAATGCGGGCATTGGGTGACGAAACTGTCGGTCATGCGGCGATCCGGTTCAGGCAAGCGGTCATTTTAGCGCCGACGCCCGGTGATGCGCACCCAGCCGTCGCGATTGGCGATCGGGTCGAGCTCGAAGTCCTGCGCATAAGCTGCCGCTACTTCTTCGCCCTGCTCGGCGAGAATGCCCGACAGCGCCAGGCGCCCGCCGCTCTTGACCAGACCGGACAGTTGCGGCGCCAGCGACACCAGCGGGCCGGCGAGAATGTTGGCGACCAGCACGTCGGCCTGAACTTGCGGCAGATCCTCGGGCAGGTACAGCGGGAACAGCTCATCGGCAATATTGTTGCGCCCAGCGTTGTCGCGCGAGGCTTCCAGTGCCTGTACGTCGATGTCGGTGCCCACAGCTTGTTTGGCGCCGAGCAGCAGGGCGGCAATCGCCAGAATCCCCGAGCCACAGCCGAAGTCGAGCACGTGGCAGCCTTTCAGATCCTGACCGTCGAGCCATTCCAGGCACAGTGCGGTGGTCGGGTGGGTGCCGGTGCCGAACGCCAGGCCCGGGTCCAGCAGCAGGTTGACCGCGCCAGGCTCGGGCGCGGCGTGCCAGCTCGGCACGATCCACAGACGCTGGCCGAAACGCATCGGCTCGAAACCGTCCATCCAGCTGCGTTCCCAGTCCTGGTCTTCGATGACTTCGCTGTGATGTTCGGGCAACGGGCTGCCGGTCAGCAATTCCAGATGGGCCAGAACCGGCTCCGGTTCGGTACCGCCTTCGAACAGCGCCAGCAAGTGGGTGTGCGACCACAGCGGCGTGGTGTTGAGTTCCGGTTCGAAGATCGGCTGGTCTTCGGCGTCCATGAAAGTCACCGACACGGCGCCGACTTCGAGGAATGCGTCCTCGTAGGTTTCGGCTTGTTCCGGGGTGATGGCGAGACGGACTTGCAGCCAAGGCATGGCGGGCACCTTTGAAAATCTGTGGGGCAGCCCGAAGCTGCAAAAGCGCGCAGTTTACGCCAGGTCGCCGGCAAAGTGGACACACCGCTTGGCTGTTACACATTCGCGGCCGCGATATACATATGTATGGCCTGAGCACTTTTGTCGGCAAATAGAGTGAGCGCTCATCTCTACGCAACAAAAGGCTGGACGACATGGCGGATCAACAAGGGACTGTAGAAGAAAAACCACCGATAGCCGCTGCGTCTACGGGGTCGGTGCAGGAGATCCTCCTGCGCATCACGCGCTGGCAGGTGATGATCGACAAGCGCTTGAACAGCCAGATGACGTTGCTCGAGGCGCTGGAGCATTTCGCTTTGACTGAACTGCGCAGGCATTACCCGGACGGCCATTTCGCCCCGGGCTTTGTGGTTGCGCTGCTTGACGCCATTCTGCAAAAGCTTATCGACGGCCGGCCAGTCATGTTCCTGGCGCTCCAGGACGCGCCATTTCGCTGGCCTGGGGGCGCTGACACCGGTTTACCGTCCAGCCGTCATGAGCATGTGATCCGGACGGTGGATAGCGTTTCGCTGCACTTCCTCGACCAGTACAAAAAATACCTGCGAGAACATTGGGCGACAAAAGGGCAGGAAGCGCTGTTTGATCGCCTGATCAAGCGCAAGCTGCGGCGCTATATCAAGGACATCGAGTTGCTGTTGCGCCGTGACCAACTGGCGGGCCTGACACTGGATCAATTGCGCAGCAAAATTGACCGGGTTCAGGCTCGCAGCACGCGTCGGTACCGATTGACCGCCCTGGCAACCGGCGCAGAGAAAAAGATTCTCGAGGCGCATTCCTTCGCGCAACTGCCGTCATGGATGAAGGCGCTGAAGGAGCCGGATCGCGCCTTGTTGCGCGATTATCAGGAGCAGACGTCACTGGCGCAGGCAGCTCTCGATGACCTGCTGCAGGGCCACGGCTCGTTGCGCGACTTTGCCCGCCAGCAGGCCATCGAATACATTCAGCTCAAGCTCGACATGGCGGTTGAACCAGACCGAATCGACGTGCGGCTCAGATGGCGCTCGGCGGTCGGTGAGCCGACCCACAATCGCAGCCTCAGTGACCTGCTGGCATGCGGGCCGATCGGTCAGGACTTCGCAGCGGTATTGGAGATCACCAGTCCTGCGCCATTGCGCAACCAGTCACTCAAGCCGGCATTCATTGCCGACATGCTGGCGGAACAGGATTATCCGGCGGACTACCTGCGCGCCCTCGCCGAGCAGTACCAGCGCACCGACGTGCAAAAGGCACTCATCGACTGGTTCACCGTACGGCTCAGGCAGAGCGCATTCGTCGCGCGCTGCGCAGCTCATCTGGCGGATTCCGACCATGAGCGTCTCGAGCAGATGTGGTCTGGGCGAGCGGCAATGAAACCGTTGCAAGTGGCCGCTTTGACGCTGCCCAACGGCATGCAATGCGCCGATCTTCTGGTGTTCTACCAGGCAGAGACTGAGCAAGCGGTGAATAACCTGGTGCTGTACGCGCCCAACAAACCCGACGGTCAGGAGTGGGTTCGGTTGCCTTCGATTGCGGCGTTGACCGGCGAAGTATGGAGCTGGACGCAGAGCGAATCCGGTCGCGAGTATCTGTTGCAGCAGCTTTCGCCGGCTGCACATCACCCGGCACGTGATTATCTTGTGGCTGCGGCGGCCAGTCCTGCTCTCTGGGGCATGCAGAGTGACCTTCGACGAACGCCCTTGTCGTTCGACGAGTGCGTCGAAGCCGCTGCAAAAATGGCCCTGGCAAACAACCTGCAGCGGGTCGAGCAGGACAACTCGCTGCGCTGGTACACGACGCTCGCGCTCGAGGCTCGCCGGCGCATCAGCAGTCTGAATCAGGAACTGATCGTTCATCAGCAGGTTTTCAACGAGCTGCTGGGCGGTTTCGAGGTTTTTGTCGATTTCGCCAGGCGCTCGGTTGCCGCAGCGATCACGCCCTATATGCGCAGCAAGAACGTGCCGGAACCGGTCGATCCGGCCACTGTGTTGATCGATTACAACCCTGGCGTCGCCGACCGCAGGAAGCAGCAGGTGGCCACGCTGCTCGACCTGGCCATTCACGGCTACGATGACAATTCCGGCATCGAACATCCGAAAAAAGGCGTGCGATCGTCGGTTGGCCAGGATCTGAGCCAGGTGCGCAGCGCCGATCTGGCGCTGTATCTGCGCCGGGCGTGGCTGGGTGAAAAATACGCCAGCGAGATCCGTGGCAAATATCTCGCCCCGCGTGATGCTGCCTACGAACCGCGTCGCTTTGCCTACCGCAACGTACTGCTGTCAAAGATGGACCGGGATTTACGCGTGGCCAGAAGTCAGGCGCGATTGAGCGACGCGGTGTATTCGGCGCTGGTCCGTCAGGTCTCTCTGTTGAGCGAGGTGCCAGCACCGGGTACGCATTTTCCGGGCGCCAGCATGGTTGAAAGTGACGGCGTGTTCAGGTTCACCGTGCGTCATCACGTCGTGCTCGGGGTGTATGTGCTGACCTCGTTCGACCCCGAGCCGTCCTGGTGGCTGTACACGCCTGATGCCCCCGACGGTATTGTGGTGCGTGCATATCAATCACTGTTCGGCGACATCGCCGGCGCTTTGCATGACTACTTGATGGCGCGTACGCCGGTTGCTGCGCGCAGCATCGTGTCGCGCACCCTGTATGCGATTGCGGCCAAAAAACAACGCGTCGATACGCTGCACGAAGCGCAGCGCCTGACTGACGCGCGCAGCGAGTTCAACGCGTACATCGAGCGCGCGGTCACGGATGTGCAGGACATCACCACCAGCCGCGCGCAAATGATCGAACGCCAAGTGGTCAAGGGGCTGATGTTTGCAGCTGCACCGTTTTGTATGGTGTTTCCTCCGTTTGCCTTGCTGCTTGATGTCGTGTTCATTGCCGTCAGCGCTGGTCAGGCGGTCGCGGCGCATCTGGAGGGCGACATCGATGGCGCGCTCGGCCACTGGCTGGAGGCGTCGTGGGGGGCGCTGTTTGCCATGGTCGGCGCAGGCAGTGCGATCAAGTGGCTGGGCGGTGCGGCCAGAAGTCTGAAGCACACGATGAGGCCTGTCTCGTTGTTGTCAGAGCGTCTGAATACCGTGGCTCCGCTACGCAGGGACGCGCTGCCGGCGATCCGGGAGGTACGCTTTCATGCCAGGCAGGCCGTCAGCAAGACGCCCGAACATTTGCAAAGGGTGAGCGAAGAAGGCGTCTTTTTCGGCACCTGGCGCAGCCCGCCCAGCGCTGCACAGCCGCAACCGGCCTATTACATTCGCAACAGAGGCAAGTACTTTCTGGTCAGGGAAAATCCGCATTTCGGTGGCCTGAGCCTGGTCGATGCCCGTCGCCCGACCGCCATCTATCAGCAACCGATTCAGCTTGCTCCGGGGGGCAAGTGGACACACGCCAGGGTCGGACTCACAGGAGGCAACGTGCGCAACCTTGGGCGCGTGAACAATTTGAATGATGCTTTTCCTGGAGGTGTCGAGCCCGTGCTGAACCGCGGCGCGCTGCAGGGCGAAGCCGTGGTGGCGGCTTTCCGTCCCGGATCGCAGGATAACTACCTGTTTTCGTTGAATGCGCAGAGTTGCGTCATCGCCTCGCTGTATAACCCGACGACAAGAGTGGGGGCGGTCATTCATTTTGATCACAATATTCGCCCGTTGATCGAGCGAAGTGTCACGCAGGTGCTGGAGCGTCTGGGGGGAACACCGCAGAACATTCGCGCCACGCTGGTGGGTGGCGACTGGCTGTCGGCGGGTGCTGACATCGGCGGTCCGGTCAGGCGAGTGTTGCGCGAACAGGGCCTGCAGCCGACCTGGGATTACTGGTCATACTCGTCGTGCCTGGGCAACAGCTATGGCGTGGTGCTGAATCTGAACAATGGAGTCTCTAGAGTGTTCAAGCATTCCTCTGGTCAGATTGGCAGGCTGTACAACCCGCTTATCGCCAGATCGAGTTATGCCACGGACGGGCTCTCGATACGTGCCCGAAACTTTACGAGGCGGTTCACCCGCAGACCGTTACATGAAAACGCAGCAGGAGCGGTGGTCGATGAGGCTGGCCTGGGGGCATCTGCCGCAATGGTCGAGCAGCAGGCCTTCTCCACGGTAATGGTCTGATGGGTTTGTTGCAGGCATAAAAAAACCCGATCCGCAGGGATCGGGTTTTTCATGCCGCTTCAGCCTTACGACTGTTTGGCCAGCTTGTGCTCGAGGTAGTGAATGTTCACACCGCCCTTGCAGAAGCCTTCGTCACGAACCAGATCACGGTGCAGCGGGATGTTGGTCTTGATCCCGTCGACCACGATTTCGTCCAGGGCATTGCGCATGCGTGCCATGGCTTCGTCGCGGGTTGCGCCGTAAGTGATCAGCTTGCCGATCAGCGAGTCGTAGTTCGGTGGCACGGCATAACCGCTGTACAGGTGCGAGTCGACGCGAACGCCGTTGCCGCCTGGGGCGTGGAAATGCTTGACCGTGCCCGGGCTCGGCATGAAGGTCTTCGGATCTTCAGCGTTGATCCGGCACTCCAGCGAGTGACCGCGGATGACCACGTCATCCTGAGTGAACGACAGCTTGTTGCCAGCGGCGATGCTGAGCATCTCCTTGACGATGTCGATACCGGTGACCATCTCCGAAACCGGGTGCTCCACCTGAACACGGGTGTTCATTTCGATGAAGTAGAAACGACCGTTCTCGTAGAGGAACTCGAAAGTACCGGCGCCACGGTAGCCGATGTCGATGCACGCCTTGACGCAGCGAGCCAATACTTCCTGGCGCGCTTTCTCGTCGATGCCCGGTGCCGGTGCTTCTTCGAGAACCTTCTGGTGACGACGCTGCAGCGAGCAGTCGCGGTCGCCCAGGTGGATGGCGTGGCCCTGGCCGTCGGACAGTACCTGCACTTCGACGTGGCGCGGGTTGGTGAGGAATTTTTCCAGATAGACCATCGGGTTGCCGAACGCCGCGCCTGCTTCGGAGCGGGTCAGTTTTGCCGAGGCGATCAGGTCTTCTTCCTTGTGCACCACGCGCATGCCGCGACCACCACCGCCACCGGCGGCCTTGATGATCACCGGGTAGCCGACTTCACGACCGATGCGCAGCGCCGTTTCTTCGTCTTCCGGCAGCGGGCCGTCAGAGCCAGGAACGGTCGGTACGCCGGCTTCGATCATCGCGTGCTTGGCCGATACCTTGTCGCCCATCAGGCGGATGGTGTCGGCTTTCGGGCCGATGAAGGCGAAGCCGGAGTTCTCGACCTGCTCGGCAAAATCGGCGTTTTCCGCGAGGAAACCGTAGCCTGGGTGAATGGCGGTAGCGCCGGTCACTTCAGCGGCAGCGATGATGGCCGGAATGTGCAGGTAAGACTGAGCGGCGGACGCCGGGCCGATGCAGACGGATTCGTCTGCCAGACCCAGGTGCATCAGCTCTTTGTCGGCCTTGGAGTAAACGGCGACGGTCTTGATGCCCATCTCTTTGCAGGCACGCAGAATCCGCAGGGCGATCTCACCGCGGTTAGCGATCAGAACTTTTTCCAACTTCGCAGTCATCAAAGGCTCTCCGCGGTTCAAACGATGGTGAACAGCGGTTGGTCGTACTCAACCGGCTGGCCGTCTTCGACGAGGATGGATTCGATCACACCGCTGGTTTCAGCTTCGATGTGGTTCATCATCTTCATGGCTTCGACGATGCACAGGGTGTCGCCTTTCTTCACGGTCTGGCCGACTTCAACGAAGGCTGGCGAGGTTGGCGAAGATTTGCGGTAGAAGGTGCCGACCATCGGCGAACGGGCCACGGTGCCGTTCAGCGCGGGTGCAGCAGCGGCAGCCGGAGCAGCGGCAGCGACTGGCGCGGCAGCAGGGGCAGCGGCCGGAGCCTGCATCGGGGCTGGCGCGTAGTACTGCTGCGCCGGGGTCTTGCTGTGGCGGCTGATGCGTACGGACTCTTCGCCTTCCTTGATCTCGAGCTCGTCGATGCCGGACTCTTCCAGCAATTCGATCAGTTTCTTAACTTTACGGATATCCATGAATCATCAACTCCCAAGGGTCGGTCAGGGGCGTATAGCTTGGTGTTCAAGCTGCTCTAGTGCGGCCTCCAGGGCCAGTCGGTAACCGCTGGCGCCAAGGCCGCAGATCACTCCTACCGCTACATCGGAGAAGTAGGAGTGATGGCGGAAAGGTTCGCGCTTGTGCACGTTGGACAAATGCACTTCGATGAATGGGATGCTCACTCCCAGCAGCGCGTCACGTAATGCGACACTTGTGTGCGTAAAAGCCGCCGGATTGATCAGAATGAAGTCCACGCCTTCACCGCGTGCAGCGTGGATGCGATCGATCAATTCGTACTCGGCGTTGCTTTGCAGGTGCAGCAGATGATGGCCGGCTTCACGGGCGCGCCGCTCCAGATCCTGATTGATCTGCGCCAGGGTCGTCGACCCGTAGGTCCCCGGTTCCCGGGTGCCGAGCAGGTTCAGGTTGGGGCCGTGCAGCACCAGTAGCGTTGCCATCTGCGTTGTCCTTGTTATCAATGAGCAGTCGTCAGAACCCGGCGACTATGCCGCAAAGCCTTTGTGACTGTCCAGTTCCATGCAATAGGCGGCACGATGGGCGATGTTTGCGCGAAATTTGTGACCGAGGATCAGGATCCGGTCACTTGTAATGACAGGGCCGCCGCCTTCGCGAGCAGGCTCGCTCCCACAGGGGTATGCATTCCAATGTGGGAGCGAGCCTGCTCGCGAAGGCGGTGTGTCAGACGCGAAAGGCTTGAACGGCAGTATGCAGTTGGCCGCCGAGAACCAACAAATTCTCGCCCTGTTCGCGCCCTTGGCCGATGCGCAGCAGGTTATCCCCACCCAATTGATGAATGCGCTCGCTGTGATCGCGGATTTCGCTGACCGCGCCACTTTGCTGCGCGGTGACATCGGCGATGCGCACAGCGGTGTCGGCGATGGTCTGTATCGCGCCAACGATTTTGTCCAGTGCACCGTCCGCCGCTTGCGCCTGACTGGCCGTGGCTTCGGCGTGTTCGACCTGCGCGCGCATGCCTTCGACCGATTGCCGCGCGGCGGTCTGCAGGCCGGCGATCAGTGTCTGGATTTCCGCCGTGGCCCCGGCGGTGCGTTGTGCCAGCGAGCGCACTTCCTCGGCGACCACGGCAAAACCACGACCCATCTCCCCGGCGCGGGCGGCCTCGATCGCGGCGTTCAGGGCGAGCAGATTGGTCTGGTCAGCAATCGAACGAATCACTGTCAGCACGCCGCCGATGGTTGCTGATTCTTCTGCCAGATGTTCGATCATCTGCGCATTGCCTTGAACCTCACCGACCAGCGCATGCAGTCCGGTCAGGCTCTGGCCGATTACAGCCTGCCCATGCTCGACGGCGAGACCGGCATGACGACTGGCGTCGGCAGCCTGACGGGCATCGCCGGCCACTTGCTGAATGGTCGCCTCGAGTTCTCCCAGCGAATCGCGAATCAGCGCAGTATCGCCGGCCTGATGTTCGGCGCCGCTGTGCAGGTCATTGCTCAGTTCGGCGAGGGTGCGGCTGCTGCCCGCGACCTGCTCGGCGTTGCCGCGAATGGTGCCGACCAGATCCACCAGATAGGCGCGCAAGCGGTTGAGCGACGCTTCGATGTCATGCAATTCGCGATTGGTCTTGCCCAGTTGGATGTCGCGACTGAAATCGCCCTCGGCCCACGTCGACAGCGCCGGGGCGAGGTTGGTCAGAGTGCGGGCCAGGCGCCGCTGCAAGGTATCGATGAGCAGGGCGATCAGCAGAATCAGGCCTATCATCACGCCTTGCATCAGCCGCACTTCGCCCTGGATCTGCCCATGTTGCGCGCGTACCACCGGTTCGAGGCCGGCGATGGCGTGTTGCACGCTGGCGATTTTATCGTGGGTCGCGGCGCTGAGCTCGGCGCGTTTCTGGATCTGCTCGCGGGTGCGCGCCAGTTCCGCCGGATAGCGGCCGAGCAAGCTGTTGAGTTCGCGTTTGAGGCCGACACCGGCATCTTCAGCGGCGGCTTCGTCGGTGGTTTCGATGCCCATCAACGCGGCGAAATCGTCACTGCTCGATTCGTTGCTGGCGACCACGCCGAGCAAGGGCAGGGCATCGATGGCCTCGGCCTGGGCGCGCATGTTGCTCACTTCGCGCTCGACATCGGCAGCCAGTTCACTGCGCCCGCTGCTGACCAGTTTGTCCCGCGCCAGCGACAGTCTGCCCAGATGCTGCGATGCGGCGAGCAGTGGTGCGAGGTAGGCGGCGTTGCCATTGGCGTAGGTGTTGAGCTGGTCGAGGCTGGCGCTGAGTTCGCGTTCGGCCTGCAACAGCAGCGCCTGCGGATCGCCAGCCAGTTTGCCGGCGGCGAGCAGGTCGGTTTTGCTGAATTCATCAAGGCTCGACAGACTTGGCTGCACGGTGTCGGCCAGCGTCGGGGGCAGGTCACCCAGTTGCTTTTGCACGCTGTCGATAGCCTGGGCGGCACTGCTCAGGCGCAGCGCGTCACCGCTGGCCAGATAATCCTCGACGTTGCGCGCCACTTCATTCTGAAATTGTTGCGACAGCCCCAGGTAACGCTCCATCAACAGATAGGGGCGTTCGAGGGCTTTTTGCGACCACCACAGCGTGGCGCCAAGGGCCACGCAGACGGCGACCAGCAGCAGAGTGTTGAGATTGGTGAGCAACTTCAGGCGCATGACGGCTACCAACGGCAGGAATGGTAAGCGCCTGAATTTATTGCGGTTCTATTACAAGGTTATGACCGAATCAGTGGATTCCGATGAAAAAGTGGCACTTTGCTTTGACTGGCGCGCGGTCTGCACCCGATTGCGTCCTGCACCCTTGGCGCGATACAGCGCCTCATCGGCCTGGCTGGCCATCATCAGGCTGTCGGAGTCATCGCACATTTCTACTACGCCGGCGCTGAACGTGCACCAGAGGTCCTGCGGCTGCGCCGGGTAATGAATCTCGGCGAAGCGCTGGCGAATCTCGTCGAGGACTTTGTGCGCCGCGTCGATATCGGTGTCGGGCATGACGATGGCGAACTCTTCGCCGCCGTATCGGCCAATGAAATCGGTCTTGCGCAACCGCTGCTTGAGAAACAGCGCGAGGCTCTTGATCACCCGGTCGCCCATCGGGTGGCCGTGGCTGTCGTTGACCCGCTTGAAGTGATCGATGTCGAGCATGGCAAAGCTCAGCGGTTTGTTTTCGCGGCGCGCGCGGAACGAGCAGTCTTCGAGCAATTGCAGGATGTGCGTGTGGTTGTACAGGCCGGTGAGGCTGTCGCGAACCATCCGTGCTTTGAGGTTGCGCGCGCGGGCGGCGCGGTTGCGCACAGTGGTGATCAGGTGCCGCGGTTTGATCGGCTTGGTCAGGAAGTCATCGCCGCCCTCGCTCATGGCGTCGAGCTGCTTGTCCAGATCGTCCTCGGCCGACAGGTAAATGATTGGCACGCTGACATAGCGGTCGTTGTGGCGGATGACCTTGGCCAGCTCGGTGCCGGTGCAGGCCGGCATGTACATGTCGAGGATGATCAGGTCCGGCTGGAAATCCGCCAGCTCGGCCATTGCCTGAATCGGTTCGATCAGGGTGCGTGTGACAATCCCGGCACTGTTGAGCAGACGCTCGGTGTGCAGGGCCTGGGCGCGCGAGTCGTCAATGATCAGCACTTTATAAGGCTCGTACTGGGCGACGCAGGTCAGCACTTCGATTTTTTCCAGCAGGCTCGATGCTTCAAGGGTGCCGGTGAGGAATTCCTGGCCACCGGCGCGCACGGCGGCGAGGCGGGTCGGGGTGTCGGTTTCGTGCAGGCTGAAGAACAGCAGCGGCAGGGGTTCTTCGAGGCCGACCTGAGCTTCGGCGGCGAGTTTCAGGCCGATGCCGGGGCCACTGAAATCCACGTCCATGACAATCGCCGCGGGCAAGCGCTCGACCATCGACGAACGAAACGCGGCCACGCTGTCCAGTGCCTGCGCGCTCAAGCCGAAAAATTCCAGTTGCTTGGCCAGGCGTTCAGCGCGGTCGTGATCCTGCAACATCACGTAGATCGGCTTGCGCAGCGGCGGCAGGAACGTCTGGTCGAGCTGATCGCCATGGCGCAGGCCAGTGCGCGACAGGCGCTGCATCAAACGATTGAGATCGGTGATCAGGCCGCTGCTGAGGCGTCCACGATTGGCATCCACCGCTTGCAGCGACTGGCTGATGTGATGCGCCAACTGAGTGTGTTCCGGCTGTTCGAAGCGCTCGGCAAAACGCAGCAGACGCAGATTCGCCTCGCTCAGTTCGGCAAGATCGACGGTGGACCACTCACTGCGTTGCAGGCGCTGCCATATCTCAAGAATCTGACGTGCCTGATGAATTACCCGCTGGGCAAAGTGGTGCTTGAGACGCTCACGGCTGGGGTCTTCTGGCTCGGTCATATCCTGACTACTAGTTAGGGTGCATGCTGAGATCGACTGGTGGCTCTATGCTAGCACCTCTTTTCCCTTAGACGAGTGTCGTACGTCAATAATCTGCTGGACGACACGATTCAGTTTCTGACCGGATGGTTTTGTTTTTGTATCCGATTTTGGCCAAGTGCCCGCATGCTGGGGTTTTGCGAGAAATCCTGCCAGCGCTGTCGACATTTCACCGGCCTTGATGGGCGGCGTCTGACAGCGCTTTCTGATTTTTCTTCTGCGCGCTTTCACCGGCCCGGTTGGCTGGTACGGTTCAGGGATTCCCCTAGTTGCCGTCCATCCGCCATGAGCCAATGTTTCACCGAACTCGCCAGTGATGCCCAGCGCCTCAACCACAACATCACGCCCATCGACGACTGCGCCTGCGGCGAAGAGTTGTTGTATGGCGAGCGGGTGCAGGTGACAGAGGTGCCAGTGCTGACCTGCACTGGTCTATGGCGTATCTATCAGCGCGAAGCCGAAAATATCGTTGCGCCAGACGGCGTTCTGATTGCCGATCCTGTGGAGCGTAATCAGGTAATTAATGCGGCCTATGCCCGATTGTGGTTGCAGGATTCTCGTTTTCAATGGGCAGGTTTAGCGGCGTTTGCCTCAAAACAGGTCGGTTGTGGATTGCTGCATGCTTCAAACACTGTCGATCTCATAGGGCAGCAGCGGGACGCCAGAGCTCAATTACGTGGTATTCGCCGAGAGACCGGATTGCTGACGCCGGGTCGGCTTGAAGAACAAGCGAAAGCGTTGAAGGATTACAAGGCCGCGAATGCGCGTAATCCGGTTTCCGCACTGGATCTGCACCTGGGCGGCGAGTTGACGCTCGTGCAGCAGCAATTTCGCCACGTGCACGAAATGATGGCTTTGGGGAACACCACCCTGTTTTTGGATATTTTTCCACTTCATGTGTTTTACGCCAATCGGGGACTGAAAGAATTTAGTACCTGTCTGAAGGCGCGAGAGGGGATTTACGGACATCCCATGTTTCCGGTGCTATGGCCCGTTGGGCAAAAGCAACTGAAGTTTGGACAGTACTTCGAAATATTACTGCAGGCATTTCAAGCCATTGAAGAAGGGGATATCGCGCGTAGCGTGAAGCATCTTGCGGAACATGAGCAGCGTCACATACTTCAACCGACTATTTATGAAGACACGCGCCTCATCGCTTTGCTTAGAAGCAATCACGCCTCCTTCGTCACAGGTTTTCCCTCCGGAGTAGCTCAGGCCATCGAACTCACTTTGGCCAATCAGTGCCGTTCGCTCGACGACGGACGCACGATCGGCTTTGACGACAATCCATTCGCCAATCTCGCTGACATCGAACAGCGCATGGAATTTGTGCTTCGGGCTGCGCGGCGTTTTGATGATTTGCTAAGTGGCATCCATCGCTCCGCTCTTGAAGAGTCAATAAGAGATATAGCGGCTGGAACTGTGGCGCGATGAAGCTGCGTCGATGGGTTGATGGCTGGCGATTTGTTCTGCTTGCGATCATAGCGGTCGCGTTACTGCGCTGGTCAATTGAAATCATGCAGGACGATTTCGAGATCGCTCTAACGATCAACGAGCCTTGGGAGCAGATGCGTCAACGCTCATTTGCCGCCGTCGGACCGGTGCCATCCAGTGCTGTTTGGATCAGCAAGTCCAGATCGGGTGTGCGTTTGCGCTTCATCGATCCAGAATTCGGTTTTGTAACTCCTTTAGCTCGCGAATTCAGGATCAATGCCAAGTCAGTACAGTGGGTAGGGCGTGTTCGTCTTTCACCGCAAATGAAGCCGCTTTCACTTGATGAGGCACTCATCGTCGTCTCGGATTTGCATGCCCAACTGCGCAAAAAATGCTGGGTGGAGGCAAAAGTGATGAATGACCCTCCAATAGCGGACACGTTGCAATGGCGCACATGGTTTCACTCCCGTACGGAATATGCGACGTCGTTTTGGCTGGCAGCTGACAAGTATCAGTTGGCGATTGATTTAGAGCCATGGGGGATGAGGACTCACAAAACAGATCCGCTTTATCGAATTGTATTGACAGTTGATGAGCCCTATTTGCCGTTTGCCAATTCAGCATCTGCGAATGGTTGCGTTCGCAAAGACAGTAAAACTTCATAACTAAGGAGCTATCCCATGCCCATCCCAGCCTTCATGACCATCCACGGCAGCCGCCAGGGCCTGATCACCGCCGGCGCTTTCACCGAGGCGTCGGTCGGTAACGGCTACCAGAGCGGGCGCGAAGACAAGATCATGGTTCAGGCCCTCAGTCATGGCATGTACATACCCAAGGATCAGGGCGCCGGGCGGCGGATGCACAGGCCCTTGATCATCACCAAAACCCTCGACAAGGCTTCGCCCTTGCTGAATATGGCGCTGTCCAGCGGCGAGTTGCTGAGCGAATGCCGCGTGGAGTTTTATCGCACGTCGGCCAGCGGCGTGCAGGAGCACTTCTACACGGTGGAGCTGGAGGATGCGTTGGTCGTCGGCAGCGAACTATTGATGCCGAACTGTCTCGACACGGCCACGTCGCATCTCACCCAGCTGGAGAAAGTCCACTTCAGCTATCGGCGCATCTACTGGCGCCACGAAATCAGCCGGACGATGGGTTCGGACGAGTGGCAAGGCGAGGGACTTCGGTGAGGCTGGTCCGTGAACTGAGCCTGACCGACCACGAGCGCCAGCATGTCTGTTGCGTGGAAGAGGCGCTGGAGCACGTCAGCAGTCTGTTGAGCATGCGCCAACCGCTCGAAGGTCTGGATCAACTGCGGGCCGGTTTGATGATCAATCTGGACAGCGAAGTCCTGGCGCAGATCAAACAGGGTGAATGGTGCCTGATCAAAGCCGAAGCCGACTATGGCTACTGGCAGGGCGCCGAAGCGGTGTTCCAACAGGCCGTGCTCGAGCTTATGAACAACCCTCCCGAGCAGCCAACCCGCACCGCGCGAATCTTTCGTCTGGTCGACAGTGTGACTGGTGAGCCTTTGCCTGCGCAGGCCTACATCGCCACGATTGATGGAATACCCAGTCAGCGCCGAACTGACGCCCAAGGCATTGCACATCTGTTTACCGACGACCAAGTGCGGCAGCTTTCGCTGCGCATCTTCAACGTCTGAAAGCTGCGTCTATCCTTTCGTTCGCGACGTCCTTCGCTTGTTTTGCGCCAGTGCCGCGATAGCGGGTGCTAGGCCTTGGCACGTTGTTGTATGGTTGTGGTCGAACCGTTGAACCCAAGTGATTGAAAGGATATCGCCATGCTGGACTGGAAAAACCGCGCGGGCAGCGCGCCTGAACGTGCCGCCGAGCCCAAGTCGGCCACCCGCAGCTATATCGGCGGGCTGCTGTTCAGCCGGGCGCTGGCCACAGTGATCGGTCTGTATTTGCTGGTCACCATCGCGCTGGGCTGGTACTGGAGCCAGGAGCCGGAACTGTTTCCGGTGGCGCAGAACGCCCAGGTCGCTGCCGAGAAAGAAGGCAAGCAAATGGTGGTCGGCTACACCACGGTCGAAACCCTGAAGACCGTTGCCGGCACCTTGCTCAACAAGCCGGGCGGTTACATTTCCAATGACCGTTTCCCGCCGGGCCTGTGGATGGACAACACGCCGAGCTGGGAATACGGCGTGCTGGTGCAGGTGCGTGACCTGACCCGCGCCCTGCGCAAGGATTTCGCCCGTTCGCAATCGCAGTCGGCCGAAGACGCCGATCTGGCCAAGGCCGAACCACGCTTCAACTTCGATAACAAGAGCTGGGTGCTGCCGTCCAGCGAGTCGGAATACCAGGAAGGCATCAACTCCCTGAGCCGTTATCAGTCGCGCTTGTCTGATCCGAATCAGAAAAACGCGCTGTTCTACGCCCGCGCCGACAACCTCAACAACTGGCTGGGCGATGTCGGTACCCGTCTCGGTTCGCTGTCGCAACGCCTGTCGGCCAGTGTCGGCCGGGTCAAGCTCAACACTGCCCTGAAGACCGAAGTTCCGGCAGTCGGCGAAGTGCCGCAGGTTGACGAAGAAGTCGTGGAAACCCCGTGGATGCAGATCGACAACGTGTTCTACGAAGCACGCGGCCAGGCCTGGGCGCTGTCGCATCTGCTGCGCGCCATCGAAGTCGATTTCGCCGACGTGCTGGCGAAGAAGAACGCCACCGTCAGCGTGCGCCAGATCATCCGTGAGCTGGAGGCTTCGCAAGAGCCGGTGTGGAGCCCGATGATTCTCAACGGCAGCGGTTTCGGCGTGTTGGCCAACCACTCGCTGGTCATGGCCAACTATATTTCCCGGGCCAACGCTGCGGTGATCGATTTGCGTCAACTGCTCAATCAGGGCTGATACGTGAGCCAGACTACAAGAGAGGCGGCCCATCGCGCCGCCTCGGACGCTGAACAGATCGCCTGGGTCGACGAGCAGGACAACCTGCTCGGCGCTCTGGTGCGCTCCGATTTGCGTGAGCGCGGGCTGATTGGCCGTGGCACATACATCATGCTGTTCAACTCCGCCGGTGAGCTGTGCGTGCACCGGCGTACGTTGAGCAAGGCGATTTATCCCGGTTATTGGGATGTTGCCGCAGGCGGCATGGTCCAGGCCGACGAAAGTTATGCCGAGTCGGCGGCGCGCGAGCTGGAAGAAGAGCTGGGCGTCAGCGGCGTCGAACTCACCGCTCACGATCACTTCTATTTCGAAGACACCGGCAACCGTCTGTGGTGTTCGGCGTTTTCCGCTGTATGGGACGGGCCGCTGAAACTGCAGCCGGAAGAAGTCCTCGAAGCGCGATTCATCCCTGTCGAACAGGTCATGCGCGAAATCAGCGAAAAGCCTTATTGCCCGGACTCTCTGGCCGCGTTAAGGCGCTATCTCAAGGCGCAGCAAAGCAACGTCGCAAAGAACACATGAATTGGCGCCGATTGGCACTTAGCAATCGCGATTTTTGCCGTTACACTGCGCGACCTTTTCAAGCTGCACCGGATAGCTTGAGGTTGGCCTGCAGATTTACCGTAGGAGCTGCCGAAGGCTGCGATCTTTTGATCTTGCCGTTAAAGATCAGGATCAAAAGATCGCAGCCTCGTTGCACTCGTCAGCTCCTACAGATTCAGTCCAGCGTCCAAAGTTTTCCGATGCAGTAGCGCTGCCCCTGCCTGAGTGGGGCTTCGCGGTCGCTGACCTTGCCCAAGGTTGCGATCAGTCTTTGTCCTCCCGAGAGGATTGCCGGTGGCCAAGAAAGCCGCATCCTTCGCCGCCCTGGGCGGCCTGGTATTTTCCACCGACGCAGGTCGTCATTGCCCGGAATGCAGCAAGCCGGTGGACGCCTGTATCTGCAAACAAACCGTGATTCCGGCCGGTGACGGCATTGCCCGCGTGCGTCGCGAAAGCAAAGGGCGTGGCGGCAAGACGGTGACCACCATCACCGGCGTGCCTCTGGCCGAAGACGCGCTCAAGGAGCTGGCGACGACGTTGAAGAAACGTTGTGGCACCGGCGGGGCGTTGAAGGACGGCATCATCGAAATCCAGGGCGATCACGTCGAGCTACTCTTGGCAGAGCTGATCAAGCACGGTTTCAAAGCGAAGAAATCCGGCGGCTAGCAGCCTCTGTGAAACCCTCCGGCGGCTTGATCCGGCTTCGAGTGTTCTCGGATCCGGCGTCGTCGCCATGGTTTTCACAGAGCCTGTTCATGACCGGTTTCTAAACTCCACGCAGTCAGTGCGGTCTACCGCCGCACTGACGAACCGTCATTTTCATTCTTTAGACTGCGCCGGCCTGCACTTCAGGCGACGCACTCTGACTTCTTTATAGGGGACTTCGATGTCCGTACGACGCACACGTAAAGACGATGGCAGCCAATGGACAGTTGCGGACAGCCGCAGCGTTTACGGGATTCGCCATTGGGGGGCCGGGTATTTCGCGATCAATGAAGCCGGTCGCGTCGAAGTACGTCCGAACGGCCCGAGCAGCTCGCCTATCGATCTGTTCGAGCAAGTCGACCAACTGCGCAAGAGCGGTTTGTCCTTGCCGCTGCTGGTGCGGTTCCCCGACATCCTGCAAGACCGTGTCCGTCAGTTGACCGGTGCTTTCGATTCGAACATCGAGCGCCTGGAATACCAGAGCAAATACACTGCGCTGTACCCGATCAAGGTCAACCAGCAGGAAGCGGTGATCGAGAACATCATCGCCACCCAGAACGTTTCCATCGGTCTGGAAGCCGGCTCCAAGCCTGAACTGCTGGCCGTGCTGGCGCTGGCGCCGAAGGGCGGCACCATCGTCTGCAACGGTTACAAGGACCGCGAGTTCATCCGTCTGGCGCTGATGGGCCAGAAGCTCGGCCACAACGTGTTCATCGTCATCGAGAAAGAATCCGAAGTCGGCCTGGTGATCGAAGAAGCCGCCTCGCTGAAGGTCAAGCCGCAGGTGGGTCTGCGCGTGCGCCTGTCGTCGCTGGCCTCGTCGAAATGGGCGGACACCGGTGGCGAAAAATCCAAATTCGGTCTGTCGGCGGCGCAACTGCTGTCGGTGGTCGAGCGCTTCCGTGGCGCCGGTCTGGATCAGGGCATCCGCCTGCTGCACTTCCACATGGGTTCGCAGATTGCCAACCTCGCTGACTATCAGCACGGCTTCAAGGAAGCGATCCGTTATTACGGCGAATTGCGCAACCTCGGTCTGCCGGTCGATCACATCGACGTCGGCGGCGGCCTCGGTGTCGACTACGACGGCACGCATTCGCGCAACGCCAGTTCGATCAACTACGACATGGACGATTACGCCGGTGTGGTGGTCGGCATGCTCAAGGAATTCTGCGACGCGCAGAGCCTGCCGCATCCGCACATCTTCTCCGAGAGTGGCCGTTCGCTGACCGCGCACCACGCAATGCTGGTTGTGCAGGTCACCGACGTCGAGAAACACAACGACGAAATCCCGCTGATCGAAAACAAGGAAAGCCTGCCGGAAACCGTGCAGTGGCTGGTCGATCTGCTCGGCCCGACCGACATCGAAATGGTCACCGAAACTTACTGGCGCGCCACCCACTACATGAGCGACGTGGCCGCGCAGTATGCCGACGGCAAGCTGACCCTGGCGGAAAAAGCCCTCGCCGAGCAGTGCTACTTCGCCGTATGCCGTCGCTTGCACAACTCGCTGAAAGCGCGTCAGCGTTCCCACCGTCAGGTGCTCGATGAACTCAATGACAAGCTGGCCGACAAGTACATCTGCAACTTCTCGGTGTTCCAGAGCCTGCCGGACACCTGGGCGATCGATCAGGTGTTGCCGATCATCCCGCTGCATCGCCTCGACGAAGAGCCGCTGCGCCGCGCGGTGCTGCAGGATCTGACCTGCGACTCCGATGGCAAGATCAACCAGTACGTCGACGAGCAGAGCATCGAAACCAGCCTGCCGGTGCACGCGTTGAATGAAGGCGAAGATTACCTGCTGGGCGTGTTCCTGGTCGGCGCCTATCAGGAAATCCTCGGCGACATGCACAACCTGTTCGGTGACACCGACTCGGTGAACATCTACCAGAACGCCGATGGCAGCGTGTACCACGCTGGTATCGAGACCCACGACACCATCGAAGACATGCTGCGTTACGTGCACTTGTCGCCGGAAGAACTGATGACCCACTACCGCGACAAATGCGCCAGTGCCCGCATCAGTGCCAGCGAGCGCACGCAGTTCCTCGATGCCTTGCGTCTGGGCCTGACGCGCTCCTCCTATCTGTCTTCCTGAGACCCGATAGCGTTCCGCCCGGGTTGTCCGATTTTTTTCCGCAAGCTGTGGAAAATTCGGATAACCCGGTGGGACATCTCCTGATTTTTTCACGAAAACCTGTGCGATCACGGTCAGCAAACTCATCTGGTCTGCTTTTCGCGTAGGTCATTTCCTAAGTTGTACTTCGCCTCTCTACTCGGCCATGCCTCTCGGCGAGAATCCCCGGCCGCCCCTCCTGTAGAGATCCGCCCATGTTCGATCCAGTCAACGAGCCGTCGTTTCGTCTCGATGTAGCGGGCCTGTCCGACCCCTTCGAAGTTCTCGCCTTTACCGGAAGGGAAGCGCTCAGCGAACCCTTTGCCTTCGAGATCGATGTGGTGATCGACGATCCGCATCTGGATCTTGCCAGCCTGCTGCATCGTTCTGCGTTCCTGTGCTTCGGCTCGCCCGGCCAGGGTGTGCACGGGCAGTTGCACAGCCTTGTCCAGCACGAGCATGGCCATGGCTTGCGCTTGTCTCGAGTGCGTCTCGGACCGAGGCTCGACTGCCTCGACCTGCGCTTGAGCCAGCGCATTTTCAGCGGCCGCTGCGTGCCGCAGATCATCGAACAGGTTCTGCGCGAGCATGGCATCGTCGGCTTGCAACGACGTTTTGACCTGCATAGCGACTACCCGACCCGCACCTTCTGCACGCAATACCGCGAATCCGATCTGCAACTGCTCCAGCGCCTGTGCGCAGAGGCGCGCATTCACTATTACTTCGAGCATCACCGCGACAGGCACTGCCTGGTGTTCGGCGACGATCCGACGCGAATGCCCCATGCAGACGTCGCGCCCTATCAGGGCGAGCATGACCAGCGTGGCGTCGCTCCAGCCGTCCGCCAATGGCAACTGCACGAAGACTCGCAGGCCAGCCAGCGAGGCCCCAGTGCCGAAGGCCACAGCGATCTGCCCGCCTTGCGCAGCGGTCAGTGGTTGCCCCTGGACGACCATCCTTTCATCGAATGCAACCGCCCATGGTTGCTGACCCGCATCGAGCACCGTGCCGATCAGTCTCTCGAACCGCCCTATTGCAATCGCCTGTTCGCGGCCGCGCGGGCACCCGTCTGTGCGCCCGCCGCTGCGCAGTCCAAGCAGCGCATGCACAGCCTGCAGCGAGCCTGGGTGGTCACCGTCGATGAGCCGCAGCCGGATTGCTCGCGGCCTGTGGCGGTGCAATTCGACTGGCTTTATCAGGGCGAAGGGGCTTCGCCGAGTCATTGCTGGCTGCCCCTCGCGCCTGACTTGAACGAGCTGCCCTCGGCGGCACTCGCTGATGGTGTGGAAGTGGTGGTGAGTTTTCTTGAGGGCGACCCCGATCAGCCGGTGGTCAGTGGCGTGCTCCAGCCATCGGTGTTGCCAGAGGCTGCGGTCGAGGACGATGAACCGGTATCGCTCCCAGAACTGCTGGTGAGCGATGGGTTGCAGCAACTGTTGCAGTCTGGCGAGCCGTTGCTGCTGCTGTGCCTGATGCCGGGCGGTGGCAGCTTCAACCACTGCGCCGAGTCCGTGTGCAGTTGCCGGCTGCTCACCGCGCTCGATCAGAGCAGCGCACGATGAGCGGCGCGGCGCTTGAGCCCATGGCGCAATGGCTGTTGCTCGACACCCCGGACGCGGCACGCGCCCTGCTGACCTTGCGCCAGGGCTTTGCCGATGTGCAGCGGCACCGCTTGTTCGACGGCACCGAATTTCAGCCGGTCAGTGAGCACGGTCCGATTCTCGTCGATTTGCGCGAGAGTCCGGCATTGACCGCCTTGTGCCTGCGCGATCCGGACACCTGGCGTGGCCTGTTGCTGAGCTGCGAGATACCGGCGCAGCAGCTGCTCAGCCACTTGCAGCGCATGCTTACCGTCTCGTTCGGTTTGAATCACCGGGCCTTGCTCAGCTATTACAACCGTCAGACCGCCAGCTACTTCTTCGACGCCTGCGACGCCGCGCAACTGAGTCGCTGGCTCGGGCCAATCCGCCAGTTGCGCTGGTTTGGCGGCACCTGGGCCGACCGCGCCATCGGCAGTCAGGGATGGCAACAGCTGCGCAATCCCGGCCTGCTCGTCGAACCTTTGGGCATCGAAGAAAGCCTGACCCGGCGCCAGCGCGAGCGCTTGCAAACCTGTCTGCTGGAGCAGCACATCTGGCGCTGGTGCCAGTCTCTGAGCGTTGATTACCAGACGATCGCTGTGCATGTGCAACAAGGTCTGGCGCTGGGTTTCAGCGATCGTGCTGTGCTGGATGGCTGGCTGTGGCTGCGCCTGCTCAATCCGCGCGCCGTGCTGGTTGTGCCGCCGGCCGGATTGACGCAGCCGGAACGGCTCGATTTTTTGCGTCGGCAGTGGGGCGCGGCGGACTGACTTTTCTGATCAGTGAGCCTTGCCGCTGAACCAGCCATCGCGGCGTTTCAGCCACAGGGCTTGCGCGCCAAGGGTCACGCTGCGCAAGACCATGAACAGCAGAAAAGATATCCACAGGCCGTGATTGCCCAACGCTTGCAAGAGCCAGGCGAACGGCAGGAGCAACAACACCGTCAGCAGCATGCCGTTGCGCATTTCCCGCGCGCGGGTAGCGCCGATGAACAGGCCGTCGAGCAGGTAACTCCACACCGCAATCAACGGCAGCACGGCGAGGTAGGGCAGGTAGACGAACGCCGTCTCGCGCACGCTCTGAATATCGGTCTGCATCTCGATGAACAGGTGCCCCGCCAGCAGAAACAGCACAGCGAATCCGAGGCTGGCGATCAGCGACCAGCCGCCGGCCACCACCAGCGATCGACGCAATGCCAGGCGATCCCGTGCGCCAATGGCATGGCCGCACAAGGCTTCGACCGCGTGGGCCAGGCCATCCAGTGCGTGGGCCGTCAGCAGCAGGCCGTTGAGCAGCAGCGCGTTGGCCGCTACGGTCGCATCGCCGAGCCGTGCGCCCTGCACGGTGATCAGGAAAAACACCGATTGCAGGGCGAGGCTGCGGATGAAAATGTCACGGTTGACAGCCAGCAGCGGCCGCCAGCTCTGCCAGACTCTCAGCGCCGACCAGATGATCTGCCCCGGATAGGCGCGCAATGCCGTGCGCGTCAGCCACAGGCCGAGCAGGGCGCCGCTCCATTCGGCGATTACCGAAGCCCGCGCCGAGCCGACCACGCCCCAGTCCAGGCCAATCACAAACCACAGGTTGAGCACGATGTTGATCAGGTTGGTGCTCAGCAGAATCGCCAGCGGCGCTCGGGCGTTCTGCGTGCCGAGGAACCAGCCGACCAGTGCATACGTCGCCAGCGCTGCGGGCAGGCCATACAAGCGCGTGTGGAAAAACTCCCGGGTCAGTTGCTCCAGCTCCGCCGACGGCTGCATGAAGTGCAGCGCGACGCCGCTGAGCGGCACGCCAAGAGTGCCGAGCACGACGGCCAGCCCCATCGCCAGCAGCAGGCCCTGCAAGAGAATCTGCCGCAACGCCGCGCCATCGCTGCGCCCGGCAGCCTGGGCGGCAAAACCGGTGGTGCCCATGCGCAGAAAACCCATCGCCCAGGCGAGAAACGTGTACAGACTGGCGCCGACCGCCACCGCGCCCAATTGATGGGCATGGGGCAAGTGACCAATGACAGTGCTGTCGACCAGCGCCACCAGCGGCACGGAAATATTGGAAAGAATCATCGGCGCGGCGAGCGCCCAGACCTTGCGGTGAGTCGGGCGGTCGCGCCAGTCGGTAATCAGTGAGGACATGCAGGCTCCTTGGGGGAGCGGGGATTGTAGCGGCAGAAACACCCTCACCCCAGCCCTCTCCCAGAGGGAGAGGGGGCCGATCTTCGTCGCTCTCAAGCGTGAGTTCGACTCGATATTGCAGGTCGGTGGAGAATTTCAAAGCAACGCGGTCAGCTCCCTCTCTCTCCGGGAATGGGAGAGGGGGCCGATCTTCGTCGCTCTCAAGCGTGAGTTCGACTCGATATTGCAGGTCGGTGGAGAATTTCAAAGCAACGCGGTCAGCTCCCTCTCCCTCTGGGAGAGGGCTGGGGTGAGGGGCTTTTGAAGCGCTAGTGAATAATCCAGCTCAACAACCACAACCCCAGCAACAACCAGATGATCCCGGCAATGATCGACGCGTTCATGAACGCCCGGATCGCCGACCACAGCAGCATCAGGCCTACGATCAGGGCGATGATGCTGATGATCGAGGTGTCCATCCCCAGCGTCTGCGCCAGGCCGTCGACAAAGTTGCCGCCGGCGTTGCTGAGCATATTGAACAGGCCACTGAGGCCGTCGACGATAAAGCGGATGATCGAACCGAGTGCCTGGCCGAGCCATTCGAAAAAGCTTTCTACACGCATGTGTGCATCCCTGATGAAAGAGCTGAGCCTTGGGCCACGCCGAGGGCGGCCGAGTTCCCTGCATGATAGAAGGTTTGCCCGGATCATGTGTGGGAGCGAGCCTGCTCGCGAAGGGGGCGTGTCAGGCAAATCCGGTCTGGATGATCCATCGCTTTCGCGAGCAGGCTCGCTCCCACAATAGATCATCTGCGCTGCTTGCCTTCAGCCCGCATCCCCCCGAAGCTATGCGTCTTCAGGAGAGCCCGATGAACCTTGTTGAACTGACCGAACGCCTGCATGCCATTCGCGACCGCAATGACTGGCGGCAATTTCACAGCCCGAAAAACCTCGCCATGGCCACCAGCGTGGAAATGGCCGAGCTGGTGGAAATCTTCCAGTGGCTGACAGAAGACCAGTCGCGCCAGTTGCCGGCGGACAAGCTCGCCCACGCCGGGCAGGAAGTCGGCGATATCGTCCTGTATCTGTTGCTGCTGTGCAGCGAACTGGGTCTGGACATGAATGAAGTGGTGCGCGCCAAGCTCGCCGACAGCGAACGGCGGTTCAGCTGATGAGCGACCGTCATTTCGACCAGTTGGCCACGCGCTTCGCGGAAAAAATCTACGGCGGCGCCAAAGGCGCGATTCGCCTCGCGGTATTGCAGGCCGATCTGACCGAGGCTTTGCCGGATCGTCCGCTGCGCGTGCTGGATATCGGCGGTGGCCTTGGGCACATGTCGCTGTGGCTGGCCGAGCGCGGCCATGACGTCACCTTCACCGAGCCGGCTGAGCCGATGCTCGAGGGTGCGCGCCAGCGTTTTGCCGAAGCCGGACACACCGCGACATTCATACAGGCGCCGTGGCAGGAACTGCCCGGTCAGCTCACCGAGCCCTACGATCTGGTGATCTGCCACGCCGTGCTGGAATGGCTCGCCGAACCCCACGCGATCCTGCCGGTGCTGCATCAGTTGACCAACCCTGGCGGCTGGCTGTCGCTGGCGTTCTACAACCGTGATGCGCTGATTTATCGCAATCTGCTCAAGGGCCATTTCAAGAAAATGCGCAAGAACGTCATGGCCGGCGAGAAGCAGAGCCTAACCCCGCAGCAGCCTCTCGACCCACGGGAATTGGCAACGCAACTCGCCGGTATGTGGCAGGTCGAAAGTCAGAGCGGCGTACGGGTATTTCACGATTACATGCCGGTGGAATTCCAGGCCCGCGCCGAACTGGCGGACTTGCTGGAAATGGAACTCGCGCACCGTCGTCACCCAGGCTTCGCCGGGCTTGGGCGTTACTTGCACTGGATCTGCCGGCCGATCTGAGCGGAGCGCGACATGAAAGCTCAATGCGGGTTATTGCTGATAAGTCTGGGGTTGGCCGCTTGCCAAGGCAGCAACCCCTACGTGGCGCAGTCGCGGCCGTTGCCGCCGGCACCGCCGCAAGCCGCCACCACCTTCGACCGCAGCGCCTACCCGGCGCCGCCGCGTGATTACGGGCGCTACCGCAATTGGGCCTGGCGCGACGGGCAGTTGCCGCCGGGCACGGCGTGGGCTGACTCGGCGCAGGTGGCCGAGGCGGTCAGCAACGCCCTCGACCAGCGCGGCTTGCGGCCGATGCGCGACAACCGCCCGGCGGACCTGCTGGTCAGCGCCGATCTGCGTCTGGAAACCCGTTTGCGCCAGGTTCGCGACGACTACGGCTACTACGGCGGATACGGCGGCTATGATCGTTATGGTCGCGGTTACGGCATGTACAACAGCGTGCCGATCGTGCGCACCTATCAAGAGCAGGTCGTAGTGGTGCGGGTCGATCTGTTCGATGCCGGCAATGGTCAGCCAGTGTGGAGCGCCAGCGCCGAGACCGGCACCCAGGGCAATCAGATCGAACGCGCCGATGCGATCCGCGAGGCTGTGGAAAAAGCCATGGCGGCGTATCCTCCCAGCTGACGTCGTGTCAGCAGGTTCATGTCTTCACCCGGAGAAAAATCATGTTCCGCCGTCTCGCTCTACTCGCTGTTGCTGCGCTGCTCAGTGCCTGCGCCGCCAATCAGGTCAATCACGATTTCGACGCCAGCCGCGACTTTGCCGCTTATCGCAGCTGGAGCTGGAAAGACCCGGCCCTGCAATATCGCCCTGATGATCCGCGCATCAAAAGCGACCTGACCGAACAGCGCATCCGCCAGGCGGTGTCCGATCAACTCGATCAGCGCGGTTTGCGTCCGGCTGCCGGCGGCGGCAAGGGTGATCTGAGCGTGCAGACTTACCTGATCGTCGAGGATCGACAGCAGCAGGTGACGACCAATTACGGCGGCGGTTGGGGCGGCCCGTGGAATGGCTACTGGGGCGCACCGATGTACAACGAAACGCGCAACATCACCTACAAGGTCGCGACCATTCAGATCGACCTGCTCGACGGCAAGGACGGCAAACTGGTCTGGCGTGGCAGCGATGAGCAAATGCTCAGCAACCGCCCGAATCCGGCTGACCGCAGCAATGCCATTCGCGAGACCGTCACACGGATCCTGGCCAACTATCCACCGCGTTGAACCGCTCTGAACCGTCCCTGTGGGAGCGAGCCTGCTCGCGAAGGCGGTGTGTCATTCAGCATTGAATCTTCTGGCACGACGCTTTCGCGAGCAGGCTCGCTCCCACCGTGGCGGTGGTGACAGGAATGGCGCCACGCCAGCACTCTCGACCGACCGCGTCTACACTCTTTTTCATTAACGGAGGTAGCGCTCGGCACTGCGCCGGCAAAGGAGTGCGCCATGTCGCGAGGATCGCAAGGCAACGGCCCGGCCCGGCAACGCGGGGCGATCGGCTTGATGGCAGCCGCCACCCTGAGTCTGGCGCTGGTGATGATGTTGCTGGTGGTCGACAGCGGTCGCTTGTACATGGAACAGCGCAAATTGCAGCGGGTGGTCGATACCGCCGCCCTCGAAGCGGTCAGTCGCGGCGGCAATTGCCTGCCTGGGCTGAGCGCCGCCAGTTATGCCGGGCAAAGTGCGCTGCGCAATGGTTACGTGGTGGACGCCGCCAATACGCTCGTCACCACTTGCGGCACGCTGGCCACCGCTGCCAGCGGTTTGCGCAGTTTCACCGTCGATGCCACGCAATCAAGCGCAGTCAAAGTCGCCGCCAGTCGTACGGTCACCAGCAGTTTTGCTGGTGGTGTGCAGGCGCTGTTCAGCGCCACGCCGGTCAGCCTCAATACCACCCTCAATGCATCGGCAGTCGCGGCCAAACCGCAGCCGACCATCGCCCAACTGAATATCCGCAGCACCCTCGCCAGCATCGACACGGCGCAGTCGAACATCCTCAATCCGCTGTTTTCCGGGTTGCTCGGCGGCAACGTCAACCTCACGGCGTTGGGCTGGGACGGTTTGCTGCACACCGATATCAACCTGCTCAAATACCTCGATCAACTGGCGATCGACCTCAACGTCGGCGCCGGCAATTACACGCAGTTGCTCAATACCCAAGCGACCGTGACGCAACTGATTCAGGCAGCGGCGACGGTGGTGCAGCTCAACGGCGCAACCGCGCAAGTGGTCACCGCGCTGGGCCAGTTGCAGGTCGCCGCGATCAACGCGGCGCCGGTCAGACTCGGCGAGATCCTGCAACTGCAGACCGGCACTACGGCGGCGGGGCTGGATGCCAATCTGCAATTGCTGCAACTGGTGCAGGGCGTGGTGCAACTGGCCAACAGCAAGAGCGCGGTGGCGGCGACCTTGCCGGTCAACGTGCTGGGGCTGGCCGGTGTCACGGTGCGGGTGAAGGTGATCGAGCCGCCGCAGTTCTCGGCGATTGGCGACCCTGCGCGGGCCAAGGCCGATCCGTTGGGGCCGGACCGGATTTATGTGCGCACGGCGCAGGTGCGCACGTTGTTGTCGGTGAATCTGCCGGTGCTCTCGGGGGTGACGGGGCTGACCAATGCGGTGCTGGGCCTGGTCGGTACGCTGACGCCGACGCTCAATGCGCTGTTGAGCCTGAATCTGGTGGACACGCTCAATTCAGTGTTCTGCCTGTTGGGTGCCGGCTGCCAACAGCTCGATCCGAAGCTGCTGCCCTCACCGCAGATCGACATCGCGCTGGATGCCGGCGGGGCGAAAAGCTATGTCACCGATTACCGCTGCCCGACCGGCGATACCGACAGCAAAAGCCTGACTGCCGCCACCACGACTTCTCTGGCTGATCTCAAACTCGGCAAGATCGATCCCGTCGCCGCGTTCTCTTCAGTCGCCGAACCAACCGTGACGCCGTTGCCGCTGGTCGATCTCGGCATCATCACCTGCCACAAGATTCTCGGCATCGGCAGTTGCGATGCCGCCTCCCACGTGCAATACGGCGCGGGCGGCATCGCCCTCAAACTCGACACCAGCGTCGCGCAGACCACGCAGAATCTGCTGTTTTCCAGCACCACTCCCTTCGCCACCCCGGCCAATCTGAAACTGCCGCCGAGCCTGCTGCCGGCCGCGCCGACCAGCAACATCGTCGGCAGCCTGGCAAACACGCTGTCCGGCATCAACCTGATCGTCTACAAACCCGTGGGCAGCAATCCGCTGGGCGCCATCGTCACCGGTGTGGCTTCACTGATCAGCGATGTCAGCAACCGCTTGTTGCCGGTGGTCACCGGTTTGATCAGCCCATTGCTTGATCCGCTGTTGAACAATCTGCTCAAGGGTCTGGGCATCAATCTGATGAACACCGAGGTGGGCGCCAACATGACCTGCGGGCAGACCGGCAAGGCCTATCTGGTGATCTGATCGTCGCTGGCGATCGGCAATTCGATGCAGAACCGTGCGCCCTCCGTGGAGTTGCGCACGCTCAACTGGCCGCCCATGTTGGCGATGATGCCGTAGCTCACCGACAGGCCCAGGCCGGTGCCGACGCCAATCGGCTTGGTGGTGAAGAACGGCTCGAAGATCCGCTCCAGCAAACGCGGATCGATGCCGCCGCCATTGTCCTCGACCCACAAGCGCACGCTTTCCTCGTCACGTTCGGCGTAGATTGAAATCCACGGTTTGAATGCCGGGTCGTGCTCGCGCTTGCCGAGCAGGGCGTCACGGGCGTTGACCATCAGGTTGATCAGCACCTGCTCCAGTTGATCGACGTAGCCGCGCACCTGCGCCTCGAAGCCGGTCTCGCTGATGCGCAGATCGACACCTTTGCCGCGCATGCCCTCGGCCAGCAGTGACAAGGTGCCTTCGATGGCTTGGGCCGGATTGAACAACTGTTGTTCGATTTCCGAGCGGCGACCGAACACACGCATGTGGTCGACCACCTTCGCTGCGCGTTGAACCTGAGCGTCGATACGGTTGAGTTTGTCGGTCAGGTAATCGACCTGCACATCACCGTTGCCGAGGCGTTTGAGCACGTTGACGATGGCCATGCGCATCACGTTCAGCGGCTGATTGATTTCGTGGGCGAGGCCGGTGGCCATTTCGCCGAGGGTGGCCATTTTCGCGCTTTGGGTGAGTTGCTGTTGCGAGCGGCGCACCTCGGTGTTGTCGCGGCCCACCGCTTGCACTTCGATCAACTGCCCATGCTCATCGAACACGCCGCGATCCGACCAGACCCACCAGGCGTGTTCGCGTCCGGGCAATTGCAGGCTGATTTCGGCGGTGCTCACTGGCTGTTGGGGCGTCAGTTGGCTCAAGCGCTGAACGAACGCTGCGCGCTGTTCTTCGGACATCCAGCCACCCAGATCAACGCCGGGCAGTTGTTCCGGGGTGCATTCCAGATAAGTCGCCAAGGGTCGGTTGCCAAAGATCAGCGTCAGGTCCGGGCGATAACGGCAGATCATCGCCGGCGAATCCTCTACCAGAATCCGGTAGCGCTCCTCGCTCTGCCGCACCTGCTCGGCGGCAAGCGTCGCGTCGGTGACATCCAGCCACAGGCCCACCGCCTCGACCGGCAGCCCGAGATCATTGCGCAGCAGTTTTGCCTCATCGAGCAGCCAGTGATACTCGCCACGGTTGTCGCGCAGGCGATAACGCGCACGCACCGAGCCTTCACGCAGCAACTGGCGGTTGCGCTGGAAATACAGTTCGCGGTCGTCGGGGTGCACGCGCTCGACCAGCGCTGTCGTGTCGCAATCTTCCAGCGTCCAGCCCAGCAAGGGTTGCAGGCTGGCGCTGAAAAACGCCGGGATCAACGCGCCTTCTGCGTAGCGCTGCACGTAGATCACCGCCGGTGAACTGGCAATCAGATTGTCCAGCCGCGCATGGGCGGCAGCAGCCCGTTGTTGTTGATTCTGGATATCGCTGATATCGAGCATGAACCCGACCAGACGCCGATGCTCACCGGTGCCGCTGACCTGGCCCTGAATCCGATACCACGTCGCCGCTGCGCCGACCTCCGCGCGGTGCAGACGCACGCTCAGGGTCAGCGCTTCTCCTTGCAGTTGCAGGGCGCGCAAACGGCTGCGCAATTCGTCGCGATCGGCGGGATGAAACAGCGACAGCCAGTCTTCTACCGGCAGCAGGCGATCGCTGAGATTCAGTGCCGAGGCCAGCGTCGGCGCCAGCGCAATCTGCTCTTCGGCAGTGATTTCCCACCAGCCAGTGCCGAGCAGGTTTTGCAGGGAATCAAGACGCTCCATCGATTGCACATGGCGCTGCTCGCGCAAGCGGCTGAGCAGCGGTCCGGCCAGCGCACCGGCCAAGGTCAGCCAGTCGCGATCGGTCAGCCATGGCGCCACGTTGTCGACCGTGTAAAACCCGCAAAGCAGCCATGCGACCACGCCTTGATCATTGCTGTAGGGCACAGCGAACCCGTTGGCGTTGCCGAACGTGGCCTGCAATCGCGAATGTTCATAGCGGCCCTGCGGGCCGGCGAGGCGTTGCGGTGCGCTGCCGTTGAGGCTGTCCAGCGGCGTGCCCAATGGCTGGCCGTCCTCCCACAATTGTGGAGCGTCATGGCCACGAAACTGTTGATGAATCTGCCAGCCCTGGGCCTGTTCATCGAGCAGCGCCACGGCGAGGCAGGGGATGTGCCAGCGCTGGGCGATGGCCTGCAATTGTTCGCCAAGCACCGTCGGCAGACGCGTCAGGCTGCACGTGCGCAGACGATCGCTGACCTGCGCGGCGAGGGTCTGGCAGGCGTCGCGGTCGCGCGCTTGCTGACGTTCGAGCAACAGGTCGGCGATGTCGAGCATCTGCAGTTGCCAGCCATCGTTTAGTGGCTGCACCCAGCCGCGCAGGTGCAGCGGCTGATCATTCAGGCCGGTGAAATCCAGATCGAGCAATTGCCCGTGCCAGTCCCGCGGCTGGCCTTCGACGCTCAGCAGGCTATGCGGCAGCAGATAGGCGCGAAGCGGCAGCGGCTGACCCTGAGGTTTGTGCTGGGCGAGCAAATGCCGCAGCGGGCCGGCGATCTGCAACACATCGCCGTTGCCATCCAGATAAAAATGCAGGCCGATCGGCGGCGCGCCGAGGTGGTCCGGCAAGTCGTGGGCTGCGACGGGGGCGCGCTTGAGCAAGCGCCCGAAAAGCTTATCGCCGGCGGTCAAAATTGCAGGCTCGAGCGGGCGGTGAGATGCGTGGGCAGATTAGGCACCGTGCCGATCCCGGGCAGCACCAGAAACGGCATGATCTGATTGAGCTTGCTCACCGGGTAATTGACGCTGACGGTCAGGGTGCCAGTCCCCGCGTCGTACGCCGCACTGGTGTCGGTGCCGACCACCAGATTCAAGGCCGAGGGCAGCCATTGCAGTTGTTGGGTCAGCGCGGCATTGGCGGTGTTGACCACCACCGTCGAATAGTTCGGCGTGGTCGGGTCGACCGCAACGCTGCGGCGCACCGCCTCGGCGGTGGCCTGGTTGAACGATTGCATCATCACGAAGGGCAGGCCGTAGCTGACCAGCCCGTAAAACACTGCGAAAAAGATGATGAACACCAAGGCGAATTCGATCGCCACCGCACCTTTTTGCGACCTGCGAAAGCCGTTTTTCATGCGTGCGTCTACCCTGACAGTCACTGCGTAGTATCAGCATAGAATCAATCAGGCAAAACGGACGGCTTTCAGCGGATGCAGATTTCCCTTGTTCTGATCTGGCTGGCGATCTGCGCCGCGCAAGATGCCCGGCAGCGGCGAATTTCCAACGCATTGACGTTAGGCGTGGGCGCGCTGGCGCTGGTCTGGTTGCTGGCGACCGGCAGCACCTGGCTGGGTGCCGACGCGGGGCAGGGCGGCTGGGCCTGCCTGATCGCTTTGCTGCTGACGCTGCCCGGTTATTTCATGGGCCGCATGGGCGCTGGTGATGTGAAATTAATGACAGCCCTAGGTCTTGCGACGAACGGCATATTCGTTCTTGGCGCGTTTATCGGCGCGGGCCTGGCCAGCGTGCTGTGGCTGCTGCTCGCGCCAAAAGTCTGGCCTCATATGGCTCAAGGGCTTAGAGCGCATCTGCGTCATCTGGCCCCGGACAAGTCAAAAAAGCTGCCATTTGCGCCGTTCGTGTGGGTAGGGGTAGTGCTTTCGCTGTACTGGATCACCTGATCGCGGGGTGCCACTAGTCCTATGTACATAGTCGGAAAGTGGGTCTACTTTCAATTCAGGCGAATACGCCACCAAAGTGCAGGAATCGTCAGCGTTGGCCGAGCAAATGGAGTGGTTCGTGAACAAGCCTAATTCGGTAAAAATCCTCGTGGTCGATGATCAGCCGCTGATCGTCGAAGAACTCTGTGAGTTTCTCGAGAGCAGTGGCTACCGTTGCGTGCCGTGCGACTCAAGTCTTGAAGCCATCGAGCTGTTCAGGGCGGACCCGGACATCGGTCTGGTGCTGAGTGATTTGCACATGCCGGACATGGACGGCATCGAGTTGATCCAGGCGTTGCAGCGGCTGGCCGGCAAGCAGCGGGTGTTCGAGGCGATCATGCTCACCGGGCGCGCTGACAAGCAGGATGTGATCAAGGCATTGCGTGCGGGGATTGCCGATTACTATCAGAAGCCGATTGATCTGGCAGAGTTGCTCGAGGGTGTGCAGCGCCAGGAACTGGCTTTGCAGGAGCGGCAGAAGAATCTGCATCTGGGGCATTTGAATCAGAAATTGCAGTTTTTGTCCGAGTCGATTGATGACCTTTATCAGGATCTGGACAAGGTGCGGCGCTCGCCCGTGCCGGTGGTGAGTGATGGTGAGCCTGAGTCCGTGGAGATGCCGGCGGTGTTCAGTCAGTTGTCGCCCCGGCAGTTGGATGTGGCGCGGCTGGTGGGCAAGGGGCAGACCAATTATCAGATTGCCTGTGAGTTGGGGATTACCGAGAACACGGTGAAGCTGTATGTGTCGCAGGTGTTGCGGTTGACGCATATGCATAATCGGACGCAGTTGGCTTTGGCCCTTTCGCCCGTTGGATCTGCTGGGCGGCAGCGGGTTACTGCGCATTGACTTGGCGGCCTTTGGGCCGACCATGCTTTGGGTGGTTGGGGTGAATATCCGTTTTTTTGGTGTCGCTGATTACGGTTCCGCCCTTACGGCGGGTCACTTTTGGCAAACGCCCCAAAAGTAACCAAAAGGTCTTCGCCCTGACGTTCGGCCCGCTCGCTGGGGCTCGGGGTTCCTTCGCTCCGGGATCGATCCTGGCGCAGCGGCTCCGGTTTGCTTCGCTGCACCTCCTTCCGCTGTGTACGACTGCGTCGTACGGTCGCTGCGCTCCCACGCCCGGATCAATCCCTCCACTCAGCCTGCCGACGGGCTCCCAGATCAAGATCAAAAGCTACTCGAGCTTGCGCTCATTGTTTTGAGTGGTGAAAAGCATGCGGTGTCTGGCTTTTGTTTTGCGCTGGATTCGCCCCTCACCCCAGCCCTCTCCCGAGGGAGAGGGAGCCGATTTGTGGGTTGTTCAAAATTTGTGTTCGACTCGGTATCTCAGGTCGGCATACCTGACCCAAACAACTCGGTCGGTCCCCTCTCCCTCTGGGAGAGGGCTAGGGTGAGGGTGCTTTTGATCTGCTTCAAAATCTGCATTCGACTCGGTATTTCAGGTCGGTGTACTTCGCCCAAACAACTCGGTCGGTCCCCTCTCCCTCTGGGAGAGGGCTAGGGTGAGGGTGCTTTTGATCTGCTTCAAAATCTGTGTTCGACTCGGTATTTCAGGTCGGTGTACTTCGCCCAAACAACTCGGTCGGTCCCCTCTCCCTCTGGGAGAGGGCTAGGGTGAGGGTGCTTTTGATCTGCTTCAAAATCTGTGTTCGACTTGGTATTTCAGGTCGGTGTACTTCGCCCAAACAACTCGGTCTGTCACCTCTCCCTCTGGGAGAGGGCTAGGGTGAGGGTGCTTTTGATCTGCTTCAAAATCTGCATTCGACTCGGTATTTCAGGTCGGTGTACTTCGCCCAAACAACTCGGTCGGTCCCCTCTCCCTCTGGGAGAGGGCTAGGGTGAGGGTGCTTTTGATCTGCTTCAAAATCTGTGTTCGACCCGGTATTTCAGGTCGGTGTACTTCGCCCAAACAACTCGGTCGGTCCCCTCTCCCTCTGGGAGAGGGCTAGGGTGAGGGTGCTTTTGATCTGCTTCAAAATCTGTGTTCGACTCGGTATTTCAGGTCGGTGTACTTCGCCCAAACAACTCGGTCGGTCCCCTCTCCCTCTGGGAGAGGGCTAGGGTGAGGGTGCTTTTGGTTTTGATTGTTTAAATCTGTGTGTGATTTGCCAGAACCTTCCCACAAGGTTTTCAGGTTGTCCGTCGGACGTCGGGTCACTAGTCTCTGGCTGTCGCTGACAACTCAGCGGCCAGGTGTGGAAACCTGAAATTCAAGTAGTTGCTTTGCATTGCTACCGTAATCGTTGTCGGCGCGCTCGTTCGTCTGCAAACTGTGTCGCGGCGGCTGTGCGTGGGCAGACTTTGGTCTGGCCGGTTGCCTACTTATCGGTTTTCCACCCTGCGTACAGCTGCCACCTTTTGTCGTGTGGAAACGACAGAAGAGGGCGTCACAGCCAAGTAGGAGTTCTCATGGACAAACTGATCCCAGACCCACCGCCATCCCCCACCACCCCGCTCGAAGACGCCATGCGCGCCGACGATCTGGTGAAAAACCGCGAAGCGATAAAACGCGCGCTCGATTTCTATCTCTGCCCCGAACCCGCAAAACCGCACCCGCCCAGCACGCTGTTCATGGTGGTGCCCAATGTCGATACCGAAAGCCTGTTGGCGCATGCCTGTGAGTCGCTGGCGTCAGCGAGTGCGATGGCGAGTAATTTCGCTGGTGAGTTGAGCGGGTTTCAGCGCAGCACGGCGTTGGCGATTCAGCAGATTGTCATGCTGGCCGAGCTGGCCGTGAATCGGGCGCTGGATCGGGTTGATCCGCAGCGTTGAAACCGCGTTATCGTTCTTCGCGAGCAGGCTCGCTCCCACAGGGGAAACGCATTGCAAACTGTGGGAGCGAGCCTGCTCGCGAAGGGGCCTTCAAGAACACCACCAGACTAGTTCTTGCTCTCGATCTTCCCGCCCGCATCCGGATCATAAAAATCCGGGATCTCGTACTGGTATTTCTTCAGCCAGCGCTGCATCGCCAGTTCGCGTTCGGTGGCGGTGGCGCTTTGGGGTTTGGGGGAGGCGGCTTTGTTGCGGCTTTGCAGGACCAGCCAGCCTTCGGTTTCCTGCTGCTGCGCAGAAGCAGGGCCGGCGTCGATGGCTTGGGCGCTGAGGGGCAGGGTGAGCAGGGTCAGGTAGCACAGGCCTTTGCGGATGGTCATGGCTGTCTCCTATTCGAGCGTCGGCGGTAGCGGGTCGATGAAGGCGGCGACGCGGTCGCCAGGTGTGGCTTTGGTGTTGGTCGGGGCTTTGAGTTTTTCTGCGCGTTGCTGCGCTTCGGTGAATTGCTCCGGGGTCAGTTTCGAGCGGCTGACGATTTCCGCGGCTTGCGGCCAGTCGTTCTGGTAGAGCAGCAGGGTGACCATGTTCAGCGTCGCCAGTTGATTGTTCTGGCTCAGTTCGATGGCGGTGAGGAATTCGAATTTCGCTTCGTTGAGGCGCAGTTGGTTGAGGTAGACCACGCCGAGATCATTGCGGATTTTTTCGTCGGTGGGCGCCAGGCGTGCGGCGCGTTGCAGGTGGGCCTGGGCCTGGCCGTTGTCGCCACGGGCGGCGTAGACCTGGCCCAGGCCATGTTCGGCCTGGGCGGTGAGGCAGCCGCCGAGCAGGCTGCGGTAAAGCGGCTCGGCTTCGCTGCGGCCGAGCAGGCGATAAACCTTGGCTTTGCGCAGGCGCACTTCGCTGAGGTTGTCCGGCAGGCTTTGCAGGTTGGCGAGGCTGGCGTGGAGCTTGCCGTCGCTGGCCAGATCATCGGCGAGGTTCAGCGACAGTTCCTGCTCCGACGTGAGTTTGCTGCAGCTGGACGGCGACAGCAGCGAGGTCCACGGCGCCTGGCCATCCGTGGCGCAGCCGCTGAGCAGCAACAGAATTGCCATGACTATCAGTACTTTCATCAAACGCTCTCCATGAGCCAAGGTCAGTTTGCGAACGCGCGGGCAATGGCGGTGAAGCCCGGGCCGGCCAGTACGATCAGCAGGGCGGGAAACAGAAACAGCATCATCACCACCGACATCTTCGCGGACATTTTCGAGATGTATTCCTGCAGCCGGGTCAGGCGTCGGTCATCGAGTAATTGCTTGAGCGCCAGCAGTGATTTCATCGCGCCGCCGCCCTGGTGGATCAGTTGCTGGAGGATCACGCAGGTGTCGGTGAATTCGTCCACCGCGAGCATCACCGCAGTCTTGTTCAGCTCCTGCCCCAGCTCCAGACCCGAGTCGACGCGGCTGAGGATCAGGCGCAGTTCGCTGGTCAGTTCCGGCAGCAGTTTCTGTGCTTCGACGCTGAGCACACGCAACGCTTGTTCCACGGCCATGCCGGATTCGAAGAGGATGCGCAGCAGCGGTATGAACGTGGAGATTTCCACGGCGATGGTTTTCTGTCGGCGGGCGGCGGCGTAGGCGAGCAGGCGTTTGGGCAAGAGATAGCCGCCGCCCGCAGCGAACATCGGCGCCATCCAGCGGTGACTGGTCTGCGGGAAAAACACTTCCTGCAAAAAGATCGCCAGCCCCAGAGCGAGCAGCGGCGTGCCGATCTGGCAGGCGGCGAAGAGCGCGCGTTCGTTGGCGCGGCGCCAGCCGAGGCGGCCGAGCAGGGTCTGGGTTTCGCTGTCGATGCTCACCGAGCCCCGGCCGAAACGGCTGTTGCCCAGCGCGCGCAGCCAGTGGCCGAAACGGTTCTCCCGGACCAATTGACCGTGCAAGCGCTGATGCACCTGACGCACGCGGCGGCGCTCGGTGAGCAGGTGATTGCCCAGCAATAACAGCGAACCGAGGAGCAACAGCAACGCCGCGAGCCAGACCATCTCAAACGCTCCGCAACATGCGCCACAGCGCCATACTGCCCAACACCTGCAACACGGCGGCGCTGAGCAGCATGGTCTGGCCGCTTTCGTCGTGCCACATGCCGAGCATGTAGCCGGGGTTGGTCAGCATGAAATAGCTCACCAGAATCAGCGGCAGCAAACCCAAAACCCAAGCAGTCATGCGAGTTTCCCCGGTCAGCGCGCGCAACTGCCGCGCGCCCTGGTCGCTCTCGCGGATCAGTTTGATCAGGTTCTCCAGCAGCTCACTGGCGTTGCCGCCGTAGCGGTGGTTGACCTTCAGGCCGAGGGCGAACATACGCAGTTCGTCCTGCTCGTAGAGTTCGGCAAAATCGCTGACGGCGTCAGGCAAGTTCACCCCCAGTTGCACGTTGCGCTGCACCCGGCCCATGGCCGCTTTCAAGGGGTCTTCACTGGCTTCGATGGCGCCCAGGACTGCGTCGCTGAGGGTGCGGCCGGACTTGAGGCTGCGCACGGTGTGGTCGAGCAGTTGCGGCAGTTGTTCGATCATGCGACGGATCCGTTGCCGGTAGCGAATGGCGATGTACAACCGCAACGCCACGGGCGGGACGAGCAACATGATCAGCAAACCAACCCAGCTCCCGAGTAAAAATCCCAGGCCCATCGCCGCCGCCCACAGGCTCAGCCACAGGCCGAAACGCTCGCTCGGCCGACCCAGTCCGGCACGTAAAAACATCCGTTCCAGTCCAACCCACCTGGCCTGCTCGACGGCCAGCTGCGGTTGTCCGGCGGCGAGTCGATTGAGGACTTTTTCCTTCGCGGTCTTGCGCAGCCCTTGCAGGAACAGATAGATCGACAGCCCCAGCAGCATCAGGCAAATGGCGATGAGAATGATCGGTCCCAGCATCTGCGTGCTCCTCGCCGTCAGCCCAGGTGAGCGTCGTGGCGCAGCTTGTCGCCGGCCGGGTTGACCGCTTCGCGCACAAAGCCGAACCCCGTGCGGCGGTCGAGGCGGAACAGGGTGTTGGTGACGTAGACCTCCTCGCGAATGCCGACCACTTCCACCACTTCACTGACGCAGCGCCGGCCATCGGGCATGCGTGTCAGTTGAATGATCACGTCGAGGGCGGCGCAGATCATCTGACGCAGGGTGCGTTCGGCAATCGAGCGCCCGGTCAGGCCGACCAGCGTCTCCAGTCGCAGCAGCGCGTCCTGGGCATTGTTGGCGTGCACGGTGCTCATCGAGCCGTCGTGGCCGGTGTTCATCGCGGTGAGGACGTCGACCACTTCGACGCCCCGGATCTCGCCGAGAATGATCCGGTCGGGACGCATGCGCAGGGCGTTGCGAATCAGGTCGCTGGCCTTGACCTCGCCATGGCCCTCGGCATTCGGCGGGCGGGTTTCCAGGCGCACCACGTGCGGGTGGCCGAGTTGCAGTTCGGCGACGTCTTCGATGGTCACCAGCCGTTCGTGCGGGTTGATCAACTGGCTGAGGATGTTCAGCAGCGTGGTCTTGCCGGTGCCGGTGCCGCCGCTGATCAGGATGTTGCAGCGCTTGCCCACGGCGTTCTGCAGGAATTCGAAAATCGCCAGATCGATGGTCTGCATCGCCATCAGGTCGGTGCTCTTGAGCATGTCCTTGCGGAACTTGCGGATCGACAGGCACGGGCCGTCGAGGGCAATCGGCGGGATGATCGCGTTGACCCGGCTGCCGTCCGGCAGGCGCGCATCGACCATCGGCGAGGACTCATCGAGGCGGCGCCCGAGCGGCGCAAGGATGCGTTGCATGACCCGCTCGACGTGATGCGCATCGATAAAACGCAGATCGCTTTGATGCAATACGCCGTCGCGCTCGATGAACACCCGGTGCGGGCCGTTGACCAGAATTTCCGTCACCGACGGGTCACGCAGCAGGACTTCCAGTGGGCCGAATCCGGTGAGTTCGTCGACGATTTCTTCGCCGAGGCGCTCCATTTCGTAGCGCGAGATCGCCAAGTGCAAACGCGCGATGTATTCGGCGACCTTGTCGGTGACGAACTGCGCCAGTTGCTGGCGCGAACCTTCCAGCAGGTTTTTCCCCGACTCCTCGATGGCGTCGATGATGTAGCGGTGCAGGACCAGTTTCAGGCCTTCGTGGTCGCTGTTGCCGATCGCTCCGTGCGACGTTGCGCCAAAGAGTTTTTCTGCGCTCATGAGTGGCCTCGCAGACGGTCGAACCAGGTGACTTTCGGTTTGCTCAGGCCTTCGGAGCGTTTCGCCAAGCGCTCGCCGAGGGTGCGCAGGCTCTGGGTGAGTTTCTCCCTGGGCGCCAGTTCGAACAGGCTGACGCCCTGGTTTTTCGCGTTCAGGCGCACGTCGGGACTGAACGCCAGCACGGCGATGACTTCCAGATTGAAGGTCTTGCCCAAGGTCTCGGCATCCGGCGCGACGTTGCTCAGGTAGCGATCGATCAGCAAGCGCCCATGCTCGAGTTTCATGCCTTTCTCGCGCCACTGGTTAAGCACGGCGAGGTTGCGTCGGCAGTTGAGTACGTTCTGGTCGGTGTACCACAGCAGTTTGTCGCAATGGCTGACGAAGGTGCGCAATGCCTCACTGTCGGCCTGCCCGGTGAGGTTCACGACAATGTGCTGAAAGTGCTGGCGCAGGGCGCTGAGGAGCATGTACAGCTCGGCGGCACTGGTGGTTTCCAGCGGCTCGTCAGTGTTGGCGTAGGCAAGAATGCGCAGGCCGTGGTCGGCGCTGGTGAAAGCGCTGTCGATCAGCGTAGCGTCGAGCCGGCGCAGATGGCGCAGGGCGTCGCCGAAGTGAAACGAGCTCTCCAGCCCCAACAGCGCGAGGCTGTCGCCACGGGGCAGGCCAAGGTCGAGCAGCAAGGTTTGCTGGCCGCTCTTCTGCACCACCATGGCCATGTGATTGGCGAGCAAGGCACCGTCGGAACTGCTCTGCACGCCGTACATCACGGTAAGCCCGCCCAGCTGCGTGTTGGGAGTGACGGCGGGCAGGCGTTTGCCCAGGCGCCGCACCAGCCCGGCGACTTCGCTTGAACGTGAGCCATAGGCGACGAAATCCCGCGCGCCGGCGCGCATCGCATTGAGCACCAGTTGATTGTCCATGCCGTCGCCGAGGGCGACGATTGCCAGCATCGGCTTGGCTTCCAGCGCACCTTCGATCAGCGCACTTTGCGCCACGACATGCTCGCGATCGAGACCGACGAAGACCAGATTGGCGAACGTCACATCGACCAGTGCGAGCAGTTCGTCGAGGCTGCCGGCACCGGCGCTGACCACCTGGCCCAGTGGCGCGAGTGCGCTTTGCAGCCATTCCAGATCGGTGCTGTTGCGGGTGATGGCGAGGAAGGTCTGACTGAGATTCTGGCTCATTGCGATAACCCGCTGCGCTTGTCGAAGTTACCGTTCTCGAGGAAGAACATGCGATAGAAATTCGGGTCGTAATTGCGCAGCTTCTCTCCCGGCAACGACGGCAAACGCGCGTCCGCCGCCAATGGCTGGACCAGGTGCGGGGTGACGATCATCAGCAGTTCGCGCTCTTCGCGTTTGATTTGCGAACCCTTGAAAAACGCCCCGAGGATGGGAATGTCGCCCAGGCCTGGAAACTTGTTCACTTGCGAGCTGTTGGTGGTGCTGATCAAACCGCTGATGACGAAACTTTCGCCATCACCCAGCGACACGCTGGTGTCGGTGCGGCGGATGGTCAGCGCCGGAACGGTGGTGCCGGCGATGTTCACCGCGTTGGCGAAATCCAGTTCGCTGACCTCCGGGGCGACTTTCAAGGCGATGCGGTCGCGGCCGATGATGGTTGGCGTCAGGGTCAGGCGGATGCCGAATTCCTTGTACTCAATCGACACGCTGTCGCTGCCGGAACTGGGCACTGGAATCGGGATTTCTCCGCCGGCCAGGAAGCTCGCACTCTGCCCGTTCAACGCCACCAGACTTGGTCGCGCCAGCGTGTAGGCGAAGCCGCTGGTTTCCAGGGCGTTGATGATCGCCATGGTCTTGCCGCCGACCCAGGAGAAATTGAACAGCGAGTTATCCACCGGCAAGCGCGGCTGCGGCACGCCGTCAATCGGCGGCAGTGTGCCAGGCGAGCCGAACAGGAAATTGCCGCGGGTGCCGATCAGCGAGGCCGTGGCTTCCTTGAGCTTGGTGCGGCTGACTTCGACGAAACGGATGTCGGTCTGCACTTGCGACGGCAGGGTCGGATCGTCCGACGGCACGCTGCTGGTCAATGCCGTGGTCGCCGCACCCTGGACGAAGACCATGGCTTGCTGTGGCTGCGCCGAACACGCCGTCCAGACCATCAGGCTGGTCGCGCCGGGGCCGACGCCAGTCAGCAAAAAGGACGAACCGCCATTGGCATGCACGTCGGCAATTTTCGGGTCGCCGACCGCCAGCCGAGTGATTGCCACCGGTGACTGCATGTCCTGCTGGAAGCCTTCACCGATCTCGATCACCGAAGGCAGGCGCGGCAGTGCCGAGCAGTTGCCCGCCGCCGCGAGGGCGCTGTCCATCGTCAATCCCAACAACAGCAAGGCCCGGAGCGCCGGTTTCAATGTCGGTCTGAGTCGACTCTGCATGCACGTGAATCCTTGCGCAGTCATGGGGTTTGTTGGCTGATCTGGTTGCCGCGAATGATTTCCACCGCAGGCCTGGGCGCCGCGCCGGCACTGGCGGTGGCAGGTGCTTTTTGCGCGCTGCCCAGGGCGAGTTGAGTGAACTGGAAAAGCTGGCTATTGGCCCGATCCAGGTGCGCGGGCGATTGCGCTTCGCCGGCCCAATATTTGGCCAGCCGCTGTTCTTCGCTGCTGCGCACCGCGAGGCGCAACGTGCCGACTTGAGTGGCCAGCATCAGACGACTGAGCAGTTGTTCCGGCACCGCCAGCACCACGGTGCGTGCGGCGATGCGGCGTTGGTCCTGTTTGATTTTTTCTTCGGCGCTGAGGCTGGGCGATGCCGGTTGGCCGTCATTGGTCAGGCCGTACTGATCGCCGATTCCGAGCACGCGCAAGGCAGGAACGGCGATCTGCGCCGACTGCTGCAGGTTGCTCGCGTCCTCGCGCAGATACAGCAGCACATCAACGTAATCGCCCGGCAGCAATTGCCCGGCGCCACCGATCACTTCGTCAACGGCCACGGTCAGCGCGCGTTCGTCGCGGCGAATCATCCGCGCCAGCGCACCGCCGGCCTGGAAGCTTTCGTCATTGAGCCAGGTGCCAGTGCTGAGGTGGCGCCAAGGCGTGCGGCCGACAGCTTGTTCGATGCTGCTGAGGCTGCCGGCCGGTGCGCTGCGCAGTTTTTCCACGGTTACATCGGCGGCGGTCAGCGGCGTGAACGGCGCTACATCGTGGAGCAGCACCACCACCGGTTGGCGGGTCTGGTCTTCGGCAATCGCGACAGTCTGTTCAATGCTGACCGCTGGGGCGACGGGCGCCTCGGCGACCGGGGCCGGCTGACGACTGAGCACCAGCCCCCAGTAACCGACAAAAACCGCGCCGAGCAACAGCAACGCGGCTAGGCCCATGGTGACGCGACTGTTCATGACGGCTCTCCCTTTCCTGCTGCACAACCGACTGCATTTGCTTGCGAAAGGCGGACTGAATCGGCAGCTATGAACATGCAACTATTTCGCTATTTCCAAGCTAGCTGATCCAAGCAAAAGCGCCATTAGTGACAGGCAAAATAACCGTACCAAAGTGTGAGTCTGGCCGGTTAACAGCGGGAAATGGCCGAGACACGTTGGGATTAATGCTTTGTGATTAATGCGTTCTTACAGTTGTTGGGCGGGGGTTTGTTGACAATGCTCAGGTGGCACGGTGGAACCTTGCCGCGGTGGTGATGTCGGCGCCAGAGGCGCGAAGGAGTGGACCTATGTTTCGTATGACTTTTGATTATGTGATCGCCAAGGCTCGCGCGTTTGCCCGCAGTGAAGAGGGTGCTTCGGCGATCGAGTATGCGATTGTGGTGGCGATGGTGGCTGTGGTGGTTGTGGCGTTCGTCACTCCGCTTGGAGACAGGGTATTGGCGATCTTCAACAATATTCTGACCTCGCTCGATGGTACGGCTGTGACTCGGCCAACGCCCTGATCTTGTGAACACTGCACCTGGCTGATATCGCACTACACTGGATTTACCTTTCAGTATTCAGGTATTGCCTATGAACGCGTCTTCGTCGCCCCGCCAACAACTGCTTCTGGTTGATGATGAAGAAGACGCGTTGCTGGAGTTGGCGGAGTTGCTGGAGGGGGAGGGGTTTGTCTGTCATACCGCGACGTCGGTGAAGCTCGCGCTGCATCATCTGACCCGGCATCCGGATATTGCTTTGGTGATTACTGATCTGCGTATGCCGGAGGAGTCGGGCATGTCGCTGATCAGGCGGTTGCGTGAGCATACGTCGCGGGCGCATTTGCCGGTGATTGTGATGTCGGGGCATGCGGATATGGAGGATGTCAGCGATATGTTGCGGTTGCAGGTGCTGGATCTGTTTCGCAAGCCGATTTATCACGTGAGGTTGTTGGAGACTCTCGATAATCTTTTTCCCAAGCCTAAGGTTCAGGGTGGGTGAACTCGGCGGCCTTTGGGCCGACCGTGTTGGTGGGGGTTTGGGTGAGTATCCGTTGCTTCGGGTGCTGCGGCTGGCGGTTTCGCCTGACGGCGACTTACTTTTTTACAAGCGCCTAAAAAAGTAAGCAAAAAACGCTAGCTCCTGCGTTCGGCCCTCGCAGGCTCGGGTTCCTTCGCTCCGGGACTGATCCGGGCGCAGCGGCTCCGGTTTGCTTCGCTGCACCTCCTTCCGCTGTGTCTGGCTGCGCCAGACGGTCGCTGTGCTCCCACGCCCAGATCAATCCCTCCACTCAGCCTTCCGACGTCGCCGGTGGATCAAGATCAAGAGCACTCGAGCTTGCGCTCATTGTTGAGTGGGGCGGCTTCGCCGCGGGCAGCTGCGCTGCTTTGCTTTTGCTTTTGCTTTTGTGGGAGCGAGCCTGCTCGCGAAAGCGGCCTGGCAGCCGACCCATTCCTGCCTGATGTACATGAATTCTGTGGGAGCTGGCTTGCCAGCGATGGCGGCCAGTCAGCCAACAACGCTCTGCCTGTCTCACCACCTTCGCAACCAGCCTCTTGCTCTTGTCACTCCGGCACAAGCCTGTCCAGTACGCGGTTGACCGCCAGTTCGCCCAGCATGATCACCTGTTGTATCCCCAACAGGGAGCTGCGCTGTGGTCCATCGATAAATCCGGCGAGGTCGCTGGCCATGATGCTCGCCGAGGCCAGTGATTCGCAGGCATGCACCAGCAGGGTTTCGTTGTCCGCAGCCGGGTCGACGATGAACAGGGTGCTGGGTTTGCGCGGTGCAGCGGGGTCTTTGATGAGGCGGGGGTTGAGGTAGTAATCGATGGCGCGGTCGGCGGCTTCCTTGAGTTTTTGCGCTTCGACGAGCGGGTCGGCGAAAGTCGGATCGGCAAGGGGTGGATCGGGCGTTATCTTTTTCACGGGCTCAGTCTCCTTGTGGAGTAAGGGCCGCAACCTCTCGCTGCTAAACGATAAGGGTGGCAGCTGGACGCAGGTTAGCAGACCGATGAGCCACGAAATCGGCGCGCCCGAGGGCGCCCTGCGCACAGCCGCCATCAAGCACAGGAATGTATTCCAGACTGATAGAACTGGTGCAACGTGGTATCGGCGAGCTGCTAAACCCGACCACTGATGAGCAGTGGCAGGCAAACGATAGAACCCGCGCCCCAGGCGCACAAGCCGGCGGATTCTGGCGTAGCCGTAGGCAATGGCGCAAGGATTTGTAGCCTGTTGCGAGGTAGCGTGGCCTGTGTTTAAACGGCTGGTTTAAGCGCTGCGATAAATCGGTTGAATAGCCGAACCCTTTCGCGAGCAGGCTCGTTCACACAGGGACGGCGGTTGTACTCAGCAACCATGAACACCGCCGAATCTGTGGGAGCGAGCCTGCTCGCGAAGGCGGTGCGTCAGTCAAAAAAATCCTGACTGACACACCGCTCGACCATCACAACTGATAACTGAAACTGATGCTGTACCGAGGCTTGCGATTGAACGTATCCAGTGCTTCATCCGACATCGCCTTCGCCACTTCCAGCGCCACGTTGTAATACTTGGCATCACCAAAGCGCAGCCCGACGGCGGTCGATGACAGGTTGTTGGCCTGCACCGGCAGTTGGTTGAACCAGCTGCGCGAGCGGTCGACAACTACGTAGGGTTGCAGGATGCGCACCCAGTTGCCGTCGCGGTTGAAGCTGTAGTTGACCTCGTAAGCCACGCCCCAACCCTTGTCGCCCGAGGCCTGGTCGTCGGGGTAGCCACGGCCGAAGTTCTGCCCGCCGAACACGGCGCGTTCGCTGTCGGGCAAGGTGTCGTCGCTCCAGTACAGCGCCGCCGAGAGCACGCCTTGCCAGTTGTCGAGGAACTTGTCGCTCTGCACGCCGGACAAGCGCACGCGGAAAAAATCCAGGTCGATGTCGTCGTAGTTGGTGTGTGCGCCGAGGCTGTCGAAGCCCTGGTAGACGCCGGCACTGAGGATGCGCAGTTGGCGGGCGTCGGCCTTGCGCCAGTCGCCTTCGAAAGCCAGGGCGCGGACGTCGGTGCGCAGTTCGGTGCTGAAGGGAAAGTTGATGCCGTCGTAGCGCGTCTTGTCGTCGACCGCATACAGGCGTGAGCCGGCGGTGAGCAGTTCGTTGGCGGAGGCGATCAGGGGCGTGCTGAAGCCGATCGAGTAGCGATCGTTCTCACGGTGGGTACTCAGGCGTCCGCCACCGCCGACCAGCACTTCGGTGTCCGGGTCGGCGCGGTAACGCGAGGCCGAGACGTTGAGTTGCGTGCCCTCGGTATCGAGGAACTGGCTGTAGTCGAGACGGTAGTAATGCTCTTTGTCGTCGCCCGGTGGGAACAGGCCGCTGAGGCTCAACTGTTCGCCCATCGACGTCTGCGAATTGCTGCTGACACCGAGCAACGCCTGCGGGCCGTTACGGTTGTCTTCGGTGGTGCTCAGGGTGCTGGTGAACGGTTTGCGACTGGCCTGGGCAACCAGGGTGGTCGCGCCATCGGTGGTGCCCGGCGGTGGCACTTGCGCTTGGATGGTCACGCCAGGAATACGGCTCATCAGCGTGGTGTAGCGCTCGAAGGTTTTGCGCGTCAGCGGGCGTTCGGCCTGGATTTTCGCGGCGAGTTTGTCGAGCAGACTTTTGACCCGGCCGATGTCGCCCTGCATCTGAATATCGCGCACATAGCCCTCGACCAGCACCACGCGGGCCACGCCGTCATCGAAGTTCTGTTGCGGCAGGAACGCGTAGGACAACAGATAGCCGTCCTGCTGATAGCGACGGGTGATGTTGCGCGTGGCTTCGATCAGTTCGGCAAGGCTGGCCTGACGGCCGATCAGGGGCTTGTAGATTTCCGCGAGTTCGTTGAGCGGGTAGATCGTGCCGCCTTCGATCTGCACGGTCTTCAGGTTGACCTTGGTTTCCATCAGCAGTGGCTGCGCGGCGGTCGCACCCGGGTCCGGCACTTGCAGCGGCGCCGCGCTCGGGCGATAGGCGTCGGCGGGCAGGTTGGGAACGGGCAGGTTGCGGATGGTTTCGTTGCTGTTGAGAAAGCTGGGCAAGGTGTCGGCGAGGGCAGCGGAACTGAGGCTCAGGCACAGCAGGGATGCCAGTACGCGCATAGGGACACTCCATGGTCAGAACACAGCACAGGGCAGATTTTTCCTTAGAAAAAAGGCGGAAGACTCGTGGGAATCTTCCGCCCTCAACCAAGCGTAGGCGCTGTAGGTAAGGCCGTCGAATCGGCCAGGTGCAATTTAGCGTTTGTTGCCGCCCAGCGCGCCGGTCAGGCCGCCGAGTACCCCGCCCAGGCCACCGGTTGCCGTGCCGCCGCCAGTGGCAGTGCCGCTGTTGACCAGACCACCGACCGCTGCCACGGTGCCGCCGACGTTGGTAACCAGACCGCCGACAGCAGTGGTGACCGGGTTGTTGGTGGCGGCAATCGCTCCGCCGAGATTGCCGACTGCGGCGCCCACCTGATTTGTAAGACCAGCGACCGGAGTGCCGAGACCGGTAGCGGCGCCGACTTGTTGAGTGACAGTGGTCACCGCGCTGGTGACCGGATTGAGGCCGGCTCCGACTGCGGCGCCGACGCTGGCCAGCGGCGAGGTGGATGCAGTAATCGGTGTGCCCGAACCACCGAGTACGGTGTTGATCGAAGCAATCGTGTTGCCCAGCCCGCCGGCGGTGACGCCGCCGGCACTGACCACGCCGCTGGTGCTGCCGGCATTCAGACCGCTGCCGACGTTGACCACCGCACCACCGACAGTTTGCAGCAGACCGGTGCCGCCCAGCCCGCCACCGATGCCGCCACTGCCCGAGCCAGTGCCATTGGACACCAGACCACCCGCTTTGCCGACCGCCGTGCCGGTGTTGCTCAGGGCGCCGCCGAGGGTGTTGGTCAGGGCATTGCCGCTGCCTGCGTCGGTGACTTTGCCGCCAAGGCTGTTCACCGTGCCGCCCACCTTGGAGATCACCCCTTTGAGCGGATCACCCAGACCGGTGGCATCGCCGAGTTTGTCGGTGGTGCTTTCGACCATGGCGATCACCGGTACCAGGCCGCTGCCGACCTTGTCGGTCAACTGGCTGGTCGGGCCGCTGGTCATTGAGGTGTTGAGGGTGTCGCCAAGCATGGTGACTTTTTCGCCGATGCCATCGACCAGCGGCGCCACGCGGGTGACTACACCGCCAACGACAGGAACGCTGCGGGTCGCTGTGTTGAGTTTGACGCTGAGGTCCGACACGCCGTAGCCAACATCGGAAACCACGCCGCCAACCGAGGCGACGGTGGTGGTCAGGCCATTGGGGTCAGTGGCCAGTTTGCCGATGCCATCAGTGACGCCATCGCCCAAGGTGCTGACCACGTTGCCGGTGGTGTTGGCCAGGCTTTGCACGATGCCGCCAGCGACCGGAACAGTGCTCAGCGAATCGCCGATCTGGCCGACGCCATCGCCGACACCGCTGACGGTTTTGCCGACATCCTGAACAAGTGTTGTGGTCACCAGCGAAGGTGCAGCGGGATTGGTCGGGTTGGTGGGATCGGTCGGGTCTGTCGGATTGGTTGGATTGGTCGGATCGGTGCCGCCGCCAGTGCCGCCAGTACCACCGGTTCCGCCACCTGTGCCACCAGTGCCGGCAGTATCGCCGCCGGTTCCGCCGCCCGCGCCACCGCTGCCATCGGTACCCGCCGTGCCGTCCGCCGTCGAGCTGCCCGAACTGCTGCGATGACCGCCACCGCCGCTGCTGCAGCCGACGAGGCCGACCGAAAGAATCAGTGCCAGCGCGATTGCCGATTTGGACCACATCACTTGAGTTTTCATGATTGAGATTCCTGCACCTGTCACAACGTTACGTTGCCTTCGATGGCTCGCCGATCTGTCGTCGGCGATGCCTCGTCCGTGGCTGTAATCTCAGTCGAGGGCAGGTTTTTCACCATTCTCAAGTTGGTATTAACCCCTTTATATAGAGGGCTCGGCGCTATGCCGAAGGACTAATACCCAGGTAATAAACGGGCAAAAAAAAGCCTTGAAATTCAAGGCTCGGTTTTTTGCAAAGCAGCGGGCAGGGCGCGGAAAAACTTAAGTGATATATACACAATTAACGGGTTTTTCCGCCCCGCCAGATCAGGCGATCGGTTGCCACTGACCGACCATATGTTCCAGGGCGCCGGCGCCGATCAGACGCAACTCACCGCTGGATCCCGCGGCACTGGCCAGCAATGTCACTTCACTGGGCAGGCGCACCGGTTTGCGAAAGTGCACGGCGATTTCCAGGTTGGCTTTGGGTAGGTGATCGGAGAGTGCCGCCAGTGTGCGTGCCTTGTTCCACAGTCCATGGGCGATCGCGGTGGGGAACCCGAACAGTTTGGCGCTCGCTGCACTCAGGTGAATCGGGTTGTAGTCGCCGGAGACTTTCGCATACTGGCGACCGATATCGGCCGGCGCAGTCCAACGCGTCACCTCAAGCAAATCCTGCGACGGCTGCCAGTCCTGTGCCAGCGCCTCGCCCTCGAGTTTCACCCCGCGACAGAGCATCCGGCTTTCGGCTTCCCACAGCGGCCCGAGCTGATCGTCGAGGGTGGTCAACAGATCGAACGTCGCGCCCTTGGCATGTGGTTGCAGGTTGTGCACGCGCACGCTGACTTGCGCGCGACTGATCGCGCCCATTGGCCGCAACACGCGGATGCGGTTGCTCAGGTGAATCAGCCCCAGCAGCGGGAAGGGAAAATCCCTGGCCGTGAGCAATTGCATCTGCAAGGCGAAGGCGAGGATGTGTGGATAGGTCGGCGGCAGCAGGCCGTCATCGACGAAACCGCAGACCTTGCGATAAGCCGTCAGCCGTTTGCTGTCGATATCGACCCAGCAGCGCAGGCCGCTGTCGGGCAGTTGCGTACCGGTGATTTTGCGTCGCGTCGCTGCGCGCGAATAAAGCCCCGGCAGACTCGGCTCGCGATCCAGCGTGTGCCATTCGATGCTCATCTTTATGCCCCCAGAACACTTTGCCCGCAGACCCGCAGCGCCTGCCCGGTGAACGCGCCCGTGCCCGGTTGCGCCAGCCACGCCACGGCTTCGGCGACGTCCTGCGGCAAGCCACCCTGGCCCAGCGAACTCATGCGCCGCCCGGCTTCGCGCAGGCCGAATGGGATGTGCGCAGTCATTTGCGTTTCGATGAACCCGGGGGCGACGGCGTTGATGCTGATGCCGCGTTCCAGCAGCGTCGGCGCCCAGGCCTGGGCCAGACCGATCAGGCCAGCCTTGCTCGCCGCGTAGTTGGTTTGCCCGCGATTGCCGGCGATGCCGCTGATCGAGGCAAGCAGGACCACCCGTGCGTTGTCGCGCAGGGTGCCGCTGTCGAGCAGCGCCTTGGTCAGCACTTGCGGGGCATTGAGGTTGACGGCCAGCACCGCGTCCCAGAATTCCGGGGTCATATTGGCCAGGGTTTTGTCACGGGTGATGCCAGCGTTGTGCACGAGGATGTCGAGGCCGTCGGGCAGCTGTTCGATCAAGTGCACGGCGGCGTCATCGGCGCAGATATCGAGGGTGATCGCCCGGCCGCCGAGGCGCGCGGCGAGGGCTTCGAGATCGGTTTTGGCCGGCGGTACGTCGAGCAGAATCACCTCGGCGCCATCGCGGGCGAGGGTTTCGGCAATCGACGCGCCGATGCCGCGCGCAGCACCGGTGACCAGCGCCTTGCGCCCGGCCAGCGGTCGGGTCCAGTCGGTCACTGGCGTGGCGCACGCGGTCAGGCGAATCACCTGGCCGGAAACGAATGCGCTTTTCGGCGAGAGGAAAAATCGCAGCGGGCCTTCCAATTGATCCTCGGCACCTTCGCCGACGTAGATCAACTGCAAGGTGCCACCGCCGCGCAGCTCTTTGGCCAGCGAGCGCGAGAAGCCTTCGAGTGCTCGCTGCGCACTGGAGGCGAACGGATCACCCAGGCTTTCCGGAGCACGGCCGAGAATCACCAGGTGCGCGCTATGGTCGAGGTTCTTCATCAATGGCTGGAAGAACTCGCGCAACTGCTTGAGCTGGTCGGTGTGTTGCAGACCGCTGGCGTCGAACACCACCGCTTTGAGTTTCGGCCCGTGGCCGGGGATCCATGCAGTGGCCAGCGAGGGCTCGGTGCCGTAGCTGTAGATTGCATCGGTCAAGCGATTGGCAAACACGCTGATCCGTTCGGCCAGCGGCCCGCCACCGATCAACAGGGCGCCCTCGATCGGCCGCAGACGCCCCGCCTGCCAGCGTTCCAGCCGCACCGGCGACGGCAGGCCCAAGGCCCCGACCAGACGATGGCCGAAGGATGAGTTGGCGAAGTCGATATAGCGGTCAGACATGGAACGCTCTCCAGAAGTTGGGGTTCAAAGTGTGGACTGCCTATGGCAATCAATCGTTCGATCGGCGCAATAAGGCCTACGCTGGTTTAGCAGAGTAGACCACTGACCCTGTGGGAGCGGGCTTGCCCGCGATAGCGGAGTGTCAGCCGCTGAAGGGTTGGGAGTGCCGCCCCCATCGCTGGCAAGCCAGCTCCCACAGGTTTCCATGTGAATCCGCAAATTCCACAGGAGTTATCCATGACCCAGCTGCGCCGCGTCGCGATCATCGGCGGTAACCGCATCCCTTTCGCCCGCTCCAACGGGCCGTACGCCACGGCCAGCAATCAGGCCATGCTCACCGCCGCGCTGGAAGGCCTGATCGAACGCTACAACCTGCACGGCCAGCGCATTGGCGAGGTGGTGGCAGGCGCGGTGCTTAAATTGTCACGGGATATGAACCTGACCCGCGAATGCGTGCTCGGCTCACGCCTGTCTCCGACGACACCGGCCTATGACATCCAGCAAGCCTGCGGCACCGGTCTGGAGGCGGCGTTGCTGGTGGCGAACAAGATCGCCCTCGGCCAGATCGCCTGCGGCATTGCCGGCGGCGTTGACACTACTTCCGATGCGCCGATCAGCGTCAGCGAAGGCCTGCGCAGGATTCTTCTGCAGGCCAACCGCGCCAAGAGTACCGGCGACAAACTGAAAACCCTTTTGCAGTTGCGCCCCCAGCACCTGATCCCCGAATTCCCGCGCAACGGCGAGCCACGCACTGGCCTGTCGATGGGCGAGCACTGCGAACTGATGGCGCAGACCTGGAATATTCCCCGCGAAGAACAGGATCAACTGGCCCTCGAAAGCCACCACGAACTCGCCGCTTCCTACAGCGAAGGCTGGCACAACGATCTGATGACGCCGTTCCTCGGCCTGACCCGCGACAACAATCTGCGCCCGGACCTGACCCTGGAAAAACTCGCCACGCTGAAACCGGCCTTCGAGAAAAGCGCCAAGGGCACGCTGACGGCGGGCAATTCCACGCCGCTCACCGATGGCGCTTCGGTGGTGTTGCTCGGCAGTGAAGAATGGGCCAGAGAGCGGGGTCTGCCGATCCTCGCTTATCTGCGCGACGGCGAAGCGGCGGCAGTGGATTTCGTCAACGGTGCCGAGGGCCTGCTGATGGCGCCGGTGTACGCCGTGCCACGCTTGCTGGCACGCAATGGGCTGACGTTGCAGGATTTTGATTACTACGAAATTCACGAAGCCTTCGCCGCGCAGGTCTTGTGCACGCTCAAGGCCTGGGAAGATCCCGAATATTGCCAAACCCGCCTGGGGCTCGACGCACCGCTGGGTTCGATTGATCGCAGTCGGCTCAATGTAAAAGGCAGTTCGCTGGCGGCGGGGCATCCGTTCGCCGCAACGGGCGGGCGCATTGTCGCGAATTTGGCCAAGCTGCTGGATGCGGCGGGCAAGGGGCGAGGGTTGATTTCGATCTGTGCGGCGGGCGGGCAGGGTGTCACCGCGATCATTGAACGCTGAAAAAGCCCTTCACCCTAACCCTCTCCCAAAGGGAGAGGGGACTGATTGGGGGATGCTAGAAATCGACGCCGACCTGAGCGCCCTTCACCGAATCCAGAGATGCGATTCAAACCATAAGCGCTGCGGTCTGTCAGGTCGATGTATTACGGGAGACACCTCGGTCGGCCCCCTCTCCCTCTGGGAGAGGGCTGGGGTAAGGGCAACTGAAGTTCGCCGACCATGTCAGATTCTGTCGCAAATACCCTTGCCGACCGATACCAATCAATGCCACGGTCTCGGCTATGATTCGCCCGGGTCGCTGCGATTGATCCGGCACAGTGTGTGCATCCTCAAGGTTCACAGGTCGGCAACCCCTCCCCGTCGGGCGAGGATTGCCGTATAACGAGTGACATTCGCGTGTTTGGTAATAAAGGACCCACAATAAAAGCTGATGAAGACTCCAAAACGCATTGAACCCCTGATCGAGGACGGTCTGGTCGACGAAGTGCTGCGCCCACTGATGAGTGGCAAAGAGGCAGCTGTTTATGTAGTGCGCTGCGGCAATCAGTTACGTTGCGCCAAGGTCTACAAGGAGGCGAATAAACGCAGTTTCCGCCAGGCGGCCGAGTATCAGGAAGGCCGCAAGGTTCGTAACAGTCGTCAGGCGCGGGCCATGGCGAAGGGGTCCAAGTTCGGTCGCAAAGAGACCGAAGACGCCTGGCAGAACGCCGAAGTGGCGGCGCTGTTCCGTCTGGCCGGCGCCGGCGTGCGAGTGCCCAAACCCTATGACTTCCTCGACGGCGTGCTGTTGATGGAACTGGTGGCTGACGAATTCGGCGACGCTGCGCCGCGTCTGAACGATGTGGTGCTGGAGCCGGATCAGGCGCGCGAGTATCACGCGTTCCTGATTTCGCAGATCGTGCTGATGTTGTGTACCGGTCTGGTGCACGGTGACCTCTCCGAGTTCAACGTGCTGCTGACACCTACCGGCCCGGTCATCATCGATTTGCCCCAGGCAGTCGACGCTGCGGGCAACAACCACGCGTTCAGCATGCTCGAGCGTGACGTTGGCAACATGGCTTCGTACTTCGGTCGCTTCGCGCCGGAATTGAAGAAGACCAAATATGCCAAGGAAATGTGGGCGTTGTACGAAGCCGGCACCTTGCACCCGAACAGTGTGCTGACCGGTGAGTTCGACGATCCGGAGGACCTGGCCGATGTCGGCGGGGTGTTGCGCGAAATCGAAGCGGCGCGCCTCGACGAGGAACGCAAGCAGGCCATTCGCGCGGCGGACGACGCGCCGAAAGGCAAACCCGAAGAACCGCCTCCACCGCCGTGGATGCAGTGATCGCGTGATGAAAAACCCGGCTTCGGCCGGGTTTTTTGTTTGAGTCAAAAAGCACCCTCACCCCAGCCCTCTCCCGGAGGGAGAGGGGGCCGACCGAGGTGTCTTGAGCCATACATCGACCTGAAAAAACCGAGTCGATCATGGATTCAACGGAAAACGTTCAGGTCGGTGTATTTCCCAAATATCCCCCAATCGGTCCCTCTCCCGGAGGGAGAGGGGGCCGACCGAGGTGTCTTTAGCCATACATCGACCTGAAAAAACCGAGTCGATTATGGATTCAAAGAAAAACGTTCAGGTCGGTGTATTTCCCAAATATCCCCCAATCGGTCCCTCTCCCGGAGGGAGAGGGGGCCGACCGAGGTGTCTTTAGCCATACATCGACCTGAAAAAACCGAGTCGATTGTGGATTCAAAGAAAAACGTTCAGGTCGGTGTATCTCCCAAATATCCCCCAATCGGTCCCCTCTCCCTTTGGGAGAGGGCTAGGGTGAGGGGGCTTTCGGATCCTGGCTTATTCGCGTCTACTGTCCAGCGCTCCAACCACACTCAAGGACTGAATGTGACCACCCCACGCAACACCCACCTGATCGTAACCGCCCGGCTGATCTCCGATTTCGGCGCCTTCCTCAACATGGTCGCGCTCGCCACCTACGTTTACCTGTTAAGCAACAGCGCCATGAGCGTCGGCGTTTTCCTTGCCAGCCGCGTCGGTGGCGGAATCTTCGCCAGTCTGATTGGCACACGCTTCTACCGACGCTGGCAGGGCCGCGCGCCGCTGATTGCGTTCGATCTGTTGCGTGCGGCGCTGCTGGGGCTGCTGTTGATCACTCCGGCGAGTCAGCAGGCGTGGCTGTTACCGTTGATTGCCTTCGGCCTCGGCCTGGGCAATTCGATGTTCGCCATCGGCCTCAACAGCCAGTTGCCGCGTTTGATCGCGCCAGCGCAGTTGCTCAAGGCCAACGCCTGGATCACTTCAGCCTCTTCAGCCGCCATGGTCGGCGGCAGTCTGGTGTCGGGGTTGCTGGTGGCTGCTTTTGGTTTCGAAACGGTCTTCGCCCTAAACGCGCTGACCTATGTGCTCGCGGCTCTGCTGATCGTGCCGCTGCGTTTCGAAAAAAACGATGTCATCGAACAGCCGGAGCGCGGTGAATGGTTTGCGCTACGGCAGGGCCTGCGTTCGGCGCCTGTGGTCGCGGCCATGCTCGCGGTGACTATGGCTGATACCTTGGGCAGCGCCGCGCACAACGTCGGCTTCCCGATCATTTCGAAACTGCTCACGCCGGAGGCGGCGAGTACGACCTTGGGCCTGGCGCTTGCGGTATGGGCCAGCGGCAAACTGCTCGGCGCACGCATCGCCAGTCACCTCAAGGGCTCGGAGAACAGCCACCTCGAAAGAAGATTTTTCTGCGGCGTGGCGCTGATGTCCTGCGGTTTCATTCTGATGTTCCAGCAGCACAGCCTCTACGGTCTGCTGGTGTTCGCCTTGCCGGCGGGGCTTGGCGACGGGGTTTCCGAAGTCAGCCTGATGTCACGGCTACAACGGGAACCTGCGGCGTTGCGCCTGCCGATTTTCAGCGTGCTGACCTTGCTGCAGATGAGCGGTTTCGGCATCGGCATGTTGGTCGCTGCGCCGTTCTATGCGTGGTGGACGCCGGGGGCCGTGGTCATGCTGTTCCACGGCATTCCCCTCGGCACCCTGTGCGTGGTGACGCTGTTGCGGATCAGGCGCGAGCGGGTTGCGCGCAGCAGCCCGACGCCAGCTCCTTGAGGATCGGGCAGTCCGGGCGATGGTCGCCGCTGCAATGCTCGACCAGATCCTGCAGGGTGTCACGCAACTCGCCGAGCTCGCGGATCTTCTGATTCAGCTCGTCGATGTGCTGGCGCGCCAGTGCTTTCACATCGGCGCTGGCACGCTGGCGATCCTGCCACAGGGTCAGCAGCTTGCCGACCTCTTCCAGGGAAAAGCCCAGATCCCGCGAGCGCTTGATGAACGCCAGCGTGTGCAGGTCATCGCTGCCGTACACGCGGTAACCGCTGTCGGTGCGATTGGCCGCTTTGAGCAGGCCGATCGATTCGTAATAGCGGATCATTTTTGCACTCAGGCCACTTTGTCGGGCCGCTTGGCCGATGTTCATCGGTGTTCCTCCAGGTCCTTGGGTTTCCAGGTTTTCAACAGTAGCGCATTGCTCACCACGCTGACGCTCGACAGCGCCATCGCCGCACCGGCCAGCACCGGATTGAGGAAGCCGAACACCGCCAGCGGAATGCCGATCAGGTTGTAGACAAAGGCCCAGAACAGGTTCTGGCGAATCTTCGCATAGGTCTTGCGACTGATCTCCAGCGCTGCCGGCACCAGTCGCGGATCGCCGCGCATCAACGTGATGCCGGCCGCGTGCATGGCAACGTCGGTGCCGCCGCCCATGGCGATGCCGATGTCGGCGGCGGCGAGGGCCGGGGCATCGTTGATACCGTCGCCGACCATGGCAACCACGCCGGTTTTCTTCAGATCGGCCACCGTCGCGGCTTTGTCGGCCGGCAGCACTTCGGCGTGGACATTTTGGATGCCCAGAGCCTCGGCCACCACCCGTGCGCTGCCGCGATTGTCGCCGGTCAGCAGGTGGCTCTGGATACCCCGCGCGGCGAGTTGTTGCACCGCTTGCAGTGCGCCGGGTTTCAGCGTGTCACCGAAGGCGAACAGACCCAGTACCTTCGGCTCAGGACTTTGTTCGATCAGCCACGACAGTGTCCGACCTTCGCGTTCCCACGCTTCGGCGGATGTGCTCAATTCACCGGCATTCAAGGCGCTTTCGTCGAGCATCCGCCGGTTGCCCAGCGCCAGGCGCCGGCCATCCAGCGTGCCGGCAATGCCGCGCCCGGTCAGCGCCTGGCTGTCGCTGACATCGGGCACGTTCAAGCCGCGTTCGGCGGCTGCATCCAGCACGGCTTTGGCCAACGGATGCTCGCTGCCGCGCTGCAAGGCACCGGCCAGTGTCAGCAGATTGTTTTCGTCACCATCGACCGCGCTGAAGTGCGCGATACGCGGCGTACCCGAGGTCAGCGTGCCGGTCTTGTCGAACACCACCCTGCTGACTTCATGGGCGCGCTCCAGCGCTTCGGCGTCCTTGATCAGAATGCCGTGGCGTGCGGCGACGCCGGTGCCGGCCATGATCGCCGTCGGGGTGGCAAGGCCGAGGGCGCACGGGCAGGCAATCACCAGCACGGCGACGGCATTGATCAGCGCAGTTTCCAGCGGTGCGCCGTACAGCCACCAGCCGATCAGCGTGGCCAGGGCGATCAGCAATACGGTCGGCACGAAGATCTGGCTGACCTTGTCCACCAGTTTCTGGATCGGCGCTTTCGCCGCTTGCGCGTCCTCGACCAAACGAATGATCCGCGCCAGCACGGTTTCCGCGCCGAGCGCCTGGGTGCGCACCAGCAAACGACCTTCGCCGTTGATCGCGCCGCCGGTGACCTTGTCGCCCGGCTGTTTCGGCACTGGCAGGCTTTCGCCACTGATCAGCGCTTCGTCGGCGTGGCTCTGGCCTTCGACGACTTCGCCATCCACCGCGAAGCGTTCGCCGGGTTTGACCAGCACCAGATCGTCGAGGCGCAGGGCGCTGATCGCAACGTCCTGCTCACGCCCGTCGATGACTTGAATCGCGCGCTCCGGCCGCAACGCTTCAAGAGCGCGGATGGCGCTGGCGGTCTGACGTTTGGCGCGGCTTTCGAGATATTTGCCGAGCAACACCAAAGCGATGACCACCGCCGAGGCCTCGAAATACAGATGCGGCATGCGTCCGGCGGCGCTGGCCCATTCATAGACACTCAGGCCATAACCGGCGCTGGTGCCGAGGGCGACGAGCAGGTCCATGTTGCCGGCACCGGCGCGCACGGCTTTCCACGCCGCAACATAAAAGCGTGCGCCGAAGATGAATTGCACCGGTGTGGCGAGGGCGAATTGCGCCCAGGCCGGGAGCATCCAATGAATGCCGAACGGCTGCAGCAACATCGGCAGCACCAGCGGCAGAGCGAGGGCGATCGCGCAGATCAATGCCCAGCGCTCGCGATGCAGGCGTTTTTGCTGGTCATCGGACTGTGGCCGTTCAGCTTGCCAGACGCTGGCCGAGTAACCGGCCTTGCTCACCGCGTCGAGCAGGGTTTGCGTATCGACCTGGCCGAGCAATTCGAGGTGCGCACGTTCATTGGCCAGATTGACGCTGACGCTGCTCACGCTTGGGACTTTGCTCAGGGCGCGTTCGACGCGACCGACGCAGGACGCGCAGGTCATGCCGTCGATGCTCAATTCGACGGTTTGCCGGGGCACGCTGTAACCGGCGCGCTCCACGGCTTGCATCAGCGCCGGCAGGCTGTCGCCGGGCGCCTGCACCCGGGCCTGTTCGGTGGCGAGGTTGACACTGACGGCACTGGCGCCGCTGACCTTGCGCAGCGCCCGCTCGACACGCCCGGCGCAACTGGCACAGGTCATGCCGGCAATCGGCAGATCGAAAGTGGTGGATTCGGACATCGGTCGCGCTCCCTGTAGTGGATGTCTACAGGATCAACCTTGCCATGCGGGCAAGGTCAAGCACCATTCTTGTGGGAGCGAGCCTGCTCGCGAATGCGGTGCATCATTCAGCAATCATGTTGGCTGACCCGGCGCTTTCGCGAGCAGGCTCGCTCCCACAGGTCGAGGCGGTTGCTCAATAACCCAGGCCTGCAGGTTTCAGGTACACGCCTTCGGCATTCATCGCCAGGCGGAACTTCAGCACATCCCCGGCGTGCAGCACGACTTCCTGCGAGCCCGGTGCGAGCATCCCGGGGTTGCAACCCGGTGCCTGGCCCGGCAGCAGTTTCAAGCGCAGCGAAACCTTGCCCGGCGGCAGGTTGAACGACGTGCTCTGCTCCTGGAACAGGCGCGCCGAGAGCTGGTCCTGGATGTACACGCCGATCTCGCACGAGGTCGCCACTTCGAGGCGCTCGCGGGAAATGATCAGTACCGCGTAATCCTCGCCGGCGGCTTGCACCTGCGGGACGGCGGCGAAAAGGCTGAGCAAGCCAAACAGGCCCAAAGCTGACCAGCGCATGGCTGAATCTCCTGAATTTCAGTCATTGATACACGCAGCTTGGCCGAGCGCAGCGCCGATTGCCAGCCCGGCAGTTTTTCGCAGAACTTGACCTTGCCATCGTGGCAAGCTCGAGACTGCCGGCAAACTCACTCAAAGGAGTCTTCCCATGCAAGTGTTCAACGTTCAAGGCATGTCCTGCGGTCATTGCGTCAAAGCCATCACCACTGCGGTGCAGGCGCTGGATCCGGCAGCCAGCGTGCGCGTCGATCTGGCGGCCAGGGAAGTCGGCGTCGAGAGCGCGCTGAGTGCCGATCAGGTCATCGCAGCGATTCGCGAAGAGGGTTATGAGGTGAAGCTCGTCTGAAATTGATCGTTAGCGAGCTATCGGAATGTTCAAGGCGTCCGGGCGCGGCTAGACTGTCGGGCTGCGACTTGCCCACCTGGATGCCTGATGAATTTCCGCACGATTTTGATACTCGGCGCCTTGAGCGCCTTCGGTCCTTTGGCGATCGACTTCTATTTACCTGCCTTCCCGGCCATGGCGCTGGCCTTCGGCACCGATGAGCAGCATGTCCAGCTGACGCTGGCGGCGTACTTCCTTGGTCTGTCTCTGGGCCAACTGGCTTACGGGCCGATTTCCGATCGTTTCGGCCGGCGACTTCCGCTGCTCAGCGGCGTTGCTCTGTTCACCCTGGCGTCATTGGCCTGCGCCTACGCGCCGAGCCTGGAATGGCTGATCGGCGCGCGTTTCGTCCAGGCACTCGGTGGTTGTGCGGGCATGGTGATTTCCCGCGCGGTGGTTGCCGACAAGTGCGACGCGGTGGGCTCGGCGAAGGTGTTTTCCCAGTTGATGCTGGTGATGGGGCTGGCGCCGATTCTGGCGCCGATGCTCGGTGGGCTGCTGGTCAATACCACGGGTTGGCAGTCGATCTTTCTGGTGCTCACCGGGTTCAGTGCGGCGGCGGGTCTGGCGGTGGCGTTGGGGCTGCCGGAAAGCATGCCGGCCCATGTGCCGCGCCAGCCGTTGTCCGGTGCGTTGCGCCAGTACGCGCGACTGGTCAAGGATTCGGTCTACCTCGGCCACGCCCTGACCGGCGGCATCGCGATCGCCGGCATGTTCGCCTACATCGCTGGCTCACCGTTTGTGTTCATCAAGCTCTACGGTGTACCCGCCGAGCATTTTGGCTGGCTGTTCGGCACCAACGCGGCGGGGTTCATTCTGGTGGCGCAGGTCAATGCGCGTCTGCTGGCCAAGCGTGGCCCGGCGTTCTTGCTGGTGCGCGCGGTGTGGGTGTATTTCCTCGCCGGGCTGACGCTGTTGGCGGTCAGCGCGATGCGTCCAGAGGCGTTGTGGCCGTTGCTGATTCCGCTGTTCATCTGCATTGCCAGCCTCGGCTGCATCATTCCCAACGCCTCAGCTTGCGCAATGAACGGTCAGGGCGCCCGTGCCGGCAGTGCATCGGCAATGCTCGGTTGCCTGCAATTCAGCATCGCCGCCGGTGCCGCCGCGTTGGTGGGGGTGTTGCACGATGGCAGCGCCGTGCCGATGGCGATGGTCATCAGCCTGTGCGGTTTGCTGGTGGTGAGCGTCGCGCTGCTCACCCGGCGCTTGCAGAATGCCCGGGCGTTGGCGCAAGCCCAGGTTTGACGCTCTGCCTGGAAAGCTCAGCCGGCGGCGCGCTGCTGGCTGGGTTCGGGGATTCGGTGGGGCGCGCAGAGTCGCGCTTCGAGGGTGCGAGTGAAGGCCAGAGCCTCGGCTTCACTGCGAAAGGTCACGACGTGCTGGTCCAGGCGCACCTGCCATTGGGACTTTGCCACTTCTTTTATCAGGATCTTCATTGCTGACCTCCCTTGCGTAAAAGATGTATCGCAGAGGCTTCGATTGTAGACCTCGATACCCGCGTAATTGTGACAAGGGTCAAGCAACCGACTGACGGCAAAAAGCCCCGCAACCGCTCTGGCATCACGAGCGGTTGCGGGGCTTTGTTTTTTTAGAAACCTTCTAAAACAATTTTCCCCTTGGCCTTGCCGCTTTCCAGCAGCTCATGGGCGCGTCGCAGGTTGGCTGCGTTGATCACACCGAAGTGCTCGCCCAAAGTTGTCTTCAAAGTGCCGGCGTCGATCAGTTCGGCGACGCGGTTGAGCAGCTTGTGCTGTTCGATCATGTCCGGCGTTTCGAACAGCGAGCGGGTGTACATGAACTCCCAGTGCAGCGACAGGCTCTTGCGCTTGAGCAGGCTGATGTCGAGGGACTTCGGATCGTCGATCAGCGCCAGCTTGCCTTGCGGCGCGAGGGCTTCGACCAGTTGCGGCAGATGCTGATCGGTCTGGGTCAGGCTGGCGACGTGGGTCACGCTGTCGATGCCGGCGCGCTTCAATTCTTCGCTCAGTGGCTGGCTGTGATCGATGACCAGATCGGCACCGAGTTCGCTGACCCAGTCACGGGTCTGTGGGCGGGAAGCGGTGCCGATCACTTTCAGGCCGGTCAACTGCTTGGCCAATTGGGTAAGGATCGAGCCCACTCCGCCCGCCGCGCCAACGATCAGCAGGCTCTGACCCTCATCATTGCTGCCTTCGCTGATTTGCAGGCGCTCGAAGAGCAATTCCCACGCAGTGATCGCGGTCAGCGGCAGCGCGGCGGCTTCGGCAAAACCGAGGGACTTGGGCATGTGGCCGACGATGCGCTCATCGACCACGTGCAACTCGCTGTTGCCACCGGCCCGGGCGATCGAACCGGCGTAGAACACCTTTTCGCCCGCCTTGAACAGGGTGACTTCGCTGCCGACCGCCTTGACCACACCGGCAACGTCCCAGCCCAGCACTTTCGCCGCGCCGTTTTCCGGTGCCATGTTCTGCCGCACTTTGGTGTCGACCGGGTTGACCGAAATGGCTTTGACCTCCACCAAGAGGTCGCGCGGGCCGGCGACCGGCTCTGGCAGTTCAATGTCCTGCAGGGACTTGGCGTCGCTGATCGGCAGGGAAGCGTAATAGGCAATGGCTTTCATAAATGGCTCCGTACAGTTGATAGAAGAAGGATTCAGGCAATCTTGCCGAGGCGTTTGAGCTGGAAGTGTTCGATGGTGTGGCCGGCGCTGGCCTGAAACTTCTGAAAATGCGCGCTGGCGTTGTGCGCCTCAAGAATCTCGTCACTGGCCCACTGTTCGATGACATAAAAAACCTGCGGATCGGCAAGGTCGCGGTGCAGGTCGTACTGGCCACAACCGGGCTCGGCGCGGCTCGGTTCGACGAGGGCGCGCAGCGCCTGTTCGAGAACGTCCTGCTGACCGGGTTTGGCGGTCAGGGTGGCGATAGCGGTAAAGGGCTGGGACATGTGCGGACTCCAGAATCGGGATGAATTCGATGGAGGCCATCATTGGCTATTTCTCTGCGCGATAAAACCGGCTAAAAGAGCAGTCTCTTTCAATATTTTTTTGATAATCGAGGCTGCGCATGCTGCGTTTTGATGACTTGCAGTTGTTTGTTCGCGCGGCGGATCTGGGCAGCCTGTCGGCGGCGGCACGGGTGATGGACATGTCCGCGGCGGTGGCCAGCGCGGCGTTGAAGCGCATCGAGCAGCAACTCGGTGCGCGGCTGCTGGCGCGGTCGACCCGCAGCCTGCGCCTGACCGCCGAGGGCGAAGGCTTTCTTGAATATGCCCGCGCCGCCCTGAGCAATCTCGACGAAGGGCGTCGCCTGCTCGCCAGCGGACAGGATCAGGTCAGCGGGATTTTGCAGCTTTCGGCGCCCTCGGACTTCGGCCGCAATCTGCTGCTGCCGTGGCTCGACGCGTTCCAGCGTGAACACCCGAAGCTGACGGTGCGCCTGCTGCTTGGCGACCGCATCGCCGACCTGTTCCGGCAACCGGTGGACATCGCCCTGCGCTACGGCGAGCCGGAAGATTCCAGCCTGATCGCCTTGCCCATCGCCCCACACAATCGCCGGGTGTTGTGCGCATCCCCCGATTACCTGGCCCGGCAGGGCGAGCCGCGCCAGCTCGAGCAACTGGCCCAGCACAACTGCCTTTTGTACATGCTCGGCAGCCGCGTCCACGACCACTGGAGTTTTCACGATGGCAAGCGCGAAGTCGGCCTGACCGTCAGCGGCGACCGCTTCAGCGATGACGCCGACGTCGTGCGGCTGTGGGCGCTGGCCGGTGCCGGTATCGCTTACAAGTCCTGGCTCGACGTCGGCGCCGATGTGCTCGCCGGACGCCTCAAAGTGCTGATGCCGGAACTGCTGTGTGAGCGCGCACCGCTGAATCTGTTGTGCGCTCATCGCGCACAATTGAGTAAGCCGGTGAACCTTCTGAGAGAGATGCTCGCCAGCCGATGCGCCGAATTGAGTAGCCAATTTCCCGGTTTCCTCAAAGTTGATCATTAGTCGCAGGCAATTAGAGAAATTTCTGTCAGGAACAATCGCCACCTGCCCAGGCCCAGGCGCAGGACGTCTGGCTTAACCCGCTTATACTAGCGCCCGCCTCATGCCTGCACTGACACCCGGCGCGCAGACCCCGTAACGCGTTGCCGGCTTTTGGTGACGGTTGCTACTTCTGCTGCCAGGTTGTGTGCCGGAGCAGCTGGTGTCGGTGGCATCCCTTGCCACCGATCCCGGGCGATTTTCGCGTGTTGGCCGATGCCCCATAACCGGCCAGGATGTCTCCGAGCGGTAGACGATACGATTCAACAGGGAGTGAACATATGGAACATGCACCGTGCATCAGCCAGATCGCGACATTGCTGGCCGACCCCAAGCGCAGCGCGATGATGTGGGCGTTGATGGATGGCTCGGCCCGGCAAGCCGAAGAGCTGGCGCTGCTGGCCGGGCTCTCGCCGTCGTCGGCCAGTGCGCATCTGGGACGCCTGTCCGCAGGGGGGCTGTTGAACATCGAAATGCGTGGGCGCAAACGCTTCTTTCGCCTGGCGGCGCCGGAAATCGGCGCGGCAATCGAAGCACTGGCCAGCGCCACCATTGCCAGCGCGCCACGGCAAATCCCTGATGCGCTGAAACGCACGACTCCCATGGTCAGGCCGCAGGCGGCGCCGTCTTCGCTGTTGCGCGCGCGGTTCTGCGACGATCATCTGGGCGGCACCCTGGCGGCCGACCTGTATCAGCGCCTGCTCGACGCCGGCTGGATCGAACAGCTTGAGCAGCGGGTGGTGGTGACGCACAAGGGCTCCACCCGACTGGCGCAGCGCGGCGTGTTCATCCAGGCCCTGGCCCACCGCAACGTGCAGGTCGCCTGCGCCTGCCCGGACTGGAGCGAGCGCCGTCCGCACATGGGCGGCTCACTGGGCGCGGCGCTGTTGCAGTTATTCATGCAGTCCGGCTGGCTGACCTTGCCCAACGATTCCCGCGCCTTGCAGTTGACCGCCACCGGCCAGCGCGAAATCCATCGCTTTGCCAAGGAAACCGAGCTGGAAACAGCGTTCTAGAGCGTTGCTCGGCGATGAGCTGAAGGCTGACGTCGTCCACGGCTGTGAACAGGTCGCATCCAGTACGACCTCTGTATGACCATCGCGCACACTCGATCCGGGGATTTTCCGGATGGGGGAGCACAACATGAATACACAACGCTTTAGTGCGGCTGAACGCCTGGAACGGCTGCCGCTCAGCGGCTATCACCGCGTCATTTTCATCATCATCGCCTTGGCGTTTTTCTTCGATTCCATGGATCTGGCGATGATGACTTTCCTGCTCGGCTCGATCAAAGCCGAGTTCGGCCTGAGCAGTGCGCAAGCGGGGTTGCTGGCCAGTTCGAGCTTTTTCGGCATGGTGCTCGGGGCGTCGTTGTCAGGGATGCTCGCCGACCGCTTCGGGCGCAAACCGGTGTTTCAGTGGAGCATCGTGTTGTGGGGCGTGGCCAGTTACCTGTGTTCGACGGCGCAGACGGTGGAGACGCTGACGCTGTTCCGCATCCTGCTCGGAATCGGCATGGGTATGGAGTTTCCCATCGCGCAATCGATGCTCTCGGAGCTGATTCCAGCACAACGGCGCGGGCGCTATATCGCCCTGATGGACGGCTTCTGGCCGCTGGGGTTTGTCGCGGCGGGCGTGCTCTCGTACTTCCTGCTGCCGTTGATTGGCTGGCGCGATATCTTTCTGGTGCTGGCGGTGCCGGCGGTGTTCGTTCTGGCGATCCGCTTTTTCATCCCTGAGTCGCCGCGCTGGCTGGAACAGGCCGGGCGCGACGCAGACGCGGACAAGGTGTTGAACGGCATCGAAGCGCGAGTGCGTGCTTCGCTGGGCGGTGCAGCCTTGCCGGAACCGGTTCGTTTGCCACGCACGGTGACGCCACCGGGTAATTTCTTCTCGGCACTCAAGCAGATCTGGTCGCCGCAATATCGCCAGCGCACAACGATGATCTGGAGTCTGTGGTTCTTCGCATTGCTGGGTTTCTACGGGCTGACTTCCTGGCTCAGCGCATTGCTGCAGCAGTCGGGTTTCGCCGTGACGCAATCGGTGTACTACACGGTGCTGATCTCACTCGGCGGGATTCCCGGCTTCCTCATGGCGGCGTGGCTGGTCGAGCGTTGGGGGCGCAAACCGGTGTGCATCGTCACCCTGCTAGGCGGCGGGGTGATGGCGTTTCTATACGGGCAGAGCGCGGTGTTCGGCGGCAACGTGGCGCTGCTGATCGGCACCGGGCTGTTGATGCAGTTTTTCCTGTTCGGCATGTGGGCGGTGCTCTACACCTACACGCCGGAGCTGTACCCGACGTCCGCACGGGCAACCGGCTCGGGATTCGCCTCGGCCATCGGCCGCGTCGGCTCTCTGCTCGGGCCATTGGTGACCGGGCTGGTGTTCCCGATTACCGGGCAGGGCGGGGTGTTCGCGCTCGGCGCGGCGTGCTTCGCGATTGCGGCGGGCGTGGTGTGGCTGTTCGGGATGGAGACGCGGGGCAAGACCCTGGAAGAGCTTACCGAGTGAACATCGATATGAATGTGGGAGCGAGCCTGCTCGCGAAAGCGGTGTGTCATTCAACGTAAATGTTGACTGACTCTCCCTCTTCGCGAGCAGGCTCGCTCCCACATTGGTTTTGCGGTGTTGCTTACGGTTTTACCAACCGCGCATCCAGGCTGTTCTGCGCCAGACGCTTGGCCTGATCCTGGGTCATTCCCAGATGCTCGTGCAGCGCATGGAAGTTCTCGGTCACGTAACCGCCGAAATACGCCGGGTCATCGGAGTTGACCGTGACCTTCACGCCGCGCTCGAGCATGTCGAGGATGTTGTGCTGCGACATGTGATCGAACACGCAGAGCTTGGTGTTCGACAGCGGGCACACGGTCAGCGGGATCTGCTCGTCGATGATCCGCTGCATCAGGCGCTCGTCTTCGATGGCGCGCACACCATGGTCGATGCGCTGGATTTTCAGCAGGTCGATGGCTTCCCAGATGTACTCCGGCGGGCCTTCTTCACCGGCGTGGGCGACGGTGAGGAAGCCTTCGTCGCGGGCGCGATCGAAGACGCGTTTGAACTTGCTCGGCGGGTGGCCCATCTCGGAACTGTCGAGCCCGACCGCGACAAACGCATCACGGAACGGCAGCGCCTGATCGAGGGTTTTCTGTGCTTCGTCTTCGCTGAGGTGGCGCAGGAAGCTGAGGATCAAACCGCTGCTGATGCCCAGTTGCGTCTCGCCATCCTTGAGTGCGGCGGCGATGCCGTTGAGCACCACTTCGAACGGGATGCCCCGGTCGGTGTGGGTCTGCGGATCGAAGAACGGTTCGGTGTGGATCACGTTCTGCGCTTTGCAGCGCAGCAGGTAGGCCCAGGTCAGGTCATAGAAGTCCTGCGAGGTGCGCAGCACATCGGCGCCCTGGTAATACAGGTCGAGAAATTCCTGCAGATTGTTGAAGGCGTAGGCCTTGCGCAGGGTTTCGACGTCGCTCCACGGCAGGGCGATCTTGTTGCGTTCGGCCAGGGCGAACAGCAGTTCAGGCTCCAGCGAACCTTCCAGATGCAGGTGCAGTTCGGCTTTGGGCAGGGCGTTGAGCCAGTCGTACATAGTCTTTTCTCATCAGGTGCAATGCCGGCATTCTACAGAGGCTGGCCGCAACAATTGGCAAAACCTGACCAGGTGATCGATCAAACCGCCTCTTGCTCGCGACGATAGGCATAGGTATCGGCGAAGCGCGACAGCAGGAATTCGGCACAGGTGGTGGTCGGATATTTCGCCGGGTGCTGGGCGTCCTGGCAACCGGGCAGGCATTCGATGCGCGTGTCCGGGTGCGGTTCGGCGAAGAACGGCATCGAATAACGATCCACGCCCAGCGGGCTGATCACCCGGTGCGGCGTCGAGCGATAACGGTCGTTGCTCCAGCGCGCCATCATGTCGCCGAGGTTGACCACGAACGTGCCGTCAATCGGTGGCGCGTCGATCCATTCACCTTTGACGTTCTTCACCTGCAAACCGCCGGCGCTGTCCTGATAGAGCAGGGTGATGCAGCCGTAATCGGTATGGGCGCCGGCGCCTTGCTGCTCGGCGGAACTGGCGGTGTGACGCGGCGGATAATGGATCATGCGCAACACGCTGACCGGGTCGACAAAGCGCGAATCGAAGAAGTCGCGCTCGATGCCCAGTGCAATGGTCATCGCCCGCAACAGGGTTTGCGCCAGCGCCTGCATGTCGAGGTAATGCTGCTCCATAAGGGCTTCCCAGCCAGGTTGCGCCGGGTGCCGATTGGGGCCGCGCAAGGGTTTTTCCGCGAGCACCTCGGGATGCTCGTCCGGCAGGTGCAGGCCCATGTCGAAGGTTTCTTTGAGATCGCTGGGTTTGTCCGGGTCCAGTTGCTCGGTCGCAATCGCACCGTAGCCGCGATGATGGCGGGTCTGGGTAATGTCGATCTTCAGTTTTTCTGTGGCTGGCAGGGCGAAGAAGCGCTGGGCGTGATCGAGCAGTTCGTCGATGCGCTGCGCCGAGATCGGATGGCCCTTGATGTAGAAAAAGCCCCATTCGCGACAGGCTTGGTCGATCTGCCCGGCCACGGCGGGCCAGGCATTTTCGTCGTCGCCATAGAGCGGGCTGATATCAATGATCGGAAGCTGATCCATACACAATCCTTGAATACGCTGTGTTTCCAATGTGGGAGCGAGCCTGCTCGCGAAGAGGGAGTGTCAGACAACATTTTTGTTTAATGACACACCGCTTTCGCGAGCAGGCTCGCTCCCACAGGGTTTTGTGTGGTGAATCGAGGGACTACTTCGGCATCTCGGCCTTCATGCCCTCAACGTAGTAATTCATCGAAGCCAGTTCCGCGTTGGTGGCGCTCACGCCCGCCGGGATTTTTTCTACACCGGCCTGATCCTTGATCGGCCCGGTAAACGGCTGCAATGCGCCGCTCTTGATGTCGGCGATCAACTGCTCGGCCTCGGCTTTCACCGGCGCTGGCACCAGGTCGCTGATCGGCAGTTCCACCGTGCCTTCCTTCAACCCGCCCCAGTAATCCTGGGATTTCCAGGTGTGATCGATCACGCTCTGCGTCGCTTGAATGTAGTGCGGCGCCCAGTCGTTGACGATCGAGGTCAGCACCGCTTTCGGGCCGAAGTGGGCCATGTCCGAGGCGTAGCCCACGGCATACACGCCGCGCCGTTCGGCAGCCTGGATCGGCGCCGGGCTGTCGGTGTGCTGGAACACCACATCAACACCCTGATCGATCAGCGCATTGGCGGCGTCGGCTTCCTTGCCCGGATCGAACCAGGAGTTGACCCACACCACTTTGATTTCGGTGCCAGGGTTGTATTTGTTCAGGGCCAGCTGTATGGCGTTGATGTCGCGGATCACTTCCGGAATCGGGAACGAGGCGACATAGCCGATCTTCTTGGTCTTGGTCATCTTCGCCGCGAGGAAACCGCCGACGTAACGGCCCTCGTAAGTGCGCGCCAGGTAAGTGCCGAGGTTCTTGTCCTGCTTGTAACCGGTGGCGTGTTCGAAAGTGACCTTGGGGAATTGCTTGGCGACTTTCACTGTCGGGTTCATGTAGCCGAAAGACGTGGTGAAGATCAGGTCATATTTGTCCTTGGCCATGTTGCGGATCACCCGCTCGGCGTCGGCGCCCTCGGCGACGTTTTCCACGTAGTTGGTGGTGATCTGCGTGCCGAGTTTTTCCGCCAGGGCCTTGCGCCCCTGTTCGTGCTGATACGTCCAGCCGTGGTCACCGATCGGGCCGATGTAGACGAAACCGACCTTCAGCGGATCGGCAGCGCTGGCGCTCAGGCTGATTCCCAGACCGATGGCGGCGTACAGCAGTTTGTGCAGCGGACGTATTGGCATGAACCCGAACTCCATTTTGTTGTGTGTGCTCAGGGCCAATGCAAATTGCTGACCAACAGGACAACAAACTCATTTGAAAACGCGGTGCGGCCTTCGCGAGCAGGCTCGCTCCCACAGGGACGCATTTCAATGTGGGAGCGAGCCTGCTCGCGAAGAGGCCGGCAAGGCCAATAAAAGTGCATGCCTGAATCCAGCTGCCATCGCGTGGTGCGTAAAGATGTAACGAAACGTTAGCGGCGCGCGGCAGTCAGTAGCTTCATCAGCTCTTTTCGGCAAAAGGCCCGTCATGCTCTCGATCCTCAAACAAGAAAGCTTCCTGCTGCTGGCAGTCCTTGCCGCGTGCGTCGCTTATCCACTGGAACACTGGCTGCTGCACAGCGGCCAGATCGTCGCGCTGGGCGGCGGTCTGCTGCTGATCGCCTTTATTGTCGCCGCCTCGATGCGCGTCGCTCATCACGCTGAACTGCTGGCGGAAAAAGTCGGCGACCCCTACGGCACGATGATCCTCACACTCTCGGCAGTGCTGGTCGAAGTGGTGATCCTGGCGATCATGATGAGCAACGAGGCCTCGGCGACGCTGGTGCGCGACACGATCTATTCAGCGGTCATGCTCGACATCAACGGCATCCTCGGCCTCGCCGCTTTGATGGGCGGGATCAAACACGGCGAACAGTCCTACAACGACGATTCGGCGCGCAGCTACAGCGTCATGATCCTCACCGCGATGGGGGTGTCGATGGTGGTCCCGGAGTTCATTCCCGAGGCCAACTGGAAGATGTATTCGGCGTTCACCATCGGCGCAATGATGGTGCTCTACGCGCTGTTCCTGCGCATGCAGGTCGGCCCGCACAGTTACTTTTTCAGCTACAGCTACCCGGACAAACGTCGCAAGAAAGAGCCGGTCGAGCAGGAGCCGAAACCGGTCAGCCTGGCGCTGTCGATCGGCATTCTGGTGTCGGGGGTGGTGATCATCGGCGCACTGGCCGAGGTGATGTCCAAGACCCTCGATCTGGGCCTGGAAGGCACGGGCGCGCCGCCGGTGATCACGGCGATTCTGGTGGCAGCGATTTCCGCCGCGCCGGAGATTCTCACCGCATTACGAGCGGCGCTGGCCAATCGCATGCAGTCGGTGGTCAACATCGCGATGGGGGCGTCACTGTCGACGGTGATTCTGACCGTACCGGTGATGGAAGCGATGGCGCTGTACACCGGCCAGCCCTTTCAAATGGCGATGACCCCGGTGCAAACGGTGATGATCTTCATCACCCTGATCGTCAGCGCAATCAACCTCAATGACGGCGAGACCAACGCCATTGAGGGCATGACGCACTTTGTGCTGTTTGCCACATTCATCATGCTGTCCCTACTGGGCCTTTAGGGCTGGCTGATACCCATGTGGGAGCGAGCCTGCTCGCGAAAGCGGTGTGTCATCCAACAAACATGTTGTCTGACACTCCCTCTTCGCGAGCAGGCTCGCTCCCACAGTTTTGAACGGCGGTGACTCAGGTGCCGGCAATCAACTGCCGAGCCGCCTGGCTGTGATCGGCAATCAAACCTTTCAGATCCAACCCTTCAACCTGCCCATCAACCACACGCCACTTGCCGCCAATCATCACCCGATCTGCCCGATCGGCGCCGCACAGCAGCAACGCCGAAATCGGATCATGGCTACCGGAGAAGCGCAGTTCATCGAGCTTGAACAACGCCAGATCCGCCTGTTTGCCCACGGCGATTTCGCCGATGTCGCTGCGACCGAGCAGGCTCGCCGAACCCTTGGTCGCCCAGCCAAGTACTCGCTCCGGGGTGATCTTTTCAGCGCCGTAGCGCAGGCGCTGGATGTACAGCGCCTGACGCGCTTCGAGGATCATGTTCGAGGCATCGTTGGACGCCGAACCGTCGACGCCAAGACCGAAGAGCGCGCCGGCGTCGGTCAGCTCGATGCTCGGGCAGATGCCGGACGCCAGGCGCATGTTCGAGCTTGGGCAGTGGCAGATGCCGGTACCGGCCTGGCCGAGGCGGGCGATTTCGTCGGGGTTGAAATGGATGCCGTGTGCCAGCCAGGTACGCGGGCCGAGCCAGCCGACGCTGTCCAGATAATCGACGGTGCGCAGACCGAAACGTTGCAGGCAGAAGTCTTCTTCATCAAGCGTTTCAGCGAGGTGGGTGTGCAGACGCACATCGAGCTTGTTCGCCAGATCAGCACTGGCCGACATGATTTCCGGAGTGACCGAAAACGGCGAACATGGCGCCAGGGCGATCTGGATCTGTGCACCATCGCCACGCTCGTGATACTCGTGAATCAGCCGCTGGCTGTCATCAAGAATCACCTGACCTTCCTGCACCGTTTGTTGTGGAGGCAGGCCGCCGTCCTTCTCGCCAAGGCTCATCGAGCCGCGCGTGAGCATGGCGCGCATGCCCAGTTCACGCACCGTTTCGACCTGCACGTCGATGGCGTTTTCCAGACCGTCCGGGAACAGATAGTGATGGTCGGCAGCGGTGGTGCAACCTGAGAGCAGCAATTCGGCCAGCGCCACTTTGGTGGCGAGGGCGAGTTTTTCCGGGGTCAGCCGCGCCCATACCGGGTACAGGGTTTTCAGCCACGGAAACAGCGGCTGATTGACCACTGGCGCCCAGGCGCGGGTCAGGGTTTGATAGAAGTGATGGTGAGTGTTGATCAGGCCCGGCAGGATCACATGCTCGCGGGCATCGAACACTTCATTGCACGGCGCCGACGGCTGCTGACCGGCAGCGAGCACTTCGACGATGACACCGTCTTGCACGACTAGACCGCCACGGGCATCAAGCTCGTTGGAGGTGAAAATGGCGAGGGGGTTTTTTAACCAGGTACGGGTCGCAGGCATTGTGGCCGGCTCCTCTGAAAGTTGGGTTCAGGGTTGCCAGCTCAGTGTTGCCCTGTCTGCTGATCCAGGGTCGCCGCGAAGGACGAGGCGCGCAGTTTCAAACAAATCGCAGCGCCGGGCAAGCGCCACCCGACCATTCACCATCACTCCCTGTGGGAGCGAGCCTGCTCGCGAAGGCGTCATGTCAGTCGATACAGATTTACCTGACAGATCGTATTCGCGAGCAGGCTCGCTCCCACATCGGGATTTTCAGTGCTTACCAGGCAATCGTTTCACCCTTGTAATTGACGAAGTGATGCCCGCCCTTGCCGGTGAACGCATTGACCTGGTCAATCAGCCCGCGAGTGCTGGTCTCTACATCCAGGTCAGCACCTTCGCCGCCCATGTCGGTCTTCACCCAGCCCGGGTGCAACGACAGTACGGTGAGTTTCTGTTCACCCAGTTGCGTGACAAAACTGTTGGTCATCGAATTCAGCGCCGCTTTGCTCGCCTTGTACAGCGCCAGTTCCGGCGCGTCGGGCATGGTCACGCTGCCGAGCACCGAACTCATGAACGCGAGCACGCCGCTGCCGTCGCGAATCTGCCCGACGAAACGCTGGGCCAGATTGATCGGCGCCACCGCGTTGGTGAAAAACAGCTGCCCGACCTCGGCCAGGGTCGCACCGCCCGGCGTCTGCACGTCCGGGCCTTTGACCCCGGCGTTGACGAACAACAGATCGAAGGTTTCGCCCTTGAGCTTCTGGCTCAGAGCGATCACCGCTTGCTGATCGTCCATGTCGAGCTTCTCGATGCGCACGTCACCCAGCGCTTGCAGCGCCTCGGCCTTCTGCGGATTGCGCACCGTCGCGGTGACTTGCCAGCCATCGCCCAGCAGGGTCTTCACCAGACCGAGGCCCAAGCCCCGGGAGGCGCCGATGATCAGTGCGTTTTTTACCTGAGACATGATGGGTTTCCTTGAAAGTCAGCATTCAGGATTCAATGGACACGCCTGACCGCGCCACAGTTGCAGCGCTTGGCGAAAACAGGCTTTGATCCCGGAGCATACTCCAGGCGTCTTGAGTTTCTCGAGGGTGTTTGATCAGAAACAATCATGAGGCGTGGTTCAAGTGTTGCCTGTGCGGACGCTTTCGCGAGCAGGCTCGCTCCCACATATGCCCGCGTTCACTCAGATCCCCTGTGGGAGCGAGCCTGCTCGCGAAGAGGCCCGCTCTGACATCAACTAATGTCCCGATTGCCACGGCTGCCCCAACGAAACCGGCGCATACAACCGAGTGCGCACGGCGTCGCGGGACAGCAACACCAACACCAAGATCGTCGCCACATACGGCAGCATCGCCAGCAGGCTCGAAGGTATCGCCAGTCCCAATCCCTGTGCCACCAAATGCAGGATGCTTGCGAGGCCAAACAGATACGCCCCGAGCAACAACCGCCACACCCGCCAACTGGCAAACACCACCAGTGCCAGGGCAATCCAGCCGCGCCCAGCGGTCATGTTTTCCGCCCACATCGGCGTGTAGGCCAGCGACAGATAGGCCCCGGCCAGCCCGGCCATTGCTCCGCCGAACAACACCGCCAAGGTACGCACGGTCAGCACTGGCAAGCCCATCGCGCTGGCCGCATCCGGGTTTTCACCGACCGCTTGAATGATCAGGCCGACACGACTTTTGATGATCACCCACGCCACCAGCGCAAACAGCGCGAACGATAGATACACCAGCAGATCCTGGGCAAACAGCATCCGCCCGATCAGCGGGATCTCACTCAGATACGGAATCGCCAGAGGCTCGAAACCCGCCAGCGGCTTACCCACCCATGCCGCGCCGACAAACGTCGAAAGCCCGACACCAAAGATCGTTAGCGCCAACCCGGTGGCCACCTGATTGGCGTTGAACACCAGCGCGACCAAGGCAAACAGTGACGACAACAACATCCCGGCCAACATCGCCAACAGCACACCCAGCCACAGGTTGCCGCTGTTCAGCGCGACGATAAAACCGATCACCGCACCGAACAGCATCATGCCTTCCTGGCCGAGGTTGAGGACGCCGCTTTTCTCGCAGATCAACTCACCCAATGCCACCAGCAACAGCGGCGTGCCGCAGCGGACCATGGCATAGAAAATATTGCTCAACAGATCGATATCCATCACAGCGCTCCGGCGGTTACGGCAGGGGTCGAGGCGCGCCGGCTCCAGCGCAGTTTCAGGCGTGGCCGATAGAGAATCAGCACGTCACAGGCGAGCAGGAAAAACAGCATCATGCCCTGGAACAATTGGGTGATCGCTTGCGGCAGATTGAGCGACATCTGCGCGCTCTCGCCGCCGATGTACAGCAGCGCCATGAGCAGACTGGAGAACAGAATGCCGAGCGGATTCAACCGTCCCAGAAACGCCACGGTGATCGCCGCGTAGCCATAGCCCGGCGACACCTGCGGCACCAGTTGGCCGATCGGCCCGGTCACTTCGCAGACCCCGGCGAGCCCGGCCAGAGCACCGCTGATCAACAGCGCCAGCCAGATCAGGCGCTTCTCGCGAAAGCCGACAAAACCTGCCGCACGTTTGTCCAGCCCGAGCACTTTGATCTGGAAGCCGATGAAGCTTTTCTGCAACAGCACCCACACCGCAACCAGCGCGAGCAGGGCGAAATACGCGCCGGCATGCACGCGGCCGTCCTCCAGCAGCAGCGGCAAACGACTGGCGTCGCCGAACATCGCCGACTCCGGGAAATTGAAGCCCGCCGGATCCTTCAACGGCCCGTGCACGCAGAACAGCAGCAAGTTCAGCGCGATGTAGTTGAGCATGATGCTGGTAAGGATCTCATTGGCGTTGAAGCGCGTGCGCAGCCATGCGGTGAGCCCGGCCCATGCGGCGCCCGCCAGCGTGCCGGTCAGCAGAATCAGCACCAGCGCCCAGCGACTTTGCATGTCGATAACGTTCACTGCCAGAGCACTGCCGGCCAACGCGCCGAGTAGAAGTTGGCCTTCGGCGCCGATGTTCCAGATCCGCGCCTGATAGGCCACGGCCAGGCCGAGTGCGCAGAGCAGAATCGGCAGCGCCTTGACCAGCAATTCGGACACTCCATACAAATCGCTGACGGGCGCGATCAGCAGTGTGTGCAAGGTTTGCAATGGGTCGTGGCCCAGCGCGATGAACAACAGCGAGCCGCAGCCGAGGGTTAGCGCCGCCGCCAATAACGGCGAGCACCACAGCATCAGGCGCGATTGCTGGCCACGGGGTTCGAGGGAAAGCAGCATGTTGAAACTCCGTTAAACCGAGGCGGTGCGAGGTGAGTGATCGAACTGGCCGGCCATCCACGCGCCGACATCGCTCAGTTGTGTAAGGCCGGTGTCTTGCAGTGCCGACAGACGCCCGCCGCATAGCGCGCCGAGGCGATCGCTGATCTGGAACAGCTCATCGAGGTCTTCGGAAATCACCAGAATCGCCGCGCCGGCATCGCGCAGGGCAATCAAGGCGCGATGGATGGTGGCGGCGGCACCGACGTCGACGCCCCATGTCGGGTGCGCGGCGATCAGCAGTTTCGGTTGCTGAAGAATTTCCCGGCCGAGGATGAATTTCTGCAAGTTGCCGCCGGACAGGCTGCGCGCAGCGGTTTGCGTGTCCGGGGTCTTCACGCCGAAACGCTGGATGATCTGCTGCGCGAGGGTTTCGACTTTGCCGCGTTGGATCAACCCGCGGCTCACCAGTCCTTGCTGGAAAGCACTGAGCAGGGCGTTATCGGCCAGACTCAACTCCGGCACCGCGCCGTGGCCGAGGCGTTCGGCCGGCACGAAGGCCAGACCGAGTTTGCGCCGCGCGTCCGGGCGCAGGTCAGCGACGTTTCGCTCGGCGAAGCGCAGGGTCGCCGCTTGCGCACGAGGCAAGGGCTGCTCGCCGCTGAGCAGGGCGAGCAGCTCATCCTGACCATTGCCCGCGACCCCGGCGATGCCGACGATTTCACCGCTGCGCACTTGCAGGTCGATGTCTGTCAGCGAGCAGCCGAACGGATCCGGGTTGTGCCAGCTCAAACCCTGCACCTGCAGAAACGCCGCGCCACCGCTGACTTTCGGATACTCGCCAATCAATGCCGCCGCTTCGCCGACCATCAGTTGTGCCAGTTGCTGATCCGTACATTGCGCCGGCAGGCAATGCCCGGCTACCCGACCGCCGCGCAGCACCGTGGCGCTGTGGCACAAGGCCCGCACTTCACCGAGCTTGTGGCTGATAAACAGAATGCTGCAGCCCTCGTCGGCAAGGCGCCGCAGGGTGATGAACAATTCGTCCGCCTCTTGCGGCGTCAGCACCGAGGTCGGCTCGTCGAGAATCAACAGGCGGATGTCCTGCATCAGGCAACGGATGATTTCCACCCGCTGCCGCTCGCCGATCGACAGGCTGTGGACAAGTCGCTCCGGCTCCAGCGCCATGCCGTAACGCCGCGATACTTCGCGAATTTTCGGTTCCAGTTGCTTCGGCGTGCCGGCCGCCGCGCCCATCGCCAAGGCAATGTTCTGCGCCACGCTGAGGGTTTCGAACAGGGAGAAATGCTGGAACACCATGCCAATGCCCAACTGCCGCGCCTGTGCCGGGTTGCGCATCTGCACGCGCTGCCCCTGCCAGAGCATTTCACCGCTGTCGCACTGGGTGACCCCGTAAATGATCTTCATCAACGTACTTTTGCCCGCGCCGTTTTCACCGAGCAGGGCATGGATTTCACCCGGCGCGATGCTCAGGTCGATGGCGTCGTTGGCCAGACAACCGGGGTAGCGTTTGCTGATCTGGCGCAGTTGCAGGCGCGGCGGGGAAGGGGCGATGGACATGACAGGCTCGACTGACTTGGAGTTGTGCCTGTGGATAAAGCAATTTCCTGGCCATTGAGTCAGGAACGCTTGCGGAGCCGGTCCGCAAGTGCCGACAGCAGCGCATCAGCGGGCGTTTTGTCTTTCTATCGAGCACCAATTCAGCGCAAAGCCATTGAACAGGCTCCAGTTTTGCTCGTGCTACGTTGGTTAAAAAACGAGCAATCACTTGGGGCCTAGGCAGATCCAGCGACAGCGACGGTCATGAACGGCTTATCCACAGGTTGTTCCACAGTAATTGTGCGCAAGCGCCGAGGTCGGGCATAAGCACTGCGATGCTTTCTTCTAATGGTGATAAACGATGTTAACTATCTGTTTTTACGCTGATTTTTCGTTTCGTCGGATCAATTGAACGAAAAGTGAACAAATCGCGCAAAGCCGCATGACAGAAGGGTTACAGCGGTATGTGCTCAGGTTATCCACAGTCGGGTGCACAGCCGATGTGGGCAAGTCGGCAGAAAATGGAATGCATGTAATGCCCCAAAAAGATCGCAGCGTTCCGCAGCTCCTACAGGTGGAATGCGATCACCCTGTAGGAGCTGCCGAAGGCTGCGATCTTTTGATCTTCCACTCTCAACGCTGCAACAAAATCCGCCCACGGCTCAGATCCGCCAACTGACTTTGCAGCACTTCGATCTGCGCTTCTCCTACCGCCAATTTCAACTCAACCCCATTGGCCGTGAAGTTTTCCTCCACCACCAATCCACCGAGATCCGCCACGCGCAACTTCACCAGCGCCAACTCGGCAAATCCGCAGGCGCAACTGAGCGGCACGCGGCTGATCAGCTCGATTTTTTCCGCCGCTTGCAGGCACTTGTTGGCGCCACCGCCGTAGGCCCGGGCCAGGCCGCCAGTGCCCAGTTGAATGCCGCCGTACCAGCGAATCACCAGCACCGCGACCTGATCGCAGTCCTGCGCTTCGATCGCCGCGAGAATAGGGCGCCCTGCGGTGCCGCCCGGCTCGCCGTCGTCAGTGCTGCGGTATTGCGCGCCGAGTTTCCACGCCCAACAGTTGTGCGTGGCATTCAAATCGCTGTGCTGCTCGAAAAACGCCTGCGCATCGGCGGGGCTGCTGATCGGCGTCGCCAGAGTGATGAAGCGGCTTTTGCGAATCTCTTCGCGGTACTCGCAAAAACCGCTGAGGGTGAAAGGCATAAACGTCTTATAGAGAAGGAGTGAGGCCGCAGCCTTTGAGAATGATGCGGATCAGGTTGTTGCCGGCGTCTTCCATGTCCTGCTTGGTCAACTTGCTGCGCCCGGTGACGCGGCAGATCTGCGTGGCGAAGTCGGCGTAATGCTGGGTGCTGCCCCACAGCAGGAAGATCAGGTGCACCGGATCGACCGGATCCATCTTGCCCGCATCGATCCACGCCTGAAACACCGCCGCGCGCCCGGTGAACCAGGTGCGGTAATCCTGATTGAAATATTCGCTCAGGCATTCGCCGCCGCTGATCACTTCCATGGCGAAGATTCGCGAAGCCTGTGGCTGGCGCCGGGAGAATTCCATCTTCGCGCGGATGTAGCGGGTCAGCGCTTCGGCCGGGTCATCCTCGGCAGTGAGGGTGTTGAAGGTGCTGTCCCACAACTCGATGATGTTGCTCAGCACCGCCACATACAAACCGAGCTTGTTGGTGAAGTAGTAATGCAGGTTGGCCTTGGGCAGCCCGGCATTCTGCGCGATGGTGTTCATGCTGGTGCCTTTGAACCCGTGACGGGCGAACTCGTCTTCGGCGGCTTTGAGAATGGTCTCTTCGTTCTTCTGACGAATGCGGCTGGCGGGTTTGCCGCCGTGGGCTGGGACTTCAAAGGTCATAGGCACTTCCGGGATTGTCTGTGGGTGCAACCAGTTGCGTTGATAGCGCACCCACAGGCATCCGACAAGTCCTTGCGCGGAAAAACAGTTACGCCTGTTCGATCTTGTTCAATGACGCGGGGCTTTTTGTCTCGGCGGTTTTGCCTTCCGGCAACAACAGACAAAGGAAGATTGCCGTCAACCCGCCGCTGGTGATCGCCGAGTCGAACAGGTTCTGCACCAGTTTCGGCAACAGGTGCAGCAGGTTCGGTTGCGCGGCGATGCCAAGGCCGACGCCGAACGAAGTGGCGATGATCAACATGCTGCGCCGGTCCAGCGGTGACTGCGCGAGAATGCGTACGCCCGCCGCCGCCACTGCGCCGAACATCACCAGCGTCGCACCGCCGAGCACCGGTTTCGGGATCTGTTGCAGCACCGCACCGATCATCGGGAACAGGCCGAGGCAGAACAGGATCGCGCCGATGTACAGACCGACGTAGCGGCTGGCAACGCCGGTCAATTGGATCACGCCGTTGTTCTGCGCGAACGTTGTGTTGGGGAAAGCGCTGAAGGTCGCCGCAATCATGCAGCTCACGCCGTCACCGAGCACGCCACCGCGCAAGCGGCTTATATAAGAAGGGCCGCTGATCGGTTGGCGGGCGAGCATGCAATTGGCGGTGAGGTCGCCGACGGTTTCGATGGTGCTAATCAGATAAATCAGCGCGACCGGCAGGAAAGCGGTCCAGTCGAAGTTGAATCCGAACTTGAACGGCGTAGGAAAACTCACCAGCGGCAAGTCAGGCAACGGCTGTGGCACTAATTTTCCGCTGAACCACGCAGCGAGACTGCCTAGCACCAGTCCGATGATGATCGCCGACAGTCGTACCCAAGGCGTGTTCGAACGGTTGAGCAGAATGATCGTCAGCAGCACGAACACGCCCAAGGCCAGATTGCCCGGCGCGCCGAAGTCCGGCGCGTTGAAGCCGCCACCCAGATCGGTGATGCCGACCTTGATCAGGCTGATGCCGATCAGCGTGATGACAATGCCGGTCACCAGCGGTGTGACCACTCGGCGCAACTGACCGATGAAACGGCTGAGCACGATCTGCACGATTGCGCCGAAAAAGCACACGCCGAAAATCATCGCCAGGATATCTTCCGGGCTGCCGCCGCGCTGCTTGACCAGAAACCCGGCCGACAGCACCGCACCGAGAAACGCGAAACTGGTGCCTTGCAGACAGATCATCCCCGCGCCGATGCCGAACGGTCGTCGCGCCTGGATAAAGGTGCCGACGCCCGAGACCATCAACGCCATACTGATCAGGTACGGTAGATGCGCGGTCAGCCCGAGCGCCGAACCAATCACCAGTGGCGGGGTGATGATGCCGACGAAACTGGCGAGCACGTGTTGCAGCGCGGCGAGAATGGCGGCGAGTGGTTTGGGGCGGTCGTTGAGGCCGTAGATCAGTTCACTGGACGAATCGGAATCTGGCTGCATGGTTTTGGCTTCTTGTTGAAGGACGAGTCAGCCCTTCACTGCAAAAACCTGTCCACTTGCTCAGGTTATTCCTGGATTCTGTCGATGAGGCCCTGCCGGGCTGGGCTCTGCGCGCTTATCTATCGCGTCGCGGCCAGACTCTCGAGGAAACTTTCCAGCACCAAATGAGGGCGCCGCCCCTTGCGCGTGACTGATGCCAGACTCAAATCGTAAAAACGCGTGCCGGCCTTGAGCGCACGCAAACGCCCCTGCTGCACCCAAAGGCTGGCGTAGTGATCCGGCAGATAACCGATGTAGCGCCCGGTCAGAATCAGAAATGCCATGCCCTCACGGTCAGAGGCACTGGCGGTGCAGTTGAGCGCTTGATAATGCGCCTGAATCTCCGCCGGCAAACGAAAGGTTGGCGCAATCGCGTCCTGACTGTCGAGGCGTTGATCATCGAGTTGCTTGTCGTCGACATAAAACAGCGGATGACCCACCGCGCAATACAGCAGCGAACGCTCGCTGTATAACGGCTGATATTCCAGTCCTGACAAGGCGCTGGCCTGCGGCACCACGCCAACGTGCAGGCGCCCGTCGAGCACACCTTGTTCAACTTCGTTCGGCGCAATCATGCGGATCTGGATCTGCACGTCCGGCCCGCGCTCCTTCAACTGCGCGAGGGCATGGGTGATGCGCATGTGCGGCAGGGTGACGAGGTTGTCGGTGAGGCCGATGATCAGCTCGCCGCGCAGATGTTGGTGCAGGCCGTTGACCTCAGTGCGGAAACTCTCCAGCGCACTCAACAATTGCAGCGCTGATTGATACACCTCACGACCTTCCTCGGTCAGGGAAAAACCGGCCCGGCCACGCTGACACAAGCGCAAGCCGAGGCGCTGCTCCAGATCGCTCATCTGCTGGCTGATCGCCGAGCGGCCGATGCCAAGCACGGTTTCCGCTGCGGAGAAGCCGCCACACTCCACGACACTGCGAAAGATCCGCAGCAGGCGAATATCAAAATCACTGACCTGGGCCAGCGGATCGGCGCGGCGGCTGCTCATTTTTTGTTCTCTTTGTTTAGCAATGATCTAACTGAAGGTTAGAAGAGTTGGATTTCACCGACTTTATCGCCGTGGCAATTTAGCTGCAACAACGCTTTCCATCTCTCTGACGCTTATGCCCTGCGAGGTTTTGCCCGATGAACATGCCTGAAAACGCGCCGTCGCCACTGGCCAGTCAACTGAAGCTGGACGCGCACTGGATGCCGTACACCGCCAACCGCAACTTTCAACGCGACCCGCGGCTGATCGTCGGCGCTGAAGGCAGCTGGCTGTTCGACGACAAGGGCCGCAAGATCTACGACTCGCTGTCCGGTCTGTGGACCTGCGGCGCCGGGCACACCCGCAAAGAAATTCAGGAAGCCGTTGCGAAACAGCTGGGCACTCTCGATTACTCACCGGGTTTCCAGTACGGCCATCCGTTGTCGTTCCAACTGGCAGAGAAAATCACTGAACTGACCCCGGGCAATCTGAACCACGTGTTCTTCACCGACTCTGGTTCCGAGTGCGCCGATACTGCGGTGAAAATGGTCCGTGCCTACTGGCGCCTGAAAGGCCAGGCGACCAAGACCAAGATGATCGGCCGCGCCCGTGGCTACCACGGTGTGAACATCGCCGGCACCAGCCTCGGTGGCGTCAACGGCAACCGCAAACTGTTTGGTCAGGCGATGATGGATGTCGATCACCTGCCGCACACGCTGCTGGCGAGCAATGCGTTTTCCCGCGGCATGCCGGAGCAGGGCGGTATTGCTTTGGCCGATGAGCTGCTGAAGTTGATCGAACTGCACGACGCTTCCAATATCGCTGCGGTGTTCGTTGAACCGATGGCCGGGTCCGCCGGCGTACTGGTTCCGCCACAGGGTTACCTCAAGCGTCTGCGCGAAATCTGCGATCAGCACAACATTCTGCTGGTGTTCGATGAAGTGATCACCGGTTTCGGCCGCACCGGTTCGATGTTCGGCGCCGAGAGCTTCGGCGTAACCCCGGACCTGATGTGCATCGCCAAGCAAGTCACCAACGGCGCGATCCCGATGGGCGCGGTGATTGCCAGCTCCGAGATCTACCAGACTTTCATGAACCAGCCGACGCCGGAATACGCCGTGGAATTCCCTCACGGCTACACCTATTCGGCACACCCGGTGGCCTGTGCCGCCGGCCTTGCAGCACTCGACCTGCTGCAAAAGGAAAACCTGGTGCAGAGCGTCGCCGAAGTCGCGCCGCATTTCGAAAACGCGCTGCATGGTCTGAAGGGCTCGAAGAACGTCATCGACATCCGCAACTACGGCCTGGCTGGCGCGATCCAGATTGCCGGGCGTGACGGCGACGCGATCGTGCGTCCTTTCGAAGCGGGCATGGCCTTGTGGAAAGCCGGGTTCTACGTACGCTTCGGCGGCGACACCCTGCAGTTCGGCCCAACCTTCAACAGCAAGCCGCAAGACCTCGATCGTCTGTTCGACGCGGTCGGCGAAGTGCTGAACAAGCTCGACTGATTTTTCCTTCTATATAGCTATGCAATTAGCAGGTGTCTGTAGCGGGCGTCTGCGCACAAGAATTCAGGAGTGTTCGATGAGTGTTATCCCGCATTTGATCAATGGCGAACTGGTGACCGAGAACGGTCGCGCGGTGGATGTGTTCAACCCGTCTACCGGCCAGGCGATCCATAAACTGCCATTGGCCAGCCAGGCCACCATTCAGAAAGCCATCGATGCCGCCAAGGCCGCGTTCCCGGCCTGGCGCAACACGCCGCCAGCCAAGCGCGCCCAGGTGATGTTCCGTTTCAAACAGCTGCTGGAGCAGAACGAAGCACGCATCTCGCAACTGATCAGCGAAGAGCACGGCAAGACCCTGGAAGACGCCGCCGGTGAATTGAAGCGCGGTATCGAGAACGTCGAGTTCGCCTGCGCCGCCCCGGAAATCCTCAAGGGCGAGTACAGCCGCAACGTCGGCCCGAACATCGATGCCTGGTCGGACTTCCAGCCGTTGGGGATTGTTGCCGGTATCACCCCGTTCAACTTCCCGGCCATGGTCCCGCTGTGGATGTACCCGCTGGCGATCGTCTGCGGCAACTGCTTCATCCTCAAGCCATCCGAGCGCGATCCAAGCTCGACGCTGCTGATCGCCCAGTTGCTGCTGGAAGCAGGATTGCCGAAAGGCGTGATGAGTGTGGTCCATGGTGACAAGACAGCGGTGGACGCGTTGATCGAAGCGCCGGAAGTCAAAGCGCTGAGCTTCGTCGGTTCGACACCGATTGCCGAATACATCTACGCCGAAGGCACCAAGCGCGGCAAACGCGTTCAGGCACTGGGCGGCGCGAAGAACCACGCGGTACTGATGCCGGATGCCGATCTCGACAATGCGGTGAGTGCGCTGATGGGCGCTGCTTACGGTTCCTGCGGCGAACGCTGCATGGCCATCTCGGTGGCCGTGTGTGTTGGCGATCAAGTTGCCGACGCGCTGGTGGCGAAACTGGTTCCGCAGATCAAGGCACTGAAAATCGGCGCGGGTACCTCGTGCGGTCTGGACATGGGGCCGTTGGTTACCGGTCAGGCGCGTGACAAGGTCAGCGGTTATGTGGATGACGGTGTGGCGGCGGGCGCGACCCTGGTGGTCGATGGTCGCGGTCTGAGCGTCGCCGGTCATGAAGACGGCTTCTTCCTCGGTGGCTGCCTGTTCGACAACGTCACCCCTGAGATGCGCATCTATAAAGAAGAGATCTTCGGGCCGGTGCTGTGCGTGGTGCGGGTGAACAGCCTGGAAGAGGCGATGCAACTGATCAATGATCACGAATACGGCAACGGCACCTGCATCTTCACCCGTGACGGCGAAGCGGCGCGGCTGTTCTGCGACGAGATCGAAGTCGGCATGGTCGGCGTCAACGTGCCGTTGCCGGTGCCGGTGGCTTATCACAGTTTCGGCGGCTGGAAGCGTTCGCTGTTTGGCGACCTGCATGCGTATGGTCCGGATGGCGTGCGCTTCTACACTCGTCGCAAGGCGATCACCCAGCGCTGGCCGCAGCGTGCAAGCCATGAAGCTTCGCAGTTCGCATTTCCTAGCTTATAAGTAGCTGGATGTGCAGAAGGCCGACCTTTCAGGTCGGCCTTCGCGTTTTCGGGGCTTTTTGCCCCATATGACAGAAATATGAAAATAGGTGTTGACGGCAGATTCCAGAGGTCTATAATTCGCCCCACTTCCGGCGCGGTCGAAGCGGAAAACTCCTTGAGATTCAAAGAGTTACGTAGTTTTCGGCAGCGGCTTGCTTCAGATCATCGAGGCTTGGGATGAGTTGAAAGAGCAGTGATGTGTAGCTCTTTTAACGGTTCGATCTTCTCGGTCGAAAGCGGAGAAAAGAGGTGTTGACAGCAGCGATTAACGCTGTAGAATTCGCCTCCCGCTAACGAGAGATCGGAAGCGCAAGTGGTTGAAGTTGTTGAAGAATTCTTCGAAAACTTCTGAAAATAATCACTTGACAGCAAATGAGGTTGCTGTAGAATGCGCGCCTCGGTTGAGACGAAAGATCTTAACCAACCGCTCTTTAACAACTGAATCAAGCAATTCGTGTGGGTGCTTGTGCAGTCAGACTGATAGTCAACAAGATTATCAGCATCACAAGTTACTCCGCGAGAAATCAAAGATGTAACCAACGATTGCTGAGCCAAGTTTAGGGTTTCTTAAAAACCCAAAGATGTTTGAACTGAAGAGTTTGATCATGGCTCAGATTGAACGCTGGCGGCAGGCCTAACACATGCAAGTCGAGCGGATGAGAGGAGCTTGCTCCTGGATTCAGCGGCGGACGGGTGAGTAATGCCTAGGAATCTGCCTGATAGTGGGGGACAACGTTTCGAAAGGAACGCTAATACCGCATACGTCCTACGGGAGAAAGCAGGGGACCTTCGGGCCTTGCGCTATCAGATGAGCCTAGGTCGGATTAGCTAGTTGGTGAGGTAATGGCTCACCAAGGCGACGATCCGTAACTGGTCTGAGAGGATGATCAGTCACACTGGAACTGAGACACGGTCCAGACTCCTACGGGAGGCAGCAGTGGGGAATATTGGACAATGGGCGAAAGCCTGATCCAGCCATGCCGCGTGTGTGAAGAAGGTCTTCGGATTGTAAAGCACTTTAAGTTGGGAGGAAGGGTTGTAGATTAATACTCTGCAATTTTGACGTTACCGACAGAATAAGCACCGGCTAACTCTGTGCCAGCAGCCGCGGTAATACAGAGGGTGCAAGCGTTAATCGGAATTACTGGGCGTAAAGCGCGCGTAGGTGGTTTGTTAAGTTGGATGTGAAATCCCCGGGCTCAACCTGGGAACTGCATCCAAAACTGGCAAGCTAGAG